>UQJC01000001.1 GCA_900541335.1 uncultured Prevotella sp.
TGAACGGAAGGAAGTAGACGAACATCAAGAATGTAGAGTAAATACTACCCGCTGCCGCAGCAGAGAGTCCGAAGTTCTCCTGAAGAAAGAGAACGAACACGGCTAACATCGTGTAATAGCCGAAACGCTCACCCGTATTGGCAAGTGCCAAGGTGAAAAGACCTTTAGGTTGTCCTTCAAACATAGATTTGTAGAATTGTTTATGAGTTAATAATGAATTGAATTTCAAGTGAATGGTTGGAATGGAAAACGCTTGGCTGTTTGCTGTCCAGTCTTGCTCCTGCCAACGGAACAAGTACACTGCAAACGAACTCAGAGCTGTCTGTTACGTTGACAAAACGCTCCAGCATGCCCTCTGCCTAAACTGTAAGGCTTTACTGTCCCGACTCCGCCATCTCCTCCTTCAAGAACTTCCAGGTATATCCCTTCTCGCTCTTGACGAGCCCTTCTGGCGTGCCTTGATAAAGCAACTGTCCACCGCCTCGACCTCCTTCGGGTCCCATGTCAATCAAGTAGTCTGCCACTTTGATGACATCGAGGTTGTGCTCAATGACAATCACCGTATTGCCTCGCTCAACTAACTTCTGCAGCACCTCCATCAACACACGGATATCCTCGAAGTGAAGTCCCGTGGTCGGTTCGTCCAGGATATAAATGGTCTGTCCCGTGTCGCGTTTGGAAAGCTCCGTCGCGAGTTTCACGCGCTGGCTTTCTCCGCCCGAAAGCGTCGTCGAACTTTGTCCCAGTTTGATGTAACCCAGACCAACCTCCTGCAGGACTTTGATTTTGTGCAGAATATTCGGTACGTTCTCAAAGAATTCCACCGCCTGGTTGATTGTCATATCCAACACATCGGCTATGCTCTTCCCCTTGAAGCGCACCTCCAGCGTCTCGTGGTTATAACGTTTGCCGTGACAAGCCTCACAAGGCACGTACACATCGGGGAGGAAGTTCATTTCGATGGTCTTATAGCCATTTCCCTTACAAACCTCACAGCGTCCGCCGCGCACATTGAAGGAGAAGCGTCCGGGCTTGTAACCGCGAATCTTGGCTTCGGGCAGATTGACGAACAAGGAACGAATGTCAGAGAATACACCCGTGTAAGTAGCGGGATTCGAACGCGGTGTACGTCCCAAGGGACTCTGATCGACCGCAACCACCTTGTCTACATGTTCCAACCCCTCAATGGCTTCATACGCCAACGGCTCTTGCAACGAACGATAGAAGTGTTGCGAGAGAATGGGGAGCAATGTATTGTTTATCAACGTTGACTTACCACTGCCCGAAACACCGGTCACACAAATCAGGGTTCCGAGCGGGAAATCTACCGTTACATTTTTCAGATTATTTCCCTTCGCACCTACCAGGCGGAGCACCTGTCCGTTACCCACACGTCGTTCAGCGGGAATCTCGATGCGTCGTTTGCCGTTCAAGTATTGCGAAGTCAGCGTGTCCGTGGCCAGCATCTCCTGCGGAGTTCCCTGGAAGACCACTTCACCGCCCAGTCTACCGGCCCGTGGCCCCATGTCGACCACGTAGTCGGCCGCGAGCATCATGTCCTTGTCATGTTCCACGACCACAACCGTATTGCCCAAGTCGCGAAGCTCCTGAAGCGAATGAATCAGTCGCACGTTGTCGCGCTGATGCAATCCGATACTAGGCTCGTCAAGAATGTAGAGCACATTGACCAACTGCGAACCGATTTGGGTGGCCAGTCGGATGCGCTGACTCTCTCCGCCCGAAAGGGTCATCGAAGAACGAGACAACGAGAGGTAGTCCAACCCAACGTCCAGCAGGAACTTCAAACGCGACAGGAGTTCTTTCAGAATTTCATGCGCAATGGCACGTCGCTTCGAGTCCAATTGCTCCTCGACGTTCCCCAGAAAATCATAGAGTTCCGCAATGTCCATGTGAGCGAGTTCTGCAATGGTTTTACCAGCAAAACGGTACGAACGTGCTTCACGGTTCAATCGTTCACCATGACATTCGGGACAAACGGCAGTCTTCGAAAACTGGTCAGCCCATCGTTGCGAGGCAGCAGACATCTCTGCGTCTGCCATCTGCCGAATATACTTCGCCAAACCGTCAAAGTCCACGTAGTAATCATCGGTTGTATGGGCTACCGAGCCCGGGATGCGCAAACGTTCAGCACTTCCGTTGATGATTTCGTCCATGGCTTCGTCAGAAAGCTCACTAATTGGCGTCTTCAGATCATAGCCATACTTTTCCAAGACCGCTTCGACCTCCCAAAAGATCAGTGCATTGCGATACTTACCTAAGGGAGCGAGTCCTCCCTCGCGAATGGAGAGTTTATCATTGGGCACCACCTTCTCTCGGTCGATAATGCTCACGTAACCCAAGCCCTTACACTTCGGGCAAGCACCTTGGGCTGAGTTGAAAGAGAAGTTATGTGGCGCTGGTTCACGATAGGACACACCCGAAGTGGGACACATCAGCTGTTTGGAGAAGTAGCGCGCCTGACCATCGTCCGCGCGGAGCACCATCATCAGTCCGCCGCCCTGCTGAAGGGTCTGGCTCACACTTTTATTCAAGCGTTCCTCGTCCTTAGCCCGTACAGCCAACTTGTCTACCACTACCTCAATGTCATGATTCTTGTAGCGGTCCAGCTTCATGCCCTTGATGATTTCGCGAAGCTCACCGTCTACGCGGACAGTCAAAAAGCCCTTGCGCAATACCGACTCAAAGAGCTCCTTGTAATGTCCCTTACGCGTCCGAACCAAGGGAGCAAGCAGGTAGACCTTCTGTCCCTCGTAATCTTGAAGGATGCGTGCCACAATCTGCTCTTCGGTGTACTTCACCATCGGTTCGCCCGTCACGTAGGAGAAGGCCTCGCCTGCACGGGCATAAAGCAAGCGCAGGAAGTCGTAAATTTCGGTCACGGTGCCTACAGTCGAACGCGGATTCTTGTTGGTTGTCTTTTGCTCAATGCTGATAACCGGACTGAGTCCCGTTATCTTGTCCACATCGGGGCGTTCGAGATTATCGAGGAAGTTTCGCGCATAAGCCGAGAAGGTTTCAATGTACCGGCGTTGTCCCTCCGCATAGAGGGTGTCAAAAGCCAGCGAACTTTTTCCCGACCCGCTGAGTCCCGTGATGACATTCAAACTGTAACGCGGCAGGGTCACGTCTACATTCTTCAGATTGTGCACCCGCGCGCCACTGATATCTATCTTATTGTGTGTCATGATTGGTTTTTCTCCTTGTCGTACCGGCTTCAGTCACCCTATTGTGCACTGCCAGTACTTTCTGTAAATCCGCGAAGCAAGTTAATCACCTTCTTGATGTGATATTTTCGTCCGTCAGCCCCCCTCGCTTCGATGTGGAGGTAATAGGCTCCGTCGGGCACGTTTCTTCCGCCCGACTTTCCGTCCCATCCGCCAGCGGGATCGTTCCATTCATAGAGTTTCTTGCCCCAGCGACTAAACACGCTGGCCTTAAAGCTGACAATGCTCTTATAGCCTTCCTTCACGCGGAACACATCGTTGATGCCATCGCCATTGGGCGTAAACGCATTGGGAACTTCGAGCTTCGACTCCGAAAAAGTCAGGACGAAGGCCTCGTCCATGGCATAGTCCAAGGTGTCCGTGCCTTGCACAAAGCTGATGAAGAGTTCGACACTGAAGGAACCCGACTGCGTAAACGTGTACTGCGTATTTTCATCGTTTCGCACGAGGAAAGGCTTGCTCTCGCCCAACCGCGTAAAGCGCCACTCGTAGAGCGGTGTGTAGTTGCCCACGTTTTCAGGGTTTGCCGTGAAGGTCACAGCCAAGGGAGCGGAACCGTCATACTGGGTGTCGGTCGTCTCATTGCCGTCTTCGTTGATAAATGTCATCTGGGGATTGGCGGTCGGATAATCCTGTGCCCACAATGCCCCGCAGCTCCCCCACAGGAGCCCCAAAAACAAGAGGATGCGATGTAACATGGAATGCAATGGAAGAATAAACAAAAGGGCTTTTCTCTCTTCCTCGTATCCAAGCATCGGATCGGCGAAACACCGCCCACAGGATGGCGTGCAAAAGCCTAAATCTTGTAACGACCCACGCTCGAATGGAGAGCAGCACCGAAAATAGCCCAATAAACGAAAAGCCTCATCTGAAGTTTTTCACATGGGCGCAAAGATACTCATAAATGAGCAAAGCGTCTATCACCGCCCCCGAAAACTATCATTTTGTAAACCGTTCCACCCGCACTTCCATCCCTTGCATTTCGAGGGTTAAACCTACCAAGTCATAAAGGACCTTCTCGATATTTGTCACCACTTAATCAGAAGGAAAAGGGCTGTATCTCTATGTTACAAAATCGTATGTTAAAGGTTAAACTACTGATTTTCAAAGACATCTGTTTCCCTGTTCATGCCGTTTATCGTACTTTTGCCCCGCAAACCTCACGAGGAGAGAGGCAAACTGACCGCCGAAAGCCGTGTGCTTTCACCGCGACAGACCTTGCACGCCCGCTGGTTTTCCTCCGTGGAAAACAGCCTCAGACCAGGCACTCTTATCCCACTGTCGGATGTCACCCGAAGGGAACACCTAGCGCCTCCCCTTCCCCTCTTTTTCCGCTGTACAGACGGAAGTACACAGGGATCACCCCCCTGTAATGGTTCCAACACCTCCTTCCGCCCCCACGGGTCGCCTTCCACATATCTCGGTGCCACACAGCCCTTGCAAAGACCGTGTGAGAAATGACACCACTGGCGCCCTCCCGATTACCCGATAGTCCTCGTGGCAAATTTTATCAGATGACAATTAAACAAGTAATCTTCTTTTTTGCAACGATCCTAACTTTCGCTATTACAGCACCCTCCTTTGCCCAGACCAAAGGCAAAGCTTCTTTTTATGGAAATAAGTTTCACGGCCGCCGCACCAGTAATGGTTCGGTTTATCACAAAGACAGCCTTACCTGTGCCCACCGCTCCCTTCCTTTCGGCACCCTGCTCAAGGTAACCAACCGAAAGAACGGTAAAGAAGTCGTTGTACGCGTCACCGACCGCGGTCCTTACGTTCGTGGACGTTTGGTCGACCTCTCCATGGCCGCTGCCAAAGAATTAGGCATGGTTGCCATGGGTGTAGCCCCCGTTGAAATTGAAAATATGGGCATTGTCAGCGATGAATTTGATATCGCGACTGCCAACCAACGCCTCCTGGCTAAGCGCCACAGCCTGCCCGAGGCGAAATACCTCGACCCCGCCACGGGCAAATTCTACACGATGGCGGAATGGAAACATCGCGGCGAGCTGGCACGTCAGCAGCACATTGCCGAGATGAAGAAGAAAGCGCAACCCCGTTACCGCATCCTCGGAGAACGGTTGACTGCCAAGAATCTCAAGAACCATAAACTACATTAAGCCATGGGGCTCTTTTCGAAGACAGACCATCAAGCACAAGCCGCTGCAGCTTTTACCGAGAGAACTTCTTCTGTTCTCAAGGGTGCCCTGGTAGCTTTGGCACTGTCTGCGAACAACCGACATAACCCCTCACTCACTGACTCCACAGCGGAAATTCTATGGAATATACCCCTCTAAGGGTAAAAGGCTCTTCCTCTTTATTAACAGGGAGAGCCTTTTTGGTAGCGCACAGCGACCCAAGGCTACACACATCACTGCCACACGGCCATCAGCCTTCCCTTCGTCAGACCCTACCATTCCTGTCGGGGAGACACCGATTCCACCCGATGTAGCAACATCGCTTCCCAACGGCTACACTCCCCTTCCCCTCCACCATAAGCATCTTTTTCAATTCATCTCATGACCCTGCTTGCATTCACCCTCATCCTCCTCGCCGCCTCCTACAGTGCCGGCCTGCTCGGTTCCCTGACCGGCTTAGGCGGCGGAGTTGTCATCATCCCCGTGTTGACCCTCGGTTTCGGTGTCGACTTTCACTATGCCATCGGAGCCGCCCTTGTCGCTTCCATCGCCACCTCTTCAGGCTCAGGTTCGGCCTATGTCAAAGAAGGCATCACCAACGTGCGCCTCGGTATGTTCCTGGAGATAGCCACCACCCTCGGTGCCGTTTGCGGTGCCGCCGTTGCCATCTACCTCAACAACAACATCATTGCCGTCATCTATGGCTGCGTGTTGCTACTGACAGCCGCCATGCAGCAACGCCGCAAGTCCGACCACGACGGAATCAAGGGCAGTCCGCTTGCCCAACGCCTGCACCTCTTCGGGACGGCTCCCCAGAAGGAAGGAAGCCTCAAGCCATACGAACTACGCAATGTGGGCGGCGGTTTCAGTGTCATGTACCTTGCGGGAGTCCTTTCGGGCATCCTCGGCATCGGTTCGGGCGTGCTGAAGGTGCTTGCCATGGACGGCTTAATGAAGGTTCCCTTTAAAGTGAGCACTACGACCTCCAACTTTATGATGGGTGTCACAGCCTGCGCCTCTGCAGTCATCTACATTCAGCGCGGCATCATTGTCCCCACCATTGCCTGCCCCGTACTCGTCGGCGTACTGTTTGGCGCACTGACAGGTGCCCGCCTGCTCAAACAGATGAATGTACGCCTGCTCCGCCAAATCTTTTGCATCGCTATTACCCTGGTTGCGCTCAATATGATATGGCAAGGCATGAAAGGAACCTTGTAAAGAAACGAAGTGACTTCGATTCGGCTGTCTGGAGTTGCTCGTGCGTTGCGCATAAAGCTGTTCGTACTTAATAAGAACAGGTTCTCCCTGATCGAGACCAGCTCTTTCCGAACAAGTAACGTCAGACAACTTGACCAAGGCTCCATAGCCCGAACCAGTCACCGCATCATCCCATACCCTCATAACCCTATAACCTCGTAACTCCATGGACATTCAGCTCCTCATCTCCCGCACCCTGCGTTGGGGCGTCAGCCTCGCCTGCATAGTCGCCACCATCGGCGGCATCCTCTATTTGTGGCACCACGGAAGCGAAAGCCTCAGCCTCGACACCTTCCGCCAATTCAGCTACCAGGCCGAACACGCACAAAGCTACACGACATTGGGCGGCATACTCCACGGCTTCCTGCATTTCACCCCGATTGGGTGGATTCAGACAGGAGTCTTGATACTTATCCTTACCCCCATCGTGCGCGTGTTACTTTCGCTCGTTGACTTCCTTCACGAGCGCGACTGGCTCTACGCAAGCATTTCGGCCGTGGTCCTCACGGTCATCATCGCCAACTCCATTGGCGGGTTCAAATAAGGGCAACGTCTACAAGCCCCTCTTGAGGTCGACCTTTCTTCCTTTGCACCCCTTGCAAGACGAAGAAAGGTCGACCTTTTTGGGTCTTGCAAGTCTGACAAAGCCTAAAAAGTCGAACGATGGAAGCTTTGCAAGACTTACAAGACAAGAAAAGTGCAACCCTACAAGCTTTGCAAGCCTTACGAAACAAGAAAAGTCAGACCTTTCAGCCTTTGCTAGCCTTGCCCAACGTAATCAGCCGAACTTTTCGTCCCGCTTTCCTCCTGCAATACCTGCTTGCTTTCGCCCACTGCCATCCTCCCTGCTTCCAAACCACTACCCCACCCTCCCAATTTCCCCTCCCAACAAACACAGAGCTTAAGATTCGAATGTTTTTCTTCCTGAAAGTCGCACAAAACGCCCCGAAATCTGCCAAAATGAAAGCAAATACAGGCTCACAGTTAATTTTCTTCGACAAAAATGAATATTTAGGCTGTCGGGTGAAAATATTCGCCTATATTTGCGCGCTGATTGCAATTGATATTCCACTAAAAAAGGATTGCTTGCTTCCGATTTACTTCAGAAGCAACGTTTGGGGAAAGGATCAACCTCCACCTATTTTCCAACACAAAGCACTCTTGACTAAACGCAGGGCACGAGTCGGGCGGACTTCCCTCCGTCTGTTTTCACCGCCCTTTATCTGTTTACATCTTGTTTCCTTCCCGTCTGCCCCTCCCTTGGATAGGTAGCGGCTATTTCTTTATCCTTACGGAACTTGTCACTGCAACACAGCGCAGGTCACCTCTCCCGCCCGAGTCTATAATAGTTCACGCGGCAGAGATAACACCTGGCACTCATCCTCTGTATCAATGTCTAATTAAATGGTTATATTTATGAACAAAAAGTTAGTGCTCTTGGGAGCCGGCTTGTTGCTTACCGCAGCAACAGCTTCCGCTCAGCAGCACGTAACGGGTAAGGTCATCGACTCTGCCGGCGAACCCGTCATGGGAGCTACGGTACGAGTGGCGGGCACGAAGATCGTGACGACCACCGATGCTTCCGGCGTCTTTAAGCTTACCAACGTGCCTGCTTCTGCTAAGAAACTCAATGTGACATACATCGGTATGCAGTCACAAACGGTGAATGTGGCAGGCAATGTGAAAGTTGTACTTAAGGACAACGAACTCGGCGAAGCTGTAGTCGTTGGTTACGGTACGGCTAAGAAAGTGGGTACCCTTGTGGGTTCTGTCAAGAAGGTATCGGGTGATGTCGTTGAAGGTAAGCCTTCTGTCAACATTGCCGACGCATTGCAGGGTCAGGTAGCAGGTATGCAGGTTATGAACAACACGGGTGACGTGGGTGAAGTGGGCAATGTGTCCATTACCATCCGTGGTAATGGTTCAATTGGTGCCAGCAACACGCCGCTGATCGTTGTCGATGGTTCACCTGCCGGTACGAGCATCCTCTCCATGCTGAGCAGCAGCGACATCGAGAGCGTTACGACGCTGAAGGATGCCTCTGCCACCTCTATTTACGGTTCTCGTGCAGCTAACGGTGTCATCTATATAACCACGAAGAAGGGTCGCCGCAACGAAAAGGCTCAGGTTACCCTCTCACAGAAAGTAGGTTGGGGTCAGCTGGCACGTAACATCGGTAACCCGATGACGGCCGACGAATTGCTCGACTTCCAGCTTGCCAATGGTATTATCTATGCTGACCAGTATGCCCGCTACAAGGCACACGGTAGCAATACTGACTGGCAGAAGTATGGCTTCGACAATGCCGCTCCGATGTACAACACGGAAGTAAGCGTACGCGGCGGTAGCGAAAATACGAACTACTACGTTTCAGGTTCTTACCTCGACCAAAATGGTTTGACTGATTTCTCAGGCTTCAAGCGTTACACGCTCCGCACCAACTTGGATAGCAAAGTCAAGGATTGGTTGACCATCGGTGTAAGCCAAAGCATCGCTTACACAGAGCGTCAGCGCGACGGTTATACGGTTCAGGGTACGGGCAACTCTCGTTCATTCTCTGGTACGGCTCAGCTCTTCCCCCGCTATTGGGATCCGTACGACCCCGAGTACATGAAGCAACACAAGATTTGGGGTATGGAAGACTGGGACAGCAAGTATTTGCTCCAGATGCAGCCCAACCATGCCAACGACATCGTTTATAACGGTTCGGCTTACGTACAAATTCAGCCTGTCAAGGGCTTGACACTCCGTTCACAGCTCGGTCTCTTCGCCACAGAGACCCGTGCTTCAAACCGCATTGTTCCTTCTGTGTCTGAAACCATCTTTGGTGAACCTGCCAAGGGTAGCGAAAGCATGTCACGTGGTGCTATGTGGACCATCACCAACACGGCTGAGTATAAATTAAACATCAACGAGGATCACTCACTGACCTTGCTCGCTGGTCAGGAAGGTATCAAGTCAACTACAGGCGGCTTTACGGCTACGGCTTCTGGTTTCGAAGACGACGACCTCCCCTTGCTCTCAGCAGCAACGACTCCCGAGATGGCAAGCCAGGTTGCTTCGGCTTATCAGTTCCTCTCCTTCTTTGGTCGCGTGGATTATGGCTTCAAGCAGAAGTATTACGCCAACTTCACCGTTCGTTCGGATGCCTCTTCTCGCTTCTCCAAGGATCACCGCACCGCACTCTTCTACAGTGGTGGTTTGATGTGGGATGCAATGGCTGAAAAGTTCATGCGCCCTGCCTCTGACTGGCTCACCAACTTACAAGTGAAGGCAAGTGTGGGTTCTACGGGTAACTCAGAAGTAGGTAACTACGGTCACTTGGCACTCTCTGCATTGACGCAGTATGGTGGCAAGCAAGGTTTCTACTTTGCACAGTATGCTAACCCCAACCTCGGCTGGGAAAAGCAGATTCAGGCCAACTTCGGTTTCACCGCAGGCTTCTTCGGTAAGTTGACCCTCGATGTCAATGCTTACTACCGTAAGACGAAGGACATGCTCATGAGTGTACCTCTCCCCTATACGACGGGTATGGGCTCTCGCATGGAGAACATCGGTGAGATGAACAACCGTGGTGTGGAACTCGAGCTCAACTATGACATTGTTCGTACGCGTGACTTCTACTTGAACGTTCGCGCAACGTATGCATACAACAACAACGAGATCGATAAGCTCTTCTATGGTCGCACTGACTGGCCCGTGAAGGACGCTTTGATTAACTACCAGGTAGGCAAGGGCGTTAACTTCTATATGCCGATCTATGCCGGTGTTGATAAGGAAGACGGTGCACCGATGTGGTACAAGCAAGGCCATAAGGGTAAGCCCGGACACACCTTCAACCCCGAAACCATGACGAAGGACGAGTCACAGCTCAACGAACTCTACCAGGATACGGGCAAAAAGCAATTTGCTCCCCACAACGGTGGTTTCGGTGTGACGGCTTCTTGGAAGGGTTTGACCCTCGTCGCTGACTTTACCTACGTGTTGGGCAAATACATGGTCAACAACGACTACTTCTTTGCAACTTCTCGCGCAAATGCCTTGAGTGGTTACAACCAGAGCCGCGACCTGCTCACCGACATGTGGCAGAAGCCTGGCGACCTCGCTTCATTGCCTGGTTTCGCTTACGACAGCCAGTTCGACACGCACTTGTTGGAAAATGCTTCCTTCCTCCGTCTGAAGAACCTCTCACTCTCTTACGAGTTGCCTAAGATGTGGATGGAACGCACGAACTTCTTCAGCAACATCCGCCTCAACTTCACGACGCGTAACCTCTTTACGGTGACGAAGTACAAGGGTGCTGACCCCGAAGTCAACTCCAACATTGCACGTAACGGCTTCCCCGCTACGCGTGACTACGTATTTGGCGTTGAGTTTACGTTCTAAAAGACGTACAATCAGACCACGTGTCAAACAATCTCTTATTCAACATTCAGAAGAATACAGTTATATATGAACAAATATTTGATCAAATCTGCGCTTTGCGCCCTGCTTGCAGTACCTGTAATGACTTCCTGTGAGCTGGACCAGATGCCCGAAGATGCACTGGGCTTTGAGCAAAGTTGGAGCACCTTTGAGCGTGCCAAGAAGCAGTATGTAGGCCTGCAGGCTCGTCTGCGTTCCGTTTCAGGTGGTGCCTGTGCCTATGTTTCTGAAATTCAGGCCGACCTTTTCTCAGCTGCCAAGAATGCGGTTTCACTCAACCAAGTTTACAGCTGGAAGTTTACGACGGAACAGTTTGACGGCGACATCGTGTGGGGTAATAACTTCTTCATGGTGAAGCAAGCCAACGATTTCCTTAACCACATGCCGCAATATTGCTTGAAAGAGCCGAAGACTGCGAAGGAATTCCAGCAGAGTGCGCTTGCCAACCGTTATCTGAGTGCTGCACACTTTTCCATCGCGTACGCTTACACGAACATGATGGTGCGCTACTGCAAAGACTACGAACCCGCCACAGCAGCCAATGAGCTGGGTCTCCCCCTCGTTACGCCCGACATGACTGAGCATAGCAAGCCTTCAAGAGCTTCTCTCGAAGCAACTGTAGGTTTCATCCGCGAACATTTGCATAAAGCTGACTCACTGATGGGTGTCGCAGCCGATCTCGAAGCACAAGCGTTGGAAAACGCACAGTCGCCCGACGATGCGAAGTTTACCGTTAACATGAACGGTTCTACGACGGAAGTCGGACTTGACACTTACCGCGCACTCGAATGCCGTTTGGATCTCTACACGCACAAATACGAAGAGGCTATCCAGATTGCAGATGAGCTGACTCCTAACTACCAGCTTGCTTCCGATGCAAAGCAGTTGCAAGAGCTGTGGCTGTACGATACTTCGTCTGAAATCATCTTCCAGCCGCTTCAAACGCCCGATGAACGTGTCATCACGTATTCACCGATTTGGGTAAGCTACGATATCCGCGAAGACAAGGAAACAAAGAAGGCTTACATCCACGGTGCAAACCCCTACTACATTCCGACGCAAGGTCTCATCAACCTCTTCGAGTCTGGTGACCTCCGCGCCTCTATGTACTTCACCAACCCCTTCATGGGTGAGCAGCAACTGGCAATGACTTATGGTGACTTGACTGCTGCTGGTGTACAGTTCTGGAAGTTGCACAGCAACCAAAACTTGTACAAGGATCCCGAAAAGGAAGGTCCCTGGGGTTCACCTTATGTAATGGCTAAGGCTTTCCGTTCTGCCGAACTTTACCTCATTGCCGCTGAATCTTCATTGAAGAAGGCTTCACGCGACGAGGATGCGGCACGTGGCTACTTGAACGAACTTCGTGCGGCACGTGGTGCTTCTGAAATCCAGGCTGACTGCACGGGCGATGAGCTCGACCAGATGATGGAAGACGAATGGGCACGCGAGTTTGCAGGCGAAGGCTTCCGCCTCGACTGTCTCAAGCGTTGGCACAAGGGCTTCACGCGTATGAAAGCACAAAGTTTCCCCGTGAACATTCTCCGTCCGGATGCTCTCAACCTCAAGGTAGAAGCTAACGACAAGCGTTTCGTTTGGGAAATTCCTTCTCAGGACCTCCAAGCTAACTCTAACCTTGTTCCGAACTGGAAATAATTCCAATCAGTAACTTTCTGCCTCCTTCCCCTCCGCCATCTGCAAACGGGGAAGGGGCATTACAAACCACATAAACGAAAGCAAACGTATGAAACAGTTCTTCAAGACGTTCACCCTGTTGCTTTGCATCGCTGTAGGCTTCGCTTCCTGCAACGAAACTGAAGAAGCTGACACGAAGAACGTAACTTACCCTGAACACATACAATTGGGCACGTGGGAGTCAGAACATACGCTTCTGAGCAACAACTACGTGGCTGAATTGGCTATCAACCTGAAGGGTGACACGGTGTTGAACTTCACCAAGATTGATACCGCAACCAACGAACACATCTACATGACCAGTACGGAGTGCAGCTACGACTCAAAAACGGGTATGGTGACTGCCTTCTTCGAGAATTCTTTCCTCGAAGCTCCTACACGCGCTTATTTAGCCTTGCGCAAGGATAACGTAAACGCAACGGTACAGATGTTTGAGATGCAAGGTGACAACCTCTCACTCAAAGAGCGTTTTATTGCAAAGCGCATCAACAAGGTGATGCTCTACAAGTCAAGCTGGCAAACAACTGCAACTACTGAAGGAGCAGATCCCACGTCAATTATCCTCTTCAACTCTGAAACAATTGATGACAAGGATGTACGTGTAGACTTCACACTCGGTGAGGAATACTACATCGGTACGTACACTTGGGATGCCGCAACGGGCAAGGGTACGGTAGACTGCCAGAAGTGCGAAGCTGGTGCCGGCACCTTGGTAGGCAAGACCCTCCCCTTGAGCTTGAACGAAAAGAACCAGCTCGTTATGCAGGCTGGCGAACAGACGCTCGTATACGAACGTAGCAAGTAACACGACCTGCTGTTCCTGAAAGCGGAACACAGCATACATTTAGATAGCCGCGTAGCAACCCCGTTGCTGCGCGGCTTTCCTTTGTAAATAGCCACACACTTCGTAAACAATGCAAGGCTACGGAGCGTATTTATTCGTACCTTTGCGCCTATGAATGCAATTCAACGAAGAAGCTTGGACGAGCGGTTTAATACAGCAACCCATTTAGCTGGCATTGTATTTACCCTTGCCACGGCAGGAATTCTTCTCAAACTGGGCTACAGCAAGAACTGGCAGAATGCCTTCGGCACAACGTTCTTTACCTGCGGTATGCTCTTAATGTATGCCGCCAGCACCCTTTACCACTGGTGGATGCCGGGCCACACCAAGCGCGCGTTGCGCATTTTAGACCACATCAGCATCTACGTCATGATTGCGGCCTCGTATACCCCCATCTGCATTGGTGTCGTAGGCGGCACGTTGGGCTGGACAGTCTTCGGTATCTTGTGGGGAATCGTGGCAAGTGGAGCTGTCTACAAGATTACGGCCATCGACCGCTACCCACGCCTCTCACTCCTGCTCTATCTGGTCATGGGCTGGAGCTTCATCTTTGTGGCAGAGCCTGTGTGTACCCGACTCACGCCGGCTGCTCTTGCCTGCATAGGGGCTGAAGGCTTATTCTACACAGGAGGTACCTGGTTTTTTGCCCACGACAACCGTCCCTATTACCACGGCATCTGGCACATCTTCGTATTGCTCGGTTCCATGGCACACTGGACGGCCATTTTGCTGATTCTATTGGCTGGAAATTAAGAAGAACAGGAAGGACTTCACCTCCTGTCACAGCCACATCAACTTCTCAAAGTCACCAATCATCAACTGCTAATTATAATATTCCTATGAAACAACCCATTGCTACGGCTCAGGCTCCTGCAGCCATCGGTCCTTACAGCCAGGCTATCGAAGCAAACGGCACACTCTATGTATCTGGTCAACTTCCTATCAACCCCGCTACGGGCGAATTTGCCGAAGGTGGCATCAAGGAGTTGACGGCGCAATCACTCACGAACATGAGCCACATCCTCGAAGAGGCTGGCATGACACTTGCCAACGTAGTGAAGACAACCGTTTTCCTCGCTGACATGGCTGACTTCGCTGAAATGAACGAGGTCTACGCGCAATTCTTCACGGCTCCTTTCCCTGCACGCTCTGCTGTTGCGGTAAAGACGTTGCCGAAGGGTGCACGCGTAGAGATTGAGTGCATTGCAGTGAAATAAAAACGGCATCGAACGAATGAAGTACCAGAAAATCGGAGTCTACCTCTCGGCAAAGGACAACTTGCCCGAAAACTATGTCCGCGCGGCAGAAGAGGTGGGCGAATGGATTGGCAGCACCCACCGTACATTGGTCTATGGCGGCGCCCGTAAAGGCCTCATGGAGGTGTTGGCTCAAAGTGTCAAACGTCACGGCGGCCGCATCTATGGCATGGTGCCTGACATCTTGCAGGAACGCGGCTGGGTAAGCGACACCCTGGACGTAACCTTCCGTTGTGTAGACCTCACAGACCGCAAAGCGATGATGAACCGCGAAAGCGACGTATTGGTAGCCTTACCGGGAGGAATGGGGACACTCGATGAAGTGTTTACCGTCCTTGCCAATACGGGAATTGGCATCTGTCACCAACCGGTGGTATTCTACAACGTAGAAGGATGCTGGGACTCTCTGCTCAAAGCCCTCGATCAGCTCTTCGAACAAGGACTGATTAACGGACAACCGGCAGACTACTACGAGGTCGCAAACAATGTCGAAGAATTGAAGGCTTTGCTTGAAAAGTAAGTAGCCTTACTACCGATTTCAAATGATAAAGGCGAAGGGGCACCTTGCAAGGTGTTCCTTCGCCTTTGTGACAATTTATCAAGGCTGAGTGTACAAAAAGGAGAGAGAAACAAGAAGAACTTCAACGAAGGGCAAACACATACAAAAAAGGATGGAGTAAACCGACGAACCTCCAAAAAGTTTTTACTACTTTTGCGGTTGTCCTATATAGTTACGTGATATGAATGCTGAAATACGTGTCATAATCAGCGGAGGAGGTACTGGCGGACACATCTTCCCCGCCGTATCCATTGCCAACGAAATCCGCTCGAAATGCCCCGACGCACAAATCCTGTTTGTCGGTGCTGAAGGTCGTATGGAGATGCAGCGTGTACCTGCTGCGGGTTATGACATCAAGGGGCTTCCCATTGCAGGCTTTGACCGCAGGAACTTGCTGAAAAATATCCCCGTTCTCTTCAAAATTATGAAGAGCCGAATGTTAGCGAAGAAGATTATCCGCGAATTTCAACCGCAAGTGGTGGTGGGAGTAGGCGGATATGCTAGCGGACCTACCTTGAACATGGCTGCGGCCCTGGGTATTCCGACCTTGATTCAGGAACAAAATTCATATGCAGGCGTAACCAACAAACTTTTGGCGAAAAATGCACGAAAGATTTGTGTGGCCTATGACGGAATGGAACGTTTCTTCCCCGCAGAGAAGATTCTCTTCACAGGAAACCCCATCCGACAGAATCTCCGCGACGAAAGTATCACGAAGGAAGAGGCTGTCAAGGCTTTCGGACTGATGCCGGGCAAACGAACCATTCTCTTTATTGGCGGATCACTCGGTGCTCAAACGCTCAACGAAAGCATTTTGGGCAACTTGCCCTTGGTTAAGCAACAAAGCCGCATCCAGTTTATCTGGCAAACAGGTAAGTACTACAGCGAATACATCCAAAACGAACTGGCAAGACGAGGACAACCGAAAAATCTCGTCGTGCAGGACTTCATCAGCGATATGCGCATGGCTTATGCTGCAGCTGACTTGGTTATTTCGCGTGCGGGTGCCGGAAGTATCTCGGAGTTCTGCCTGCTGGGCAAACCGGTTATTTTGATTCCCTCTCCGAACGTAGCGGAAGACCACCAAACTAAAAATGCACTGGCTCTGGTCCAGAAAGAAGCGGCACTTTTCGTCAAAGACGCGGAAGCTCGACGCACATTACTCCCCCTTGCCATCAACACGGTAACCGATGTGGAGAAACTGGAGAGCCTCAGCCAACATATCCTGCAACTCGCCCGACCGAATGCAGCCTCTGACATTGCCGATGAGGTGATCCGATTGGCACAAGAATCCTAAAACGACTACAAAACAATGAAAGCTGTATATTTCGTCGGTGCCGGTGGCATCGGTATGAGTGCCCTTGAAAGATATTTCCTCGCACAGGGCTACGTAGTTGCTGGCTACGACCGAACACCTTGCCAACTCACGGAGGAACTTCGCGCTGAAGGAGCAGACATCCATTACGAAGATGACCCGGAACGCATTCCCACGGCTTGCCGCGACAAAGAAGAGACTTTAGTAGTCTATACTCCGGCAATCCCGGCCGACCATAAGGAAATGGCTTATTTCCGAGCCAATGGATTCCGCATTCAAAAACGTGCCGAAGTGCTTGGCACACTGACACGCTCCATGAAAGGTCTCTGTGTGGCTGGTACACACGGAAAGACAACGACCACTTCTATTACCGCCCACTTGCTTCACGAAAGTCATGTGGGCTGCAATGCTTTCTTGGGGGGCATCACAAAGAACTATGGTACAAACTACCTGCTTTCTGCTGAAAGTCCCTTTGTGGTCATTGAGGCAGACGAGTTTGACCGCTCTTTTCATCACTTGCGCCCCTACGCTACGGTCATCACGGCGACGGATGCAGACCATTTGGACATCTACGGAACGGAAGAGGCTTATCTCGACAGCTTCCGACACTATACTTCACTCATCCAACCAGGTGGTGCTCTCATTATCCACCGGGATTTGAAGATGAAGGAAGACTTGCAAAACGGAGTTACACGTTACGACTATTCCCGTACGGAGGGTGACTTCCATGCAGAAAATATTCGCATCGGCGGTGGACGCATTGTATTTGACTTTGTCTCTCCGCTGGGTAATATTACGGACGTAGAACTTGGTGTGCCGGTAAGTATCAACATCGACAACGGTATTGCAGCGATGGCGTTGGCTCAAATTGCGGGTGCAACGGGCGATGAAATCCGTAAGGCAATGAAAAGCTTCGCGGGTGTAGACCGTCGCTTTGACTTCGCACTGAAGAATGACCGCCACGTGTTGCTCTCGGACTATGCACACCACCCTGAGGAGATTAGACAAAGCATCCTCTCCATTCGGGAGGTATTTAACGATCGTCGCATTACGGGAGTATTTCAACCTCACCTCTATACACGTACTCGCGATTTCTATCAAGAGTTTGCCGACAGCCTTTCTTTGCTCGACGAGGTCATCTTGACTGAGATTTATCCAGCACGTGAACTTCCTATCGAAGGGGTCAGCAGTCAACTGATTTATGACCACTTGCGTGAAGGAATGGATAAGCAGCTCATTCAGAAAAATGAACTTCCCGAATTAGCAAAAACGAGGGACTTTGATGTGCTGATTATACTGGGTGCGGGCGATGTGGTTAACTTCATGCCTCAACTCCAGGAGACATTGGAGCTGAAAGAAGCGAACGCACAGGCTTAATTGTCGGACTGTTCACTCCTTGTATGCTCGACAAAGCTTCCCTACTCGACAAAGGCTTGTTCTACTTCTAATCAGTTGAAGTGTTTAGAGTCGAAAAGTTTAAACGGTAGCTGATGGCTACTTGGATAAGCTTGTCAACTCATCAACCCCCAACAGGCATTTTTAGGAAATGCCGAAAGTGCGATTCTCGCCAAGCAAATGAAAACGCTCTTCAAACTACTTCTGCTCTTTGGATTGGTGGCATACCTTTTCTTCGCTTTTACGAAGTTCTCCCATCATAGCGACACCAGTCCTTGTGAACATTTGAACCTCACCATTGCGGACAGTGCACACGCTGGCTTCATTACTTACGAGGAGGCTGAACGCATCCTTCGTCAAAACGGTGTCTACCCCATTGGTAAGCGAATGGACCAAATAAACAACATCAAAATCGAAAAGGCACTGAAGAAAAATGCCTTCATCGATTCGGTTGCTTGCTATAAATCCCCGAACGGAACAGTCAACATCTTGATTGTACAACGACTCCCGCTCATGCGCATCTTGGCGGATAACGGTGACTCGTATTATCTGGACCAAAAGGGGAACCAGATGAATCCGAAAGGTTACCATGCTGACATTGCGGTGGCTACAGGAAGCATTTCCCGAAAATTTGCTCGCCGCGAACTGGTCAAACTGGGACGTTTCTTGAAAGAGGATGATTTTTGGGACAAACAAATCGAACAAATTCATGTGCTCCCGAACGGACACTTGAAACTTATCCCGCGCGTAGGAGCGCACACGATATATTTAGGCACGACAGACAGCCTCTCGCTGAAGTTTCGCAACCTTTACACCTTCTACGAAAAGGTGTTGCCACAGGTTGGTTGGAACAAATACGAGGAAATATCTGTCGAGAACGTTTCGCAAATCGTTGGAACCAAAATAGAAGACTAATACGGGTCTCTTTGGTGGTGCTTGCAAAGGGCAGCATAAGACAAACTGCCGCAAATGCTGAAGAAAACGGACGAACGCTCTCTCACTAACGAATCAATAAAAAACAAGATAATGGCAACTGAAGACAACTTTATCGTAGCTATCGAACTGGGCTCGTCAAAAGTGACTGGCGTGGCTGGTTGCAAACAGCCCGACGGAGCCATCCAGATCCTTGCCTTCGCTCAGGAACCCTCTACAACCTTTATTCGCAAGGGACGCATTAACAACGTCAACAAAATGACGCAATGCATCCTGAACATGAAGGAGAAGATGGAGCAAAAGATGCAGAAAAGCATCAGCCGAGTGTACGTGGGCATTGGTGGCATGGGTATGCACACGGTGGCTAACACGGTCGTAAGACATTTCGACTCGAAAATTGAAATCACGCAGGACATGATTGATGCCTTGTGTGACGAAAACCGCAATACGAGCAACAATGATCGCGACATTCTGGAGTCTGTGCCCCAAGAATACCGATTGGGTACGCAACTGCAAATGGATCCGGTGGGCATCCTTTCTGACAATGTAGAAGGTCACTACTTAAACATTGTGGCTAACTCTACCGTTCGCGAGGAAATCAGAAACTGCTTCCGCGCAGCGGGTGTGACAATTGCGGACTTACCGATTACGGTACAGGCTCTGTCAGACGCCATGCTGACGGAACCGGAGAAACGTTCGGGATGTGTTTTTGTAGACATGGGTTCGGAAACGACTTCAGTTGCTATCTACAAGAACAATGTACTCAGACATTTGGCAGTCATTCCCCTTGGTGGAGCTAACATCAACCGCGACATCATGTCTCTCCAAATTGAGGACGAAGAAGCGGAGGAACTGAAGCTGAAATATGGTTCGGCCATTGCCCACACGGGTGACGAACAGCATAAGCCGATTACTTTACGCGACGGCAGACAAGTCAAATACGATGAGTTTAGTGGATTGGTAGAAGCACGTTTGGAAGAAATCATTCTGAACGTGAAGAACCAAATTGCCCTCTCAAAATTCGACAAGGGACAGCTCATCGGCGGCTTAATCATCACGGGCGGTGCTTCGAATATGAAGGATATCGACAAGGCTTTCATCCGCGACACGCAGATTGAGAAGATTCGCTTTGTTCGCAACATCCGCACCCCGCTCCGTCTCGGCGATTTCCCGCATTTCAACGAGAATGGAGATTGTAATGCAGCCATTGCTCTCATCGAAAAGGGTGAAATGAATTGTTGCGGCGGACCGATTGGTCAGCCCCAACTTTTTGACGAACATACAGAGCCCATTCCTACTCCTGAAGAAATTGAGGAGGAAAAGAAACGCGAAGAACAACGCATTGCTGAAGAAGTAGCGCGTATCACTCGCGAAAAGGAAGAAGAGGAAAGAAGACGACTCGAAGAAGAAGCTGCTAAGAAAAAGAAAGCTGGAATCAACCGCTTCAAAACGGGCTTCCAGAAGATTGGCAAATTCTTCTCTGGTCTCGTCAACGAGAATGATAACTAACACTCACGCCTAAGACACCACATTTATGTCAGAAGAAAATAACGATCTCCTTATCGATATGGGCATTCCTACCACTACGCCCTCCATCATCAAAGTTATCGGTGTAGGCGGAGGCGGTGGTAATGCCGTAAACCACATGTACCGTGAAGGTATTCACGATGTCAACTTTGTGGTATGTAATACAGACTCTAAAGCTTTGACGGACTCTCCCGTACCCGTGCGCCTGCAATTGGGTAAGGAAGGTCTCGGTGCGGGTAACCGTCCGGGACGTGCCCGCGAGGCTGCTGAGGAAAGTGTAGAACAAATCCATAACATGCTGAACGATGGTACGAAAATGGTATTCATCACAGCGGGTATGGGTGGCGGTACCGGTACGGGTGCTGCTCCTGTCATTGCACGCGAAGCTAAGTCTATGGGCATCCTCACGGTGGGCATTGTCACGATTCCTTTCCTCTTCGAAGGAAATAAGAAAATTGACCAGGCACTCGACGGTGTGGAGGAAATCTCGAAACACGTGGATGCCCTGTTGGTTATCAATAATGAACGCCTGCGCGAAATCTATCCCGAGCTGAACGTGCTTTCTGCCTTTGAAATGGCGGACAACACGCTGAGCATTGCTGCACGCTCGATTGCTGAAATCATCACGATGCACGGTATCATCAACTTGGACTTCCGTGATGTTTGCACGGTGTTGAAGGATGGCGGCGTGGCTATTATGTCTACTGGATTTGGCGAAGGAGAAAACCGCGTCAGCAAAGCGATTGAAGCAGCTCTGCACTCTCCGTTGCTCAACAACAATGACATCTTCAACTCGAAGAAGGTATTGCTTTCTATCTCGTTCTGTGCTGAGAAAGAAGGCGACACTTTGATGATGGAGGAGATGAACGAGGTGCACGACTTCATGTCGAAGTTCCACGACGATGTGGAGACCAAGTGGGGACTCTCAACCGATCCTTCCTTAGGCAAGAGTGTAAAGATTACAATTCTCGCTACGGGATTCGGTATCAACAATGTCCCGGGTATTAAGAATAAACTCGACGCTGAGGAGGAAAGCCGCCGTCAGCACGAAGTTGAGAAACAGGAAGAAAACGAAGAACGCCGCGAGGGATTCTACGGAGGAGACAAGAAAGGTACGCTCCGTAAACGCCCGAAGTTCTACCTTTTTGGACTGGACGACCTGGACAATGAGGAAATCATCTCGATGGTGGAACTGACTCCGACCTACAAACGCTCTAAAGAGGTACTCTCGGACATTAAGGCAAAGGCTTACGGAAACAGCATTGCTATTGAGCCCGAAAGTTCAAACTCCTCCAATACAGCAGCAGGATCTGTGATTTCCTTCTAAGCGTTTCTCCAGGGATACCCTCGGGAGTACGCCCTCTATGGGCTCCCTTAATCTTGACCACGAAGACGCGACGCTGAAAAGGTTCACCCTCCGTTTTTCACAAGTGCACCACTTAACGAAGAACAAGGAGGCGGAATCGGAGGCGTGCCTTCGTGGTCAATAATTTTCCACGTAACACACGCAAATCCTATGTCAGAAGACCTTATAGAATTGGCTAACGTGTCCAATCCGAGCTTGATTAAAATCATCGGAGTGGGCGGTGGCGGCGGCAATGCCGTAGGACAGATGTATCGCGACAACATCCCCGAAGTGCGCTACCTGGTAACTAACTCCGACAGCAAAGCGCTTCAAGATTCTCCCGTACCCGACCAGCTTCAGTTAGGCCCGGGTCTAGGAGCTGGCGGTGACCCGGTGAAGGGAGAGGAACTGGCAGAAGAATGTTTGGACAAAATCAAGGCCATCTTTGATGAAGACACGAAAATGGTCTTTATCACGGCTGGAATGGGAGGTGGTACAGGCACTGGAGCCTCACCGGTGATAGCTCGCGAGGCCCGCAAATTGGGCATTCTGACTGTAGGGATCGTGACTATCCCCTTTCTCTTCGAACGAGAGAAACAAATTGATAAAGCACTGGATGGGCTGGAACGACTGGGAAAGGAAGTGGACGCCATGTTGGTTATTAACAACCAACGACTCTGTGACATCTATCCCGACATGAGTGTGATCAACGCATTTAAACGCGCAGACGAAACACTCTCGACCGCCGTCAGTTCCATTACAGAAATTATCTCCATGCACGGCCGTATCAACTTGGACTTTGAAGATGTACGCACAGTTTTGACCAAGGGAGGAGTGGCAGTCATGTCAACAGGCTACGCGGAAGGCGAAAACCGTGTGACACGTGCTATCGAAGCAGCACTAAACTCCCCCCTGCTCAATAACAACGATGTCTACAACGCCAATCGCATCTTACTCTCCATCACTACAAGTGATGACCCGAGAAGTACGATGCGCACCAACGAAATTGACGAGATTACTGAATTTATGAACCGCTTTCCTGCGGACATTCATACCAAATGGGGCTTCTCTCTTGACCGCAGTTTGGGCGAAAAAATCAAAGTTACCATCTTGGCTTCAGGCTTCGGTCTTTACAGTAAAAAGAATAGTAGCCGCGCCGAGTTACGCGAACAAACACTGCGCAACATGGAAAACGAGAAGCGTAATGAATTACGCGGTCGTTATTACCAAACTCCCAACAAGGGGAAACGTCGTCGACACATCTTTCTGTTCTCTGGGGAAGACCTACTCAATCCCCAATTGTTAGCGAAGGTAGAAGAAATACCAACCTACCTGCGTACAGGAGAAATTCTACAAGATATTCGCACATTATCTACTCAAAACTAAATAAATACCATCGCTATGGAAATCTTTGAACAAGTTAGTAAGGACATCGTAGCTGCCATGAAGGCTAAAGACAAAGTGCGCTTGGAAGCACTGCGCAACGTAAAGAAGTTCTTTATCGAAGCAAAGACGGCTCCTGGAGCTAACGATACGCTTGACGATACAACTGCCATCAAAATTCTCGCTAAGTTGGCAAAGCAGGGTCGCGACACGGCCGCGCTCTACACGGAACAGGGTCGTCCGGAATTGGCTGAAGAAGAAGCGGCACAAGCTGCTATCATCGAAGAATACCTGCCTAAAGCACTCTCGGCTGAAGAGTTGGAAGCCGAAGTAAAGGCTATCATTGCAGAAGTAGGAGCCACTTCACCTAAAGACATGGGTAAAGTAATGGGAGTTGCTTCTAAAAAACTCGCTGGAAAGGCAGATGGCAAAGCAATCTCGACTTTAGTTAAGCAATTGCTGGCTTAAAACATAAAACGTACAACATCTGTACGACCAATCAGAATAAGACGGTCATAGGTAAAGAAGCCTCTTTCTACCTATGACCGTCTTATTTTTTCGTTTAACAAAAGATTCGTAATAAAACGGGAGTCTAAAAAGGAATCGAGCGGAGAATACAGGAAGAATAGAATAACAGAATAAAAGCAGATGAATATAGAGACAAACAAAAAGGAGGTACAGAGCAAATAAAACGAGAAAATCGTAGCAAATAGTGCATATATCCGAATCATTTGCGCAATTATTCAAAGAAATATCCGCCTATCCGACTTTTTTATAAAATCCGTTTGTTTACAAAATGATTGTTTAGTAAGTTTGCCGGCGTATAAAGTATGCTTTACACTTATCACCTCATTTTTTCATCAACCAATAACATACCCGCATGATTAAAAATTTACGCTACTTGGTAGTGTGGGCTTGTGCCCTCCTATCCTTACCTCTCATTGCACAATCTACCATTCAATTGGGATATTGTCCCAATGATTTATCGGCTGGTGTTGATACCGTCGTCCTCAACGATAAGTATAAACTTCGTGTTCGAGGAGCAGTACGTCTGCCCGCTGCACGTATGCAAGTACTCAAGGGAGCAAAGATTACCAAGCTCAGACTGGCTTCGATGGCGGGGATGAAAAATGTGTATCTATTCATTCGTCCTTCACTGGATAAGCCCGCTATCACCAAACTCCATAAGATTGACGAAACGACTTCTGGATGGAATGAAGTCACGCTCAACGAGCCATACACGGTGACAGGAGAAGAAATATTTCTTGCCTTCAATGCAGAACTTCCTGCAGGAATGGGGTTGCTTTTCAGCAAAGAAAAACACACCAATGCAGGCTACGTCAATGACGGACAACAATGGATCGATGTTTCCACATTGGGAATCGGTGCCCTCTATTTACAAGCTGAAATGGAAGTGAGTGCAGACATTCCGCAGTCTGACTTTGCCCTTGAAGCTGTAAACCTCAAGAAAAAGTTCACGCAAATCGGCGATACGCTCGAAACTGAACTTGTAATCAGCAACTACGGCATCAAGGCTGCTCCACTGCCCACCCTCTGTCACAAAATACAGGAAGGAGCGACGCTTCAATGGAATGTTGACACCATCGTCGGTCCAGGTAAAACCATCAAACTGAATAAACAGTTCCTAACCGACAACATGCACGAGGGCTACAATGAACTTCACCTGTGGCTGGATACGGATGATAAATTCAAGGATAATGACTCGATGCTTATTCAGGTGCCTTGCTACGAAAATGCTTACCCGCGCAAGACCCTCATTGAACATTTCACTACCCTCCCCTGTGTCAACTGCCCCAATGGATTGAAAGTATTGAGCAAACTGACTGAAGGCCGCGAAGACTATGTGTGGGTAGCACACCACGTAGGATTTAAGTCTGACGAACTGACGGTACAAGACTCTTACTACCTCGTTGACCCTATCGGTATAAGCGGTGCGCCCGCTGCATCCTTTGACCGCACGATTCTTTCATGCAGTGATTCACCCAGACAAGCAGGCATCAGTATTGGCTACACTGCAACAGATTTGGGCGTTAAAATCATCAAGCAGGGATTGGACGCTGCAGTAAGCACACCTGCTTTCTTATCTATCAACATTGATAACCTATATAACGAAAATACTCGCGAACTGACTACCACCGTTACGGGCGAACGCAACAAGTTGCTGTCCCTCTTCTACCCGGACAATCTCCTGACCGTAGAACTTGTCGAAGAAGGAGTAGAAACGAAAGGCATTCAGGTCGGAAGCAATGCAAAAGTACACGGCCACGTATTTCGCAAAGCATTGTCGCCAATCAAGGGCGATTCAATTCAATGGAGCGATGACCACTTCGAAGCAACCTATAAAATCACCATTCCCGATACATGGAATACTGACAAACTTCGCATCGTGGCGTTTGCACACCGTTCACTCGACAATGCCAAGACTGACATACAGGTACTCAATGCCAATGAAAGTTGGGTAACCCCTGCTGGTGCTTCGGGTATTGAAGATGCAAGCCTTGCTGACGGTAGCATTACAAGCCGCGAATACTACAACCTGCAGGGACAGCGCATCGCGCAGCCAGCTAAGGGCATTTATCTCGAAAAGGTTATCACCACTAATGGAACCCGCACATACAAGCGTGTAAAATAAACACACAGAAGCAAGGACGCTATTACGCCATGCGTCCTTGCATCAAAGACTCAAAGAAAATTCAAACTACGTATCTATAAAACACATCGATTTATGAAAAAGACTTTACTCACACTCGCCTGTGCTGCCATGATAGGCGGTACGGCCAACGCTCAAGTTTGTGAAAGTTATACAGGAAACCACTTTCACAAGGTGTCAGACAACGGTCTTTGGCTCGTTGAAGACGAAGGTATAATTGTTACCTACAACCGGGAAACTAAAAAAAAGACCGTGATACAAGGTGACGTCACAGAACTGACAGTCGGTATGGGCAACAGCGTACTCAACGACGGCACGGTATGTATAGCCAATGGCAGCAAAGGTCCTGCATTGCTTAAAGACAGTGTAATTACACCTCTTGATCCAGGTCGGCAACTGGCTCCTGGCGAAACTCTTTCCATGAGCATTGCCCATGGAGCCACCAATGACGGAAAGCGCATTGTCGGCCTGCTCAATGCACCCAAAAGCAAAGATCAAGGACAGCATATCACGGCACTGCCTGTCATGTGGGAAAAAGACAATAACGGAGAATATAAGGCACACCATCTTCCCTATCCTGAAAAAGACTTTACGGGACGCACCCCTCAATCCATTACGGCTATCGACATTGCCGATGACGGAAAGACCATCGCTGGACAGATACAAGACTACAGTGGTCTTCGCGCAACTCCGATTGTATGGAAAGAAGACGCTGAAGGTCAATGGAGCTATTCCTTACCAGGGGCAAGCCTCATCTACGATGCTGATGCCATGAGCAAGCTTCCGGCTCCCCCAGTAGCACCCCAGAAGCCTGTCGTTGAGGAGTATATGAGCCAGGAAGACTACGCTGCTTATGAAAAGGCGATGGCAAAGTACAAGGAACTCTATGCACTGGCTCAACTGGGAGAAATCCCTTGGAGTGATGTACCTGAATACCCCCAGAAGAGTCTTTACATATCAGATAAAGTCAAGGCTGACGCTTACGCAGATGCGCTGATGGAGTACAAAAAGAAAAACGAGCAATACTGGATAGACTTCGCGGCATTCAATGAAATGCTGCAAGGTGCGTTGACAGGAAATGCCTATATACTCAACAATGTATGTCTCTCCCGCAACGGCAAATATCTGGTAACTTCGCTACAAAAAAGTGCGTCTGACCCCGAAGACTTTGGGACTCAAGAAGTAACGACATCCCCCTGCCGCTTCTATCTTGCAGAGGAAAATGACAGTATTGAGCTTCTTTCCGACCTCGGCAATCACCTTGCTTCATGTGTAGCCAACAACGGTCTCCTCATTGCTGTATCACCTGCAGTGGAGTACACTCGCAGTGCCTATGTAGCTCTTCCCGGCAAACCAGTCCAAACCTTTGTTGACTACATGGCCGCAGAAAAGCAGGACAGTGTTGTCAAGTTCCTCAAGGACAACTACACGTACACGTTCAACGTAGAAGTGGGTGTAGACAGCATGGGAGCTCCTATTTATCAGGAAGTGCAAGACAGCACCATCACGGGATCTATGACCATCAACGGGGAAGGCAACCGCATGATTTCCTTTATCTATGATACCATGAGCAATCCTGAAGATCCCAAGTGGGTTTCCTTCTATATTGACTTGACGAAGAATGCTGGTCCCTCAGCTATCGAAAATGTAGTCAATAAGGAAAACGCCGGCGAAGTGCTCCGTCGCGAATACTACAACCTCCAGGGTCAACGCATTGCTCAACCCACGAAAGGCATTTACTTAGAAAAGGTGATCGGTACAAACGGTACACACACTTACAAACGCATTAAATAAAGGCTATACGGACAAGGACGAAGCCAAAAATCAAAACAAGACGAAGCTGATTCGTCCTTGTCCGCTTCTCAAGCTAATCAATTAATAACTCTATAGACATCGCTAATTATGAAGAAGACATTACTCACACTCGCATGTGCCGCTGCAATGGGTGGTACAATGAACGCACAGGTTTGTGAACGTTATGAGATGAGCAACTTTCACAAGATGTCAGAGAACGGAAACTGGCTGGTAGAAAACAATAATGGTACGTTACGCATATACAATCGTATCACCAAAGCGGAAGTTTACCTGGAGTCACTTGCCAACGAATATGCAGTGGGCCTTGGCAACAGTGTGCTCAACGATGGTACAATCTGTATTTCATACGGAACGAAGGGAGTGGCGTTACTCAAAGACACCATCGTGACCAATCTCGAAGTTGGCCGTCCCACTACGCCCGACGAAGTGTTTACCATGAGTATTGCCAATGGTGCAACCAGCGACGGAAAGCGTATTGTCGGCGTTCTCGAAGCTCCCGATGCCAATGTAGAGAGTGACGAGATAATGGCCTCACCCGTTCTGTGGGAAAAGAACGATAAGGGGGAATACAAAATCAAGACTCTCCCCCACCCGGATAAGGACTTTACCGGTCGGGTTCCACAGTACATTACGGCTGTAGACATTGCTGACGACGGTAAGACCATTGCGGGCCAGATTCAAGACGCATCGGGCTTCTACACGACCCCCATTATATGGAAGGAAAATGCTGAAGGCAAATGGACATACACCACGCCTGGCACCGAATTGATTTACGATGCCAGCAAACTTTCCCAACTTCCCAAGCTTCCTGCTGAACCCAAGGAACCGATTGCTGAACACTACATGAGTAAAGCTGACTCGGTGGCCTTCGTGAAGGCACTTGAGGACTACAATGAGAAATATGCGTTGGCTCAATTGGGTGAAATTCCTTGGTCTGAAGTGCCTGAACGTCCCGAAAAAAGCAACTTCATCTCTGATAAGTCAAAAGCAGATGCCTATGCAGATGCTTTGATGGAATTCTACGAAAAGGACGAACAGTATTGGAAAGAATTTGAAATCTTTGACGGTATTCTCCAGTCCATTACTACGGGCAGCGTCTATATGTTCAACAACGTTGGTCTCTCTCGCAATGGTAAATACATGTTCACGTCGATTCAGAAGAATGAGTTACAAGACCCCGAAAATCCTTGGAGCTCGAAGATTGTCACTACGCCTTACCGCTTCACGCTGACCGACGAGAAGGATAGCTATGAATCCATCGCCGGACTGAAGGATCACCTGGGTGTCAGCGTAGCCAACAATGGTCTGCTTGTTGCTTTAGCTCCTCCCTTGGCCTACACACGCACGGCCTACATGTCCTTGCCGGGCAAGCCTGCTCAGACTTTCGTAGATTATATGGCCAGTGAAAAGCAGGACAGCGTAGTCAAGTTCTTGAAGGATAACTTCTCTTACACGGTCAATGTGGAAGTAGGTGTCGACAGCATGGGTGCTCCCATTTACGAACAGGTGAATGACAGTACAATCACGGGTACATTGGCAGTCAATGGTGAAGGCAACCGCTTCGTTTCGTTCATCTACGACCAAATGACCAACCCTGAAAGTGCCAACTATGTGACCTATTTCATTGACTTGACGAAGAATGCTGGTCCCTCAGCTATCGAAAATGTAGTCAATAAGGAAAACGCCGGCGAAGTGCTCCGTCGCGAATACTACAACCTCCAGGGTCAGCGCATTGCTCAACCGACCAAGGGCATTTACCTCGAAAAGGTAATTACGACCAACGGAGTTTACACTAAGAAGGTTTTGAAGTAATCCTTTCATCGCCTTCTCTCAAAAAAGTCCCCGCCTCTGCTTGTGAGGTGGGGACTTTTAGGTTTAGACAAGGGGACTGCACACTGGCTGCAAGGTTTTCGTCAAAAAAAATAGGGCTTATACATGCCTGTACAAGCCGCTCTTCATTTATAATGAAGCTATACTACTTGGGGCAAGAAGGTTTGAAAGCAAAAATCCGCTTGCCCTAAGCGTGGCAAGAAGGTTTGAAAGCAAAAATCTACTTGTACAAGGCTGTACAAGCAGATTAAAAAGCGAAAAACTGCTTGCCCTAAGCGTGGCAAGAAGGTTTGAAGGCAAAAAGCTACTTGTACAAGGCTGTACAAGCAGATTAAAAAGCAAAAAGCTACTTGCCCTAAGCGGGGCAAGCGGATTAAAAAGCGAAAAACTACCTGCCCTAAGCGTGGCAAGCAGTTTAGAAAGCAAAAAGCTACTTGTACAAGGCTGTACAAGCAGATTAAAAAGCGAAAAACTACCTGCCCTAAGCGGGGCAAGCAGTTTAGAAAGCAAAAAGCTACCTGTACAAGGCTGTACAAGCAGATTAAAAAGCGAAAACCTACCTGCCCTAAGCGGGGCAAGCAGTTTAGAAAGCGAAAAGCTACTTGCACAAGACTGTACAAGCGGATTAAAAAGTGAGAAGCTGCTTGTACAAAGCGGGGCAAGCCCTCTCTTCCCTATCGAACTGTCTGCCAGTGCAGGAAACCAACACAGCATCCCTGCGAAAACAGGCTGCCCTTTCCCTGCACTGCGACGACACAAGGGGAGCATTCGGGAATGACAGAAAAGGAACCTACCATTCTTCCCTTTCAACCACAGCACCATCCTCTACATGCCAAATCTTTCGACCTGGAACCTGGGGGAAAACATGCTCGTCGTGACTGACTACAAGGATAGCACCTACAGAACGGTAACGCTGAAGCAAAGTATAGAGTTCCATACGCGACGCTTCATCGAGATGCGTCTCGGGCTCGTCAAGCAGCAACAAGTCGGGGCGCGAAACGAAAGCACGAGCCAGGAGCGTACGCTGCCATTGCCCGCCACTGAGGTCAGAAATAGGGCGTTTGGCTAAATCCTCCAAATGAAACAGGGAGAGTGCTTCGTCAGCCTGTGCGTTATCGGTCGCGGTATAACGCTGCCACCATTTCATCCGACAGGATAATCCTGACCGAACGATATCCCGTACTGTCGTAGGAAATTGGCGGTCGATGGGACGGTATTGAGGCAAATAGCCCATAATCACTCCGTCGCACCGCACAATCTGTCCACGGGTTGGCGACAGAAGTCCCGCAACGAGGCGCAACAAGGTGGTCTTGCCACCCCCATTCGGACCGGTCAGTACAATGAAATCGTCCCGACGAATGGTCTGCGTAATGTGGCAAAGCACATGCCGTGCCCCATAACTCAGACACACATCCTCGATTTGCAAAAGTGGTGCAGTGTTCATCGGCTCAATTCTTTAGCTATGAAACGCAACTGTTCAGGAACTTCGTAAGCCAACGGGTTGATTACCGTAGGCTGCGTGTGTAAAGCCTCAGCCAAGCGTTTGGCCGCTTCGCCTTTATGCTCTGCCGAAATGAATACATGACTTACCTGTTTGGCTTTACAACGGTTGATCAAGAGTTGGAGTCCTGCCACTGACGGTTCCTTGCCGTTGCTCTCAATGGCGAGTTGTTCCAAACCATAATCTCGGGCAAAATAACCAAGGGCGGGATGATAAATGAGAAATGCGCGTTGGGGAAGTTTGAGCGTGGCCTGACGAAGGTCGTAGTCGAGACTGTCCATCTGCTGCTGGAATCGCTCCAAACGCTGGCGATAAGCCGACGCATGCAGACTATCTAACCTTTGCATCACGCGGCATACTTCCTCGGCCATCAACTTCAAGTTGGCTGGCGACATCCAAACATGCGGGTCAATGCTGCTACCGCCCTCATGAACATGATGGAGGTCGACGAGTGGCTTGACCGCACGTCCTAATGTGACGAAGGGTAACTGGGGTGTGTTCTTAACCAACTGGGGAAGCTTGGTCTGTTCAAAGCCTAATGTACCCACTCGAAACAAAGCCTGGCTGCCATTCAGCTCCATCATTTGGCGCGGAGTGGGCTCGTAAGTTTCGGGACTTGCTCCCTGCGGCATGAGTGTCTGTACGCGGTAATAATCGCCGACTATCTGTTCGACGACAAAACGTACGGGCTCGATGGTCGCCGTCACCAACGGACGCTCATCGCTTGGAGCTGACTGACATGCGGGCAATAATCCCGTTGTCAAGAACAAAGAGAGTAATAAGGAAAGTAGTGTATTTGTCTTTAGCATAGTAATTGTGTGTGTTAGATGGGGAATTAGGAACTTGCTACGAAGTAAGCTTGCAACAACACCCAGTAGCGGATGAGTTTACCTAAAGTAATGGTCAGAAGCGAATAGGCAAAGTTGACGCGTAAGAAGCCCATGGCAACCGTAATAATTTCGCCCAACACGGGAAGCCAAGCCAAGAGTCCCGCCCAAGCGCCATAACGTTGTACCCACCGTTTGCCACGCTCCAACTTTTCGGGCGACAACTTGGCAAAACGGGTAATCCATTCTTCCTTACCTAATGCTCCTACGCCGAAGTTCAACAAACTTCCCAGCGTATTGCCTAAAGTTCCCCAAAGGAGTAAAGCATAAGGACTGGAACCAACTGCTAACAGTCCCAACATCACGACTTCTGAACTAAAAGGTAAAATGCTTCCTGAAAGGAAAGCGGCAATGCCCATTCCGACATCGCCATAATCGATCAACAACTGTATGATTTCATCCATAAAATCAAGACTTCTCTTAATGTATCGGGGCTAAATGGGTAACTAGAATGCGGCGCAATAATTCCACAGGCCTAATGCCAACAGCAGAAACAACGAAAGGTTGAACCAGGCATTGAAAGCACGACCTTTGGCCAAAGCATAATAATGCGCTAAGAGGAAGGAGGAATTGAGCAAAAAGATGCCGCCCAGCTCTGCCATGTAACGGAAGAAGAACAGCAACCCTGCCGCCAACAGCACCTCCTGGATGGCGATGGTGTAGAACAACATACGGGTACGTATCTTGTCATTGTAAGCCGTATAGAAAAAATGAGCGAAGGCTATAATCGTCAACACCAGCAGTACGCCAAAGAAGCAAACGGCTGAAAGGGGAAGCTGGGAGAGGTCTATCCATTCGGGACGAAACATTTCGACTGGAACTGCCAGTGTTTCTCGCAAACGATGATTGAATATCAAGTAAGCGGCATACAACCAATAAGGGGTTAATAACCCGAGGAAACTGGCCATCAGGCTGCGCCAAGTGAAACTGCGCAACTGGAAGATCATGCTAAACCAAAAGCCGAAGGCCAATACACCAAAATAAGGGAACACCAAACTGCCGATACCCAACAAGAGAAAGGCATGATAGATATAGCCTTCGGGCCGATTGCGCTGATAGGAAGCGAAGAGCATGAAATAACTAAGTACCAGCAACAAGGGCAAGAATGAGGCCAACGACCCGCTATGCAGGAATGGAGTAAAGGACAAAAGGAAGAGATAGGTCACACTAATCATCCGCGAACGGACCCGCAACAAACTGTTCCGGTTGTTCAGTTCCATCAGCAGATAGGTCGTCAATCCGGCGACACCAAGGCCTGCCCACAAGTCCCAACGATGCGGACCGGGAAGAAGCCAAAGAAAAAGGGTGACAACAGCCATCACAGGCAAGGACATGCTGCCACTGACTACGAGTTTACGAAAGGAAGAGGTGTGCAAGGGTTCTTTTTTACGATTGAAAAGGGACTACATGAAGATTTCACTGAAAACCATCGTTGTTTTCTGAAAAAGGAAGAGCGGAACTGTTCAACTTGCTCCCGATAGGAACAGGAGTGACTGAACAGTTCCGCTATAGGATGGTATTCACAATACACGGACGATTCCATCAAGTCCGAAGCTCCCAAGCAGCTTGGTTACGGAGACTTGAGGAAGAACCGCACTCGTAAGTAAGAAGTCGTCTGAACTTTTATGAAATTCAAGATTTGCCTTAATTCTTGAGGCGTTTTTGGGCTTTGAAGAAGTCGTGTAGCGAGCTACACGACTGATGAAAGGTCAAAAAACGGCCAAAAAGAAAGGTGAAGATTGAATTTAGAAGAGATAAATCTCCAAATCAAATCTTCGTCAGAAAAGTTTAGACGACTTCTAAGTTTACAAATCCTGTCCGATATCAGAACGGAAGTATTTCTTCTCAAATTGGATTTGGCGGGCACCTTCCATCGACTTCTGCAAAGCCTCTGCCTTGTCCTTGCCGTAAGAGCTTACGGCAATCACACGACCACCCGAAGTAACGAGTTGACCGTCCTTTAAGGCTGTACCGGCGTGGAAGACTACACTACCCGGCACTTCGGCACCGGTGATGGGGAAGCCCTTCTCGTAGGCTTGAGGATAACCGCCCGATACACACATGACGCAAACTGCTGCACGCTCGTCAAACTCAACGACGCGCTGATCCAAATTGCCTGCTGCAACCCCTTCGAAGAGATCTACCAAATCGCTCTTCAAACGCAACATCACCGTTTCGGTTTCAGGATCACCCATGCGGCAATTGTATTCAATCACCTTGGGCTGACCATCGCAATCAATCAAGCCAAAGAAGATGAAGCCCTTGTAGTCAATGCCTTCTGCGGCCAGGCCGTCTACGGTCGGACGAATGATTTCATCCTCAACCTTCTGCATCCATTCCTTCGTAGCAAACGGAACGGGCGAAACCGAACCCATACCGCCTGTATTCAACCCCGTATCGCCTTCGCCGATACGCTTATAGTCTTTGGCCTCGGGCAGAATGCGATAGTGTTTGCCGTCAGTCAGCACAAAGACTGAGCACTCAATACCAGAAAGGAATTCTTCGATGACTACACGACTGGAAGCATTGCCAAACATACCTCCCAACATTTCGCGCAATTCCTTCTGCGCCTCCTCCAAAGTCGGAAGAATCAACACACCCTTACCGGCGCAAAGCCCATCGGCCTTCAATACATAGGGAGCCTGGAGGGTTTCAAGGAAACGGCAACCTTCCTCAACCTGAGTTCCGTCAAAAGTTGCATAAGCCGCAGTGGGAATGCCGTGACGCTTCATAAAACCCTTGGCAAAATCCTTCGAACCTTCCAACACAGCACCGGCTTTAGAAGGACCGATTACGGGAATTTGCTTCACACGGTCATCCTGCTTGAAGAAGTCGTAAATACCTTTTACCAATGGATCTTCAGGACCTACTACGACCATGTCAACCGATTCCTTGACAACAAATTGAGCGATACCTTCGAAATCATCAGCCTTCAAGGCCACATTCGTACCGACAGAAGCCGTACCCGCATTACCGGGAGCAATAAAAAGTTGATCAATACGCGGACTCTGCGCGATTTTCCAAGCCAGGGCGTGCTCACGGCCGCCGCTGCCCAAAAGTAAGAGTTTCATAAGCTTGAATTAGGAATTATGTTTGGTATGCAAAAGTAAAACAATCAATGCATCAGACAAAGCCGTACCTTTCGATTTTCCCTCATCTATCAGCACTTTAGCCACACGAATCTTTCGTCTTAAGTGTCAAACGAATCGAAGCACATGCGTTAGGAAAAATGTACCTTTGCCTTCCATTCCACTTACAAACACGATATGACTATGCGATTTCACTCTAAAAACTCCGCATTCATCGCGCTTCTTAGCCTTTTTACGCTCCTGCCTTTCAATTTATCAGGACAAAGCGCGGACTTTCAAGTTGTTCCGTTGCCCAAAGTACTCACACCGACTTCGGGCGGTAACTTCCAACTGGACAAAAACACACTGATTTCTTATTCCAAAGAGGATAAGGCGACCCGACGAAACGCAGAATACTTGGCTCAATACATCGAGAAGCTCACGGGAATGAAGCTCACCGTGACCAATCTGCCGGCTCAAAAAAACTGCATTCGCCTCACTACGTCTTACCATCACACCCATCCCGAAGCTTACCGCATCCGCTCCAACAGCGAAATCATTTGGTTAGACGGAGCTTCTCCCGCCGGACTCTTCTATGCCGTACAGACTTTCCGCAAAGCACTTCCTGTAGGCATTACCCAATCGATGACCATTCCCTCGGTTGAAATCAAGGATTATCCCCGTTTCAGCTACCGTGGAGCCCATTTAGACGTGGCGCGCCATTTCATATCTACCGATTCCATCTACCGTTTCATCGATATGCTGGCGCTCCACCACATCAACCGCTTCCACTGGCATCTGACTGACGACCAGGGTTGGCGCATTGAAATCAAGAAGTATCCTCGATTAACTTCCATCGGTTCGAAGCGTCCGCAAACGGTGATTGGGGGCAATACTGACCGCTATGACGGCATCCCACACGAAGGTTTCTATACACAAAAGGAAATCAAAGCCATTATTAAGTACGCCGCCGACCGTTTCATCACCATCATTCCCGAAATCGACCTGCCCGGTCACATGCAGGCTGCCTTAGCGGCCTATCCGGATTTAGGTTGTACGGGCGGTCCCTATGAGGTATGGCAACGGTGGGGTGTTTCAGACCACGTGCTTTGTGCAGGCAAGGAGGAAACATTCGAATTCATCGGTAATGTGCTCGATGAAATCGTAAAAATATTCCCTTCCGAATACATTCATATCGGAGGCGATGAATGCCCGAAAACACAATGGAAACAATGTTCGAAGTGCCAACAACGCATTCGGCAGGAACATTTGGAAGCCGACGGCAAGCACAGTGCCGAAGAACGGCTGCAAAGCTACGTGATCCGTCGTGCGGAACAACACCTTAACCGTTTGGGACGTAAAATCATCGGATGGGACGAAACGCTCGAAGGTGGTTTGGCTCCTAATGCCACCGTCATGTCCTGGCGAGGAGAAGCGGGGGGCATCGAGGCGGCTCGACAGAAGCATCCCGTCATCATGACGCCCAACACCTATCTTTACTTCGACTATTACCAAGGCGACGATCCCCAACACCAAGTGGATGGCGTAGGCGGCTATTTGCCGATTGAAAGGGTATACAGCTACGAACCGATGCCTCGCAATCTTTCTCCGGAGGAACAAAAATACATCGTAGGCGTTCAAGCCAACTGTTGGACGGAATACATGAAGAACTTCCGTCGGGTAGAATACATGGAACTTCCCCGTATGGCCGCCTTGAGTGAAATTCAATGGTGTGCACCCGAACAGAAAGACTACACGGCTTTCATGAAACGACTGCCGCATCTGCTCGATCACTACCGACTCGAAGATTACCAGTATGCCAAGGTCATTCACAATGTCAAACTTCAGCTGACGACTGACACCATCCGACGAGCCGTCATGGCGCAACTCAGCACGTTTGACCAGGCTGAAATTCATTATACCACCGATGGCTCCGAACCGACTCTTGCCTCACCACGCTACACGGAACCGCTCGCACTGACGCAGGCTTGCCAGCTTCGTGCGGCCGCCTTCCGACAGGGAGAAAAGAGCAATGAAGTCAGCAAAAACATCCGTTTTAATCGCAGTACAGCCTGTCCCATCCGTCTATTGACCGCTCCTCACGGCAGTTACGCCTTTACCGGAGCACAATTACTCACAGACGGACTCGTTGGTGAAGACACCAATTTTCACAGTGGCAGCTGGATGGGCTTTGTCGGTAATAACTTGGAGGCGGTGATTGATTTAGGAAAGGCTGTGTCTATCTCTTCGTTGAAACTGAACACCTGCGTTGAAAAGGGAGCTTGGATCTTTGATGCCCGCGCCATCGAGATTTGGGGTTCCACCGATGGCACCAACTTCCAGCCACTCGGTAAAAAGGATATCCCGGCAATGAAGGAATCCGACCGCAATGCCATCTACTCACACGCGCTGACCTTTACCCCACAAACGGTGCGCTATGCTAAAGTCATCGTCAAGTCCGAACCTTCCATTCCCGAATGGCACGGTGGAAAGGGACGTCCTGGCTTTGTTTTTGTCGATGAAATCGAAATAAACTAACACCCACTTGAGGTGATGCTTTCACTGCCACCGAGACACAAAAGCATCACCTCTCTTTTGGCAAACGGTTCTGTTTTCCACCATTCATTCCGCCCTTTGCATATCATTAAAATACAGGGCAGTCCACCCTATGCAAATTATTATGGTTACTTTTGCGGCTCTTAAAGTGCTCATTAGTAAGGAGAAAGCGAGTTTCTCTTACGTCTGGCAAATACAACAGGAAGAACGCTTTCTCTCCCGTTGACCATTCCATCGCATTTAAGAAATCAATCATACAAACCAATCAAACAGCGTTAATCTCTTATGAAACAGTACAGTTTGGTAAACAACCTGCTCGGTTGGATTACCTTTGCCATTGCTGCTTTCACCTATTGCTCAACGGTGGAGCCTACGGCAAGCTTTTGGGATTGCCCTGAGTTCATTACCACAGCTTACAAGCTGGAAGTAGGCCACCCGCCCGGTGCGCCTTTCTTTATGCTCACGGGTAACTTCTTCACACAGTTCACGGACGACCCTACCAAGGTGGCCTTTTGTGTCAACATCATGTCCGCCCTGCTCTCCGCGCTCTGTATCCTCTTCCTTTTCTGGAGCATTACCCACTTAGCACGTAAACTCCTTACCGAAGATGGTGTCGTAACCTCGTGGGCACAGACCATCGTGATTATGGGATGTGGCTTGACCGGTGCTTTGGCCTATACCTGGAGCGACACGTTCTGGTATTCTGCCGTTGAAGGCGAGGTTTATGCCTATTCATCGATGTTTACGGCCTTGGTATTCTGGCTCATTCTGAAATGGGAAGACCATGCTGATGAACCGCACTCCGACCGTTGGTTGGTTCTTATCTTCTATCTTACCGGCCTTTCCATCGGTGTTCACCTGCTCAACTTGCTTTGTCTCCCCGCCATCGCGCTCGTTTACTACTACAAGCGCAAGCCCGATGCCAACCTCAAAGGCTCAGTGGTGGCACTGATTATCTCCATGTTGCTCGTAGCAGCCGTACTCTACGGTATCGTACCGGGTATCGTGAAGGTAGGCGGATGGTTCGAATGGTTCTTTGTCAACACGCTCGGTCTGCCCTTTAACACGGGTATGATTGTGTACATCCTCCTGCTGATTGCCATCGTCTTGACAGCCATTTGGAGCACCACGACCAAGAACCGCATGCGCACCAACGTACTTTATTGCTTGAGTGTCGCTTTGCTGGGTATCCCCTTCATGGGACATGGATTTACCGCAATGGCACTGGGTGCCGTGGTACTTATCGCCCTCATCGTCGCTCTGCAGTGGAAAGACGCCGAAGGCAACTACATTCTCCGTAAACGTTTCCTCAACACCTCCTTGCTCTGCATGTTGATGGTGATGATTGGTTACTCCTCGTATGCAGTCATCGTGATTCGTTCGACGCAAAACACGCCAATGGATCAAAACTCTCCCGAGGATATCTTTACGCTCGGTTCCTACATGAGCCGCGAGCAGTATGGTTCCTACCCCTTGTTCAAGGGTGAAGCCTTCTGTTCACAGGATCAGGCTGCGATGACCCGCTCACTCGACTACGAACGTCGCATGCGCACCCAGCGCAAGGAGAAGGCTTCTGCCGATGAACCCGATCAATACGAGGAAATCCAAGAAACCGTGGGTGTGAAGTACCCTGGCGGACTGACTATGCTCTTCCCGCGTATGTGGAGTGCCAAGCACACAAGACAATACGAACAGTGGATGGGTGAAATCCCGATGAAACAGGTCGTTTTCTCCACGCGCGATGGTTATGAAGTGCCTGGACAGATGCCTACACAGGCTGCCAACCTCCGCTTCTTCCTCTCCTACCAGGTCAACTTCATGTACTGGCGCTACTTCATGTGGAACTTCGCCGGTCGTCAGAACGACATCCAAGGTATGGGTGAATTGGAGCACGGCAACTGGATTACTGGTTTCCCCTTCATCGACAATGCACTCTACGGCGACCAAAGCAAGTTGCCCGATGTACTCAAGGAGAACAAGGGTCACAACGTATTCTACTGTCTGCCCCTCCTGCTCGGTCTGTTAGGTCTCTTCTGGCAAGCTTACCGAGGCGAAAAGGGCGTACGCCAGTTCTGGGTTGTCTTCTTCCTCTTCTTCATGACGGGTTTGGCCATTGTGCTTTACCTCAACCAGACTCCCAGCCAGCCGCGTGAACGTGACTACGCTTATGCCGGTTCGTTCTATGCGTTTGCCATTTGGATTGGCTTGGGTGTAGCCGCTTTGGCTAAGGGATTGGAAAAGGTATTCAAGAACAACCGCACCGTTCCTGCCGTCGTGGCTTCAGCCTTGGGACTGATTGTTCCCTTGCAAATGGTTAGCCAGACCTGGGACGATCACGATCGTTCAGACCGTTTCGCCTGCCGCGACTTCGGCCAGAACTATCTGAATACGCTTCCCGAAAAGGGCAATCCCATCATCTTCACCAACGGTGACAACGACACCTTCCCCCTCTGGTACAATCAGGAAGTGGAAGGCAACCGCACCGATGCCCGTGTCTGCAACCTCTCTTACCTGCAGACTGACTGGTACACGGACCAAATGCGCCGTCCGGCCTACGATTCGCCTGCTCTGCCGATTACGTGGGAACGTCTCTACTACGTCGACAACGGCAAGCATACGTTCTACCCCATCCGCCCCGAGGGCAAGGCACAGCTCGACGAAATCAAACGTCAGAACCCCGACATCGATCCTTACGAAGTGTCCTATATCATGGACCACTACGCCAAGAAGATTGAAGGTGGTTACATCCCGACCGACTCGATGGTAGTCAACGTAGACAAGGAAGCCGTTAAGGCCAGCGGCATGTTGTTGCCCTTCGGTCCCGACTCCATCCCCGACAAGATGGTCATCTCGCTCAAGAATGCCCTCCAACAGCAGGGCGGCGTTTACCGCAGCGACTTGATGATTTACGAGATGTTGGCCCATGCGGACTGGAAACGTCCGATGTACATGAGTGTTACACTCGGTACGGACAACTATGCCGACCTCGACAATTACCTCATTCTCGAAGGTTTGGCATACCGCATCACACCGTTTAACTACGGCAAGCGTGGAGTCATTGACAGCGACCTGATGTATAAGAACATGATGGAACGCTTCAAGTACGGCAACGTGAAGCAAGAGGGCATCTACCTCGACGAAACGGTAAGCCGGATGTGTAGCACCCACCGCCGCATGTTCCAGACCCTTGCCAACAGTTTGCTGAGCCGCGGCAAGGTGGCAGAGGCAAAGAAGGTACTCCAAAAGTGTGAAGCTGAATTGCCGGCATCCACCATTCCTTACACCGATGACGACGCAGACCTCGCCATTCTGTGGATGGAAGTGGGCGACAAGAAGGAAGCCACACGAGTTGCCAAGAGCATTCTCAAATATTGCGACCAGTACCTCACTTACCTCAATTCGTTAGACTGGGAACACATTCAGACCTACACGCGCACCGCTTACTTCCTCACGGCAAGCTACATTCGCTGTGAACACGTGCTTCGCGAGTGCAAGGATTCACAAGCATCCTTCTACACCCAACGCATGAACGAGCTTTCACGCACGGAAGCCTTCAGCCTGGGTCTGAAAGTTTACCAGCAACAACAGATGTAACACAGAAGCAAGAACGGCTGACATCGTCAGTTAGGTTCTATCGCTTATAACAAGTGCCGGCGTATCCAGTTTCTCATACTGCCAACGAAGGGTTTATTCCCTTGGTTCATGAGAAAGCCGGATGCGCCGACACTTTTCTATTGATATCGAAAGTATCACCTCTACCCTACGAATTTGGACTCCGTTTCACCGGACGACCTACTCCACGAACTTCCTGTTCCTCCTTTCCACTCCAACCTTTCACGAAGTTCGTCTGTAACCCTTTCCCCTCTCCCTCCTCATTATGATTATCGAACAGCCCGCCTGGTTTCTCCGCTGGCTCTATCCCGATGCCCTTTGGCGGATGAACAAGCACGAACGAGCCGTTTATCTCACCTTTGACGACGGACCGATTCCCGAAGTAACTCCCTGGGTGCTCGATGTACTCGACCATTATGGCATCAAGGCCACCTTCTTTATGGTCGGTGACAACATCCGCAAACACCCCGAAGTGTTCGAAATGGTCAAAGCGCGTGGTCATCGACTGGGCAACCATACCTTCAACCATATCGGCGGTCTGCGCCACGGCATCCGTTCCTATGTGCGCAATGTCGACAAGGCGAATGTCTACCTACAGACCGACCTCTTCCGTCCGCCCCATGGCTGGATGAAGTGGGATCAATACATCATGGTGCGCCAGCGTTACCGCGTCGTCATGTGGGACCTCGTTACCCGCGACTACTCTACCCGCCTCAACGGTCGCGACGTGTTGCTCAACGTACGCCGCTACGCCCGTCCGGGCAGCATCATCACCTTCCACGACTCCCTCAAGAGTCAGGACAAGCTCCTCTATGCCCTTCCTCGTGCCATCGAGTGGCTCCAATCGCAAGGGTATGCCTTCAAGGTGTTTGACTGAGACCACCTCAACAGGTATCCCCTCCAGTCACAACTCCGCACCTTAACGTATTCGGCCACGATGATTTAACATCGTCACCCTACGCTCAAAGAGCTAATTTCCTGACAATGGGAAGTTAGCCCTTTTGATGATTTAAGGTGGCGAGAAGGGAAGGAAGAGATACGTTGGATTTTCTAGTAGCTAAGCCGAGGAGATACGCATATTTAAGCAATACCACCATCTATTTTTGTTTGCTATGCAGCAAAGAAGAGGCGTAGACTATGGCTTTACATTCGCGGCATGCTGCGACCCGTTGGCTAGTGGTTGAATATAAACTTCCTCTTGTTTGTTGAAGACAAAGCACAATATGGGACACAGAGCAAAACAACACTTTGAATAATAATATTCCCTACAACTCAAACAAAAATTCCCATCCCCTATAAAGGGGACGGGAATTTTTTATTATACCGCATGGAATTAATATGCTTAACCCATAAACATTACATAGACTGCATAGGCAAACACACCAAGTTTCAAGCAGGTATCGGTAAGGAATACCATAGTTGCTGCAGATGCTCTCTTAAGTGTAGCTTGTGTACCCAATTTCTTAGTGAGTTCAAATAAGAAAGCAAACAAGAAAGGCACAAGCACCAGATTCAAGATAAGCAGCATGATAATCATGAAGGTTGAAGCATCTTTGCCTAATACACCAAATAAAATCAAGCCAACAATTGAGCCCAACGTGATACCCCAACTTGCTCGCTTACTAAACTCCTGCAAGCGTTTAGCACCTTTGACAAGGAACTTACTCAATACGACACTAAGTATTGCAAGAATAATAATCAAGACAATGGTACCCCAATCGTAGTTTACGTCCATGCCATATTTAGCAAGAATAACAGCAATTACTACCGAGAAAGGACCAGGAATCTTGTTGATAAAACATCCCAAGAAACCAAAGATCAAACATATGATGGCCAAGGCCATAAATATAAATCCGCTCATAATAATCTTATATATACATACTATTACAATGATTCATTTAATTCATTGAGTGCCTTGGCTGCACCACCGATGGCCCCAAATGCTGCGCCTGCAGCCTCAATCGCTTTACTTGCAGTCTCGACACCCTCTTCGAGATCCTCTGTAGAAGGCTCTTTGTCAGTTGCCTTAGCTGCATCTTCCTTACTCTTTTCGTTGGCTTCTACTGCTGAAGTGATTTCAAATGACTTTGCCTTAATAACACCATCACTATAGCAGGTAATCTTCACGTTAGCCTTCTCGTCTTTTGAAAGGCCAAGCAATTTATTGAAATCATCCCCGTCCAAGTCATGAGTTTCAATAACATTACCATTTGCATCGAGTAACTCAACTATGAATTTACCAGCCAAGGACTTGCTTGACTTCTCTGCATCATTAGAAGATACAACGTCACTAAGTTCAACCTTAGGCATGCCACCATTATGCCTGATTGGTATGGTAAGATAGTAAAATGAGCCATCTTTGACTAGGTGATACTCTTTGTCCTCAACCTCAAGGAATCCACCGAGTTTACCACCAACAGTGGTACTTGACGGCTTAATCACAATGTCTTCAACAACCTCGGCCTTTTCTTCAGCGGACTTGTTGTTGCTACCTCCACATGATGCGAAAGTGAAGGTTAAACCTGCAAGAAGCAGGATGCTTAATGATAATTTCTTCATAGTCATAAACAATTTAATTTATAATATGGATTAATCGTTGCCAAGAATAAAAGATGGAAGTTTCATATGTTCACAAACACTTGCCACCAAACATTTTATTTTATGGTTTCTGTCTCAACCACACATAAGTATTAAATGGTTTCTGAAAGACGGGACTCAGAAGATATACATTAAGTTGTTATTGAGAGAAGAGCCGTCCCATCACTTTCAGCACTACAGTCGCCAAACTGCAAAGCCGAATTGCCGAGGTGATGTAATCTCTCATCGTTCATAAGAACGATTTGCGATGCAAATGTAATGATTACATTACATAACCAAATGGGGGGGGTATAATATTTGTTAATGTAGACGTTTTTCTATTACTACATCAACTATACAAGCTACGATATTCCACTAAATACCTACTGATATTCAATGCTTTACAAGCACCTATTAAATCCATTAACGCTCATCTAAAAATTTTCGAACACATATTCCAACTTATGTATTCACAAAACAGATATGCAAAAAGAATACCGAAAACCACGAGATACTTATCTACGCACAGTCGTTCATCTCCGAACTTAAGGATTTGCGGTATTCAACTTCATCTCCCTATTGAGTAGATGAAGAACATATCACTATTGTGCGCCACAATTTTACCACCAATGAAACATTAAACAAACAACCCGTTGGCGGCATCAACTATATAATAAGCTGATACCGCCAACGGGGCACTTGTTATGTTTACGTTCTTCTAACAGAATGATGCGAAAACATAAAGTGAAGCCAAAACCAACTTCAAATATCCGAAGAAAAACCAACCTTTATATCGGAACGTTGAAGTTGCGCTATTATTGACTCCACTATATTCGCACTGTACCAAAACCTGCTTTATAAAAGAGGAAAATACCCATGACTATCTCTACTCCTCACCCTCCATCGCCTGAATATTCCGCATCAATCCTTCGTATTTCGCCCGCTTAACGGCACTCTTACGAAAGATGCGGGTATACTCTTCACGCGTGAGTTCCTGCCACTGCGCCGGAGTCAATGAGAGGAGTTCGGGACGAGGTTGCAATGCCTCAACGGAAGTGGGACGGGCAAAACGATTCCACGGACAGACTTCGGCACAACGGTCGCAACCATAAAAACAGGGAGCCATCTTTTCTGCCGCCCAGTCGGGAAGGTCACCCCGATGTTCAATGGTGAGATAGGACAGGCAACGACGGGCATCGAGGGTACCATTGCCACGCAAAGCCTGCGTTGGGCAGGCATCCAGGCAAGCACGACACGTTCCGCAACGATTGGGGTGCGGACGGTCGTAAGCATCGACCTCGTGTGTCAGTATCATTTCTCCAAGAAAGAAATAACTTCCTGCACCCGGAATAATCAGTTGCGAGTGGCGCCCGCGCCAGCCGAGCCCACAACGTTCTGCCCAATATTTCTCATCGACGGGGGCTGTGTCTACAAAACAGCGGCCATCAGTTCCCTCCTCGAGTCCGAGAGCTACCATGAGCTGACGCAACATCGCCTTGACTACATCGTGATAGTCTGTGCCGTAAGCATAGCGTGCCAAATGCCAGGCAGAAGGCATTGCCGCTTGCCCAACCCAAGGTCCGGGATAATAGTTTACTGCCAAGGACACCACGGTCTTAGCTCCCTCGACCAACAAACACGGATTGAGCTTCTTGTCGATATGGCGGCTTAGGTAGTCCATATCGGCCTGACAGCCTTCAGCCAACCAACGGCGCAACTCGGCTTCGCGCTCGGCTGAGACAGGACCTGCCGGTGCCATACCGCAAGCAGCAAAGCCCAATTCCTGGGCAAGTGTACGAATGTGATGGGATGAAAGCATCTGCTGGCAATGTATTGAATGACTGAAGAAAGCTATCGAAGGGTGAAGGAAATAGAGAGAGAGGAAAGGTAAAACCGATCAAGTCGGGCACGCGTTCGTCTGCTTCAAGAGACGAATCCCTAAGCATGAGTACCCGTCCCTCGCCTACTTTATTCATAAATGAGTGTGGTCAAACGTTCGGGCGCATAGATTTCGGCAGCAACAGCACGCACTTCTTCTGCTGTAATCGCCTGAATATGCTGAATCAATTGGTCTACTTCGCGATGAACGTGGTAATGCGCAAAGCTCTTGCCTAACGCCAAAGCATAGCCCTCTGCTGCATCGGTCGATATACCGATTTGTCCACAAAGTTGCTTTTGAGCGGCACGAAGTTGTACGGGCGAAAGCGTTTGTTCGGCAAAGCGATTGAGTTCACGTTGCAGGAGGCGACGACAACGGGCGATGTCGTGCGCATCACAACCAAAGTAAACATTCCAAAAGCCCGTATCGGGATAGGTGTTGAGATACGAATCGACACTGTATACCAATCCTGCCTTTTCGCGCAAGCTCAGATTCAAACGTGAATTCATGCCCGGACCGCCCAACATATTGTTGAGCAACAACAAGGCAAAGCGACGCGGGTCGCGACCGCCAAAGGTCGGACCTCCTATCAAGACATGCGCCTGGTGCGTACCGCGCTTCACCCGACGCTCCGTGCCCACCAATCGGGGTTGGGGAACTGGTTGATTCATGATCGGAACAGGAGTCTCGGAAAAGTCTGAAGCTGGAAGCAGACGTTCTAAGGTACGGACAATGCGCGCGAAAGGCACATCCCCATAAACATAGAAGGCTGTGTTGGCTGGATGGTAATAACGACGCACAAAACGCAGGGCATCGGCAGTCGTGTATTGACGCAAGCGGTCGGCTTGCCCCAAGATGTCGCGTCCTAAGGGTTGAGCAGGAAACATCATCGCCTCAAACTCATCAAAGATGATTTCGGAAGGGGAATCCTTGTAACTCTCGATTTCGTCGCAAATGACCTCAACCTCCTTATCTATCTCGGTCTGGGGGAAAGTGCTGTGAAAGACGATGTCGGTCAGCAAGTCTGCAGCGCGGGCAAAATCCTCCTTGAGTACCGTGGCATAATACACCGTTTCCTGCTTGGTCGTATACGCATTGAGGTCACCGCCCACACGCTCCAACCCGTTCGTAATGTGACAGGCACGGCGGCGTTCGGTTCCCTTGAAGGTCATGTGTTCAATAAAATGTGCCATGCCCGAGTCAGCGTCCTCTTCGTGACGCGTACCCGCACAGACCACATAGCCGCAATAAACAACTTGCGAAGTAGAAGGTTCGTGAATGACCCGCAGACCGCAGGGAAGGGTGATTTGTTGATAAGATGTCATGAGCGTTTACGGAAGTATTTTCCCACCAAGGGAAGGTTGGACAAAGGAAAGTCATAATGCACCACATGGGCAACGAAGAACAGAATGCAACCCGTGTTGAGTGCCAAACGAAGCAAGGGCTGTTGGGGGAAATAATGTGCACCTGCTTGCATGATGCCATAGAACAGGGCGGTAATCAGCACATAGACACCGATGCTCTTCAGCGGATAGTTCACTGGATAATAGCGTTGACCGACAAAGTAACTCAACAGCATGGCTGTGCCGTAACCAGCCACACCCGCCCAAGCGCAGGCCATGTAGCCGTACTGCGGAATGAACAGCACGTTGACCAAGATAAGCACCAGGCAACCCGCACCCGAGAACCAAGCTCCCCAAATGGTGCGGTCGGTCAGTTTGTACCAGAACGAAAGATTGAAATAAACACCCATCATGATTTCGGCTGCCATGACGATAGGCACCACGCGCAAGCCTTCCCAATAGCTACGCCCAATCAGGTACTTGAGGATGTCGAGATAACCGACCACCAACAGGAAGGCGAGCAAGGTGAAGATGAGGAAGTACTTCATGGCTTTGGCATAGAGGGCACGATTGTCCTTCTCCTTCTGTTTGCCAAAGACGAAAGGCTCATAAGCATACCGGAAGGCCTGAGTAATCATTGCCATAATCATGGCTATCTTGACGCTGGCACCGTAAATACCGAGTTGCACCTTGCCTTCCGCTCCTGAAACCATACGCGGAAAGATCATCTTGTCGGCAGTTTGGTTGAGAATGCCGGCTATGCCCAATACAAGGATGGGCCAGGAGTAACGCAACATGCGGCGTGCCAACTGACCGTCAAACGTCCAACGGAAACCGCTGAGTTCAGGATAGAAACAGAGGGTTATCAGCGAAGTACAGAGCAGGTTGGCCAGGAAGGCATAACCTACGCCATAAGTGGGGTCGTAAATCGTTGCCACAACCTCACGCCAAGCCGGCTTTGCATAAAGGGCTGGCAGCACGAGGAAGAAAAGGAGGTTGAGTGCGATATTGAGCAGAATGAAGAGGAGCTTGAGGGCGGCAAAGCGCACCGGCCGCCGTTGGTAACGCAAATAGGCGAACGGTATGCATTGGAAAGCGTCCTGTGCCACACAAACTGCCATCATGCCGATGTACTCGGGATGAGCACTGTAATCCAAAGCAGCCGAAAGGGGCTCTAATCCTGTAAAGACGAGGGCCAAAAAGGCGAGGGCTGTACCGCCGACCATCCAGAGCGTAGTGGAGTAAACGCGCAACGGCTGTTGTTCTTCTTCCTTATTGACAAAACGGAAGAAGGTGGTCTCCATGCCGAAGGTGAGCAACACCAGCAACAAGGCTACATAGCTATAGACTTCAGTAATGACCCCATAACCGCCCGAAGAGGCGGCAAGTTTGGCGGTGTAGAGGGGAACAAGCAGGTAATTGAGGAAACGACCCACGATACTCGAAAGTCCGTAAATAGCCGTGTCCTTTGCCAAGGCTTTCATGCCACCTTGCTTGGAGGTGGAAGGAGTGGAAGTTGCTGACATAGATGTTATTGTATGATGTACATAGATGGAATAAAGTGTTCAAGAAATGACAGAAGTGAGTTTTTTCACTAAAAGAACAGGTAACACACACCTATCGCGGCACAAATACCGGCCAGGTCGGCTGCCAAACCGCAGGTAACGGCATGACGGGTTCGGGTGACACCGACTGCTCCAAAGTAAACTGCCAGTATGTAGAAGGTCGTATCGGTAGAACCCTGGAAGATGCAACTCAAGCGACCCACAAAGGAATCTGCTCCGTAAGTAGTCATCGCGTCGACCATCATGCCGCGTGCTCCACTACCCGACAGGGGTTTCATCAAGGCTGTAGGCAGAGCGGCCACCCATTCACTGTCCAGCCCCGTCTGTCGAACCAACCAAGCGACTCCTTCTATCAACCAGTCCATGGCTCCCGATGCACGAAAGACCCCAATGCCTACGAGCATGGCTACCAGGTAAGGAATGATGCGCACGGCGGTCTCAAATCCGCCTTTGGCTCCTTCGACAAAGGCATCGTAAACATTGAGTCGTTTGCGTAGTCCTGCTACGACGAAACTGATGATAATGGTAAAAAGCAACACATTGGCCGTAGTGGTACCGACGAGATTCATCATCATGCTATCTAACTGACTGAAACCCCATATCAAGGTGACCACCGCGAGCGACATGCCACCAAGTGTGGCCAACAAAATGGGTTGCAACAGATTGATGCGCTGGTACAGGCTCGTCACCACAATACCTGCCAACGTCGAAAAGAAGGTGGCAATCAACAAGGGGACAAAAACATCGGTCGGTTGAGCTGCTCCCAACTGAGCTCGATAGACCATGATGCTTACAGGAATGATGGTCAACCCAGAGGTATTGAGTACCAGAAACATAATCATCGGGTTCGAGGCGGTGTCTTTTCGTGGATTCAGTGCCTGAAGTCCTTCCATTGCCTTTAGTCCGAGGGGTGTCGCGGCATTGTCCAAACCGAGCATATTGGCAGAGAGGTTCATAAAGATGTTACCATAAACAGGGTGGTTCTTGGGTACATCGGGGAACAGACGGGAAAAGACGGGACTCAACACCCGCGCCATGCCGTCGACAACGCCTGCTTTTTCGCCGATTTTCATCACACCCAACCAAAGGGACAGGACTCCCGTCAGTCCAAGGGATATCTCAAAAGCGGTCTTGGCTGTATCGAAGGTAGAATTCATGATGGCAGGAAAGACTGCGACATCGCCCAAAAACACCAGTTTGATAAGGGCAATCACAAAAGCAATAAGGAAAAAGGCTATCCAAATATAATTAAGTACCATGACGATAGGGTATTGGGGTTACACGTTACTTGGATGGAGAAGAAAGAAAAGGATGTCTATCCGATGACCAAAATCCCTTCCTCCAGAAACGGGGCAAAGGTACGAACTTAACGCTTGCAACGCTTCGCCCTTCCCCCAGCAAATAGTCATCAAGGTTCAGCTTCCTGCCCTCCTCCACCCTCTTCGGTTCAATCAAAGCTTCTTTTCCTTTTCCCTTCAAAATAGTAGCAGTACTTTTGCTCCACAATGAAAGAAGATACTTTTGACATCCGGGCGGAGCAGTACGCGCCCACTTCCACTGAGAAAGATTTTGAAAACGCCTTGCGTCCGCTGAGCTTTGATGACTTCAGTGGACAGATGAAGGTGGTGGACAACCTACGCATCTTTGTAGAAGCAGCAAAATACCGCGGCGAACCGTTAGACCACACCTTGCTCCACGGTCCACCGGGACTGGGTAAGACGACCCTATCCAACATTATTGCCAACGAATTGGGCGTTGGTTTTAAACTCACTTCGGGTCCGGTACTTGACAAACCGGGTGACTTGGCAGGTTTGCTAACCAGCCTCGAGCCCAACGATGTACTCTTCATCGATGAGATTCACCGTCTGTCGCCAGTGGTTGAGGAATACCTCTACTCTGCCATGGAGGACTACCGCATCGACATCATGATTGACAAGGGACCGGCAGCACGCAGCATTCAGATTGACCTCAATCCCTTTACCTTGGTCGGTGCAACTACTCGTAGCGGATTGCTGACCGCTCCGCTCCGTGCACGCTTTGGTATCAATCTCCATCTCGAATATTACGATGCCCAAACACTGAGCCGCATCATTACCCGCTCGGCAAACATCCTGAAAGTACCCATTGACGCCGAGGCGGCAGCCGAAATTGCCAGCCGTTCACGCGGTACGCCGCGTATTGCCAATGCCCTCTTGCGCCGTGTCCGCGACTTTGCCCAAGTCAAAGGTACGGGACGCATCGATATGCCCATAGCTACCTATGCCCTCGAGGCACTCAACATTGATAAATATGGTCTCGACGAAATTGATAACAAAATTCTGCTGACCATCATCGACAAGTTCAAGGGAGGCCCCGTAGGCATCACGACCATTGCCACTGCCATTGGTGAAGATGCAGGCACCGTAGAGGAAGTTTACGAGCCCTTCCTTATCAAGGAGGGCTTCATCCGTCGCACACCGCGAGGCCGCGAGGTGACGGAACAAGCCTACAAGCATCTGGGACGCGAGCTCTACACATCCAATACTTGCCAACCCTCTCTCTTTGGCGACCAATTGGATAATTTATAGAAACGACCGCCCTCACAACGCCTTCGGTCAACAAATAGAAATCTTCAAACTCCAACATCTCCTCATGATTTCCTATCATACCATCAACGTCGACTTTCCCGCCATCTCTCGTTCCGAAACTACGGCATGGGTCAAGGCCGTCGCCGCCAGTCACGGCAAACGCGTCGGTGAAATAGCCTACATCTTCTGCGATGACGAAAAGATCATCGAAGTAAATCGTCAATACCTGCAACATGACTACTTCACCGACATCATCACCTTCGACTATTGTGAAGGCGACCGCCTTAGCGGCGACCTCTTCATCAGTCTTGACACTGTTCGCTCCAATGCAGAACTCTTCAACAAGCCTTACGAAGAGGAGCTTCACCGCGTCATCATCCACGGCATCCTCCACCTTTGCGGCATCAACGACAAGGGACCGGGCGAACGTGAGATTATGGAAGCTGCTGAAGACCAGGCTCTGGCTATGCGGAAATAAATCGCAACGATAAGAACAGAAAAGCCTCAGTTCCCTTTCGTTTCAAACATATCACAAGCGAAGTTGCCCGACTCACCTACTACAGGTAATGGCATTTCACTTCTCCTATACCCTCACCGCGTACAATGGACATAACACTCCATTGTACGCGGTGTTTTCGTTTTAAGAAAGAAGCCCAACAACATCTGGCGCAAGGGTTGGTCTAATGCCGAAGAGAAAAAACAATCTCAGTTGTGGGAGTCGGCACCATGCCGAAGGTATAAAACAACAGAAATCGCAAGACTCGGCACGATGCCGAAGGAACAAAACAACAAGAATCGCAAGACTCGGCACCGTGCCGAAGGTATAAAACAACAAGAATCGCAAGACTCGGCACGATGCCGAAGGTACAAAACAACAAGAATCGCAAGACTCGGCATCGTGCCGAAGGTACAAAACAACAAGGATTGCAAGGTTCGGCACCGTGCCGAAGATACAAAACAAGAAGAATCGCAAGGTTCGGCACCGTGCCGAAGGTACAAAACAACAAGAATCGCAAGGTTCGGCACCGTGCCGAAGGAGCAAAACAACAAGGATTGCAAGGTTCGGCACCATGACGAAGGAGCAAAACAACAAGGATTGCAAGGTTCGGCACCATGACGAAGGAGCAGAACCACAAGGAAATCCTAATAATCAGGTACTGCCTATATACACATACTATAAACCACCCGATACAACCATCAATTTATTCCCGAATCTATAAAGGCCTTTATAGAACATTCCTTACATTTACAGCTGAATCTAAATCACCCGATACCCTTCCCAGTCATGCATAAAATAAGCCTTTAAGAGTTAGATAAAAACGAACGCAGTTTTCTCACCACTAGTTAGAAATATGATATTGACATGATGACATCACTTCAAGAAAGACTGTTTGCAATACAGGATACACGATACGCCGCATTTCAAGCAAAGCTAACACCAGGGATACCTGAGGATCGCTTCATAGGCATTCGTGTACCAGAACTACGTAAGTTTGCCAAGGAATACGCAAAAGAAGCAGACTCTATTGATTTCCTAAAGCAATTACCTCATGCATACTATGACGAAAATATGCTACACGGCCTTCTTATCTCTCAAGTGAAGGACTACGAAGAATGCATTCACTTCGCTGATGCGTTCCTGCCATACGTAGATAACTGGGCTGTTTGTGACATCATGGCTCCCAAGGTTTTTGCCAAACACAAAGATAAATTACTGGCGAAGATTGCGACTTGGGTAAAATCACCCCATACCTATACTTGTCGCTTTGGAATAAAAACACTCATGTCTCTCTATCTAGATGATGACTTTAAGCAAGAGTATCTTGAAATCGTCACTTCCGTAAAGCGTGATGCGTACTATGTAAAGATGATGGTAGCATGGTTCTTTGCTACTGCGCTGGCCAAACAATGGGAACAGACGATTCCTTATATTGAACAAAAACGCCTGGCTCCATGGACGCACAATAAAACAATCCAAAAGGCGATAGAGAGCTATAGAATCACCTCGGAACAAAAGGCGTTTTTGAAACCATTAAAGATAAAAGGCTGAAGCCTTTCAGCAATTTCATTGAATTTGAGAAACAATCGGAGGTAAAAACAGGTAGAACGAGGCATACAAACTCTTGAACACTTGTCAGCCCCTTCTATCAGCCTGGACACTCACATCCCTAAACTAAGCAAGAAAGTGCAGAAACAAGAAGGAATCACTTCGCATTTTTTCCTCCATTTGGAGCGCATTGAAAAAAATTAAACTGATTTGTTTTGGCATTCTGAAAACTTTTCCGTCTTTTGTGGTTTTAAAGCGTAGAAGGGAGTGGTATAAGGGTACAAAAGCCCTTACCACCCCCTTGTCGTACCTTGATAATCAAAACATTCATATTCAAAATCATCCAATATCTATGGTACCTGCAACAGGAAAATTAGGTGTTATGTGTGTAGGCCTCGGTGCCGTAACCACCACCTTCATGACCGGTGTCCTTATGACCCGTAAAGGCTTGGCCAAGCCCGTTGGCTCAATGACCCAATACGATAAGATTCGCGTGGGCCGTGGTAAAGACAAGAAATACCTCCACTACGGAGAAATCGTTCCCCTCGCTTCGCTCAATGACATCGTATTTGGTGCTTGGGATGTATATCCTGCCAATGCTTACGAAAGTGCCATCAATGCAGAAGTGTTGAAGGAGAAAGACATCAATCCTGTAAAAGATGAGTTGAAGGCGATTGTGCCGATGAAGGCGGCTTTCGACAAAAACTACGCCAAGCGTTTAGACGGTGACAACGTAAAGAACTGCGCTACCCGTTGGGATATGGTCGAGGCTTTGCGTGAGGACATCCGCAAGTTTAAGGCTGACAACCAGTGCGACCGCATCGTTGTGATCTGGGCTGCTTCTACGGAAATCTATGTTCCCGTCGATGAGGAAATTCACGGTACACTCGCTGCCCTCGAAGCTGCCATGAAGGCAAACGACACGGAACACGTAGCTCCCTCTATGTGCTACGCTTACGCCGCTTTGGCTGAAGGTGCTCCTTTCATCATGGGTGCTCCCAACACAACGGTAGACATCCCCGCTATGTGGGAAATGGCTGAAAAGACGAAGATGCCTATTGCCGGTAAGGACTTCAAAACGGGTCAGACGCTCGTTAAGTCTGGTTTCGCTCCCATCATTGGTACACGTTGCTTGGGTCTGAGAGGCTGGTTCTCTACCAATATTCTCGGTAACCGCGACGGTTTGGTGCTCGACGAACCCGCAAACTTCCACACCAAGGAGGTTTCAAAACTCTCTACGCTTGAAAGCATCCTCGTACCCGAAAATCAGCCCGACCTCTACACGGACTATTATCACAAGGTACGTATTAACTATTATCCGCCCCGCAACGACGACAAGGAAGGCTGGGACAACATCGACATCTTTGGTTGGATGGGTTACCCCATGCAGATTAAGATTAACTTCCTCTGCCGCGACTCTATTCTTGCCGCTCCGCTGTTGCTCGACTTGGTGCTCCTTTCTGACCTCGCCGCACGCAAGGGCCGTTACGGTACACAACGCTTCCTCAGCTTCTTCCTCAAGAGCCCGATGCATGACTACACGCAGGGCGAAGTGCCTATCAATCACCTCTTCCAGCAATATGTCATGCTGAAGAACGCCATCCGCGAAATGGGTGGTTACGAGGCTGACGAGGAAATCGACTAATCGGAAGAGCCTGTGTCAAGAAGCCGTTCACACTCCTACTGTGTGAAAACGACAATTCCGACACACGCACACCCCACCTATCATGAAAAGCTTCACGACACGCACTCTTCTGCTCGTCAGAGCGGAAGGGCTTGCCGTGAGGCTTTTCCATTGATGGGAAACGGAGACGCTGACTGCTCCCCAAGCATTCGCGATAGGTAAACACGCAGAAACAGAAAGTGGAGCGGTCTCTCATCTATCGTTCGTTACGCTCCTTTCCCCTAACTTTGCTATCACTCTATCCCCGTGAAACGAATATTCTTCTTACTCTTTCTGGCTGTTTGCTGCACCGTCCTGCCCGCTCTGGCCCAGCAAGTACTGTCTGGAACCGTGGTCGATGCCAAGACGGGCGAAAAACTACCGTTTGTCAACGTGTTCTATACCGGAGGCAAAGGTACTCGAACCGATGTAGACGGACGCTTTACCCTACGTTACCAACAGGGTAAACTGCGCATCTCATTCATTGGCTACAAACCCGAAACACTGCCTATCAAGTCTCCTCAAAACAACTTGATTGTACGCATGGAACCGTTGGAAAATTCGCTTTCAACGGCTGTTGTCACGGGGAAAAAAGGAAAGTATTCGCGTAAGAACAATCCTGCCGTAGAACTGATGAAGAAGGTCATTGCGGCCAAGCAACAAAGTGACCTGCATACTCACGACTACTACAGCATTGACAAATACTCAAAATTGACCTTTGCCTTTAACGAGGTAACGGACAAGGTGTTTGAGGAAGGCAAATTCAAGAGGTTTCCTTTCCTCAAAGAGCATGTCGAGGTGTGTAACGAAACGGGCAAACTCATCCTGCCAATCTCGGTAGATGAAACGGTTACACAACTCATCTACCGAAAACATCCGAAATCAGAAAAGAGCATCATCCTGGGACAACGTTCGGACGGTATCAACGAACTGTTCAACACGGGAGACATTGTCAACACCATGTTGAAGGACTGCTTTACGGATGTCAATATCTATGAGGACGAGGTTCGTCTGTTACAATATCCCTTTATTAGTCCTGTATCCACACGATCAGCTATCAGCTTCTACCGCTACTTTATCATTGACACGCTGATGGTCAACAACCGTGATAAGTGCATTCGAGTGGACTTCACACCCAACAATCCACAGGACTTTGGTTTTTCGGGAAGTCTGTACATCATGGCAGACAGCACTTATCGTGTACACAAGGTTGACATGGGTATTCCGGTACGTTCGGACGTCAACTTTGTAGAAGACATGCGCATCATCCAGGAGTTTCACCAATTGCCTACGGGCGAACAGGTACTGGTCAAGGACGACATGTTGGTGCAACTGAAGATTGTCAAGTTCCTGCAAAAGTTTCAGGTCAAACGCTCGACAGAATACCGCAACTTCTCGTTTGAGCCACTCCCCGACCGAACCTTTAAATTCAAGGGAACAACGATGACCAATGCCAATGCGCAAATGCAGGACGATGTCTTTTGGGAAACCCATCGTTCTGACTCCTTGACCAAGAGTGAGAACTCACTGGACAAGCTAATCCAAAAGTTGGAACGCGTCAAAGGATTCCGCCCTGTACTTTGGATAGCCAAGGCTTTCATTGAGAACTTCGTCGAGACGAGTGTCAACCCGAAACATCCCTCGAAAGTGGACATCGGTCCGATTAACACCATGTTGACCCACAATTTTGTCGACGGATTCCGCATGCGTGTTTCGGCACAAACCACTGCCAACCTGCACAAGCATCTCTTCCTCAAGGGATATTTGGCATACGGCTTCAAAGACCAAAAGTTCAAGGGTATGGGTGAAGTGACTTATTCCTTCAACAAAAAAGCCTACCTGCCGCGCGAATTTCCCGTCAACAACTTGACCTTCAACTATACGCGCGACGTCATGTCACCCTCGGACAAGTTTATGCCGACCGACAAGGACAACGTCTTCACCTCTTTCAAGTGGACGGACGTAAACCACATGATGTATTACGAAACGTATCGTCTGCTTTGGGACCGTGAATGGGCAAACGGAGTACGCTTCAATATTCAAGCACGCACGTCTAAGGATACGCCGACCGCAGCCCTCTTCTACCAACCTCTACGAAGTGGGGCACTTTCGACTGATGCAACGAAATATCAACCCTACCTGCGTACATACGACTTGACCTTGGGCATCAAGTTCCAACCGGGCGTCACATGGATCAACACCAAGCAACGACGCATTGTTGCCAACAACGATGCACCTATTATTTCGCTGAATCACACGACGGGACTCTACAACTTTGGGGCTACCAACTACGCCTATAACTTTACGGAGGCCACAGCCTACAAGCGTGTGTGGTTAGCATCATGGGGTAAGATGGACTTTACGCTCAAAGGGGGCGTGCAGTGGAACCGGGTTCCCTTCCCCTTGCTCATCATGCCGGCAGCCAACCTGTCGTACATCATCGAGGACAACACGTTCAACCTTATCGACAACATGGAATTCCTCAATGACCGCTACGCTTCGCTGATGTTCTCATGGGACATGAATGGTAAAATCCTCAACCGCATCCCGTTGATTCGCCGACTGAAATGGCGCGAATACATTGGCTGTAATGTATTGTGGGGAACGCTCTCCAGCAAGAACAATCCCTATTTGACAAAGAACCAATACGACCCGCGCCTCCTTCACTTCCCAGGCCGCTTTGATGCTGAGGGTAACTTTACCCCCCTCTCACACGTCATGGACAAGAAAAAACCGTACGTAGAAGTGATTGTCGGCATTCACAACATCTTCAAGATTTTCCACATTGAATATGTTCACCGCCTCAACTACATCACACCCGACACCCAACGCTGGGGAATTCGAGGGATGTTCCGCATGACATTCTAAGAACAACTCACCGAGGCATCTGCTATATCCAAAGGGGCTTGCACACGAGAACACTGTGTGCAAGCCCCTTTTTTAAAGCAGAGTCTACTTTTTCAAGCCGAATACAATCTCATCGTTTTTTAACGACGACTCTATGGGTATACCTATTGCTTTTGCGTATCTTCGCCCTGGATAAAACTGTGATTGCGCATCAAGCTCTCCAATCAACAGCCCATGTAACCATGGAAGTAAGCTTGAAATTGCAGGCTATCCTATATATATTTATATACAACCCTCATTTAATACCCCTATTACTATGCAAGTTACATTCCAAGGTACGCCCGTACCCCTCTGCGGCGAAATGCCCGCCCTCGGCGATAAAGCCCCTAAGTTTGGTGGTGTAAAAGGTGACCTCAGCGTCATTCATCTTCCTGACCTCCTCGGCAAAAAGGTTGTACTCAATATTTTCCCCTCTTTGGATACACCGGTATGTGCCGCTTCGGTACGCCGCTTCAATCAAGAAGCAGCTAAACTGGAGAATACGGTCGTGCTCTGCATCTCCAAAGACCTTCCCTTTGCACAAAGCCGCTTCTGTACAACAGAAGGCATTGACCAGGTGATTCCCCTCAGTACTTTCCGTTGCAAGTGTTTCGATGAGAAATACGGACTGGGCATCGCAGAAGGTCCGCTTAAAGGATTGCTCGCCCGTGCAGTACTGATCGTTGACGAAGAAGGTAAAATTATCTACGAAGAACTGGTCAGCGAAATTACCCAAGAGCCGAACTACGAAGCGGCATTGGCTGCATTGAAATAAAATAAGCGGGATAAACTACAAAGAAACTTCCTTCTCAAATCGTTGTACAGCGCACCTCCATGTGCCAGCTGTACAACGATTTTTATTTAATCAGCCGTCCTCCCAAACATGTACCCCTTCCAACCATTCCAAAGTTGGTGCGGGCACAGACAATCATAATAAGAACATCAAGCCATAACCAAGCAACTAACGCGACTGACACCCCTCTTGTGTTTCAAAACAACTCTTTCAGCACTGAGAGAGACTTCAATTCTGGGAAATCAGGCAAATGAAGTCGATAATAAAGATTGATATAGGAAAGAAGTTGAGAACGCTCCGGTCCACGGAAACGGAAAAGACGCATGGTACCATAACGCAGGCGCAATAGCTTAGGGATAAGGATGGCATAAGCAGGAGTGAGTGTATCATTATGTAAAGGTTGCTCTGCAACAAAATCGGCCGTACGCAAATCAAACCACTCCCCTTCCTTCATACCCTCCACATTGGGCATAAAGCCTAAGAAACGAGTCAGACGCATTAAGAATACCAGATGGAAATTGGCAAAACCCTCGTTACAAGCGTCTAACCACTCTATAGAACTGGCTACATATTCAAATATACTGCGGTTGGCAGGTTCATGGCGCAAGGCATAATATAGGAAGTCAGCCAAGAACAAGGCCATAGCAGACTTGTGAGGATCGTAAGGTAACGAAACAAAGGGTAAGACGGTCTGGGCTGCCTTCGGGCGCTGTAAATCTGCATGCGGACGCTCGTCCCACTCTACTTGTAACACAGCCAAGGGCTGAAACAAGGAATGCCGAACTGCTGCACGTTTACTTCGACTAATGCGAACTAACATACCAACGCAACCTCCCTGCTCGGTCAACAGATGGGTGATGAGCGACTCATCATTATAACGGAAGGTACGAAGAACAATGGCTCTTGACTTCATAAAACGATCAATATAGAAAGGAATGTTGGATGGATTGGCTATTGAAGGACTAAGAAAAGGACTGAATAAATTTTACTCAACAACAACCTTAGATTAAATGAGAGACTTACTCATGGTGTAAACTTTGGAATACTTCTTCCTATATATAAGGAGCAGAACCTTTCTCACTCAGGATGCAACTTAGCACATCTCGCAGAAAAGAATATCCATAAATACTTGCTTTAATGAGCACAGGAAAGAAAAAAATCATGGATCTCCACCTTCAGAATAAGTAGAACAACCACAATCAAGCTTAGAAAATCGTACTACAACCCGCAATCCGTATTGAAAAAAGGAAAGCCCAATCAGAGATTTATCTCCGTTTCTTCTCAAAAAAACGAACTGACTCCGATTATTTAGACCGTTGAAAATAGATTCTTGAAAGAAAAAGTAGGGTTTTCTCCCACTTTCCACTCAAAAAAAGCTCAAAGCGGTTAGACGATTGAATCCATGCAAAAGTAGGCTTTACCCCCCTCAAAACCCCGTTTTACCCCCCTTCAGAGGGGAAAAACAAGAAAAATCGCACTTTTTCGAAAAAAAATTGGGGAAACATTTGGTGGTTGAAATAAAAGCCGTACCTTTGCACTCGCAAATGAGACCTAACGGAGCTCACAAAATGCAACACCGGTCCCTTCGTCTATCGGTTAGGACGAGAGATTTTCATTCTCTAAAGAGGAGTTCGACTCTCCTAGGGACTACTAATAAAAAGACAAACATAATAATGGCAAACCACAAATCATCTGTAAAAAGAATTCGTCAGACGGCGACACGCAGACTGCACAACAGATACTACGCTAAGACAATGCGTAACGCTGTACGCAAGCTCCGCGCTACTACTGACAAAGCAGCTGCTGTAGAACTTCTGCCGAAGGTGCAGAAAATGTTGGATAAGCTCGCTAAGAACAATATTATCCACAAGAACAAGGCTGCCAATATTAAAAGCGGTGTGATGAATCACATCAACAAACTTGGCTAAAATTAATTTGGTTCATAAGGTAAAAGGTTTTACTCCTTCGCAACAACGGTTGCGAAGGGGTTTTTTTATTCCCTATACCCTCATGCAATCATTTTACATTGCCTACTCTTCCCTATCCATCAACTAAATCAATGAACCATGAGCAAGATCCATTCCAATCTGACTGAACTTATCGGCCACACTCCGATGCTTGAATTAAATCGCATCAGCCACAAACTGCATCTGCAAGCACGCTTACTTGCAAAACTCGAATGCTTCAATCCTGGCGGTAGCGTGAAAGACCGCATTGCACTTGCGATGATTGAACAGGCTGAAAAAGATGGAATACTAAAGGCTGGAGGAACGATCATTGAACCGACCAGTGGGAATACTGGAATTGGACTGGCTTGGATTGCACGTGTGAAGGGATACCAAGTAATTCTTACCATGCCCGAAACAATGAGCGTAGAACGCAGAAAACTATTGAAGGCATTGGGGGCACAAATTATACTGACCCCAGGAAAGGAGGGTATGAAAGGAAGCATCCAAAAGGCTAAAGAATTACAGGAAGTAATTGAAAATGCTTGGATTCCATCTCAATTTGATAATCCAGCTAACCCCGCCGCGCATGCAAGAAGTACCGCTTTAGAAATATGGAATGACACGGAAGGACATATCGATGTCTTGGTTGCCGGTGTTGGAACTGGAGGTACACTCTGTGGAACGGCACGAGCTTTGAAAGCAAAAAATGCAACGCTAGAAGTTTTTGCGGTAGAGCCTGCCACTTCTGCTGTGTTAGAAGGTAAGCCAGCCGGTGCACATGGATTACAAGGAATCGGCGCGGGATTTATTCCCGAAAACTATGATTCGACTTTAATAGACGGTGTGCTTCCTGTAGAAAACGAAGAAGCATATACTGCCGCTCGCCTATTGGCACAAGAAGAAGGTCTATTGGCAGGAATTTCTTCAGGTGCTGCTCTTCATGCTGCAATTAGTTTAGCTAAGCAATCCGAATATCAAGATAAAACCATTGTCGTTGTATTGCCCGATACGGGAGAGCGTTATCTCTCGACCCCGCTGTATGAGGCATAAACGATGTACAATCAAAAGGAATTTCCTATCGTTACAAGGATTAACTATCAGGATGCAAAAGGGCCTCACACCAAGGAGCAGGAGGCTCAGCATTGAAATGCGAATCCTATCCGAATTGCTTCCTACAAGAAGTGTTGCAGAGGCTTTGATTGTCAACTCAAACAGATAACCAAAGCTTTGCAAGGAGTTTATCCAATCTCTCATTTTTTATTCTTACTTTTGCCCTTCATCAGGCAAAAAACAACACAATGAATCATCCTGAAAGCTATACACTCTTGCTGAAACAAACCGTGGAGGAACTCTCCAACACGTCGAAGATGCAAGGACTCTTCCACCAACACCGACATGGCGACCCACTTCCTTCTGTTACAGCTTTGGAGGAAATCATCTCGCTCTGCCGCGCTGTACTCTTTCCCGGATACTACGGAAAGTCTACGCTCAACGCTGTCACGGTGCGCTACCACATTGGAATGGAAGTGGAACGGCTGTTTTCGTTGTTGACCGCCCAAGTACAAGCCGGGCTTTGCTTTGGGCAACAAGAGGAGATTCATCCTGGAGGACCGAATTGTCATGCAAAAGCAGAAGCTATTGCGGCCTCACTTATTGCCTTATTGCCCCAAGTAAGGCGCACACTTGCCACCGATGTGGAAGCGGCGTATTTGGGTGACCCTGCTGCACAGAACTATGGAGAAGTAATCAGTTGCTATCCGGTGATTCGTGCCTTAACCTGTTACCGTATTGCTCACGAGCTCTACAAACTGGGTGTACCACTTATCCCCCGTATTATCACGGAGCTGGCACACAGCGAAACTGGTATCGACATTCATCCGGGAGCAGAAATCGGCGAATACTTCACCATTGATCATGGTACGGGTGTCGTTATCGGTGCGACTTGTATTATCGGTAAAAATGTCAAGCTCTACCAGGGGGTTACCTTGGGAGCTAAAAGTTTCCCGCTGGATGTCAATGGAAATCCAGTGAAGAATAATCCCCGTCACCCCATACTTCACGACAATGTAATTGTCTATTCCAATGCAACCATTCTCGGACGCATTACCGTGGGAGAAGGAGCCATTGTCGGTGCCAATATGTGGGTAACTCACGATGTGCCAGCCGGACAAACACTCAAGAGCTAACATTTTAGATTACTCTGGTCTTTCCTCTTGATCTGTCTAAACCGTAGTACACGATTCCAATTACCCTCCCACAACAGCAAAAGCCACTATTATAAGGTGCTTCAAAGCCCCATTCAACATATATGCAAGAATTTGAACTCATTGCCAAAACCTTCCAAGGACTGGAAGAGGTCTTGGCACAGGAACTCACCGAATTAGGTGCTAACAATGTACAGATTGGTCGCCGCATGGTCTCCTTCACCGGTGACAAAGCGATGATGTACCGTGCCAACTTCTGCCTCCGCACCGCCATCCGCATCCTCAAACCCATCAAGCATTTCCAGGCAAAGGAAGCCGACGAAGTCTATGCTGCTGTCCGTAGCATTGAGTGGAAGAATTACTTGGATCATACCACGACCTTTGCCGTGGATTCGGTGATTTTCTCCAACGAATTCCGTCACTCAAAGTTTGTTGCTTACAAGGTGAAAGATGCCATTGTAGACTACTTCCGTGAAACTACAGGCGAGCGTCCCAACATCCGTATTACCAACCCGGATATTAAGCTTAACATTCACATTGCTGAAGACCAATGCACGCTCTCACTTGACTCTTCTGGTGAAAGTTTGCACCTGCGCGGCTATCGCGTAGCTACGGTTGAAGCTCCGATTAACGAGGTCTTGGCAGCAGGTTTGCTGAAGATGACTGGATGGAATGGGGACTGCGACTTGATTGACCCCTTCTGCGGTTCGGGTACGTTCCTCGTTGAAGCAGCCTTGATGGCACGCAACATCGCTCCAGGTGTATTCCGCAAGGCATTTGGCTTTGAAAAATGGAAGGACTTTGATAAAGAACTCTTCGAAGAAATCTACAACGATGACTCCCAGGAACGCGAATTCAACCATAAGATTTATGGCTATGACATCAACTTCCCCGCTCTCGATGCAGCAACGCGCAATGTCAAGAGTGCAGGAGTTGCTGACTGTGTGATCTTGAAGCAACAGGATTTCCGCAATTTTACGCAACCGGCTGAAAAGTCTCTGATTGTCACCAATCCTCCTTATGGTGAACGACTCACTCCGCCCGATATTCTCAGTCTCTACCAAAGCATTGGTAAGGTCTTGAAGCATGAATTTAGCGGAGGTGAAGCCTGGATAATCTCTTCGAAGCAGGAGCTCTTTGAAAACCTCGGACTTCGTCCCAGCTTCAAGGTACCTATCCTCAACGGTTCTATTGACTGCGACTTCCGCAAGTACCAACTCTTTGAAGGTAAATTGGGAGAATTCATGGCAGGCGGCGGCAAGGTGAAGACCGATGAAGAGCGACGCGCCATGAGCAACAGCAAGCGTTTCAGCAAACAGCGCGATGAGTTTAAGCAACGATTTAGCGACGAACGCCGTACTGACAACGAGGAAGAAGAGGAAGACATCGATCCGCGTTACTTTATCCTTCGTGGCAGACACCGCGAGTTTGAGAAGAGTAGCTTTGCTCCCCGCAAACCTCGCGAAGAATTTAAGAAGCAAGGAAACTTCCGCAAGGAAGGTGACTTTAAGCGCGAAGGTAACCGCCGCCACGAAGGAGAAGGCAAATACGGTAAATCCTTTAAGAAAGAAGGAAGTTTCCGTAAAGAAGGCGGATTCCGTCAAGAAGGCGGCAAGGGTGGATTCCGTAAGGGAGGTAAGCCCCGTTCGGGTGGATTCTCCAGAAGACAAGATGACTAATTCGCTCTCTCGATTGCTGAAGAAGTAAGCGCACGATTTTACTCACTTCGGAAGCTTGAGAAGCATCCTGTATTTTGACCACGAAAGGGCATTTACTTCTTCTAAATGCCGCTTCGTGGTCAAAACGCATCCTCCCCTCTCCTCCAAGAGAAACATTTCCTCACGACATCGCAACTCAAAACTCCTACATAACAATGAAAATCAAACACTTTCTGACGGCTACAGCCTGGCTGTTCCTGTCAGTACCCTCACTTATGGCAGAGAGCACGAACAGCGCAGTTACTGGCGCACCGCTTACACAAACTACACAAGGGAAAAAGAGCTTTACGCTAGATGACTTGATGTGGGCAGGTAAAAACTACTGGAACCTGCAACCTAAAAACATCTATGCCTCTTTCTGGGGGGACTGCCTCGTTGAGACTGAGGTAGAAGAAGTTAAACTGATAACAGACGAGAAGGGACGCAAGGTCTACCCCAAGACTCTCTTTACGATAGCCCAAGTAAATGCGGCAATTGACACTGCAAAAGTGGGCAAGGTCTATAACCTGATGGGAGCCAAATTCCCTTATGCAGATCAATCGCTCGTATTCCTCCAGACTCAGAAAGTAAGTTTCCTCTATGACTGGAAACAGGAAAAAATAGTGTGGAGTCAAGAACGCACTGCTGGTACGCAGGCTTCTTTCTTCAATAAGGAGAGCAAAGCCGAAGCTTACGTAAAGGATTGGAACCTCTATGTTCGCACAGCCGACAACCAAGTACTTCCCGTTTCAACGGACGGCACACGCGAAATTCAATACGGTCTGAGTGTACACCGCGATGAATTCGGTATTCACAAAGGCATTTTCTGGAGTCCGAAAGGCAACTTGCTCGCTTTCTACCGCATGGATCAAACGATGGTCAGCGACTATCCGCTCGTTGACATTGAGCACCGTGTAGCTCAGTTGGCTCCCGAGAAGTATCCGATGGCAGGAATGACGAGCCACAAGGTTAAGGTAGGTATCTTCAATCCGGCTACCAAGCAAACCATCTACCTTCAAACGGCTGACCCGACGGATCGCTACTTTACCAACATCGCCTGGAGTCCGGACGAAAAGACCCTTTATGTCATTGAGGTTCCGCGCAGCCAGGATAAGGCAGAACTCATTGCCTACGATGCACAAACCGGTGCACGCAAACAGGTGCTCTACACGGAGACCAATAAGCGTTATGTAGAACCAATGCAACCCATTCGTTTCCTTCCTTGGGACGAAACGAAGTTTATCTACGAATCACGCCGCGACGGTTACAACCACCTCTACCTCTTCGACACAACGGGTAAGGAGCTGAAGCAACTGACCAAGGGTGAGTTTGAAGTCATTGCTACCCTGGGCTTCAATACGAAGACCAAGAGCATCATCTACCAGAGCAACGAAGCTTCACCCATCCGCCACAATCACTACGCCGTGGATGTGAAAACGGGTAAGCGCACCTTGCTCGATAATGGCCGTGGTACACACAATGCCGCACTCTCGGCTTCAGGTGCTTATTTGTTCGACCGTTGGTCGGCTCCTGATGCTTTCCGCCGCGTAGATTTAGTGGCTACGAGCAAGCCTAAGCAAACGCAACTGCACAGTGCTGAATCTCCCTGGAAGGAATTTAATGTACCCGAAATCACAAGCGGTACGATTAAGGCCGCCGATGGCAAGACAGACCTGTACTACCGTCTCGTAAAGCCCGTTGACTTTGATCCGAACAAGAAGTATCCTGCCGTAGTTTACGTTTACGGTGGTCCGCACGCCAACAACATTGACGAGTCTTGGAACTACATGACACGTCCTTGGGAAATCTACATGGCACAACGCGGTTACGTGGTCTACGTCGTAGACAATCGCGGTTCGCAGTACCGTGGTTTCGAATTCGAAAGTGTCACACACCGTCGTCTGGGCGAGGTGGAAATGGCCGACCAGATGGAAGGTGTGAAGTTCCTCAAGAGCCTTCCCTATGTCGATGCCAATCGTCTGGGCGTACACGGCTGGTCCTTTGGTGGCTTCATGACCACCAACTTAATGTGTACTTATCCCGATGTCTTCAAGGTCGGTGTGGCAGGCGGTCCCGTGATTGACTGGAAATACTACGAAGTCATGTACGGCGAACGCTACATGGACACGCCGCAGGAAAATCCCGAAGGCTATGCCGCTACCTCTTTGCTCAATAAGGCAAAGAACTTGAAGGGCAGATTGCAAATCATTGTGGGTTACAACGACCCGACTTGCGTTCTCCAGCACAGCCTTGCCTTTATGCGTGCCTGCATCGATGCCGATACGCAACCTGATTATTTTGTGTACCCCAGCCAGGGTCACAACATGATGGGTCACGACATGGTGCACCTCCACGAACGCATCACCCGCTACTTCGACGATTATTTGAAGTAAGCCCGGACGCTTTTTGAATATACGATCGTTGGAAGGTCGGTGAGTCCGCCGTTCTACCTCAGAACAGACGGCTCACCCGCCTTCCAACTTTTCTTTACGCTTACCTCCCTCTTTTACAAGACACTCCTGCTTATGCAAGTACAGATACATCCCTCGTGGGCATCCGTTCTGCAATCAGAGTTTGATGCACCCTACTTTCAGCAGCTGACTGCATTTGTCCGCCAGGAATACCAACAAGGTCCCTGTTATCCACCGGGTAGGGAAATCTTCAATGCCTTCAATCTCTGCCCGTTTGACCGCGTCAAAGTAGTCCTCATCGGACAAGATCCTTACCACGGTCCCGGACAAGCCGAAGGACTCTGCTTCTCCGTAAAGGAAGGCATCAAGCTACCGCCTTCACTCGTGAATATCTTCAAGGAAGTACAAGACGATACGGGCGCTCCGCAACCCGCTAACGGCAGTCTGCGCCGTTGGGCAGAACAGGGAGTTCTCTTGCTCAATGCCACCTTAACCGTTCGGGCTCACCAAGCGGGCTCACACCAGAATCGAGGTTGGGAAACCTTTACTGACGCTGTCATCCGTCAGCTCAGTGCGCAACGTGAGCACCTTGTCTTCATCCTTTGGGGAAGCTATGCCCAGAAGAAAGGCCAGGTAATTGACCGCAACCGCCACCTTGTACTCACATCCCCCCACCCTTCTCCTCTCTCTGCCTACCACGGCTTCTTCGGCAATCATCACTTTACCCGGTGTAACGATTACCTGCAAGAACACGGAGAAGAGACGATACGCTGGTAATCACGTAGAAACTATCTGATGGATTTAGAGGCTAAAAAAGGACTCATCACTATGAGTGTTGTACACGACCTTACTCCCTGACCTCTAATCTCTAAACCGACTCCATAACCCCATAACTTCATCCCCCACATGATACTCCAAGTTGGCGACGTGATTCTCACGTCTGAAATTCTCACAGAGTGCTTTTGCTGCGACCTCGAAGCTTGTAAAGGTGCATGCTGTGTCGAAGGTGACAGTGGTGCCCCGCTGACCTTAGACGAAGTAGGAAACCTCGAAGAAGTGCTCGACGAAGTCTGGCCCGAACTCAGTGCTAAGGCACAAAGCATCCTTGACAAACAAGGTGTTGCCTATACTGACTGCGAAGGCGACCTGGTGACCAGCATTGTCAATGGTAAAGACTGTGTCTTTACCTGCTACGGCAAGGACGGCTGTTGCTATTGTGCAACGGATAAGGCCTTCCGCGAAGGCCGCACTACGTGGTGTAAACCCATTTCCTGTGCCCTTTATCCGATTCGTGAAAAGCGATTTGGCAACGGACTGAGCGGTCTGCAATACCACCGTTGGGACATCTGTCGTCCGGCTGTAGAAAAAGGTAAGGAACTCAATCTGAAGATCTACCAGTTTCTAAAAGACCCGCTCATCCGCCGCTTTGGCGAGGCATGGTACAACGAACTCTGCGCTGTGGCTCAACAATTAGAAACAGAGACGGAGGCACCTGAAAAGGACTGAATTCCACGAAGTATATAAAGAGAACCATACCCTAACGAAAAAGGCTTTAGCTTGAGGATCCATCCTCAGCTAAAGCCTTTTCGTTGTTTTACGCCCCTCGTGCGAGTTTATGTGCATTACTCTCCCCAATCACTGCGGTCGAGATTACGATAATTGATCGCCTCCTTGATGTGCTCCACCTGTATCTGAGGCATACCAGCCAAGTCCGCAATGGTACGCGATACACGCAGAATGCGGTCATAGGCACGAGCAGAGAGTTGCAACCGCTTCATTGCCCGCGTAAGGGTCTCACTACAAGCCTCATCGAGTGCAGCATATTTCTCCAAGAGCAAACGGCTCATTTGGGCATTGCAATGTATACCGGGATGGGCTTCATAGCGCTTTGTCTGAATGGCACGGGCGGCAAGCACACGCTGCCGAATGACTTCACTACTCTCTCCCATCGGAGCAGAGGCCAAGTCGGTAACAGATACGGGAGTCACTTCTATCTGAATATCAAAACGGTCAAGCAACGGACCGCTGATTTTGTTCATGTAGCGTTGAATTTGTGCAGGCGAACAACTGCAAGTATGAGTGGGGTGATTGTAATAACCACACGGGCAGGGATTCATCGAAGCAACCAACATAAAGGAACAAGGGAGGGTTGCCGTGTATTTGGCACGCGAAATGGTAATTTCCCGATCCTCTAACGGTTGTCGAAGGGTTTCGAGAGCTGTGCGCGAGAATTCAGGCAATTCGTCTAAGAAAAGCACCCCATTGTGCGCCAGACTGATTTCTCCAGGCTTGCAACTGACCCCACCGCCAATTAACGCAACGTCCGATATGGTATGATGGGGAGCACGGAAAGGGCGTTGCGCTATTAGAGAGGTTTCTGCACCTAACTTTCCCGCTACTGAATGGATTTGCGTAGTTTCCAAACTCTCGTGCAACGTCAGATGGGGAAGAATAGAGGGCAAACGCTTCGCCATCATACTCTTACCACAACCGGGCGAACCAATGAGCATGATGTTATGTCCGCCTGCTGCCGCTACTTCAAAAGCACGCTTGACACTTTCCTGTCCCTTGACTTCTGCAAAATCAAAGGGAAAGTTGGTCTGTGCCTCATAGAATTCTTTACGGGTATCCACCTCTACCAGCTCCAAGGGTGCAGTGCCTTGCAAATACGCAATAACTTCTGACAGCCGGTCAGCCGTATAGACTTTAAGCCGATTGACCACAGCCGCTTCACGCGCATTCTCACGAGGAACTATCAGTGCATCAAATCCTTGTTCTCTGGCTTTAATAGCAATGGACAACGCCCCCTTGACGGCACGAATACTTCCGTCCAATCCTAATTCTCCCACAAAGACCGTACGCGAGAGAGGTTCGGCGGGCACTAACTTGAGAGTAGCCAAAATGGCCACTGCCAAAGGAAGGTCATAACCCGAACCTTCCTTACGCACATCAGCTGGTGCAAAGTTGATGGAATAATAGATTCGGTCGGGCAGGGAAATACCACTGCTCTGAAGCGCACTCTCTACACGGAGTTTGCTCTCCTTGACGGCATTATCAGGCAAACCAACCATCATAAAAATGCTTCCTGCTTCCTGGGAGTGCATCATCCGGGAATTGATCTCCAGCAACACGGGCATTGCGGCTAAACCATTGATGGCTGAAGTATGAATAGTGGCTAACATGGTATCGATGTAAAAGTGATGATTGACTTAGAAGTAGATTAGCGCAAACGGAAAATAATCGGAAGCTCGAACCAAACGCCTACGGGCTTTCCATCCTTTTCCCCAGGTTTCCAACGAGGCATCAGTTTAACAACGCGCAAAGCTTCGGCATCTAAGTGAGGATCGACTCCTCTGTCAACCTTTGCCAGTTTCACTTCTCCCTTTGAAGTAACCAAAAACTTTACCATCACTCTGCCTTGAATACCATTCTCCATGCACACAGTGGGGTAACGTAAGGTAGAACCTAAAAATTGGGAGAGTTTGGCCATGCCTCCAGGAAATGCAGGCAAGCTTACCTCATCACTTCCTTCATAAACCAGTTCGTCAAGCACCTCTTCAGCAGAATCGGTGATGGTACTGTCGACTGACTGAATAATGGTGTCATGCGCAACGACCTCTTGGGAATGGGCGAAGAACTGTGCGTGTGCGCCCCAAGGCGACAAAAAAAGACACAGGATAGCAAGACAAGAGCTACAATACAGCCTGCGATGGCTATGACCAACAGAATAGAAATATGAACTTGTTTTCATGGATGTATAAAATGAAGTACAACAAAAGTTTGTAAGTAAACCATGTGTTCTCGTAGGTGACGGGTACACATGGCCAAGTATAAAATGTGTACTCGTCGCTTACGAGAACACATAACTAAGGATGAAATGTGTCCCCGTCGATTACGAGAACACATAACTAAGGACGAAATGTGTCCCCGTAAGCGACGAGTACACATTGAGAGGCTATAAAAGTGTATTCCTCCACGACGGGAACACAACTGACACATAACAGCAGTGGATTGATTACCTGTAACGGGAGGAAACGGAAAATGTTACCATTTCACGTCTGCTACTTTCTGCACGTCACGCTGGCGAATAATACCTTCAGCATCGACTACCATCAGTGACGGAACATAGCGTAACCCCAATCGCTGTGCCAATGGCGAATTAAATGCCTTACGCTCGCACACAATGGGATAAGGTATGGAATCGTTCTCCAAGGTGCGACGCAACACATTACGGTCTAAGTCCATCGAAACAATCAGACATTCCCAATTTCCCTTGGCTTGCTTAAGCTTCTGGTGCAAATCGTGCATAAAGACTTTGCTCTCTCCGGGCCAGGTACTCAGACAGGCTATCACCAGCTTCTTTCCCCGATAGTCGGCGGAAGAGACTTTCTTGCCATCCAGCGTTTCGGCTGTAAACTCGGGAAGCGGCTTCCCTACCCCGTTAAGGAACAACGGACGAGCAAAATCATTGAGGTAACGTACAGCATGATTCTTAGGCTGTGCCTTATAAAGAATGTCGAGCATCTGCAGGGATAGGGAACTGTCCTTGGAAGGTTGCAGGAAGAACATGCGGAACACAGCTACGGCGGCCATACTCTCCGCATGCGTGCGGATAAACTGAGCCGCAGCCAGTCGATGATTACTTTCAGGACCCTTCAATTGTTCTTGTCTGAACTCTGTCAACAAGTTATTTTCATCCGTACCCGATATTTCTGCCACGCCAATTTGCGCTGCGTCTCCCTTCATTCGCACCGTTTTACCCGGTTCGGCTATGATGTAGGCCTGCGTATAATTCGGATAAAGCAAGGTCAGCAACGCTGGCTCTGTGAGTTTTCGCTCATAAAGAAAATCACCATCTTCGATGCGTATGGTGTCTACTCCTTCGAAGGCACCGTCTTCGCTGTACACATAGAACTCTGCGTTGTTGATATTCTTCAACGAACCTTCAAAACGAGCGCGATCCTTACCGGGACCACAAGCCGCCACCGTCCATAAGGTGGCAAGCAATAAAAGGGAGGAATAGAACTTTCTCATGGAAAAAGAAAATACAAAAAAGGCAGAAGGAGAATGAAGATGCCGCACTGGCACTCTACATTCTCCTTCAATAAGAATATTAAGTAGAATAGACGGCTTGTCTTACTCTGTTACTTATTTTACTACGCTCTGGAAATTAGCATCGTTGAAGTAAGCAGCAAATTCCAAATCCTTAGCAGCACGTGCCTTCATCTTGGAATCCTTAGCGATAGCATCCTTCAAGTTAGATACCACAGCGGCAGACTGCTGCGTGCGAGCAGCAACAACAGCCTTCAAGTAGCTGGTCAAAGCGTTAGGCTTTGCTACACCGTTGAGCGTAGCGGCAGCCGTGCTGTAATCCTTGTTGAGGATCTGAGCCAAAGCGGCAGCGTTCGTCTTCACGCCGTTCAAGCTCTGAGCAGCCTGTGCGTAGTTACCCTGAGCGATCTGAATCGTACCGAGCAATTCGCTGTAGTTCTTAGCAGAAGTTGCCTTAGAGAGGTAATTCTGAGCCTGGTCAGCGTTACCTTCGGCCAAAGCGAGGAGTGCAAGGTTAGCGTTTACTTCAGCAGCATCAGCCTTCTTGCTTGCAGCCTGGTTGAGGTAATTCTTGGCAGCAGCGAGGTCACCTTCCTGAATAGCGAGACCAGCGAGGTTGTTGTAAGCGCGGTAGTCGCTTGCATACTGCTTCGTAGTCGTCGTGTAGATATCCTTCTGCTCAGCAGCATTGTCCGTAAGCGTAGCAGCGTAAAGCAATTCTTCTACAGAAAGTTTAGAAGCGTCGCTCTTGTACTGAGCCTGGATTTCATCATCCGTACGACCGATGAGGTTGTAGTTGATCGTCATGCGAGCGCGACGGAGTTCGGGAAGAATCTCGTTAGCCAATTTCTCGAAACCTGCAGAGAGGTTACGGATTTGCTTTTCACGTTCTTCGGGATCGGGATACATAGAGAGTACGCGGAGAATCACGTCCTTATCCTGGATGTTAGAAGCCTTTACCAATTCCTGGAAGCCTTCCCAGTCTTCAGCCGTGTACTTCTGGTCTACGCTCGTGCTGAGTTCGTTAGCCTTCAACTGCTTGTTTACATAGTCAGCAGAAGAGTTCTGACGCTTTTCAGCCAACTCTGTATTGAACTTCAACGAACCTTCGGGAGAAGCGTAAGCTGAGATTTCGATATTGTCAAGCATAAAGCCCTTCTGGTCAGCCTTGATTTCGCGAAGCGTCTTCACGAAGTCCTGAACAGAGGCACCCTTCAACTCGCTGTTGCGTACGTTAGCCTGGTTGATGAGGTACTTAATCTGAGCCTGCTTCGTCTGCTTGATAGCATATTGGAAAGCATCGGGAGCCAACTCGGTATTGCCAGAAGCGGCAGCTTCGCCAACCAAAGTAGAAGTTGCAATCACACCGTCAGCAACCTTTACTGCGGGAACTTCTACCTGCTTCTTACCGATACGTGCCTGGAACGTCAGATAAAGTTCGCTCTTCTGCATTGCGGGAATGTAGTCGAAGCTGTTTTTCATCGTGTAGTTGCCACCGAGCTTGTAGGAGATTTCCTGGTCATTGCCCTGTACCTTCTCACCCTGGAAGGTTGCATTCTGACCTACTGCCTTACCGCCTTCGTAACGGAGTTCGGGAGTTACGGTCACTACGGCTTTCTTCTTCATGTACTTCTCGGGGAAGCGGCCATTGATTGTTACAGGCACTTTGCCACTAACAGCTTCCATCGGAGAGGGAGTTACCGTGAAATTGTCAGCTGAGAGTTCACCCAGCTTTTTGCATGAGCTAAGTACGAGCGTACTGGCCAATGCTGCAGAGAATAAAAGTTTGGATTGCATAAAATAGGATTGATATTTAGTTTCAGTTGATTGCCACACACGCATGACATAGAACCCAAAACGCGGCGCAAAGATAAAGAAATTAGCATTACTGCTAGAAAAGAGGACTCTGATTTTAATAAACGTTTGACTGAACTGTCAGAAAAAGCACGTTTACATTGACAAGTTGAGCTTTTTCCTAAGCAAACTACTTACTTTGCGATGGTGTATGAACGGTTTTTATACTAACGAAAAGCGAAGAATCACAGAGACTTTTCGACTGATAATTAAGAATGATGTTGTTCACCCAAACGACGGCAAGCTTTGCCACCTAACAAACAGTACAGACCTAATGCCACAAAAGGAATGCTGAGCAATTGTCCTTGGTTAAGCCCAATGGTCTGTTGCATTGCAAGTTCCCAAGGCTCCTGCACTTCTTTGAAGAACTCTACAAAGAAACGGAACGAGAAGATTGTAGCCAGGCAATAGCCAAAATAAAAACCTGTTCCAACCTTTTCCTTCCAGCGACGATAAAGCAGGATGCCGATGATAAAGAATACGAAATAGGCGATAGCTTCATACAACTGACCAGGATGACGGGGCAAAGTATCTCCGTTTTGTACAAAGATAAAACCAAAGTCACTGCCTGTATATTTACCGACAATCTCTGAGTTCATCAGGTTGCCCAAACGGATAAAGCAGGCACAAATAGGCGTTGCAATGGCTATGTTGTCTAAGACACGCATGAGGTTGACCTTGTACTTACGCACATACAACCCCAAAGCAATCATCAATCCAAGGGTTCCTCCGTGCGAGGCCAAGCCCGAATAGCCCGTAAATTTCCAGGAGCCATCGGACAAATGGCGGATAGGCAACAACATTTCAATCGGGTGACTGAGGAAATAGGGAGCTTCGTACAAAAGACAATGCCCTAAACGAGCACCAAGTAAAATACCGATGAAACAGTACAAGAACAGGGGGTCAAACTTTTCCTGAGGAATACGTTGACGTTTATACAACTGATAGACGACAACATAAGCCAGTGCCAACCCAATACACCAACAAAGCGAGTACCATCGCACTTCAAACGAACCTAAACTGAAGGCGACAATGGAGGGATTCCATTCAATCATAAAAGAAGTTTTGAGAGTACGTTGACTATCTATTTTACATAGATAAAAGAAAGAGTTTAGGAGACTGCGAGCTGACAAGGCTGATACAACTTAACCGTGCCTCAACCCGTCACTTACAATGCTAAACTCCTAAACTCTTCCCCATTTCAACGGTAAAAACGCTTGTTTAACCTACCACTATACATTGAAACGGAAGTGCATGATATCGCCGTCCTGCACTTCATATTCTTTACCTTCTACATGAAGCAGACCTGCTTCACGAACGGCTGATTCCGAACCGAGGCGAATGTAATCTTCGTACTTGATGACTTCAGCACGAATAAAGCCCTTTTCAAAGTCGGTATGAATCACACCGGCACACTGCGGTGCCTTCCAGCCACGATGGTAAGTCCATGCCTTCACTTCCATTTCACCGGCAGTGATGAAGGTTTCCAGTTCCAACATCTTGTAGGCAGTCTTAATCAAACGGTTGCAACCGCTCTCTTCCAAGCCTACATCCTGCAAGAACATCTGGCGCTCCTCATACGTTTCGAGTTCAGCAATGTCTGCCTCTGTTTGTGCTGCCAATACGAGCACCTCAGCACCTTCGTCCTTAACAGCTTCACGTACCTGCTCTACATAATGATTACCCGTAGCGGCAGAAGCCTCATCTACGTTACATACATAAAGCACCGGCTTTGAAGTCAACAGGAACAAGCCCTTCGCAGCCTTCTGTTCTTCTTTCGATTCGAACTGCACACTGCGTGCGCTCTTACCCTGCAACAATGCTTCCTTATAAGCGAGCAGTACGGTATACTCCAATTTAGCATTCTTGTCACCGCCTACCTGTGCAATTTTTTCTACGCGCTTAATGCGGTTTTCAACCGTTTCCAGGTCCTTGAGTTGTAATTCTGTATCGATGATCTCCTTATCACGAACAGGGTCTACACTGCCGTCAACGTGTACCACGTTACCGTCATCAAAGCAACGCAACACGTGAATAATCGCATCTGTTTCGCGGATATTGCCCAAGAACTGGTTACCCAAACCTTCACCCTTGGAAGCACCTTTTACCAGACCGGCAATATCAACGATTTCGACCGTCGTAGGTACAATACGTCCGGGATGAACCAATTCTGCCAACTTAGTCAAACGCTCATCGGGCACGGTAATGACACCGACATTCGGTTCAATGGTGCAGAAAGGGAAGTTTGCAGATTGTGCCTTGGCATTACTCAGGCAGTTAAACAGCGTAGACTTTCCGACATTGGGAAGTCCAACTATACCACATTGTAAACTCATAGATTCGTCTTGTTTCTTGATTTTAAGGCGCAAAGTTACGCCTTGAGGCTTGAAAGGCAAAAGATTGATGGGATAAAATAGGAGAAGAACTGGTTGAGAGGAAGTTACAAGTTTCTGGAAAAAGGGAAACAACTTACAGAAAGGATGAAAGTGACGAACGCTGCGTACAAAAGCTCCTACACTTCTACTATCTGTTGCTTTTAAGGCCATTTCATCGATAGAAAGAGACCTGCCCCAGATGAATCAGCAACTGGAAAACGGAAGAATAAAAGGAAGCTGTTCCTCCTGCTATCCTTCACAAAGACTACAATCGGATGCCCCTACCTTTCTTCCCCTCCTTAGATACCCGTTCCACTTAAAAACAAAGAGGCTAAGACCTTTTACAATCTTAGCCTCCACTTTATTTGAGAGAATATTTGCCTTACTCCGCTACCACCAAACGGTTCTCCTGAAGATGTACACGATAAGTTTTACCCTTCTTGGTCGGGAATTTCAACAGGCGGTCACCATAGCGAACTTGGCAGATGCCGCCACCGTTCGACTGAATACGCGCTTCCTTGAGCATACCTTTTTCCCAGCTCAAATCAATGCCGAAGTTACCACGGGCACGCAAGCCGCTGATCTGTCCGGTAGGCCAGGCATCGGGCAAAGAAGGAAGAAGATCGATAAAACCTGCATGACTTTGCAAGAGCATCTCCGTCACACCGGCTACGCCACCAAAGTTACCATCGATTTGGAAAGGCGGATGGATGTCCCACAAATTGTCAGCCGTACCATTCTTCAACAAATTCGCAAAGAGCACATAAGAATGGTTGCCATCGTGCAAACGGGCCCATTGGTTTAACTTCCAACCCATGCTCCAACCCGTAGCACCATCACCGCGATGTTCCAATACCACGCGCGATGCCTTCGCCAAGTCGGGAGTTGTACGGGGTGAAATGGTGCGACCGGGATGCAAACCAAACAAATGATTGACGTGGCGATGCTGGTCTTTCGGATCGTCGATATCCTTACTCCACTCCATCAGTTGTCCGTAACGTCCGATACGATAAGGTGCCAACTCACGCAAGATGGTTTCCCATTGCTTCACCTTGTCAGCATCGGTGCCCAACACCTTAGCTGCATCAATACAGTCCAAAAGAATTTCACGGATGACGGCATGCGTGAAGGTAGTACCTTCATCTACGGGACCGTGTTCGGGAGAAGTAGAAGGAGCTGCAGTCAGTGTACCATCGGGCTTACGCCAGAGGAAATCTTCGCAGAATAAAGCACAACCTTTCATCAAAGGATAGGCCGTGTTGCGAAGGAAATCGACATCACGGGTATAATCATAATATTCCCAGAGGTGTGTAGCCAACCAAGAAGCGGCCATCGGATTGTAATTCCATGACATATCGGCGCCTTCCAAAGGTGCGGTGAAACCAAAGATATTGGCAGAAATACCTGCTGCCCATCCTCGTGCTCCCCAATACGCTTTAGCCGTGCGTTCACCGGGCTTTTCAAGCAAACGGATAAAATCAGTCAATGGCTCAGCACACTCTGCAAGATTAGTAGAAAGTGCAGGCCAATAGTTCATCTGCAGATTGATGTTGTTGTGGTAATCCACACGCCAGGGACCGTCTACATTATTGTGCCAAATACCTTGCAGATTGGCAGGCAAGTTGCCCGGACGGGAAGAAGCAATGAGCAAGTAACGACCATACTGATAGTAAAGAGTCTCAAGACCGAGGTCTTTCACGCCCTTGCGATAATCTGCCAAACGTTGGTTCGTCGGTTTCTGAGAGGTCGGACCATCAAGCTCAAAATTGACTCTACCAAACAAAGCTGCATAATCTTTGTAGTGTGCTGCAAAAAGCTTGTTATAGCCCGCTTTCATCGCCTTTTTCATCCACGCTTTTGTCGTAGCCTGCGGATTTACACCCACATAGGCTTTCGCATCGTTGAAATCAGGATTATAATTGGGTGCATAGTCTGTATCGGCAGTCAACAGAATGGTCACAGCGTCTGCGCCAACAACCTTCAGTTTTCCGTCTGTATAGGTTACACTTCCCTTGGTCGGTATAACTTGCAAGCGAACAGCATACTCCATGCCATTGTTGTCGAGATGTCCTACATAGCAAAGTCCTCCCTTTCCATCCGGACGGAAAGTTCCTTCACCTAAAGGATTCGGCGTATAGTTTACAATCAGGTTCTGCTTACCCTTCTCAGAAGCGGTCAGGCGAACCGCCATCACGTTGGCAGGATAAGAAATAAACGTACGACGTTCGTAGCTCACTCCATTTTCTGCCGTGAAGCTCACCTTGGCATAGGCGGAGTCAACAGACAAAGCCCGACGGTAATGCTTCACGCCTTTTTCTGAAATATCCGTTTCCAACGTCAGTTCTCCCAACGTAGTAAAAGAACCAAAGCGGAACTGCGGCTCTCTCCAGGCTTCGTAAGGAACAGGACTGTTGAAGTTTGCTTGAGTCAACTGCGCTGCCTTATCCCAATCTCCATCCAAAAATGCTTGGCGAATGTCTTTTAGCAAATGCGCAGACTGTTTGTTTTGGTTCCAATAATCCTGCGGACCTTTTGCGGTGTTCGGCCCACCACGCCAAAGTGTCTTTTCGTTCAACGTATAGCGTTCCGTTGCAACAGATCCCATCACATTACAGCCTATGCTGCCATTACCTAATGGCAACGAACGATATTCCCATTCGGGGTCAAAATTACTGCCCGCATCACCCGCACTGATAGGCTTGTGCTGCTTGTCGTACTTTTCGGGATGACCGCCCCACCAGCATTGCTGGCCTCGGAGCGATGTCGGTTCATCGAACCATACCTCGTGCTGTGCATGTGCGGTTCCCATGCCCAACAGAAGGCAAGAAGCTAAGAGGATGTGTTTCATACAAACGATTAAAATGAAAGTAGCTGAACAACCAAACGCAAGAAACGAAGACTTCTGCAGTTTAGCGGCTCCTCAACTTGACTTGATTATTTTCGAATATTTTCCGTGGTTTTATCGATGAAATAACGAGGTCTGCGTTTAACCTCTACATAGATTTTTCCTACGTATTCACCGATGATTCCACAAGCAATCAGAATGGCTCCTCCGATAAACCAAATGGAAATCAGCTGGGAGGTCCAACCTGCAATGGTATTTCCCTCGAAATACTGTACTACACCATACACGATGGCTGCAAACGAGATGAAAAGGAAGAAAATGCCCAACAAGGTGATGAACTGCAACGGACGAATAGAGAAAGAGGTTATGCCATCTAATGCAAATGCCAGCATCTTGCGTAACGGATACTTGGATTCACCCGCAAAGCGTTCCGCCCGGTCGTAATATACCTGTGCTGAAGGGAAACCCAAAGCAGAAACCATTCCCCGTAGGAAAAGATTTCGCTCGGGAAAAGCCATCAACGCCTGTAAAGCACGCTGACTCATCAACCGAAAGTCAGCATGGTTATACACAACACCCGTATTCATCGCATGCATCATGCTATAAAAAGCCAATGCAGTGGTACGTTTAAAGAAAGTATCGGTCTTACGCTCCTTGCGCACCCCAAAGACTACATCGATTCCCTTGCGATAAAAGTCGACCATTTGGGGAATAACCTCCACATCGTCTTGCAAGTCAGCATCAATCGACACAGCCGCATCGGCATGAACAGCGGCCCATTCCAGTCCGGCCCACAGTGCTTGTTGGTGGCCGACGTTATGAGCAAGCTTCAATCCCGTCACATAAGCATTTTCTTGAGCAAACTTCTCAATCAATTCCCAAGTGCGGTCCTTACTTCCGTCATTGACATAGAGGATATTTCCCTCATCGATTTGACCCGATGCTTTCATTCCGTCCAACACGGAAGAAAGCCGGCTTGTTGTTTCGGTCAAGACGGCTTCCTCATTATAACAAGGTACTACGATGACTAATTTCATATTTTCTTCTTAAAGACAAATCGAACCAACAGAAAGTTGACGGGGATGGCAACGGCATAAACTGGAAAGGGCACATAGACCTCGGGAATACCTGCATAACTAAACAAACGGAACAAGCCTAAATGCAAGAGAAAGTTTACGCCATGGGCACCGCTCATGCCCCAAAACTTGCGCCACGAAGGAGCAGTACCAAAGGTGAAACGCGCCGTCAAATAAAAGTTCGCGACGAAGGATATGAAGTAACCCAAGGCATAAGCCACATCGGCAAGGATAACCAGGCGCAACAACAAGTACAAGCCGTAATGAAAGGCAGTCGCAAAAACGCCAACCAGTCCAAAGCGCACCACTTCACCCCAAAAAACACGCCTTTTCATCGGCGTTCGAAGTAATAGAAGTGAATCATGCGACGATCGTCACAACTCTTGTGATGGAAGTCCTCTACCTCGTGCACTTTATAGGCAGGATAACGCTGACAGAAATCTGTAATGTCTTCCCCATTGACCAGCAAGTAACCCTCTTGAGGCATAAAAGCAAAGAAGGGAACGACTCGGTCGCCCAAATAATAGTTGATGGTAAAGGGATGAATCGGGTTGCCTGGTGTATATTGAGAGCGGAAAGAGTAAACCTTGCCTTCGGGAACATAATGAGCCACCTTTTCTGCCACAAATTTGTCACTCTTCGTATTCAAAACTATGGGTTGATACACCCCATCAAGGGCAAAGAAAATGGAGAAAATCAACGTAATCACCGCAGGAACTAAGCGATTCGTTTGCTTCCTTCCTACGATGAAGAAAATAATCGCAACGATTGGGGCGAAATAAGCTCCCCATTCGGGCCAAGTCGGCGACGTATCGCGCAGGGCACGCAACATCAGCAGGTTAGCATTGTAGTCCTTCACACCCATCCAACTTTCGGGAATACCACCCAGTCGAACCACGATGAAAACGAGTGAAAGCAGTGCGGCCAAGGAAGCCAGCACCCAGCCAAACCAGTCTAACACCCGACGATGGTGATCGCGCAACCAAAGGATATATTCTGCCAAGAAATAGGCCAGGAAGGGATAAACAGGCAACAAGTAAACGCTGCGTTTACTCTTGGGAATACAGTAGAATACAAAGATAACCACGAAACTCATCAAGGAGAACAGACGCGCATCATCCATGGTGCGGATGTAGGTACGAAAACGCGCCCAAGCATCCCCGAGGCTTCCGAACGAAGGCTTGCGGTAACGCAACACAAACAACGACATCAGCACCAGCAACGTATAAGGCACAAAACCAGTAATGACCGTCATCACATTATAAGGCCAGGGGTTGACGTGGCTTTCATAACTCATCTTACCCAACAGGCGCAGCACGTTTTCCTCATAGACCAAATCCCAAAAACGCTGTCCACCCTGTTGATAAGCTGCCACGTACCAAATAGCCGGCAGTATGCAAGCCAACAAACCAACGACAAAGAAACGTCCGAAGATGCGTGCAAAACCCTTACCTCTGACCCAAGCGAAAAGCGCCACCGTCAAGCAGGGCAATCCCAAACCTACGGGACCTTTCGAAAGAAAAGCGCCACTTAAAGCCAAAATACCCCACCAGGGCAGTCCTTGCATATCGCGCTCTACCCAACGATAAAGTTGATACAGAGCCCACACCATCATCAAGGTGAGCACCATGTCAACCCGACACGCCACACCCGCACGGTGTACTTCGAAATTACTCAGCGTAATCAGTCCCATCAGGAAAGCGACTTCGGCACCCCGACGTTTTGCATAAAATCCATACCCCGCCAGCACCATAGCAGCCAACGCCAAGGCAGAAGGGATACGCGCCGTGTATTCCGTTACGCCACCCGTCAGCAAGGAGAAAGTAGCAATGAGCCAATGGAAGAAAGGAGGCTTATATGCCATATCCACCCCGTTGTTGACAGGAAGCACCCAGTTTCCATGCTCCAACATGGACACCGCTACCACCGCTTCACGCGGCTCACCACGGGTATTAAAGAGGGTTTCCCCCAAAAAGAAGAAAAGCGAGATGATACAGATAAGTGCCAGCATCCAAGCGTAGCGTCTGTGTAAGGTGGAAGATTGCAACATCATACGGATGTAAGAAGTTTTACTTTGATTTTCGTGCAAATTTAAAAAAATCGAGTTGTTTAACTCCCCTCCCTCTCTTCATTTGTACCAATCGTAGTTCTCCATCATCCCCCTTCATCGCCCTTCTTTCCACAGGGTGCCCGTCGGCTCTCTGCTTCTCTGCCCATTGGGGTTAGGAAAGACAACAACTTGAGCAAGCTCATTCTCAATCTTAAAAAAGCCTCTTCTTTCTTATCATAGCTTACGTAGCTTTTCAGAAAGTATCCGTATCTTTGCCTATAGGATTACTGACTACATTCAAACTAACACAATATGAAGTTTAAAACCATTCTCACATCATTGCTCGTTGCTGGCTGTGCCACGCAAGGCGCATTCGCTCAAAGCACAGACAAGAGCGAAAAGGAAAAAGCAGACTATCCGCACATGTTTATTGGTGTTCAAGGCGGTGGACAAGTCACCTTCACCAACTACAAAGCGACGAAGTTGATCACACCGATTGGTGCCTTCAGCGTCGGCGGCATGTTTACCCCGGCAGTAGGAGCCCGTTTGCACGTAAGTGGCATCAATGAAAAGGGCGGCTTGAAGAGCTTAGACAAGACGTATGAATACAAGTACGTAACTTCTAACCTCGACTTGATGTTGAATCTTTGCAACGTCTTTGCACCCAACAAGAATCACACGCTCAACGCCTATCTGATTGGTGGTGTTGGTCTGGGTTATGCTTGGGACAACGATGACCTCAAGGGTTTGTCACTCTCTGCCTCCGAAAAGAACCTCAATTTGCGTTGGGACGAAGACCGTCTTGTTCACAACTTCCGCGTGGGTATGCAACTCGAAGCAGAACTTTGCCGTAACGTAGGTTTGAACCTCGAAGTTACTGCCAACAACCTTCACGACCGCTTCAACTCTAAGTTAAATGGTAAGGGCGACTGGCAGGTTCAAGCCATGCTCGGTTTAAACTTCAAGTTCGGTTTCAAGAAGAAACGTCCTGCGCGTGAAGTAGTTCCTCCTGTTCAGGAACCCGTGCGTGAAGAGCCCAAAGAAGTAACGCCAGCTCCCCAGCCCGCTCCTGCTCCCGCACCCGCTCCCAAGCCTGCTCCTGAAAAGAAGGCAGAGACCAAGCGTGTAGAAGTATTCTTTGCACTCAACAGTGCTACGCCCAACCAGGCAGAAGAAGCTAAGGTTAAAGACCTCGCCGCATGGCTCAAGGCACATCCCGATGCCAAGGTAGAACTCACCGGTTATGCCGATGCTGGTACGGGTAATGCCAATGTCAACAATACCATCTCTCAGAAGCGTGTAAACCAGATTGCCAAGCTCCTTTCTGAGAAGTATGGCATCGCCGCTTCACGCATTAGCTCTGCTCACAAGGGCGACACGGTTCAGCCTTTCTCTTCCAACGATGCTAACCGTGTTGTAATCGGCTTGAGCACCAGCAAGTAAATCCATCCTACCCTATCTGAAGAAGAACAATTCTCTTCTGCAGACTCATCCACTAAAAAAGCGGAGGCTCCGTCAAGGGGTCTCCGCTTTTTTGGTAAGCTTCATCCACTCACCACGCTGTCCTGACTACGTTCCACGATAGTTCTGCTGTGTTCCTCAACGGCTGGTTAGAGATACTACGCTCCTACCCAAACAATCTATTTGCTTTAAATACAACACAATACAGCGCATTTGTATAGAGATATAGAGCAGAAAGCAGAAAATAGAAACAATAATAAGAGGATACATACCTTGCTATCTTTTGAAGAATCCATAAATTTGCGGCATGAGTTAATGCTTTATCCCGTAAACAACACTAGGATATGCGAAGCTGACCACACAGTAAAGGAGCGGTATCCGAAAAGCTATATGAGTAGGAAGTCCTCATCATTTGGTTCATCATGAAACAGTTCATCCAATCGTTCATGCTGCTTGCACTCATTGGTCTAGGTGCTGTGAGTTGTAACAACGTCCAAGAAAAATCAGTTGTTCAGCCAGTCGATAAAACTGATGCCCGGACGACTCAATTATCAACCGCCCTGCAAGAAATAATGAATTCGAAGCAGGACAACCTCAAGCAAGGTGGATACATTATCTATGATGCGGAGACGGATAGTATCGCCGTACTCGATCCCCACGGTTATTCCATCTTCCGGACTCTCAAACAAGGCATTGAAAAGGGCGGTGGCACGGTTGCCAAACTATCTATAGACCCTGAGAAAGAGGGCTGGAGCTACGCAGGCGAATGCGACAGTAAAAAGGAAAGTGCTTTCAACTTGCTACATCAGAAAAAGGAAGATTTACTGGCTGACCAATCGTTTGAAATCTATCTTAAACGCCAGGAGAACGGACTCTATAAGGTGTGGTATCGTATAGCAACTCCCGAAAAGTAGTACCCCAAGCACTGCCTATCTGTCTATCCCTGTAAAGGGACAACACCGATCGTAGGGATGGGTTCTTCCCATAAAAGAAAAGCGACCCGCTTCTTTTCAAACAAGAAGCGGGTCGCTTTTATATGGAATTGATGAAAGAAAGAAGTTCTTACTTCACCGTAATCAGGAAGTAATTCTTCTTACCACGCTGTACAAGGAGGTATTTACCGTCAATCAAGTCCTCAGCAGTGATTTCGCGGTCGAAAGCTTCAAGCTTTTCCTTGTTCAAGCTTACGCCACCACCTTGAGTCAGCTTGCGCATTTCGCCCTTGGAAGCGAAACATTGCGTAGCCTCAGCAAAGAGGTCAACAGCCTTGGCACCTACAGCCTGGTCACGCGTTACCTCGAAGTGAGGCACACCGTCGAAGACGCTGAGGAAAGTCTCCTCGTCGAGCTTCAACAAGCTTTCCTTCGTAGCCTTGCCAAAGAGGATGTTAGAAGCCTCGAGTGCCATTTCGTAGTCCTCACGGCTATGAACCATGCACGTTACTTCTTCACCCAAACGCTTCTGAAGCAAGCGACGACCCGGATCTGCACGATGTTCGGCAATCAAAGCGTCGATTTCCTCATGCGTCAAGCTCGTAAAGATCTTAATGTAGCGTTCCGCTTCCTCGTCACCCACGTTCAGCCAGAACTGGTAGAACTTATAGGGAGTCGTGTAGCGGCGATCCAACCACACGTTGCCCTGTTCCGTCTTACCAAACTTCTTACCGTCAGCCTTGGTAATCAGGGGACAAGTCAATGCGAAAGCTTCGGCTTCTGCGCCAAGTGTACGACGAATGAGTTCCGAACCCGTAGTAATGTTGCCCCACTGATCCGAACCACCCATTTGGAGTTTACAACCCTTTGTCTGATAGAGGTGAAGGAAGTCGTAACCCTGGAGCAACTGGTACGTAAACTCCGTGAAAGAAAGACCGTCGCGAGCTTCGCCGTTCAAGCGTTTCTTAACCGAATCCTTCGCCATCATATAGTTCACCGTGATGTGCTTACCTATTTCGCGTGCGAAGTCAAGGAAAGTGAAGTCCTTCATCCAGTCGTAGTTGTTAACCAACTCGGCTGCGTTGGGCGCATCAGAATCAAAATCCAAGAAATGAGAAAGTTGCTTCTTGATACAAGCCACGTTGTGACGAAGCACTTCTTCCGTCAGCAAATTGCGCTCTGCGCTTTTGCCTGAAGGGTCACCAATCATACCCGTTGCACCACCGACAAGAGCCAGCGGCTTGTGTCCGGCACGCTGAAAGTGACGGAGCATCATTACCGAACAAAGGTGACCGATGTGTAAAGAGTCTGCTGTAGGGTCAATGCCAACGTATGCCGTCACCATTTCCTTACCAAGCAATTCTTCCGTACCGGGCATCATCTGGTGGAGCATTCCGCGCCATTTGAGTTCTTCAACAAAATTCATAATGTATCGTTTGTTTAGTATGTTTGTAGCTATCAAGCCGCTCACGCGCCATGCGCGGCGCATCAGCTATGCAAAGGTACGGCAAACCTCATCAACTACAGCCGTTTTTCTGATTCTTTTCGTTTCCTACGAGTTGGGAGCGAAAGCTTCGGTGTTTTCTTCCTCTTCATCGGTCTCTTCGCGCCGACAATCGGGAGGAGTCAGGGCGTATGATTCGGGATGATAATGCTTCCCGAAACTCAGATGCAAGCCTGCCTGCAACAGTTGACGCGCCAAGGCGGGTTTGCCACGAAAGCCGTGCACCGTCCACTGGGTGGTCGGACTGAACTTACGCCGCAGGTACAACAGGCGGTCGAAGGCACGAACGACATGAAGCGTAACGGGCAAACGGTATTGCTCTGCCCAACGTAGTTGCCTGGTCAGTACTTCTTCTTGCACCGCCATATCGGCTCCGCGCATTCGGTCAAGCCCGCATTCGCCCACGGCAACTACCTGGGGATGAGCCAAGAGCTGCTCCAAATGAGACAACCTGCGTGAGAGTGCGGCTTCGTCTACCGTCCACCAAGGATGAATGCCTGCGGTATACAACGCGCCAGCACGGGGAACAAAGAGGGAGGGATTATCAATCCACGCAAGCGGCAAGTTTATCAACGCTGCACCTGCGGGAGCCTGGAGATTGTGCGTGTGGAAATCAAATAACATGGTCGTAGCAAAGAAATCAAGGCTAACCGCGAGACGGGACAGCCCCGCCGCTACGCTGAACTTCCCGGCTTAGGGCACCGGGTCGTACCCACTCCCACCCCACGGATGACAACGCAGAATGCGTCGGATGGCCAGGTAGAGTCCCTTCACTGCCCCGTGTTTCTGAAGGGCTTCGACTGCGTACTGCGAGCAACTCGGTGTGTAACGACACGAAGGAGGAAGCATCGGAGAGACGAAGCGCTGGTAAAAACGAATGGGAAGGATGAGTAAGCGGGCTGGAATTTGAGAAAAGGAGACTTTCATGCTGCTAAGAGGCTTGACGATGCAACTACATCGTGCGAGATACGACCAAAGCCGAGGGGACAGGGTCTTTTTTCATAGCCTCTCCCATCCGCACCAACACCGTGTGCATACATTTCTTGATTTTCGCGGACGGTACGGGTTGGTCAGACAGCCAGATAAAGGCTATATGCAGTCCGAGCCCTTCAGGCAACTCCTCCCAAAGGCAAGCTTTCTGCAAGCGATAGGCCTCGCGCAACTGCCGCTTGGCGCGATTACGGTCAACGGCATGCTTAAACTTACGTTTCGAGACACTCAAGAGCACTTTGACACGCGGTCCGCTCCCATCCCACGCTACCGGACGATAAGTCACACGCAGCGGATAGACAGTAAACGACTTGTTCCCGGCATGGAAAAGCGCATCAATCTCGTTGCGCAGGCAAAGATGTTCGGGTTTACGAAAGGTGTAACGTGCCATAAGTCAGAAACAGATTAGGAGGATTAAACTAAAGGAAAGGCTACCTCGGGGTTCACCCTCGGGTACACAAAGTGGCTACGCCATACCTGTCATTGCGGGACATGAGCGTAGCCACTTTTGTTATTCAGTGTATAAGCAAGACACCGACAGGTGCTTACTTCTTTTCGTTTTCAAGATAAAGTTCAATTGCAGCAGTCATAGACTTAGCTTCGGGAGTCGGAGCGGAGAGGTCACAGCGCAAACCGGCATCTTCCATTGCCTTTTTCGTAGCAGGACCGAAACAAGCCAAACGGGTATCTCCCTGTTTGAAGTCGGGGAAGTTCTTGAGCAAGGACTCGACTCCTGCGGGGGTAAAGAGCACGATCATGTCGTAGTCAAATGCCTGATCTTGGGGGAACTCGTTGCTGACGGTGCGATACATCACGCACTCTTTGTGATTGAGCTTCTTTGCGTCGAGCATCTGTTGCACATCGTCGTTATGCACGTCAGAGAGCGGAACCAAATATTTCTCCGTCTTATGCTTTGCCATCACCGTCACCAACTCGGGCCACTTACCCGTGCTACCGAAGAACACCTTGCGCTTGCGGTATTGCACGTACTTCTGGATATAGAGGGCTACCGTTTCAGAAATACCGAAGTACTTCATGTCTTCGGGCAACGTGATGCGCATTTCCTTACAGAGCGTAAAGAAGAAATCGATCGCGTGACGTGAGCTGAACACAATGGCGGTATGGTCGAGAATCTGCACCTTCTGCTGGCGGAATTCGCGAGCGGTAAGGCCTTCAATCTTGATAAACGGATGAAACGTGAACTTTACGTCTTCTTTTGCTTCGATGTCGAAATAGGGGGACTTTTCGGAACTTGGTTTCGGTTGTGAAACAAGAATCTTCTTGATCATAGACTTCATAAATGTGCGATTCCTTACCAAGCCAAAGTAAGCGAGCCTACCTTGGCATACTGGCTAAACGGATTCGTCCTTTTTGTTGTACAGCTTAAAACGGATGTCCGTCGTTTACGATTAGTTATTGAATAACCAGTAACAGGTTGTTTGCGTAGGTCAATGTGCGAAACAGCACCAGTAAGGGTGCGATTTCAAGGGTGCAAAAGTACAAAAAAAGATGCACCCAGCCCAGTGGGTAACTAAAAAATATCTGATAACACTTGTAACAGAGCAACAAGGAAATCGTTCCCCACGCCAAGAGGAACAGGGAGGTTAGCCAGACAAAGTTGAGATCGAAATAGACCACCAGCATCACGACGGGTAAAAGGGCTAGTCCCTGCCCTAAAACACCAAGCAGGTAGGCTTCGTTCCATTGGCTTTGTTGCTGACGCGAGAAAAACACGTTGTTGACAAAGGCATAGCCGCCTATCTTCAGCAAAAAGTAGCAGGTACACACGCCCACATTGGCACCCAGCAGTTGGTAGGGTGAGACTTCGCTGAATATCTGCGGATAATACGCTTGTGTGTAGTCAAAGAAGAGTAGACCGATGACAAAACAAGTCTGAAAGACGAGAAAGAACTGTCCTCGCAGCTCATTTTGCGCCCGGTCGGCAAACATGTTGTCGCGTGGACGGGAACGAAAGAAGTCGCGCAACTGACCGCTGAGGAAATGGCGCGAACGAGAGATGACCCACACGACAAAGAAGACGCTTAACAGGAAAAGCAACGTGACAATGTCGTCGTTCTTGAACTGATAGGGCAAAGGTTCTCCGGCGATTCCCCGAGGGGCTTCGACGGTCTGCGACACGGGGGTGCCTGACTGGGCAGCCAGGCTTTGCAGCAGGCGTTGCTGCTCGTCACTGAGCCGCACACCCTCCTGCCAACAGGCGGTGCTGTCGAGAAAGGCTGAGAGACGCGCCGAATCGCTTGGGGCCGCCACGTCAAGTACCAGGGGCGCGGTCTGCAACGAATCACCAGGGACCGTTACAACGGCAGGGCTTTCAGCCGATGCCTGTAGGGAATGGGTAAGACTGTCTGGGTGCATACTTGACGAAAATAAGAGAGACGGGAATAGTATGGGGGTGAAGAAACGAAGCGCGAAAGGTTAAAGGGCGGCAAACTTGCGCACGGACTGGTCCCACAGCGGGGTGGTGTGTGCCAATTCGAGTGCTTCGGCGGGGGTTTGGGCCACGCGCCAGATGCCTTTGTGCTGTTCGCGCATGAAACGCTCTTCGACTGCACGATCTAAGAGTTGCAACAGCGGGTCAAAATACCCGTCGGTATTGAGGATGACGATGGGTTTGAGGTAAAGGCCCAACTGCTTCCAGGTAATGATTTCGAGCAACTCTTCCAACGTGCCTACTCCACCGGGCAGGGCAATGCAGGCATCGCTCAGGGCTGCCATCTTTTCCTTACGCTCGTGCATGTCGTGCGTCACAATCAGGCGACTCATGCCTTGGTGTTGCCAAGACTGGTCGATCATAAACTGCGGAATCACGCCTACCGCCTCACCGCCTGCCTGTAGACAAGCATCGGCTACGGCTCCCATCAGACCGGTGCGTCCGGCACCGTTGACAAGGGTGTCGCCCGCCTCAGCCATCAGCTGACCTAACTCTGTTGCGGCTTCAACGTAAGCGGCGGGAATCTGTCCGCTCGAAGCACTGTATACCGTAATGTTCATAGGTTGAGGATAAGAAGTGTGTGAATGATAAGGGGAAGCCCGCCGACCTGGTTCCGACCTCGCTACGGTCGTTGTCAGCCTCCAGACGCTCCCTTAAAGAAGGCAACGCTCCGTTGTCCTCGTTAGGAGGTATCAACGGAACGTTGCGTATGTTACACCAATACTTACTGATTTAGTTGAGCCCGAAAGCCTGGCGAATTTGCTCGACCTTGTTGAGCTTTTCCCAGGTAAAGAGCTCCACGCTAACCTTCTTGTCGGGCTGACCCGGTGAGTGGAACGTCTTAACAACCGTCTGCGGCGTGCGACCTACGTGACCATAGCTTGCGGTTTCTTCGTAAATCGGGTTGCGGAGTTCCAAATCGCGCTCGATAGCGGCGGGACGGAGGTCGAAGAGCTCGGCAATCTTTTGGGCAATCTCGCCGTCGCTCATGGACACATGACTGCGTCCGTAGGTGTCGACAAAGATTGAAATGGGCTGTGCCACACCGATGGCATAGCTCAACTGTACGAGCATTTCGTCTGCCACACCGGCGGCTACCATGTTCTTGGCAATGTGGCGAGCTGCATAAGCGGCCGAACGGTCTACCTTTGAGGGGTCCTTACCCGAGAAGGCACCACCACCGTGTGCTCCCTTGCCGCCATAGGTGTCGACAATAATCTTACGACCCGTCAGACCCGTGTCACCGTGGGGGCCACCAATGACAAACTTACCCGTGGGGTTGACAAAATACTTGATTTTACCCTGTTCGAAGAGTGCTTTGACCTCGGGCGTATTGACACGTTCGGCCAGTACACGGGGAATGAGGATTTCCTTCACGTCACGGCTGATTTGTTCGAGCATCAGCTCGTCGGCACGCTCCTGTGAGCCGGCTTCTTCGGCGGTGATAAATTCGTCGTGCTGGGTTGAAACGACAATCGTATCAATGCGGCGAGCCACGTGGTTGTCATCATACTCAACCGTAACCTGGCTCTTCGAGTCGGGACGGAGATAAGTCATCACCTTGCCTTCGCGGCGGATTTCAGCCAATACATACACGATATCGTGTGCCAAGGAGAGGGGCAATGGCATGTAAGTGTCGGTCTCGTTGTTAGCATAGCCAAACATCATGCCCTGGTCGCCGGCACCCTGTGCCATGGGGTCGCTATTGTCCTTGCGGTCAACGCCTCGGTTGATGTCACCACTCTGTTCGTGGATGGCGCTGAAGATACCACAGCTTTCGGCTTCAAACTTATAAGCCGCCTTCGTGTAACCGATGCGGGCGATGGTCTTGCGTACCACGTCCTGCAGGTCAACGTAAGCTTCTGATTTCACTTCACCTGCTACCACTACCTGTCCCGTAGTGACGAGCGTTTCGCATGCTACTTTCGAGTTGGGGTCGTAGGCCAGCAACTGGTCAAGTACGGCATCAGAGATTTGGTCTGCTACCTTGTCGGGGTGTCCTTCTGACACCGATTCGGATGTGAATAAGTATCCCATGTGTGTGATTGTTTTTAAGTAGCTGCAACGGCTACCTTCGCGTTCCTCGTGAGGTGATTGGGTCGAGACTCAAGCGGACTGAGCATTGACGAGCGAAGGCAACTGCTCCAAACTACCGATTATAAAATAAATAAGCCTGCTTTCGCGGGGCGGAAACAGGCAGACTGGGATTCGGCTGGATGAGTGCGTCGTTTGCATCTGCCCCGAAGCCTTCCGATGAAGACTCAAGTGCAGGTTTTAGCATTGTTTTTGAGAGGTTGCAAGCAGCCAAATCTGTCCTCTGTTTGTTTTCGGCGGCAAAGGTAGCCAAAATCTGGCAGACGACCAACGCCTGTATGGGATGGATTTTTATTAAGCGGCAAGATGGGGGCAAACGCGCCTTGAATGGGCCACGCTGAAGGGTAGACAGCGGTCGAACAGTGCGCGAAGTCGTGCCATTGCGCTCCGAGTGGAACACACCACAACCAGAAGGGACAGAAAAGGAGTCTGCCACCTTTCAGATTACGAGAGGAGAGGTGAGAAAACGGAAAAAAGGCTTTCTGACGCCAATCAAAGAGCTAAGACGGCAGGCAGAAAGCCCCTTGAACTACCGAGAGCGGCTGAAAAGACGGCTGGAAGCAGCTCTGAACAGGAACAGAAAGAAGGCTGAAGATGTAAAAAGACTTCTGACGCAGACTGGAAGGAAGTCTGGACGAATAAAACAAGATAAGCGCATACGCAGAAGGAAGTCAAGACGCCTAAAAGGCTTTCCAATAAGAATCAGAAGGAAGTCAGAAGTCATAATTACATTTCTGATGTTTATCAGAAGTAAGTTAGACGCTTTAAACAGACTTTCTAAAAGCCGTATAAGTAAATCGACCCAGGGTGGGAGACTTATACGGATTCTGTATAAGCTTCCCACCCTGGGTCGAAGGTCTTATTCGGACGATGTATTGATTTCCCACTTAAAGTGAAACCTTTATACGCGGCACGTATATGCTTTCCACTTTCCATCGAGGTACTCCTACTGTGCCTGAAGTTCTCTTCCACTTTGGCTCGAGCCTCAACTTCTGAAACGGTAGCCCTCCCCCACCTGCGCCACACTTCCTTTTTTCACAACGGGAGGACCGGCTAACCTAATCAAGAGGCTTTGTCAACAAGCACCCCTTCAGACTTTCTGCCAGAAAGTCACCGGTCGGCTACCGGGCAAGGCTGACAACAAAGACGGGAATCAATGTTTCTCCGATTGTCACTTATTGCGCGGAAGGTGACACTTTATAAGGCTTGCTTTTAAGTTGGTTTTCAGAGACAAAGATACTAAAAATATAGGACATTTGCAAGAAGGGCTGGGAAGGAGGCTGGTGAACCGGGAACGGGCTGATTCGCAGGTTGCCCATCCCCTACGCGCTGACACACAACAGCCCCCGTTCACCACCTGCAATCAGGCGAAGTAAACGGGGGCTGTCTGCGTTAGAAAGCGGCCTTACCTGTTAGAGAATGCGGTCAAACAGGAAGAACTATGAGATGGGATAAACCGTAACGCGGTCATCAATTCATATCGTAAGCATGCTTCGGATAGTCGAGCGTGTAGTGCAAGCCGCGGCTTTCTTTGCGCTCAATAGCCTGGCGTGTAATCAGGTATCCAACATTAATCATGTTACGGAGTTCGCAGATGTCACGCGTAGCCTTGACACGCTTGAAGAGTTCTTCGGTCTCTTCATAGAGTACGTCGAGACGCACCCAAGCACGCTTCAAGCGGAGATTGGAACGAACAATGCCGACATAAGCTGACATGATTTGCTCTACTTCCTTGGCATCCTGGGCGATGAGCACTTTTTCTTCGTTCGACATCGTACCTTCATCGTTCCACTCGGGCACTTGCATATTAAATTCGTATTCGTCGAGATGTTCCAGGCTATGCTTGGCGGCTGCCTCAGCATAGACAACTGCTTCGATCAACGAATTGGAGGCAAGACGGTTGCCACCGTGCAGACCGGTGCAGGAACATTCGCCTACAGCATAAAGTCGGTGGATGGAAGAGCAGGCATTGAGGTCTACCTTGATACCGCCACAAAGGTAATGGGCACAAGGCACGACGGGAATGTACTGCTTGGTGATGTCGATGCCGATGCTCAAGCACTTCTGATAGATATTGGGGAAATGGTGTTTGGTTTCCTCGGGATCCTTGTGGGTCACATCGAGGCAAACGTGGTCGAGGCCGTGAATCTTCATTTCCTTATCAATGGCACGGGCCACGATGTCACGCGGGGCGAGCGACAGGCGCTTGTCATACTTCTGCATGAACTCTTCGCCGTTGGGCAAACGCAGGATGCCACCGTATCCGCGCATCGCCTCAGTAATAAGGTAAGCGGGATGGGTTTCACCGGGATGGAACAATGCGGTGGGATGGAACTGGATGAACTCCATGTCCTGTACCGTGGCTTTCGCACGATAGGCCATTGCAATACCGTCGCCTGTGGCAATCTCGGGATTGGTGGTCGTCGCATAGACTGCCCCACAGCCACCTGTACAGAGTATCGTGACACGCGAAAGGAAGGTGTCAATCTTCTTGGTATCGGGATCGAGCACGTAGGCGCCATAACACTCAATATCGGGCGTACGGCGGGTCACCTCGATGCCGAGATGATGTTGAGTGATGATCTCGACGGCAAAGTGGTTCTCCAAAATCGTAATGTTGGGATGATTGCGCACAGCCTGAATTAAGCCACGCTGAATCTCAAAGCCTGTGTCGTCTGCATGGTGCAAGATACGGAACTCAGAGTGGCCACCTTCCCGATGAAGATCGAAGTCTCCGTTTTCCTGTTTGTCGAAGTTAACGCCCCACTCTACCAAACGGCGAATGCCCTCGGGAGCGTTCTCTACAACTTGTCTCACTGCGCGAGGATCGGAAATATAATCGCCGGCAATCATCGTATCCTTGATGTGCTTGTCGAAGTTGTCTATTTCCATATTGGTGACCGAGGCAATGCCACCTTGCGCTTTCGCGGTATTTGCTTCCTCAATGGTAGTCTTACACACCAATGCGACTTTACCACGATTGGCTGATGCTACCTGGAGGGCGTAACTCATTCCAGCTACGCCGGAACCAATTACCAGAAAATCAAATTTGCGTATCATTTGTATCGCTTAAAAACACTGCAAAACTACGAATGTTTTCCCAATAGAAATAGTGAGGATTGAGATAAATGGTTACATTTGCACGTTTTACAAAAACAAAAAGGACAGTAAAAAGGCCATTTTGCTATCATCTTTCCTTTTTTACTCCCGTCATTCTGCTGACAAACACATTATTCATTTAATCATACTAACATGAACAAGCTAAAAGCATTCCTGTTGCTATTCGTTGCGCTCATCACCTTGCCAACGATTGCACAACAGCCGCAAATGCCACAACTGCCCATCGACAAAGATGTGCGTTACGGCAAGTTGCCCAACGGATTGACTTACTACATCCGTCACAATGCATTGCCCGACGATCGTGCGAATTTCTACATCGCACAGAAGGTAGGATCGGTACAGGAGGAGGAATCGCAGCGAGGCCTCGCTCACTTCCTGGAGCACATGTGCTTTAACGGCACGAAGAACTTCCCGGACGACCAGCTCTTGAAGTTCTGCGAAGGCATTGGTGTGAAGTTTGGCGAAAACCTCAATGCTTACACGGCAACAGACGAAACGGTGTACAACATTGACGATGTTCCCGTGACGGACAAGAACATAGACTCTTGTCTCTTGATTCTCCGCGACTGGTCTGACGGCTTGACGCTCGACCCGAAGGAGATTGACAAGGAACGTGGCGTTATTCACGAAGAATGGCGTATGCGCTCAAGCGCAAGCGGCCGTATGTTTGAACGCAACCTGCCGAAACTCTATCCGGGCTCACGTTACGGCGAACGCTACCCCATTGGATTAATGAGTGTGGTAGACAACTTTAAGCCGGCTGAGCTCCGTGCATACTATGAGAAGTGGTATCGCCCCGACCTGCAGGGTATCATCGTGGTGGGTGACATCGACGTTGACCAGGTGGAAGCAAAGATTAAGTCTATCTTCTCTCCCATCGAAATGCCTGCCAATGCAGCTAAATACGAATTCTACCCTGTGCCCGACAATAACGAGCCGATTTATGTCATCGACAAGGACAAGGAGCAGACGCAAGCAGTGATTCAGGTCATGTTTAAGCATGACCCGATTCCGGCTGAGTTCCGCAACACGCCGCTCTACCTCCAAATGAATTACCTTAACTCGCTCGTGACTTCTGCCATCGATGCCCGCCTCAACGAGGTAAGTCAGAAGGCTGACTGCCCCTTCATCGGTGCAGGTTCGAGCGAAGGTAACTACATCATGGCGAAGACTAAGAATGCGTTTACCATTGGTATTCTGCCCAAACCGGGTCAAGACGCGGCTGCTCTCAAGGCTGTGATGGAAGAAGTGGAGCGTGCTAACCGCTTTGGCTTCACTGAAACAGAAGTCAGCCGCCTCAGTGCTGAATTTATCAGTGCGATTGAGGTAATCTACAACAACCGCGAGAAACAGCGCAACAGTTTCTATGTGCCTCAATACGTTCGTCACTTCCTCGAAGGAAATGCCATCCCCGATGTAGAGACGGAATTCAATATGTACAAGATGATGGCGCAACAACTGACGCAGGCCGGTATGCTCGGAACCGCTGTTTCGGAAATCTTCAAGGAATACACGGCAAAGACGGATACGAACTTCGTATGCCTGGCCTTCTATCCCGAAAAGGAAGGTGTGACGATACCCACGATTGAGAGCTTTAAGAAGGCTATCGCTGAAGCAAAGGCTGCTAAGCTCGAAGCTTACGTAGACAACGTGAAGAGCGAACCCCTGATTACGAAGTTGCCCGCCAAGGGAAAGATTAAGAAGGAAACGGCCGCTGACTTTGGTTACACTTGCTGGACGTTGGGCAACGGTGCACGCGTATTCTTCAAGAAGACGGACTTCAACGACGCCGAAATTATCTTTAATGCTCGAAGCAACGGTGGTACGAGCCTCGTAGCCGAGAAGGACTTGATTAATGCAAAGCTTTTCAACGACGTATTGTCAAGCACGGGTATCGGCAACTTCTCATCTACCGAAATTCAGAAGAAACTCGCTGGTAAGCAGGCTCGCTGTGACGCATCACTCGGTGAACTGACTGACAACCTCTCGGGTTCGTCTACACCGAAGGATCTCCGCACGCTCTTCGAACTCATCTACCTCCGCTTCCAGGCTCCTGCCAACGACGTAGAGGGTTATGAGAACTTCATGAACTACCTGAAGACTTCATTGGAAAATGCAGAGAAGAGTCCTGAGGTTGCCTTCCGCGACTCATTGATGCTGACGCTCTATGGCAACAACCCGCGCACGGCTCCGCTGAAGCTGAAAGACCTCAGCAAGGCTGACTACAACGTCATCAAGCGTCTGTACACGGAGCGATTCAACGCCGCCGGCGACTTTGACTTCTACTTCACGGGTGCAATCAATGTCGATTCTCTCCGCCTCTTCACGGAACAGTATATTGCTCCGCTCAAGGCTGTCAAGAAGCGTGAAGCTTATGTTAACCACAAGCTTTACCCTGTGAAGGGCGAACGCAACAACCACTTCTTCCGCTCAATGGAAACGCCGCAGGCTCAGATTGTACAAATCTGGAGTGGTGAGAATCCCTACTCAATCAAGGAAGCGGTGACACTCGAAACGCTCGGTAGCATCTTGACGCAACGCTACTTGAAGAGCATCCGCGAGGATGCAGGCTTGGCTTACAGCGTAGGTGCTGCTGCTGAAGCTTCATTCACGGGACGTGATGCATACACCATGCAAATCTTCTGCCCCGTAAAGCCGGCTAAGCTTGACTCTGCCCTCCTCCTTATTCGTCAGGGCATCGAGGACATTGCCGAAAAGGGTGTAACGGCTGAAGAGTTGGACAAGGTTCAGAAGTTCGAACTCAAGACCTTCGCTGACAACCAAAAGAAGAATAACTACTGGATGAACCTCATCGTCAACAAGACGGCGTGGAACAAGGACCTCCAGCAGGGTTACGAAGAGGCTATCAAGTCAGTTAATTCGAAGGACATCCAGGCATTTGTCAAGAATGTCATGCTCAAGCAGATGAACTGTACCACAGTTTCTATGCGTCCGACAGATATGACGGAAAAATAGTCACTCTCAATTTCAATAAAAAGAGCCGCATTCACGCGAAGTGGATGCGGCTCTTTGTTGTTAGCGTACCTGGGAAACTGGGGGAGGGAGTACGGGCGACAAGGGACTACTCAGCACGGATCATTTAGCTTGGAAAGGACGGGCTGGAGGGGTGCTACGTTTGTGACGACGCTTTCTCTTCCGTTACGCACCCCTTCGTACAGGGTGCTGCCATCATACGATTAACTTTATAGCCTCGAACCTATAAACTTTCCCCCGCCTCCCAAGATTCAAAGCATCTAACTTGTAAACTCTAACCCCAACCATCGCCTCGAAGCCGAATCCCCATTACCTTTGCACTTATGAAACAATACCGAGACATACCTGTTGAGAAATTAGCCCTGCAATTAGCCGGGAAAAAGGACCTCGATGTTCCTTATATATTACGTCAAGTAGAAGGTTGGCAACGATTGCGCCACAAAGTGCCAGCCTGGGCGGCTATCGACGAACTCGAATACCCTCCCCGACTATCACTCGAACAGTGTTCGGGCGAAGCGGCTGCGCGTTACAAAGCGCGGATAGTCAAGGACGTCTTGGAGCGAAATCCCGAACTACCCCGCAGCATGGCGGACCTTACGGGCGGACTGGGAGTAGACTTCTCCTTCTTGGCACCGCTGTTTGAGGACGCAACTTATGTAGAACGACAAGAAGTGCTGTGCGAACTGGCACGCCATAACTTCCCCTTATTGGGTTTGCCGCAAGCCCGAATTGTTTGTGCCGATGGCTTGGACTATTTACAGTCGATGGAGGAAGTCGGACTGCTTTTCCTGGATCCCGCACGGCGCGACGGTGCGGGACGGAAGACTGTACGCATGGCTGATTGTGAACCCGATGTCTGTGCATTACGTGAGGCATTGTTTGCCAAGGCTCGCTTTGTGCTGATTAAGCTTTCCCCCATGTTGGACTTGACCGATGCGATTCGTTCCTTGGAACAGGTGGTAGAAGCGCATATCTACAGCACGGGAAATGAATGCAAGGATTTGCTCCTCTTGCTCGACCGGGAAGCTCCAACTGGAAGCCAACCACGCTTGGTAGCCCAAGAAGGCGAACAGACATTTTCCTTCTCGGCCGAAGAGGAGGCAAACACAACGCCGACTTATGTCGCTCATCCGGAGGAGTTCCTCTACGAACCGGGACCGGCCATTCTGAAAGCGGGAGCGTTTCGCTGTGTGGCAACCCGCTATGGACTCCACAAAATGCACCCGCACGCACATCTTTATACTTCTGCGAACTGGGTGCCGGAGTTTCCCGGTCGCTCCTTTCGGGTGGTCGATACTTTTACCTTCAACAAGGCCGAACTGCGACGGTTGCGCAACAACTTGACGCAGGTCAATCTGACGATTCGCAACTTTCCGGCTACGGTGGATGCCTTGCGCAAAAAATTGAAGCTGCGCGAAGGAGGAAATCAGTATCTCTTCGCTACAACGGGAGCCAGCGGAGAACATCTGCTGATTTTAGGCGAAAAAGTTTAATCCTTCAAAGTGTTGATATACAGAGAGTAACGTTCAAACAAAACCCTCCCCCGAAATTTTTTCTCAAAAAAAATACGTCCAGGCTGTAACTTTCCAGCAACCTATCCGTCTTCTATACAGAGAGCTCATTATGAATGACATCGATTTTCGCCGCGACCTACTGCCCTTGAAGGACAAAATCTACCGTGTAGGCCTTCGCATCACGCTTAATGCGCAAGAGGCGGAGGACTTGACACAAGATACCCTTCTCCGAGCCTGGGATAAACGCGAAGAACTCGTTCATGTGAGTAACTTGGAGGCCTATTGCATCACAGTCTGCCGAAATTTGGCACTCGACCGGATTGCAAAGAAGGAAAATGCCAATCTTTCGCTCGAAACGGAGGAGGTAGACGCCTTCGACAATGCCCGAACGCCAGAAGAGCAGATGGTACACGACGAACGATTGCAACGCGTGCACGAACTCTTCAACGCTTTACCCGAAAAGCTCCGCACTGCACTGCAACTTCGCGACATCGAGGGACATTCCTACCAGGAGGCGGCTCAAATGATGGGCGTCACGGAGGAAAACTTCAAGGTAACCCTGCACCGGGCACGCAAGGCTCTCAAAATACAATACGAAAACATCGAAAGTTATGGATTATAAATATATCGAACAGCTCCTTGAACGTTATTGGGACTGCGAAACTTCTCCCGAGGAGGAACGCATCCTTCAGACGTTCTTCAGTCAGCAGGATCTTCCTGCTCATCTGGTGCGCTACCGGGATTTGTTCGTATATGAACAGCAACAATCCCAACTCCATCTCGGAGAAGACTTTGACAAACGTTTGCTCGAAGCTGTAGCAGCCACGGAAAAACCGGAAACGCCACGTGTCGTGAAAGTCAAAAAACTGGGACTTGCTCACCGTTTCCGCCCGCTCTATAAAGCAGCTGCCGCTGTAGCTATTGTAACCCTGCTGGGTAATGCTGCACAACACTCTTTCCGCCAAGCTGACGGAAACGAGGGAGCTACATGGGACTACAATCAGTCGGCTTACCAGGATTCTTACGAAGATCCGCAGAAGGCCTACGAAATGAGCATGAAGGCGTTTGAAATGTTCAAACAAGGACAACAAACAGCCGCTATTGATTCTGCAAAACTCAAGGCTGTCGGCACGGTTAGTCAAAAAGGTAACTAAGGTATGAAACGTTTCTACTTCTTTTTGCTCTGCTCCTTACTGCTTTTGCCTGTCACCGCTCAAAATGAGCAGGACTTTGCTTCACGGTTTATGGAGCTTTATGCTAAGGGAACGACCATGCAGTGTAAGACGGTGAGTCCCAGCATGATGGAACGCATCTTAAACCTGCCCATGGTGGAAGAAAACAAACAGACGCAGGAAGTGCTTTCACAACTGAAGTCTATTCGGGTGATTGCACACCAAGATACCACGGAAACCGACAACCTTTATACGTGGGCTGTTGGACTGGCCAAACAAAACGTACACCGTTATCAACCTTATAAGGATAAAGGGGGACAACGCCTGTACATCCGCCGACACAAAGGCAAAATCGTTGAAATCGTTCTGCTCGCCCGCAACAAACGTTTCACCTTGGTGAACCTAACGGGTAACATGAGTCAGGAATTTCTCGAACAGATGGAAGCCATCTGACTTTCCTCCCGAAACAATCAATGACGCACAATACATCCCGAAACGCGGGATCTCCTTTTTAGTAAAACATCACGGGAGCACCCGTTGCTCTTGCACTCGCCGCTTTAGTAAAACATCTTTGCCGCTTTAGTAAAACACCGCTTTTTAAAACAATCATCTGATTCCCCCCCTGTCTTCCCATTCCATCCGATGCGTTGGGAGCAGATCTACTAAGGTTTCAGTTCTCTCTCAACGTCCAGTGGGACGACCTAGATAAAAAGGGAAGTAGCTTCAAACTGAAGTTGCTTCCCTTTTATCGGTCTCAATGGTTACTCACCAGGGGGCAATAGAAATCCACTCCATCTAACGGGCTAAAAGAGCCATACGCTTTCATCACACGGACGAGTCACCACTTCCCCACCCTCGCTACACAAAAAGGCTGGTTAAACAGCTTGCTTACCGTCTAACCAACCTTTAGCTTGATGGGATATTCTATAAAATACAGTTTAGGAACTTATGCGTTGAAAGTTTATTCATCAAACCAACGACTTTCAACAGAAACTCTTCAACCTTCAACTTATCAACAGATCATTAATAGGACGAGCCTTAGCTTAATATACTTCGAAATGAGAGTTCAAACAGCTCGTACACAGCTTCTCATCAGGTTTTACTACGCTTGCTTGATCGCTGCTACCACTTCCAGGTCAGCCGGCAACCAATCAACGCTGTCTAATTGGTCGCGCGTCAGCCACCGGGCAGCCTCATGTTCTAATAAGGTCGGCTCTCCCTTTAGCAGTCTACACCAATAGCAATGCATCGTCAAATGAAACTGAGGATAATCATACTCGACCGTTACCAACCGACTTTGCACCTCGACTTCGACTGCCAATTCTTCAAGGATTTCCCGACGTAAGGCTGCTTCAGGAGTTTCCCCCGCTTCAATTTTGCCACCGGGAAATTCCCACCCGTCTTTCCACTCACCGTAACCACGCTGAGTAGCCAGCACTTTATTTTCCTGCTTGATAAGAGCAGCCACGACTTCAATCTGTTTCATACCAAAATAAGTATACGAAAAAAGGCATCCGTTATTAAAACGAATGCCTTATGCGCGCTTCAGGATGGGCTTGAACCAACGACCCCCTGATTAACAGTCAGGTGCTCTAACCAACTGAGCTACTGAAGCAGATTGTGTGGAAGAAAACTTGCCACCATTTCTGAATTGCGGTGCAAAGGTAAAGGATATATTTGAAATAACACCTATCTTTGCAGAGAAATTTTGAAGAAAAAAATAAGATGGATAAAATTCTGGGTATTGGTAATGCCCTTGTAGATGTACTGGTACAAGTCGAAGACGAACTGATACTCAGTGAATTAAACTTACCAAAAGGTTCTATGCAGTTGATTGACACGAAGCGTTACTTGGAAATACAAAAACGTTTTGCTTCGCTCCATCAACAACGCACAACGGGCGGTTCTGCCTGCAATACAATCTTGGCGATTGCCCATTTAGGGGGCGAACCGGGATTGATTGGCAAAGTGGGAAAGGACGAACCGGCGGCCTTCTTCTCGGCCAACTGTCAGAAATATGGTATTGCGGCTCAACTGCTGGAGGACAGCCAACTGCCCACTGGAGTTGCCTCAACTATTATTACGGCAGACGGCCAACGAACCTTTGGAACTTACCTGGGAGCAGCCGCCACACTTCAAACTGCTGACATTCGCCCCGAATGGTTTGAGGGTTATTCCTATTTCTACATCGAAGGTTACCTGGTGCAGAATCACGACTTGATTCGTCATGCCGTAAAACTGGCACGCCAGGCCGGACTTCGCATTTGCATTGACCTGGCCAGCTTCAATATCGTACAAGACGACCGTGAATTCTTCGCCGAATTATTGCGCGAAGTTGATATCGTCTTTGCCAACGAACAAGAAGCTACGGCCTTTACGGGGAATAACGATGCCAAGGCCAACTTGCGCGTACTGGCCGACTTATGTGACATTGCTGTGGTCAAGATTGGTAAACACGGAGTTTGGGTACGCCGCGGAGAAGAGGAAATCCACTGCCCGGCACGCGAAGTACCCCACGTAGTTGACACGACGGCTGCGGGCGACTATTTCTCTGCAGGCTTTCTCTACGCGCTCTCTCAAGGTCGCGACCTGCTGACCTGTGCTGCTTTAGGGTCGGAACTGTCTGGCCACATTATCGAAGTGGTGGGCACCGCACTTAGCGAAACGACTTGGCAGAAAATCAAAGCTGCCTATTGTTAGGAAGCTTCAGACTCAGTCATGTCAACCCCACCCCAACGCAGCGTTTATTCTCTTCAACCCCCTTGACTATGCAAAAATTCTTTCCGCTCCTCTCCCTTCTTCTTTGCTTTCATACTGGGCAACCCTCGGTTGCTTGGGCTCAAAAGAAGAACCACAACTTCGAGGTGGCCAAACAGTTGGACATCTTCAACTCGTTGTACCGCGAAGCTGATCTCTATTATGTGGACACTCTGGATGCCAAAAAGAATATTGACAATGCGTTGCTCTACATGCTGGAGAAGCTCGACCCTTACACCGAATACTATGCGGAGGAGAACACAGAGCAGCTCAAGCAAATGACTACGGGTAAGTATGCCGGCATTGGCTCGGTTGTTGCTTACCGTGAGAAGGAAGACCGCTGCATCATCAATAAACCTTACGAAGGGATGCCTGCTGCCCAAGCAGGGCTCTTACCGGGCGATGTCATTGTGGGCATTGACGGTAAGGAAATCCCTCCTTGCGGAAAAAAAGACATTGCCTCGCGTAACGCTTATTCCGCAGACGTTTCTGCCAAGCTCCGTGGCGAACCCGGCACAACCTTCGAGCTGAAAGTGTTCCGTCCCGGAGCTGAACGCCACCATACGTTTAAAATCACCCGCCGCAAGATTGTTATGCCCAGTGTAACGGTGACGAAAATGGTTACCGACAGCATCGGCTACATTTGCCTCACCCAGTTTATCGAAGGAACCAGCAATGAGGTCAAACGCGCCATGGTCGAACTCAAACAGGCAGGTGCCCGCAACCTGATTCTCGACTTGCGCGACAATCCCGGTGGATTATTGGAGGAGGCTGTTAAGACGGTTAATCTCTTTATTCCCCGCAACCGGGAAGTGGTTAGCACCCGAGGCAAAGTCAAGGAGCTCAATCATACTTACAAAACAACCCTCGACCCACAAGACCCGGACATTCCACTCATTGTACTGACAAACGAAGGCAGTGCTTCGTCTGCAGAAATCACCAGTGGTGCCCTGCAAGACTACGACCGAGCTCTCATAATGGGACGACGCACCTATGGAAAAGGTTTGGTACAGCAGAGCCGCGAATTGCCGTACAACGCAGTGCTCAAATTGACCATTGGCAAATACTATATTCCCTCAGGACGCTGTGTGCAGGCCTATCAGTTCAAGGATGGCCGCCCTGTCCACCTGCCCGACTCTCTCTCGAAGGAGTTTCGCACAGCTGCGGGACGTATTGTGAAGGATGGGGGCGGTATTACTCCCGACATAGAGATTACAACGGACAGTCTCCCCAACTTGCTCGTTTATCTGGCCAACAGTGACCAACTCTTTGACTACTGCGTGCAGTATCGCAACCGCCACAACACCATTGCTTCACCGACGGAGTTTAAACTGACGGACAAGGAGTACGAAGAGTTTTGCAACTTTATGAAAGCAAACGGCTTTACCTACGATCGGCAAAGCCTCCGAGTACTGACAACCCTCCGACAAATAGCCCGCCTCGAAGGCTACGACACGGAAGCTGCCGCAGAACTCGATGCGTTGGAAAAGAAGTTGCAACATAACGAGACTTACGACTTCGAACGCTGGGAGAAAGAAATCCGAGAGGTAGTAGAAGGAGCCATCATCGAAAATTATTATTACGATGCAGGCTTGGACGAATACCGACTTAAAACCGACAAAGACGTACTTCGTGCCATACAAATGATGCGCAACCGCCAAGAGATGCACAAAATTCTCAGCGGAGAGCCAGAGGCTTAAAAACCAGTCCTTTTATACTTTTCCCCAACAATTCGGAAAAAGTATTTTCGGGAAAGCCTCCTCACCCGGCTTTTATTGCTACATTTGCGCGATTTACAGAAGGTATAACACAATATTTAATTCACAATTATCCGATGAACGTGATTACAAAAACCGTTTCGCTGCCTGATGGACGTACCATCAGCATCGAAACTGGCAAGTTGGCAAAGCAAGCTGACGGTGCTGTCATGCTTCGTATGAACAACACCATGTTGCTCGCCACTGTTTGTGCCGCTAAGACCGCACAGCCTGGCACGGACTTTATGCCCCTCCAGTGCGATTACAAAGAAAAATTCAGTGCCGCCGGCCGTTTCCCCGGTGGATTCACGAAGCGCGAAGGCCGTGCAGGCGATTACGAGATCCTAACGTCTCGTCTCGTTGACCGTGCTTTGCGTCCCCTCTTCCCTTCCGACTACCACTGCGAGGTATATGTAAACATCACGCTCTTCTCAGCTGACGGTGTAGATATGCCTGATGCATTGGCTGGTTTTGCTGCTTCAGCTGCTTTGGCTGCCAGTGACATTCCCTTCGAAGGTCCGATTTCTGAAGTACGCGTAGCTCGCATCAACGGTGAGTACGTAGTGAACCCCACCTTCAAGCAACTCGAAGAAGCTGACATGGACATCATGGTAGGTGCTACCGAAGAAAACATCATGATGGTGGAAGGCGAAATGGACGAAGTGCCTGAAAGCGCATTGCTCGAAGCCCTCAAGGTGGCTCACGAAGCGATCAAGCCCATGTGCCAACTCCAGAAGGAACTCTCTAAGGAACTGGGTACGGACGTAAAGCGTGAATATGATGACGAGGTAAACGACGAAGAGCTCCGTCAGCAGGTTAAGGATGAGTGCTACGCTCCTGCCTACGCTATTGCAGAAGCTGGTGACCACGATAAGCACCAGCGCGAAGAGGCCTTTACGAAGATTCGCGAGGACTTCAAGGAACGCTATGCTGCAGCTCACGCTGAACTCTCTGCCGATGAACTCGAAGAGAAGAATGCCCTCATCGACCGTTACTACCATGACGTAGAACGCGACGCTATGCGCCGTTGCATCCTCGATGAAGGCAAGCGTCTCGATGGTCGTGGCACGACGGACATCCGCCCCATCTGGTGCGAAGTTTCTCCCCTGCCTATGCCTCACGGATCTTCCATCTTCACCCGTGGTGAAACGCAGTCTCTCTCAACGGTTACCCTCGGTACGAAACTTGACGAAAAGATGGTAGACGATGTACTCGACAAGAGCTACATGCGCTTCCTTCTCCACTACAACTTCCCTCCCTTCTCTACAGGTGAGGCCAAGGCTCAACGTGGCGTAGGCCGTCGTGAGATTGGTCACGGTCACTTGGCATGGCGTGCCCTCAAGGGTCAGATTCCTGCAGAGTTCCCTTACACGGTTCGTGTGGTAAGCGACATTCTCGAATCTAACGGTTCTTCTTCTATGGCTACGGTATGTGCCGGTACGTTGGCTTTGATGGATGCTGGTGTGCCTATGAAGGCTCCCGTAAGTGGTATTGCTATGGGTCTGATCAAGAATCCGGGTGAAGAAAAGTATGCTGTATTGAGCGATATCCTCGGCGATGAGGACCACCTCGGCGATATGGACTTTAAGACCACAGGTACCGCAAAGGGTCTGACGGCTACGCAGATGGATATCAAGTGCGACGGTCTCTCTTACGAAATCCTGGAGAAGGCTCTTGCACAGGCTAAGCAGGCTCGCGAACACATCCTCGGCAAGATGCTCGAGACGATGGCTGAGCCCCGCGCCGAACTCAAACCGCACGTTCCCCGCATCGAAGCCCTTCAGATTCCGAAGGAATTCATTGGTGCTGTCATTGGCCCGGGCGGTAAGATTATCCAGAGCATGCAGGAAGAAACGGGTACGACCATCACCATCGAGGAAGAAGACGGTGTAGGTAAGATCCAGGTATCAGGTCCGAACAAGGAAAGCATCGAAGCTGCATTGGCTAAGATTCGCGCTATCGTGGCTATTCCTGAAGTAGGTGAAGTTTACGATGCCAAGGTCATCAGCATTATGCCTTACGGTTGCTTCGTAGAGTTCATGCCGGGTAAGGAAGGCTTGCTCCACATCTCTGAAATCACGTGGAAGCGTCTCGAAACGATGGAAGAGTCTGGTCTGAATGAAGGCGACCACGTTCAAGTGAAGTTGCTCGAAATCGACGAGAAGACGGGTAAGTTCCGCCTCTCTCACCGTGTCCTCGAAGAGAAGCCGGAAGGTTGGGAAGACCGTCCTGCACGTCGTCCCCGCCGCGAAGGAGCACAAGGTGGTGAAGGCCGCCCCGCACGCCGTCCCCGCCGTGACTAAAACACGACATAGATAACTATAGATATTCAATACTCCGGGTAAGCATTCGTTAGAAGTGCTTACCCGGAGTTTTTTTTGTATTTGATAAACTATACAACCCTTTATACAAGAAACCCCAAAAAAGAATCCACCCGTGCAACCTTATATAAGCAGGTTTTGAAACGGTAGCCTTCTTAGACTACCATAAACCAAGGAAAAATCATAACGAGACTACCTAACACGCAATAGAATCACTCCCTGTATAGTATAAGGGTGTCTCGTTAGAGCTTATTATCAACGCCACATCCTCTAGGATTAGGATAAAACAAACGATCGCGACATACACAACCCCAGTGGAAGGGAGTAGCATATATCGCGACCGTGCTATGTTATTAAGAGCATCCACTCTTCAGTGGATGTAAAAATGAATAGAAGTTTAAGCGTTTCCTTTTAAGGCATCTGCTTAACCAAGTAAATTTGCGTGGGAAGGTGGTCAGAATAACCATTAAGCCAAACACCACCAGCATGGGTGCGGAGAGGATTACCTTTATAACGACCTTCCTGCTGGAAGAGGTAGTCACGCATAAAGATGGCATGCTGATAGAACTTGAGAGAAGTGCGGTCCTTGCCAACAAGGTTGCCACTTACAACAATCTGATCGAAAAGGTTCCACTGACCGTTATAAAGCAAGGTGCCTTGACCTACCTTATAAAGCGTGTTATACCACGGATTGTAGAAGTCTGTATCCTTCTTTACCTTCTTGATTTCACTTACACAACCAAGTTGTTCGGTCATACTCTTGTTGGCAGGGTCGTCATTCATATCGCCCATCACAACAACCTTAGCCTGAGGGTCTTGCTTCATCAAAGCATCAACCAGTTTACGTACTTGGAAACCGGCACGCTGACGGATTTCGTCACCAGCACCACGCGAAGGCCAGTGGTTGACAATAAAATACATCTTCTCACCTGCTAAACGACCTTCCATTACGAGGAAGCCACGCGTGATATGCGTGGTGTCGCCCTGCAAATAATCGTAGGCACGCACTTTGCCTTGTTCATCAGTATAGAAACCTACCAAGGGATCATCGACCTTACCAGAAGGGCTATAATAATAGGGCACGTGCATGCTGCCCTCTAACTGGAACAAGCGGGGATTGTAAAGGAAGGCGCACTCGATGCCTCGGCGATCGGGACCGGGATAGTCAACGTACTTGTAACCACGCTTTGCTAAAGCAGGCTGACGAAGCAGATCTTCGAGTGCATGGTGATTCTCTACTTCAGAAAGACCAATTACCGATGCACCCATCGGAAGCTTGTCTGTACAAAGTTCTGCCAACACGCGCGACATATTTTTGAGCTTTGCCTCATACTTCATGCGGTTCCACTTGTTCTTTCCTTCGGGAAGGTATTCGTAGTCATTTTTACCGGCATCGTGGAGGGTGTCAAAAAGATTCTCCACATTGTAAAATGCCACTCCGTAGAGTGCATAGCGTTTAGCCTGTTGTTCGACCTTTCCAGCTACTGTAAACGAGCTGAATGTAAAGCATGCCGCCAAGAAAAGCGACAAAGAGAAAAGAGCTTTCTTCATAGGGGTATTTTTAACTTGGGCACAAAATTCAAAAAAAAATCCGAGATTCCCCACTGCAGTTATCAACATTCACGCTTTTGTAAGAAGGACAGGGAAGGAAAATTCGTACATTTGCAACGAAAACTAACAAAGAGGCTTGGCCAACAGGAAAATAAGGAGTTGAGGAAGGAGTATGCTGCAACAGGCAAAATCCACGTTTCGACCCCTCTTTTTTTGGCTCAGTCCGTAACCATTCATCCATTCAATATGACAAAAGGTGTAACACTAACAGCGGCCGCCTTGCTGATCGCATCGAGCGCTTGGGCACAAGCTCCCGCTGACACCCTCGCGCTCTTCGACAACGCCGACTTTACCTTTACGGAGTCGCAGCTTGACGAAGACAATGATGCCTCTCAGACGGTATCAAGCATTACGGGGGCAAAGAATGACCCTTACAACTCGGAAGTGGGCTACTTGTTCAGCCCGATGCGTTTCAGGGTCAGAGCCTATGACAACATGTACAACAACTACTACATGAACGGCTTGCAGCTGAATGACTTGGAATTGGGTCGCTTTGGCTACAGCATGGTAGGCGGTATGAATGATGCCGTACGCAACAAGGAGGGTGTGTCGGCTTACGACTACAACCGCTTCGGCATTGCGGGTATCGGTGGTGCTACAAGCGTCAACACACGCGCCAGCCAATTTGCCCAGGGCAATAAGCTAACCCTCTCGGGTACGAACCGCAACTATGTAGCGCGCGGCATGTTTACCCACGCAACGGGACTGCTTCCTTCTGGCTGGGCTTTTGCCGGACTGGTAGGTTACCGATGGGCTAAGGAAGGTGTCATCGAAGGTACTTTCTATAACTCTCTCTCCTACTTCCTTTCTGCCGAGAAGCGTTTCGGTGACAACCACTCTCTTTCACTCGTTACTTTCGGTTCACCTACAGAACGTGCACAACAGGGTGCTTCGACGGAAGAAGCTTACTGGCTGGCTAACTCGCACTACTATAACCCAAACTGGGGTTACCAGGCTGGCGAAAAGCGCAATGCCCGCGTTGTCAATGACTTCGAACCGACTGCCATCCTGACTTGGGACTGGAAAATCAAGGACGAACTGAAGCTGACAACAGCTGCCGGTTTCAAATATTCTATGTATAGTTCAACGGCCCTTGGTTGGAGTGGCGATGCCTACGACCCGCGTCCGGACTACTACAAAAATATGCCGAGCTCCATCTTTGACGTATGGAATCCGGACAAGAACAATCCGGAATACTTGAAGGAGCACCCTTATCTGCTCGACCAGTACAATGACCTCAAAGATTACTGGATGTCATCGAAGGCTAACCGCCAGCTGAACTGGGACCGCATGTATTTTGTAAACCGTCAGAGTGAGAAAGATGGAGGCGAAACTCTCTACTACCAGGAACGCCGCCACAACGACCAAATGGTCTTTGCACTCAATACGGCATTGAATCATGAGGTAAACAAGGAGCAGAAATACACGCTCGGTTTCTCCTACAACCGCACCAAGGGTATGCACTACAAGACCATGGCAGACCTTCTGGGTGGAACACGCTATACAGACGTTGACAAGTTTGCAGCCAATGACTACGGCCCCAATAGCCAAGAAGCACAAAACGACCTGCGCCATCCGAACCGTCGCATTGGTATCGATGACAAGTTTGGCTACAACTACAACATCTACATCAACAAGGCTCGCCTCTATGGTCTCTATGAGATCAATCAGGGAAAATTCAACTACCGCCTCAGTGCTTATGCTGAAGGTACGACGATTGAACGCGACGGTCTGATGCAGAATGGTCGTGCACCTGAGAACTCTTATGGTAAGAGCGGACAGGCTCGTTTCCTCGGTGGTGGCGGCCGTTTCGGCTTGACTTACCGCCCGAACGGTTCACACATTCTGAGCGTGAACTTCGGTGCCCAGAGTGATGCTCCGCTGGCTCGCAACAGCTTCGTAGCTCCCCGTATGCAAAACAACTTTGTTAAGAACCTGAGCAACGAGCAAAACTTCAATGCGGAGGCTTCTTACCAGTTCCGTTTCGGAAACTTCTCGGGTAAGGTAACGGGATACTACTCTCGCTTTAACAACGGCGTAGAGCAAACCGCCTTCTACAACGACCAGGAAGGTCGCTTTACTTACCTCACGATGAGTGGCATCGACCGCGAACACTATGGTTTAGAAGCTGCCTTCAAGTATAACGTCACTTCAAACTTCGCGATCAACCTCACGGGTACTTACAGCGAAGCACAATATGTGAACAACCCGATGGCTGAAGTGAACTATGAGGGTATGAACTCACAAACGATTGAGCAACTCAATGTTTGGAAGAACCCTGTAACGGGTGAAGCAATGCCCTTGCGCGTGTTGGCAAAGGGCATGCGTCTGAACGGTACGCCGCTCGCCGCTGTTGCCTTAGGCTTGGAGTACAACGTCAAGGGTTGGTTCTTCGAGGCAAACCTCAATTACTACGACCGCGTTTACGTAGACTTCTCTGAATATCGCCGTTTGGGCAATATCGCCAAGAACTACGTTTCTACTTCAGAAACTGAGTTGAAATATGACGTAACGCCAGGTGAATTGAAACAGAATGGTGGTGTACTCTTCGATAAACAGGGTAACGTAGTCAAGACTTATGCTGCCAAGCAGGAGAAGTTTGACGGTGGTTTCATGCTCGATGCCTCCATCGGTAAATACATCCGCTTGAAGAAGGGTAAGAGTTTGAGCATCAACCTCTCAGCTCAGAATATCACCAACAACCGCAACCTGCGTACAGGTGGTTACGAGCAAAACCGTGACGACCTCTACCAAACGGGTGTGGCACGCGCTTACCGTTTCTCAAAGAACTCGAAGTACTACTATGCGAATGCGTTTAACGCCTTCCTCAACATCGGATTCAAGTTCTAACATTGTTTCTTCCAACGGCTTCTCGTCTGCCTCGTTGCAGACAGAAGCATAGCTACACAGATTATGAACAAAACATTGAAACTCCTCCTGGCTGGCTTCGCGCTTTTTAGCTTGACTGCCTGTATGGATGATTACGATGAGCCCAATACGGACAACTACCTCATCACCAGCCCTACAAGCATCGGCGAGACCAACTACTCCATTGCGCAGCTGAAGCAGGAAAAGAAGTCCCTCTTTACGCAAACCAATGCGTTTGAGGAAGTCAAAGAAGACCGCATCCTGGAAGGTGTTGTCGTAGCAAATGACTGCGGCGGCAATCTCTACCAAACATTGCTCATTCGTCATATTGACACGAATAAGGCTGAAAGCGACCCCTTGCGCGACCAGGCCATCGTACTGGCTATCAAGCACACTTGGTTGACCCCGCACTTTGAGGTTGGTCAGCGCATCAAGGTTAACTTGAAGGGTCTCTATATTGGTGTTTATTCCAAGTTGCCGAAAATTGGTCAGCCTTACTTTACGAGTAGTGGTAACTTGCGTCTCGGCCCGGTGTTGTTGCAGCTTTGCCGCACGAACGTAGAACTGGTCGGTAAGCCTAATCCAGACTGTGCTGAATGCGTCCCTGTAAAGTGCGATCCGAGCTGGCTTCGCGACTCCAATAACAAGAATCCGCTGAACTATCCGCAACTCGTTACGCTCACGGGCGAACTGAAGGAAGCTGATGGTGAAGCAATCTTTGCTCCGGAGGATTTGCAAGACCAAGGTTACGGCGTCGACCGTACGCTGACCAACTCGGAGAACAACACAAAGGTAACACTCCGCACCTCTACACAAAACAACATTGCCTATACCGTTATGCCGCAGGGTGAACACCAATTCACCGGTCTGCTCAGCATCTACAACAACTGGCAACTTCAACTCCGCTCGGTAGACGACATCCAACCCGTAGCAAACAACCACTAATAATCAAGCACATACAATAACGACAATATGAAAAAGATTGCTCTCTCTCTCGCAACTTTGGCAGTTTGCTCGCTGAGCTTCACTGCCTGCGAAGATGTTCCCGCTCCTTACGAAATAAATGGCGAAGGCGGTACTACGACTGGCAGCACAATTATCAACGAAAGTTTCTCCCAGTCACTGGGTGGCTTCACTGCACTCAACACGGTGGGTGATATTCCTTGGGTTTGCAGCCATAGCTGTGCCCAGATTACTTCCTATGTTGACACCGACGGCGATGGTCAGAAAGAAAACCTCGCCGCTGAAAGCTGGCTCATCTCTCCCAAGATGAACTTCACCTCGGTCGACAGCGCCTACGTTTCCTTCGAATACATTCTGCGCTACGCCAATGCAAACGAAGTAAAAGACAACTACCAGGTACTCGTCAGCAAGGATTACACGGGTATTCCGACCAATGCCTCTTGGACGGCACTCTCCTTCAATGCCACACAAGGTTCTGATTGGGACACTTGGTATGAATCAGGTAAGCTTCAGATTCCTGCCGAATTCATGAAGCAACCTAACGTAACGTTGGCACTCCGTTACAAGGCTGATAAGAAAGCTGCTACTTGGGAAGTCAAGAATCTCATCGTGAAGCAAGGAAAGAGTGACGATTCTACTAATGTTCCCGCAGGCGGGAATATAATAGCAAACAGTGGCTTCGAAACTTGGACAAACAACTTGCCCGAGGGCTGGAAATCTACGACTACTGCCAGCTCAGCTGAGCTCGCTCAGAGTACTGACGCTCATACGGGCAGCTATTCTCTATTGGTAAAATGCAATGAGAGCCAAAACAAGCGTCTCGGTTCGAAAGAATACACCTTGAAGGCTGGTAGCTATAAGATGTCTCTCTTCGTCAAGGGTGAAGGTCAGGTTCGTCCTGGTTATACGCTCATCGGAGAGGATGGCAAAATTCCGAGCCAGAACGGTTACATGTATGGTGATTACACGGCAACTACTGCCAACGAATGGACAGAAGTTACCTACAGCTTCAAGCTCGATGCTCAGACGAAGGTGAACTTCGTGATGATGAACCCGAAATCTTCTGATCACGCTAAGGCTTCAGACAAACTCGTCGACGACTTCACTGTAACAACGGCTGATGGTGGTCTCGTAGAAGAAGGTGGTACTACGCCCGAACCCGAAAAGCCACAGGTAGGCGGTGACATCCTCAACGAAACCTTCGCCAACGGCCAGGGTAAGTTTACAATCGAGGACAAGCTGCTCCCCGCTGGTGCCAGCTACATTTGGAAAGCTGATACACAATATGGCTACATGAAGGCTTCTGCGTTCATCAATGGCGAATCTTTGGAGAGCGAAAGCTGGTTGATTTCTCCCGTAGTCGACCTTGCTGCTTCTGCCAACCCCACGCTGTCTTTTGATCACGTAGCCAACAAGGGTGAAATAGATAAGATGGCTGAGCAGAACATGCTCTACATCAAAGCCGAAGGTGGTGAATGGACGAAAATGGACATCACAACCTACTCTCCGGGTAATGACTGGAAGGCTTGGACGACCAGCGTACAAAGCCTTGCAGCTTACAAGGGCAAGAAGATTCAGTTTGCCTTTGTATACAAGACTCCCAAGGGTTCTTCAGGTACCTGGGAAGTGAAGAATGTGGTTGTAAAGTAACCATTGACCATTCGAACTAACTATTCATCTCTCTTATACCGTCACCAAAGATTTTGCCGTGTGCAAGAACTTTGGTGACGGTTTCACGCTTCTATGAACGCATTGAAATATATTCTCTTAGGCCTCACCCTCGCAGGCTTGCTCCACTCCTGCGGTGACGACAACGAAGGTATTCACTTTGGTGACGAAGGTGCAGGCAATACGGGTACTGTCACTCCCTCCACAAACATCACTTCGCGCATGGAAACTCCCGAAGTATTGAAAGACGGCAGTACACAACTCATCGCACACTTCTCCAACGAGTCAAATGACCGCGAGGTCATGACCTACAGCTTGGAGTACGACAAAGAACAACTCCATTCCCGCTGGGTAGCCTTCCGCTTTGACGGCGATACCCGCGCCCGCAACGTGTCCCGTTCAGACGACGCCTTTGCCGACGATCCCAAACTCCCCAATAGCCTCAAAATTGGCAGCAGAAGTTTCGGAGGTGGATATGATCGTGGTCACCTCTGTGCCTCAGCAGACCGCCTCTATTCAGGCGTAGGAAACCGCAATACCTTTTACATGACCAACATGTCTCCCCAGAAGAGCTCCTTCAACCAAGGTTACTGGGTAACACTTGAAGGAAAGGTGCAGAAGCTCGGACGCGATAAGAACTTCTCCGATACGCTCTATGTAGTAAAAGGCGGTACCATCCGTAATAACCAAATCATCAAACGTCTCAGTCGGCCTAATGGTACGAAGACCGTCGTACCCAAGTATTATTTCATGGCTTTGCTGAAAATAAAGAACGGCGTGTATTCTTCCATTGCATTCTGGATGGAACATAAAGAGTATGGTTATAATTACGGTTCACCCGCTCCCCTTTCCGTCATCAAAAAACACGCTATTTCGGTCAACGACCTGGAAGCCAAGACCGGCATCAACTTCTTCCCCAACCTACCTAACGACAGAGAAGAAGACATTGAAGACCAATTTGTACCGGGTAATTGGGGCTTCTAAAGCCTTCGCACACATTTTTTCAAAATGTGCAGAAAGTCCCTATATTTTTCGGAGAATGTTTGTCCGTATTGGGAATAAGCATTACTTTTGCAGCCGTAAATAAGCTAATAATCATATTACACTAATACATTTAATTAAGAAACTATGTCTGATATTGAAGCAAAAGTAAAAGCTATCATCGTTGACAAGCTGAGTGTTGATGAAGCAGAAGTAAAGAACGAAGCAAGCTTCGCTAATGACCTTGGTGCTGACTCTCTCGACACGGTAGAGCTCATCATGGAGTTCGAGAAGGAATTTGGTATCACCATTCCCGATGACAAGTCTGAGAAGATTGCTACCGTAGGTGACGCTATCGCTTACATCGAAGAAAACGTCAAGTAATTTAAGCTTGTTCTACGAGAAACATTGACATCCTAACGTTTAACGTTCTGCGTCTACGTAGCTACTCCTTTAGGGAGAAGTCAAGACGCTGTACGTTAAACGTTAAGTTGTTTTCGGGGGTTCGATGGAATTCCCATTCCTTTTGTTTTACCGGCCATGCGCTGAACCACTCCACGGGCCAACTATTTCACACAGACTTTAGAAGATCAGTAAGTACATTATTTTGAAATCAAGGCGTACTGATCTGCTAAACGTGAAATATGCCACGCCTACGAACGGAGCGTATGCCATCCAAATCAATTTATCTCTCTATGGAACTCAAAAGAGTAGTTGTTACGGGTCTGGGTGCCCTCACTCCTGTAGGTAATACGGTTCCCGAAACTTGGGAAAATATCAAGAACGGTGTCAGCGGTGCTGGCCCTATCACCCACTTCGATGCTTCCAAGTTCAAGACTCAATTTGCTTGCGAAGTAAAGAACTTCAAGGTAACTGACTTCATTGATCGTAAGGAAGCTCGCAAGATGGACCTTTACGAACAGTACGCACTTGTTGCGGCTATGGAAGCTATCAAGGACTGCGGTTGGGACCTCGAAAAGGTGAACAAGAACCGCATCGGTGTTATCCTCGGTGTTGGTATCGGCGGTATCCACACGTTCGAAGAAGAAGCAGGTAACTACGCTGTCAACAAGGAAAATGGTCCGAAGTTCAATCCTTTCTTCATCCCGAAGATGATTGCCGACATCGCTTCTGGACAGATTTCTATCCAGTACGGTTTCCACGGTCCTAACTACACGACCACATCTGCCTGCGCATCTTCTACCAATGCCTTTGCTGATGCTTTCAACTTGATTCGTTTGGGCAAAGCTGATGCCATCGTAACGGGTGGTGCTGAGGCTGCTATCTGGCCCTGCGGTGTAGGTGGTTTCAACGCTATGCACGCCCTCTCAACCCGCAATGACGATCCCGAACACGCTTCTCGTCCGTTTAGTGCCAGCCGCGACGGCTTCATCATGGGTGAAGGTGCCGGTATCCTCATCCTCGAGGAGTTGGAGCATGCAAAGGCACGTGGAGCTAAGATTTACTGCGAGGTTGCAGGTGTGGGTATGTCAGCCGATGCACACCACATCACAGCTTCTCACCCCGAAGGTCTCGGTGCAAACCTCGTAATGAGTGCAGCTTTGGAAGATGCTGAAATGAAGCCCGAAGATATTGACTATATCAACGTTCACGGTACGTCTACTCCCGTAGGTGACGTTTCTGAAGTTAAGGCCATCACGAAGCTCTTCGGCGAACATGCATACAAGTTGAACATCAGCTCAACCAAGTCTATGACGGGTCACCTCTTAGGTGCTGCGGGTGCGGTTGAAGCATTGCTCTGCTGCTTGGCTGTTCAGAACGACATCGTTCCGCCCACCATCAACCACGAGGACGATGACCGCGACGAGAACATTGACTACAACCTCAACTTCACCTTCAACAAGGCTCAAGAGCGCCCCATCCGCGCTGCGCTCAGCAACACGTTTGGCTTTGGTGGCCACAATGCTTGCTGCATCTTGAAGAAGTATAACGACTAACATTTCCCAGCAGCCCCTTTCTCTGCGCTCCTGTAGCCTTGTTCTCAGGAGATATTACGCATAGAAAGGGGCTGCTTTCTGAAATTCCTATGATATCGAACTTACTGGACCGCATGAAGCTCCCGTTTCGCAAAAACAAGGAGTTTCTATCGGCACTCTATGACATCTTAGGCTTCTATCCACACGACATTGAAATTTACCGCATTGCCTTCTCGCACAAGTCGCTTGCTTACAAACGCGAAGCGGCTAATACGAAGGACCGACGCGGAAAGGATCGGAAGCCACGAAGCGAAAATACATCCAAGCCTCTCAACAACGAACGATTGGAATACCTGGGCGACGCGGTACTGGAGACCGTAGTCAGCGACATTCTGTTCCGCCACTATCCGAACAAACGCGAAGGTTTCCTCACGGCTACCCGCTCAAAGATTGTACAACGCGAAGCACTCAACCGCTTGGCAAACGAAATGGGACTGGAAAGACTCATTCAGGCAGCGCAAGGCACCCGCATGGATCATACGAACATCGGCGGAAATGCTTTTGAAGCATTGATGGGAGCTATCTATCTTGACCGAGGCTTCCGCCACTGCCACTGGTTCATCGCCAACCGCGTTGTCGGTCACTTTGTCGACCTCGACTCAGTTGCTCAAAAGGAGGTTAACTTCAAGAGTAAATTGCTCGAATGGAGTCAAAAGAACCGCGTACACATTTCCTTCAAAGACTTTGCCAACGAAGGCGACACCAAGGGATTTGAATCAACCGTCAACATCGAAGGTATTGTGGTAGGACGAGGTGCAGGCCGCTCTAAGAAGGAAAGCCAGCAAGAGGCTTCCAAGGAGGCCCTGACACGTATGCGCCGCGATGCCAAACTCTACGACAGCCTCTTCCGTGCCAAAGAGAAGCGCACGGCTATGGAAGCAGAGGAATCTTTCGCACTGCCCAAGATAGACGAAATCGAGGACCATCTGCAAAAGGGTAAAAAGGGTGGGAAAGGAAATGCCCAATCACCTGTTTTGGAAGAAAAGAACCAAAAGGGAAAGGCGACCCCTTCACCCCAATCTTTATCTGACGCAGCATACGATACGGCTTATGATGCAGAGGCTACTTATGAGGTTATCGACCAACCTGTTGATGAACCTGTACGTACTGCAGAAGACTACGAAGCCATCGGACTGCCCGCACCTCCTTCTGAAAATGACTTGGAGGTAGAAGAAGTAAAGCCCACAAAGCGTAAAAGCCACACACCGCGTACCGTCAATGACGCAGTGAAGGGATTTAAGCGCAATGAGCGTACGGAACGCCCCGAGGAAGTCAAGGCGGCGCAACAAGCTGAACGCATGGCGGCGAAGGCTAACAAGAAGAAGGAAAAAGCCAAAAATACGCCTGCAACTCAACCCACTGACGCTGAAAAGGCACAGCCCAAACCTGAAAAGACGGCCTCAGCCCCCAAGGAAGAGGCTCAAACGAAGGTTACTGAGACGAAAACTCAAGCTGAGACTTCGCCTTTGAAGCAAACTGAAACGATTTCAACGACTTCACAGGAGCAAGCGGAAAAGACTGCCGAAAAGCAAACGGATGTCCAACCTACAGGAAGAACCTTGGAGAGGGCAGAAGAAACAAGTGCAGAAGCAGTAGCTACCGCCGCACCTATAGAAACGGAAACTTTGGCTACGACGGCTTTGGAAGTGGAACCTACAGAAACAGCCCACACGGTGGAAGTCACGGAAACAATGGAAACTACTGAAGTCACCGAACAGGCGGAAACGGTAGAAACCGCCCAGACGGCAGACGTCATGGAAGAAGTTGATTTCACCGAAGCTCAACCCGTAGCAGACCTCCAGCAAGTTGTTTCGTTGGACACCGTCGAAGTACTGCCTCAACCTGAAACTCTGGCTGAAAATCTTACTGAAACAGACTGTTCCATTCCTGCCGAAAGTGTGGAAAATACAGCCATCGGTCAAGCCGAAGAAGCGGTGGAAGAAACGGTTGCTGAAACGGCTATCGAACCAACGAATACGATTGAACAGACCGGCACGAAGCAAGCCGTAGTGGCAGAAGCGATCGTTATCGAAAGCGTTTCAGAAGAAGTTATCTCCACAGAAGCGGCCATTCAACAAGAAGCGAAGCCCCTTCAAGAAGAGATAACGGACGACTTTATCATCACGGTCGACATACAAGATGCCCAACCTGAAACGGCTTCTCAGTCAACTACCGAAGGTGAAAACCATAAAGTGTCCAAACGTTCCAAACGTAAAGCGACTCCTACTCCTGCAACAAAAACGGAAGAGCTTACAGAGGTTGCCACCGCTGAACAGCCCAACGAACCGGAAGCTGTCTCCGACTTCACGGAAGTAGCCCTGGAAACAGACGAACAGAAGGACCATACGGAACCGATGCCCGCCGCTTTGAGCGAAACGGAACCGCGTCCCATGTTGCGCCATCTTTCGATGGATGACTTTGTCTTTGGTATGGAGCAACCGGAACAACCCGTACTCGATGACTTGAATGAGGAGGAAGACAAGCCGGTTCGCAAGTCACGCTCTTCGCAACGCAGAAAAAAGCGGAAACCTGCGCAGGCATCCAATCCCACAACTGAAGTACAAAACCAGGCTAACGCTCCCCAACAAACACTTCAGACCGAATGGGACGAAGCAATGCCAACGGTAACTACGGACGATGCGCCAACTGACGAATCGGCTCCCAACAAAAAGCCGCGTCGTAAACGCCGCCGTCGCCCGAACAAGAAGAAAGAGGAATAACCTCTTCTAAAAGGAGAATGTGTTCGGTGAAAACACATTCTCCTTCTTTTTATAAGGAAACAACCACATTCCCCCTTGGCTCACTCCAAACAAAGAATCAGCGCAATACGGACACCCGTCGGAGGCAGACTCCCAACCTATAAGCCAAAGATTCTTGTTGAAAATTCGTACTTTTGCGAGCTCATGTAATTAATCCCACTCCTAATCACCCCGGCTATGACCGTAGAAATAAAGAAAGTAAGCACTCCGTCTGAGTTAAAGCGCTTCATTCGCTTCAACTATGAATTCTATAAGAACAATCCCTACTCTGTTCCCGACCTCTACGATGACATGTTGAATACCTTCTCACCTGAGAAGAACGCAGCCTTCGACTTCTGTGAGGCAGACTATTTCCTGGCTTACAAGGATGGGGAAATGGTCGGACGCGTAGCCGCCATTATCAACCACCACGCAAACAAGCAATGGAACAAGCAGACCGTTCGCTTCGGATGGATTGACTTTATTGATGACCCCGAAGTCAGTCGTGCACTCATCGACGCGGTGAAGGCCTGGGGTAAAGAACGGGGTATGACGACCATCGAGGGACCGCTCGGCTTTACAGACTTGGACGCAGAGGGTATGCTCATTGAGGGCTTCGACCAGCTTTCGACCATGGCAACCATCTACAACTATCCCTACTACCCCAAGCACATTGAGGCTCTCGGACTCGAGCCCAGTGCAGACTGGGTCGAAATGAAGGTGTACATTCCCAAGGAGATTCCCGAAAAGCACAAGCGCATTTCAGACATCATCTCTCGCAAATACAACCTCCACACACGCAAACTGACTGACAAGAAAGAGATCCTTCGTTCGGGGGTGGCGCACGACATCTTCCGCCTCATCAACGATGCTTACGAGCCGCTGTTTAACTTCTCACGCATGACGGAGAAGCAAATCGACCAATACGTCAACATGTACCTGCCCGTACTCGACCTCCGCATGGTCAGCATCGTTGAAAACGAACAGGGCGAAATCGTGGCGGTTGGCATCTCAATGCCTTCTTTGTCAGAAGCCTTGCAGAAGGCCAAAGGCAAGCTCCTGCCGCTTGGCTGGTTCCACTTGCTGAAAGCTTTGAAATGGAAACGCCCCAAGGTGTTAGACCTCCTCTTGGTCGGTGTTCGTCCCGACTACCAGGGCAAAGGTGTCAATGCCCTGCTCTTTACCGAGCTCATTCCCGTTTACCAACAACTGGGCTTCGAATATGCAGAGACCAACCCCGAACTGGAAATGAACGAAAAGGTACAAAACCAATGGCAGTACTTCAAGACGGAGCAACACAAGCGCCGCCGCTGCTTCAAGGGAGATATTTAAGGCAGATTCTATCAATAATCAGTTCTAGAAGTGGAAGGTATAAGGATTTATGCGGATAGCATTGCCTGATGGATACCTTCAAACACGAGCTACAAGACTTTTCTGTTTACCCCAATGGGCAAACGGCTTACGAGCACACATATCAGACCCGACAATGTGGCTACGTGACCTGTGAGGACAAATTGTATATCCGACAATGTGGCCGCGTAACCTACAAGTACACATTGTATACCCGACAATGTGGCCGCGTAACCTACGAGTACACATTGTACACCCAACAATGTGGCCGCGTAACCTACGAGTACACATTGTATACCCGAAAATGTGGCCGCGTAACCTACGAGTACACATTGTACAACCAACAATGTGGCCGCATAACCTACGAGAACACATTGCACAACCCTACGATGTTTCCCCCTATACGGTTCGAACACAGGAACTAGCACGCTCGGTTATTCCTTCACCACATAGGCATCTTGTCTAAGTTACTACTGCCCCAACTCCACGACAAACTGGTTTGCCCTTCATGGGCCTTACTGCTAGTCCACTTCCCCACCCCATTCATTCTCCAACCTAACGCTTTATCCGCCCTCCGAAAGGAGTTCAACCGCTAACCACCCCTCCTATGTCAGAAGAAATCAACGCTAACAATCCTTCAGAAGTCATTTACGACGAAAGCAAGATACGCCACCTCGAAGATACGGAACACATCCGTACCCGTCCGGGTATGTACATCGGACGCTTAGGTGACGGTTCGCATGCTGAAGACGGTATCTACGTCCTACTCAAAGAAAGTATTGACAACAGCATTGACGAATTCAACGAAGGTTTTGGCAAGCGCATTGAGGTCAATATCTACGATAACCTTACGGCTGAAGTCCGCGACTACGGTCGTGGCATTCCTCTCGGAGCCCTGATTGATGCGGTATCGCGCCTCAATACGGGTGGTAAATACGACACAGCCGTCTTTACAGCCTCGGTCGGTATGAATGGTGTCGGTCTGAAGGCGGTCAATGCCTTATCCAGCCGATTTATTGCCCGAAGCGTGCGCGACGGACAAATGCGCGAGGCTATCTTCGAACGCGGTGTACTGATCAGCGACGAATCTGGACAGACGGAGGAAGAAAACGGTACGTACATCTTCTTTGAACCTGACAAGACTCTCTTCCAGAACTATCGTTTCCACGGTGAATACGTGGAGAATATGTTGCGTAATTACACCTATTTGAATACGGGACTGGCCATCTTCTACAACGACCGCCGCATTCTTAGCCGCAACGGCCTGGAGGACTTGCTCAACGACAACATGACGGCTCCGGGACTTTACCCCGTCATCCACCTCACGGGACAGGGCATCGACATTGCCTTTACCCATACCTCGCAATACGGCGAGGAGTATTACTCCTTTGTCAACGGTCAGCATACCACGCAGGGCGGTACGCACCAAAGTGCCTTCAAGGAACACATTGCCCGTACGATTAAGGAATACTTCGGTAAGAACTACGACGTACAGGACGTGCGCAACGGCTTGGTTGCTGCCATTGCCATCCGCGTGATTGAACCTCTGTTTGAAAGCCAGACTAAAATCAAGTTAGGCTCGCTCACCATGGCTCCCGACAAGGATTCAAACGGTAATTCCTTCCCCCTCTCAGGGGTCAGCGTCAACAAGTTTGTAGCCGACTTTATCAAGGAGAATGTGGACAACTACCTCCACATGCACACCGATGTTGCAGACGTAATCAAGCAGAAGATTGAGGAAAGTGAGAAGGAACGCAAGGCTATTGCGGGGGTTACCAAACTGGCACGCGAACGCGCCAAAAAGGCCAACCTTCACAATCGAAAGCTACGCGACTGCCGCATTCACTTAAACGACCCAGCACCCAAAAGCAAGAAGAAGGACGAAGACGACAACGACCCACGCCAGGATTCATCCATCTTCATCACCGAGGGTGACTCGGCTAGCGGCTCAATTACCAAAAGCCGCGATGTCAACACGCAAGCCGTATTCTCGCTGCGTGGCAAACCGCTCAACTGCTTCGGACTGACCAAGAAGGTTGTCTACGAAAACGAAGAGTTCAACCTCCTGCAAGCTGCCCTCAACATTGAGGACGGACTCGACGGTCTACGCTATAACAAAGTGATTGTAGCTACCGATGCTGATGTTGACGGCATGCACATCCGCTTGCTGATGATAACCTTCTTCCTGCAATTCTTCCCCGACCTTATTAAGAAAGGGCACGTATACATCCTGCAAACACCACTCTTCCGTGTGCGCAACAAGAAGAAGAAGATCAAGGCAAACACCGGCAACGGAAAGAAGACGGACAAAAAAATCAGTGAAAAAAGTGCAGGAGCGGCGATTCTAAAGAAGGCACAGGCCAGCGAACGCTCGGAGTTCGAAACCATCTACTGCTACTCTGAAGAGGAACGAATCGCTGCTATCGAGAAGTTAGGTCCCGACCCCGAAATCACCCGATTCAAAGGTTTGGGCGAAATTTCTCCCGATGAGTTCAAACACTTTATTGGTCCGCACATGCGCCTTGAACCCGTCACCCTCCACAAAAGTGACAATGTCAACTCCCTGCTCGAATACTACATGGGTAAAAACACCATGGAGCGACAGGGCTTCATTATCGACAATCTGGTCGTAGAAGAGGACTTGGCGGAAGAGGAACTGTAACAACAGATACAGAAGGAGCATCACATACAGAAGCAGGAAGAAGCTTTAAAAGCCAGGGGCTTCCCAGCAATAAGTTTGGGAGTTCTTCCCTTCTCACATGCCCCATTTTCAGTAAGCAACTCTCCCAACCTCTCTACTTAAAACTCATAAACTTCTTTCTCTCTTATGAAGGTTGCCATCTTTCCTGGGTCTTTCGACCCCTTTACCGTGGGCCACGCCAGCATCGTCGAACGTGGTCTCCCAATGTTCGACCGTATCGTCATTGGTGTAGGTGTCAATGACAGCAAACGTTCCTTACTCACGCCCGAAGAACGCGTAGAAGCCATTCGAAAACTCTACGAAGAGGAACCGCGTATCAAAGTTGTGTCCTACAACGACCTGACCGTAGACCTCGTACGAAGAGAAGGAGCGCAATTTATCTTGCGCGGACTCCGCTCAGTCAAGGACTTCGAATACGAACGCGACATTGCCGCTATGAACAACCGCCTCTCGGGCGTGGAAACAGTATTACTCTTTACCGAAGCCCATTATTCTGATATTTCCTCCAGCGTAGTGCGCGAACTCATAGCCTTTGGCAAGGATGTCTCTGAATTCCTTCCTAAAAAGAAAGGTTAGAAGTTACGGATTACGAATAATGGAGTGACACACTCCCTCACAATCATTCTGACATGAAACATTTATTTCTTCTCCTTGCGGCTCTGCTTACGCTGCCCACTCATGCCCAACGCGGCTTTGAGGACATTGATGTAGAGCAAATCAAGAAACTGCAAATGGCGCAAGTCGCCATCACCAGCCTCTACGTGGACACCGTAGACCAAAATAAACTGGTGGAGGATGCCATCAACGGCATACTTGGCAAACTCGATCCACACTCCTCCTATACCAATGCCAAACAGACGAAAAAGCTCAACGAGCCCCTCTCGGGCAACTTCGAGGGCATCGGTGTGAGCTTTAATATGGTCAAAGACACCTTGTTGGTCTTGCAAGTTATCAGCAAAGGCCCCAGCGAAAAGGCAGGTATTCTATCGGGCGATCGCATCATTGCGGTAAACGGCACCAAGATTGCCGGCGTCAAGATGGATCGCGACAGCATCATGACCCGTCTGCGTGGTCCGAAGGGTACAATTGCCAACCTTGACATTGTGCGAAGAGGGGCCAACGAAGTACTTCACTTCAAGGTTACGCGTGACAAAATCCCCGTCAACACGGTCGATGCCGCCTACATGATTACACCTACCGCAGGCTACATTCACCTCGACAGCTTCGGTGCCACTTCCGGCAAAGAGATTGACGATAAAATTAAGATGCTCCAGGAAGCGGGCATGAAGGACTTGATTCTTGACTTGGAATTCAACGGAGGCGGTTACCTCAATGCTGCACAGGAAGTGGCCAGCCAATTTCTCCCAAAAGGCTCTATGATTGTCTACACCGAAGGTCGTGTCATGCCGCGCCAAGAGCTCGTAGCAGAAGGCTTCGGACGCATGCAAAAAGAAGGTCGCGTTGTGATTCTCGTAGACGAATTCACCGCCTCGGCAGCTGAAATTGTCAGCGGTGCCGTACAAGACCATGACCGTGGAGTCATCATCGGTCGCCGTACCTTTGGTAAAGGTTTGGTACAACGCCCCATCGACCTGCCCGACGGCTCCATGATTCGCCTCACCGTGTCACACTACTATACACCCTCGGGCCGTTGCATCCAAAAGCCTTACGTCAAAGGCGAAAAGGAGGAATACAACAACGACCTCGACAAGCGTTATACCCACGGAGAACTAACTTGTCTCGACAGCATCCACCTGGATTCTACCAAGGTGTACAAGACCTTGGTCAAGGGTCGCACCGTCTATGGTGGCGGTGGCATCATGCCCGACATTTTCGTACCTCTCGACACGACGGCTTACACGCCTTACTACCGCGCATTGCGCCGCCATAACCTCATTAACGAGAATGTATTGCGCTTTGTAGACGAAAATCGCAAACAGCTTAAGCGGAAGTACCGCAAGTTTGAAGACTATGCGGAACACTTTGAAGTGCCTGCCGCACTCATCGACACCATCCTAGCAGAAGGTAAGAAGAAGGGCATCAAGCCCAAGGACGACAAGGAACTTCAAACCACGCTCAATGACCTGCGTTTCACCTTGAAGTCGACAATCGCTTACGACCTCTGGGATCGCAACGAATATTTCCGCCTCGTCAATGAGCGCAATGACATCGTCAAGCGCGCCCTGCAATATCTGAAAGAAGGAAAGTAAACACATTTGTTTCCCTTCACTCAGCAACCACGCTAATTCCCATGTTGCCCCTTGGCCTGTTGGAACCTCCCCATCTTCAGCCAAGGGGCAACACTGTAACAAGACCAAGACAAACTGGCTAAAAGACAAACAAGACCCAAGAAACATTCATCTTTTCCGACAAAATATTTGGAAGTAAAGGAAATAGTTTCTACTTTTGCAGCGCATTACGGAAACGCAGTGCACAAAGGATGTTCCATGGTGTAATGGTAGCACTAGAGTTTTTGGTTCTCTCAGTCATCGTTCGAATCGGTGTGGAACAACTTCTAAGATTCTCTTCATTTTCAAGCTGTGTCATTTGGCACAGCTTTTTTGTTTTCCCGAAGATAAACCAACAACCAACATTGATTTACTAATTCTTAATATGTTTTCTGTTGTAACACAGTATTATATCCATAACTTTGCAACTGATATTTTATCGAACATAATCAACTATTTTTCAAACTCATCAAAATTTATACAAGTATGAAGAAAACATTACTCTTTATGTTTGCCTTCATGGCTTTCGTAACGTCTGCTTTGGCAGAAGACACGACTGTACAATGGACTGCAAACACTGATTGGACGGAGACTCCGCTCTCCTACACACAGGTTCCCTACACCATCACAATGGATCAGGCAGATGGCACAACAGCTCCGGCTGTAAATGCCAACAAGAACGATGCCCGCGCTTATGCTAAGAACACCATTGCGGTGAATACTACGGGCGAAAACATGACAAAAATCGTCTTTAATGTATCCAGCAAAGGCAAATATCGCCTTGCCAACGTCACTGCCACCAGTGGATCAGTTGTTGTAGATAATAAAGCGTGGACTGTAACTTGGACGGGTAGTAGCAAGGAAGTAACCTTCACCGTAGGCGAAAAGGCTGACTATGGTACAGATGGTAACACGAAAGCAGGTCAGCTCTGCTATGACAATCTCGTCATTAGCACAGGCGAAGGCGGCGGTACGGTCACTCCCGACCCGAAACCCGAAGAACCTGAACTCAATACGGTATTCGAAGAACTCTTCAACACCAGCTTGGGTGACTTCACTGTAGAGAACAAGGTAATTGACCCTTCTTTGCAACATATTTGGTCTTATGATTCCAGATACACCTGCGCTAAAGCAAGTGCTTACAAGGGTGCACCCACTGCAAGCGAAAGCTGGTTGATTTCTCCGGTTATCGACTTGTCTAAAGCTACAGAAAGTAACTTGACCTTTGAAGAAGCTGGTAATCACTTCAATACAGCTGAAAATTTCCGCAATTGCTGCCAAGTTAAAGTTCGCGTTGACAATGGCGAATGGGCTGACGTAGCAGTTACGAGCGAAGCTACAGGTGTGTCATTCTCTTTTGTACCTGCTCAAGCTAGTCTGAAGGCTTATGACGGTAAGAAAATTCAGCTTGCCTTCATTTATACCTCAACTGCTGAGGTTGCTGGTACATGGGAATTGAAGAATTTGAGCGTTAAGGCTAAGCTCTCTGAAGCTCCTATCACCATAGCTGCTCCAGTTTTCAAACCTGCAGCAGGTACTTACATGGACGAAGTTTTGGTTTCAATTTCTGCTACTGAGGGTCACAAGATTTACTACACACTCGATGGCAAGGAACCCACTACGGCTTCAACCCTTTACACTGCCCCCTTCAAGTTGACTGAAAACACCACTGTTATTGCTATGGCAGTTGACGCACAAGGCAATACGAGCAACAACACGGTAGCGAAGTACAACATCAAGGAATCTCCCAAAGCTCCTGAGAACGGTGCTCTCTTCAACTTCAACGAAAACAAATGGAATTTGCCTGTATCTAACAACGATACAACCTATCAGATTACGGATCCAATCATTGAAAACGGTATTACCCTCACTTCCACTAACGGTAGCACACCCACTCGTATGTGGAACGACTTCAACAATGGTTTGCAACTCCGTTGCTATGAAGGTGGTTCACTTACCCTCACTGCTACTGATAGCAAGATTCAGAAGATTGAGTTCAACGTAAGCAAGAGCGGACTCCAAACTACAACAGGTACTCTTGACAAGAACGTTTGGACTGGTTCTGAAAGCAGTGTAACTTTCAATGTTACTAAAACTACCAACATCAATTACATCATTGTTACTTTGGACAAGAACACGGGTATCGAAGGTGTAGAAGCCAACAACAATGGCAAAGTTATCATCTACAGCCTCGATGGTCGTCGCCTCAACAAGGCTGTTAAGGGTATCAACATCATCAATGGCAAGAAGGTACTTGTAAAGTAATCCTCCTTCCCTTGATTCCTAATTAACTCAAGCCCCCGCTACGAAGCAATATGCGTAGCGGGGGCTTTGTTTATGCATTGAGACAGCTCAAACAACCTATATGCGGGAGGCTTTCAACCATTGAGACAGCTCAAACAACCGATGTACGGGAGGCTTTCAACCATTGGGACAGCTCAAACAACGTATATGCGGGAAGCTTTCAACCATTGAGACAGCTCAAACAACCGATGTGCGGGAAGCTTTCAACCATTGGGACAGCTCAAACACCGTATGTGCGAGAGGCTTTCAACCATTGAGACGACTCAAACAACCGATGTGCGGGAGGCTTTCAACCATTGGGACAGCTCAAACAACCGATATGCGGGAGGCTTTCAACCATTGGGACGACTCAAACAACCGATGTGCGAGAAGGACTCAACCGTTGGGACAGCTCAAACAACGCATGTGCGAAGAGCACTCAAGCATTGAGAGCACTCAAACAACCGATGTGCGATAAGAACTCAATTGTTGCAATCGTTCAAACAACCGATGTTTGAAGGAGACTCAATCACTAGGAAAGGAAAAACATGAAAGAACAAGAAGAACAAGATAGAGAATTTATCAACACCTAACCTGTTAGGAATTAAACAGGGTAAGCAATCCACCCCTTTTTTCTGCTACTACTGGAGGAATTACCATCCAGTTCCCTTCACATACTTGGCTGAGGACTTCAAGAAGGGTCATCTCAATATACAAAAACAGGCATCTGCTGTTGTTTGCAAATGCCTGATTTTCAGTGTGGACCAGCTAGGGCTTGAACCTAGGACCTCCAGATTATGAGTCTGTTGCTCTAACCAACTGAGCTACAAGTCCGATAACAAATAATCGGTGACGTTGATTATTTCTACACTGCAAAAGTAGAGCTTTTTGATGAAACAGACAAATTTTGAACTGATTTGGTACAAAAACGAAACAGACCCAATGATTCTTTTCTTCGCTGTGGGGGATTTTCTGACTTCAGAGGAGATTGAACTGATTTTTCGTAACTTTGCGCACTTATTTAAGGTTATCCGTTGAATACTACTCATACAACTACATTCTGAATATGACTCAAAAAACCAGTATCCCCAAGGGTACACGCGACTTCGGAGCTGTCGAAATGGCCCGTCGCAATTATATCTTCAATACGATCCGTGAAGTGTATGCACTCTACGGTTTCCGCCAAATCGAAACGCCTGCAATGGAAAACTTGTCTACCCTGATGGGCAAGTATGGTGAAGAAGGCGACAAACTTCTCTTTAAGATTCTCAATTCAGGCAACTTCCGTGGAGAAGTTTCTCCCGAGGAATACAGCGAGAAGAATGCAGCTCAATTGGCTGCCCGCTTCTGCGAAAAGGGCTTACGCTACGACTTGACCGTACCTTTTGCCCGCTACGTTGTACAGCACCGCGATGAACTCCAAATGCCTTTCAAGCGTTACCAGATCCAACCCGTATGGCGTGCAGACCGTCCGCAAAAGGGACGCTATCGCGAATTTTATCAATGCGATGCCGACGTAGTAGGTTCTGACTCTTTACTGAACGAAGTCGAACTGATGCAGATTGTAGACGAAGTATTTACCCGCTTCGGCATCCGTGTTTGCATCAAGATCAACAACCGTAAGATTTTGACAGGTATTGCTGAAATCATCGGTGCGGCTGATAAAATTGTAGACATTACCGTGGCTATCGACAAGCTGGACAAAATCGGACTGGACAAGGTTAACGAGGAACTCCGTGCCGTGGGACTGAGCGAAGAAGCTGTTGAAAAGTTGCAACCGATTATTGCCTTGGCTGGTACAAACGAGGAGAAACTCGAAACCATGCGCAACGTATTGGCTGAAAGCGAAACCGGACTGAAGGGCGTTGATGAAGTGGCATTCGTACTTGAAACACTGAAGGCCAGTGAACTCCATAACGCCATTGAACTGGATTTGACTTTGGCCCGTGGCTTGAACTATTACACAGGTTGCATCTTCGAAGTAAAAGCACTCGATGTACAAATTGGTTCGATTACGGGTGGTGGCCGTTACGACAACCTGACAGGCATCTTCGGTTTACCCGGATTAAGCGGTGTCGGTATTTCCTTTGGCGCAGACCGCATCTACGACGTACTAACCCAACTGGAACTCTACCCTGCCGAAACTAACTCGGGTGCGAAATTACTCTTCATCAACTTTGGTGCAAAGGAAGCCGCTCACTGCTTACGCCTCGCCGCGCAGGCTCGTAAAGCGGGTATTGCCTCCGAGGTTTACCCCGACGCAGTAAAGATGAAGAAGCAAATGAGCTATGCCAATGCCCACCAAGTTCCTTTCGTTGCCCTCGTAGGTGAAACCGAAATGACAGAAGGAAAGGTGGCTCTGAAAAATATGCAGACAGGAGAGCAAACTTCGGTTACACCCGAAGAAATGATTCAAATCTGTCTGGCCTAAGCCTACTTCTTGACAAAGAGTTGAAAAGCATAACGGTTGTTTCGACCGTTGCTTTTCAACTCTTTTATTCGCTCTAACCTGATTATGCAACTACACGATACTCCCCAATGAAAGAAAAAGATATAGAAAAGCTTCCGCACTTCGAAGAGGTGAACAAGATGTACACCATCAGCGAAGCCATTGAAGAGGCCAAACGCTGTCTACACTGCAAAGTGCCCCAATGCAAAAAAGGCTGCCCTATCGGTAATGACATCCCTGAATTCATTCACCAGCTCTCCATGGGCAACATGGGACAGGCTATGAGCATCCTGCATGAAAAGACAAACTTGCCAGCCATCTGCGGTCGTGTGTGTCCTCATGAAAAGCAATGCGAAGGACATTGCATCTTGGGCAAAAAAGGTCGTCCCGTACGTGTGGGAAAGCTGGAAAGCTTCATCGCACAGTTCGATGCTGATATGCACCTCACGCACGAACGCCTGCCCGAAAAGACTAGAGGCAAGGTTGCCATTATCGGTTCTGGCCCTGCTGGCCTGACTGTAGCCGGCGATTTGGCTCGCCAAGGATTTCACGTAACGATTTTCGAAGGACAGGCTGAATTAGGTGGTGTCTTAATGTATGGCATCCCCGAATACCGTCTGCCCAAAGCGGTTGTGCGCAATGAAATTGAGAAAATCGAAGCCTTAGGAGTTCACTTTGTCAAGAACTGTTTGGTCGGTTCACCCGAAAGCGGTGTAACAATCGACAGCCTCTTTGCCGACGGCTTTGATGCCATCTTTATGGCAACGGGTACTGCACTTCCTCAGGGACTCAACATTCCTGGTGCCAACCTCAAACGTGTAACCCAGTCTACCGACTTCCTTCATAACGTCAATGCCTATATCGAAGGAGCGATTGCCCGCGAGATGGTGCCCTTACGCGAAGGCGATAAGGTAGCCGTCATTGGTGGCGGTAATGTTGCTATGGATGCTGCCCGCACGGCTCGCCGCCTTGGGGCCAATGTGACCGTCATTTACCGACGCAAACAGGAAGATATGCCTGCCATCCGTAGCGAATACGAAGAAGCAGTCAACGAAGGGGTACGCTTCCTTTGGGAAAGCAACTCCCTGGAGTTTATCGGCAACGAAAAGGGACGGGTTGCTGCCATCCGCATTGCATCCCCCGACGGCGAACACCTTCGGGAGTTCGACCGCGTATTCCTGGCCATCGGTTCACGTCCGGCTGCCCGTATTGTCAGCACAACGCAAGGCATTGAAGTAGACGAGAAGGGATACGTCATTGTGGGCGAACGTCCTTTCGGCATGACCACTCGCCGTGGTGTCTTTGCGGGAGGTGACGTCGTACACCGTCCGCAAACAGTCGTATTGGCCATGAAAGCGGCCAAGGAAGTAGCAGCAGGTATTGCCCAATACGTAGATGCCGTGAAGTTACTCCAGGATTGTGGTGAGTAACAAAAGCCCCTATACACAGGCTCAAGCCGCACAAATAAGCTGAAACAGAACCTTTCAGAGCCATCCGCTGAGGCAAGTTCGTGAAACTGTTGTAACCTATGAATGAGGAAAGTTACAAACTTTGCTCATTCCAAACAAAAGGCTTATCTTTGCTGCCGTAAATATAAAAAAGGTACTGAAGAAAGGATTCCAGTGTGAGCTACACGCTGGAATTCTTTCGGTTTTTTTTATCTCTTACCCCATTCCTTACTAAGAAAATATTCATACCAAATCAATCATTATGGCTTATATGACTCAAGAGGGCTACGACAAAATGGTAGCTCAACTCCGCCACATGGAAACTGTAGACCGCCCCGCTGCTTCAGCAGCCATTGCGGAAGCTCGAGATAAGGGTGACCTCTCTGAAAACAGCGAATACGATGCTGCCAAAGAGGCACAGGGAATGCTCGAAATGAAAATCAACAACCTGAAACTCGCTATTGCTGAAGCTAAAATCATCGATGCTTCCAAACTGCGTAATGACATCGTACAGATTCTCTCTACGGTAGAAATGAAGAACGTGAAAAACGGCATGGTCATGAAGTACACCATTGTCAGCGAAAGCGAAGCCAACCTGCGCGAAGGCAAAATCTCATCAACGACTCCCATTGCCCAGGGACTGCTCGGCAAGAAGGTGGGTGACGTGGTGGAAGTCAAGATTCCCCAAGGTCTCATCCATCTCGAGATTCTCAAGATTTCTGTAGAAGGCTAACCAGCCTCCGATTCTATCAGGGCGCACCCCCTATCGATCACTTCTAACTCATACGCGTTATGACAATTTTCTCAAGAATCATTGCAGGAGAAATTCCCTCCTACAAATGCGCAGAGGATGAACACTTCTACGCTTTCCTCGACATCAATCCGATGGCACAGGGACATACCTTGGTCGTACCTAAACACGAAGTGGACTATCTCTTTGACCTTGCTGACGATGAATTGGCAGCCATGACCCTCTTCGCCAAACGAGTAGCCAAAGCCATCCGCACGGCTTTCCCGTGTAAGAAAGTTGGTATGGCTGTACTCGGACTGGAGGTTAACCATGCTCACATCCATCTTGTTCCACTACAAAGCGAGGGAGACATGGATTTCCGCAAACCCAAATTGGAACTCTCTGCAGAAGTGATGAAGGAAACGGCAGACCGCATCTTGGCTGCCTTCAACGACTAAGCCCTGCCCTCTCCCCTTTTCAAAAACAAATAACAAGCGTGCCCCGATGGACTATTCGTTGCATCGGGGCACGCCTGTTTTCTGTATGTAACAAGAGTACGAAGAGATTCTTTCCTCTCACCCCCACAGCCTGGCTCCTGACTTTTCGCCCCCGTATATCCTCGTAAAAACAGAGAAAATTTTATCTTCGTGCCGTAAAAATGAACTTCCGCGCTACTTTGGAATAACGCGCACAAACAGCGTACCCCCATAGACTTCACAAACCCCATACTTATTCAATAAAACTATGTATCGTTTTTTCTCTATTTTCTTTCTCGCTTTAAGCACGCTCTGTGCCTCGGCGCAAACCGTTCTGTTTCATACAGGCGACAGCACAGGCTACCCCTATCGTATCCCTGCTATTGCCAAAGCTCGAAATGGCGAACTGATTGCGCTCTCAGACCTTCGTCCTTGCGGCGGTGACATCGGTTACGGTCGTGTAGACATCGTCGGGAGAATCAGTCGCGACAACGGAGCAAACTGGAACCCGGCATTCAAATTGCTGGAAGGAACTGGAAAGGGTAAAGACACTGGATATGGCGATGCTTGTCTCGTAGCCGATCGCAAACGCAACGAGTTGCTCTTGGTTTGCGTGTCAGGCGACGTTCCTTACTGGAAAAGCAGTCCGCAAAACCGCCAGCGCATGGTGACCCTCCACGCAACCTACGATAAGAAGGGAAAGCAATGGAACTGGGATAAGCAGGTGACTGACATTACCTCACAAGTATACGACGAATTGCTGAAAGGCAAGATCAATGGTCTCTTCATGGGCTCAGGCCGCATCTGCCAAAGCAGCCGTGTCAAGGTGGGCAAATACTATCGCCTCTATGCTGCCCTTTGCACCCACAAGGGCAATTACGTAATCTATTCCGATGACTTCGGACGCAATTGGGGATTGCTCGGCACTCCCGAAGTAAGCTGTGCTCCGAAGGGGGATGAGCCGAAATGTGAAGAGCTCCCTGATGGAAGTGTTTTGTTGAGTTCTCGCAAGCACGGAGGTCGCTTCTTCAATATCTATAAGTACACGGACGTTCGCACAGCTGCCGGTCAATGGGCTGAAGCTGTCGATTCACGCCAGGCTCCTGGTGGTATCAGCAACGAGGGAACGCCCTGTAACGGAGAAATCTTGATTATCCCCGTACGCCGTACCGCTGATGGAAAGAAGACGATTCTGGCCCTCCAGAGTATCCCTGCGGGTCCCAACCGTTCCAATGTATCCATCTACTACAAGGAACTGACCACACCCGACACTTACCAATCTCCGCTTGCCTTTGCCTCTAATTGGAGCGAAGCCTACCAGGTCAGCGACAAGGGTTCAGCTTACAGCACCATGATTCAACAAGCCGACGGACGCATCGCGTTCTTCTACGAAGAAGAGCCGCAATACTACCAGATGGTTTACCGTGCCTTGAATATCCAAGACATTACCAAGGGCAAGTTTGAAGCACTTTAAAGAGCATTGCTCAGTAGACTTCGTTGATGGGTCTACGTAGCTATCAGATTAAGAAAGGAGGAGTTCAGCGAAATACCAATCACTGAACTTCTCCTTTTTTCAACCTTCATCTTATCAACCTATCCTCTGTAAGACCCATCTAGCCCCTTCCTTCAAGCCAAGAGGCAGGTTTCGCAATGAGTTATTGCGAAACCTGCCTCTTTCTATTCATCCGAAGGAGACTTTACCACTGCCTCCAACGCTTTGATTAGTACTGATGATCCTTATCACCCTGCATTTCCTTACGGGAGATTCCCCCTAAGTCAATCTTATACCAAGCGTAAGCGATATATGCCAAAACAAAAGGAATAAGCAAACTTACCCAAGCCATGGTTGTCAACGTAAATTCGCTGGAACAACTGTTTTGCAAACAAAGCGATGACTGGATATCAACGGAAGAAGGATAATAAGCCGTATTGTTCCAACCTGCCACCAAAAGCAACGCTAAAACGGTCAGCACCGTACCAATGCCTGCGGTCCAGATGCCGCGACGGAACGAAGCACAGAAACAAGTTTTACCCATGCCAAACAGCACCAATACCACTCCAAAAAGGAGAACACCCGCCACAAGAGGCATAGCAATCAAATTATGAAGGTACTTGTAAGCCTCGGGCACAAAGCGTTGAGTAACCGGGTCATACGCCAATCCCGTTGCCGTCAATACATAGCCCAAGAAGGCTAAAAACAGCAAGAGGAAGGGAACGGCATCAATGCCTACCTGGCGACGCAAACGCGGACGCATGGCTTCATCTTCGATATTATTGAGCAGATACAAGGCTCCTAATACGCGAGCCAAGAAGAAGACGGCAAGCCCCAATACCCAGTTCCAAGGATTAGCTAACGCATCCAGTCCGTGCCAGGCATTCGCCCAACGGCTAATGACAGGAGAAAGGGTCAACGTATCGCTGACACCCATGGCTCCGCGCTCCACCACAAAAGCAGAACCTGTAAAGAAGGTGGCCACTGCCGCGCCCAACACAAAAGGACCGACAAAACCATTAAAGACAAGGAAACGACGATACATCGTGCGGCCCAGTACATTGCCCTCCTTCGACTGGTACTCGTAGGCTACTGCCTGTAGCACGAAGCTGACCAAAATCAGCATCCACACCCAATAGGCTCCACCAAAACTCGTACTATAGAATAAAGGGAAGGAAGCAAAGAAGGCACCACCAAACGTGACAAGCGTCGTAAAGGTAAACTCCCACTTACGCCCCGTAGAATTTACAATCAAAGTACGTTCTGCCTCATCCGTACCCAAACGAAAAATGAGCGTATTGGCACCCTGTACAAACATCAGGAATACCAGCAATCCACCTAAAAGCGATACCAGCAACCACCAGTACTGCTGAAGAAAAGAATAGGTTATCATATCAGAGAGTATAAGCAAAATTACTGTTTATGCGTGCTGATAGCCTTGCAGAGAATTTTCACTTCGGCTATAAGCAAAACGGTAAATATAACAAGGAACAAGAAGAAAGTGACCATCACACTCGACGAAGAAAGCTGTGACACGGCAGCATTAACAGGCAATAAGTCTTGGATAGCCCAGGGCTGACGGCCCACTTCGGCTACCACCCAACCTGCCTGACCCGCTGCATAAACCATCGGGATGGAAGCCAGACCAAGCCAATGCATCCAACGGGCCTGTTCCAACTTTCCTTTATACTGCATCCACCACGCCCCAATCAGGAAGAGGAAGAGGAAGGAACCACAACCCACCATTACACGGAAAGACCAGTAGACCAATCCGACAGGAGGTACCAAGTCTTCCTTTTGCTGAATGTATCCATAGCCGAAGTACTGAACATGAGCCTGCAACGTGTCGCGTGCCTGTGCCGCACGTTCGGGTTGAGTCTGACGATACGTACGGAAGTCGCTAAAGGCTTGCAATGCTTTCTTACCCCGTGCAATTTTCTCTTCTGCAGAGAGATGTACCGTTCCGTCGGGATGGGTATAACCATCAAGCAAGTTGTTGATGCCGGGCACATAGCCGTTCACATCATGCGTAGCAAGCATCGAAAGCATGCCGGGTACTTCGACTCCTGGAACGATGGAAAAAGGTGCTTGTTGTCCGCCGTCACGCAGTCCTTCAGCAGCAGCGAGTTTCATCGGTTGTTCGCGGGCTATGGCTACGCCACTTTGGTCACCTGTACCCAACACGACAAGGGTTGCCAAGATCCCCGTCAGGCTGGCTACTTTAATGGAAGCCAATGCCATTGGTTGATTCCGACGTTTCAGCAGGAACCAACAACTCACACCGACTACAAACACAGCTCCGGTCATCCAGCCGCTCGAAACGGTGTGGAAAAATTTCAACACAGCTGTAGGAGAAAAGGCTACTGCCATAAAGTCTACCATCTCGTTACGCACCGTTTCGGGATTGAATTCCATGCCTACGGGATGCTGCATCCAAGCATTAGCCACGAGTATCCACCAAGCCGAAAGTGTCGCTCCAAGACCAGTCAGCCAAGTAGAAGCCAAATGGAAGCCTCGGCTGACTTTGTTCCAACCAAAGAACATGACTGCAATGAAGGTGGCCTCCATAAAGAAGGCGACAATGCCCTCAATAGCAAGCGGTGCGCCAAATATATCACCGACAAACCAAGAATAATTACTCCAGTTCGTACCAAACTCAAATTCAAGTATCAACCCTGTGGCCACACCAATGGCAAAATTGATACCAAAGAGTTTCATCCAAAATTGAGCCGTGCGTTTCCAGAACTCGTCTTTCTTGACATAGTAGAGGGTTTCCATGATGCCCATAATCAAGGCAAGACCCAACGTAAGTGGCACAAACAGCCAATGATAACAGGCGGTAAGTGCAAACTGCGCCCGGGACCAGTCGATGGTGCCGGGATCTAAAACGGTTAGTAGTTGCATAGTCGTATAAGAATTGATTGTTTACTGATAAGCAGAATTAGCGTGACAAATTGGTGCCGACGGCTTCACTCTTCTCACGGTCATCGAGTCCACCCAATACGGGTTGGAAGAAGAAAAGCCTCAACACGACAAACATCACAAAGAGCTTCAACAGAATAATAATCCACAACGTGCGTCCCCACGTCATGGAGCGGAAGCCTTCTACATAGAAGTTCCAAACAGCAATCAGGGCGGATACAGGATTTTTCATGGCGGCAAAAATAAACGATTCCACGCAATGGAACAATGTCGTTATTCTACTTTAGCAAGAATCAAAGAAGGATTTTGTTGCAAATATTCCAATCCTTGACGAATGGAATTTAAGCCAAAATCGCAAGGACAGAGTTCACACCACGGAATCCAGCAAACCGCCTCGACATCATCGTGTGCCCACGGCTGTTGCGCAGCATCGACCTCACACCGGAAGAACATATCGGCTGTATGCACCGTATGTCCTGCATAAGGATACTGGTTGGGAAAGGAGCAGAGAAAACTGTACTTCGTCACCCTCAGTCCCACTTCTTCACGCACTTCCCGACAAAGTCCCTCCGTCACGCTTTCACCCGGATCAACAAAGCCTCCGGGCAAATCAAGCGTTCCTTGCGCCGGTTCACGACTTCGGCGAACGCAAAGCAATTCGTTCCGCTCGTTGACGATAACCGCCACGGTAGCTGCCGCCGCATTGGGATAAAACACGAAACCGCACACCCCACAAACCTTGCTAAACGCATCATGTGAATGAAAATCAGCATTCCCACAATGGGGACAAAACTTGAAATCAGATAAAGGATGTTGTTGCATAACCAATGAAAAAAGAACTTTACACAAGAGCGAATTTAACAAGCTCCTTCTAATCCGCAAACTCGAAAGAACGAGATTTCTGCAAACAAACCCACTCAGCTATTTTTCTACCACCTCCAGTATCTGTAGCAAGAGATTACTTCAATTTCGCAATCGCATTTTTCCAACCTCCAAAATGCCTTTGTAAATTTCGCAAAACCATTTTTCCGGCCTCCGAAATGCCTTTGTCAAATTCGCAATCGCATTTTTCCAACCTCCGAAACGCCTTTGTCAAATTCGCAATCGCATTTTTCCGACCTCCGAAATGCCTTTGTCAAATTCGCAATCGCATTTTTCCAACCTCCGAAATGCCTTTGTCAAATTCGCAATCGCATTTTTCCGGCCTCCGAAATGCCTTTGTCAAATTGACAATCGCATTTTTCCGACCTCCGAAATACCTTTGTCAAATTCGCAAACACGTTATGACCGCATACCATATAACCGCATAACCTCTAAGCAGTGTCCCCCTTCCCCACATTCGTCCGCATAACTTTTGTACGTGAGGGCGAAAAGAAGTATTTTTGCCTGCAATTTACAAATTACAAATCGTATCTATTTACAACTAAACATATCAGCCTCATGAAGATTGCCCTTATTGGATATGGCAAGATGGGTCATATCATCGAAGACATTGCTCGTCAACGCGGTCACGAGATTGTTTCCATCATCGATGTAGATAATATCCAGGATTTCGACTCAAACGCCTTCCGCAGTGCAGAAGTTGCTATTGAGTTTACTAATCCCACTGCCGCCTATTCCAACTATCTGAAAGCTTGGGAACAAGGTGTCAAAGTGGTAAGCGGTAGCACGGGTTGGCTGAAAGACCACGAAGCCGACGTACGACGTGCCTGCACCGAAGAAGGTCACACCCTCTTTTGGGCCTCCAACTTCTCATTGGGCGTAGCCATCTTCTCTGCAGTCAACAAATACTTGGCACGCATCATGAATGCGTACCCCACGTATGATGTTGCTGAGGTCGAAACACACCACATCCATAAATTGGACGCACCGAGCGGTACAGCCATTACACTGGCAGAACAAATCTGTAAAGAACTCGATCGCAAGAAGGATTGGATTAAGGGAGAAGTCAAGAACGCTGACGGCAGTGTGACGGGAACTACCGACACTCCCGCAGACCTGTTGCGCATTGATGCCATTCGCGAAGACGAAGTTCCGGGCATCCACACCATTACTTACGACTCACCCGCTGACATGATTCAAATCACGCACTCAGCTCACAACCGCAGCGGCTTCGCCCTGGGTGCCGTACTCGCGGCAGAGTTTACAGCGACCCACGAAGGTTTGCTCTCTACCGACGATCTCTTCAATTTCTAAAATCCCCTCTGCCGTTCTATGACTGCTCAACGTTCCTCCAATAATAAGAAGCCGGTGACTTCCACCTACTGGGCCGGAGTGAAGTTTGGTATTGCAACTACCCTGTTATGCGCCTTCCTCTATTGGGTTGATGCTTGGTGGGGATTGATTGTCGTACCTTTCCTCTTCGACCTTTACTTCACACACAAAATCAACTGGGGCTGGTGGCGCGAACCCGAAGTGGGTCCCGTTACCCGTTTCATTATGAGTTGGGTCGATGCCATCGTCTTTACCTTGGTGGCTATCTACTTTCTCAACCAGTTCTTCTTTCAAAACTTCGTTATTCCCTCGTCTTCTTTAGAGAAAACGCTGCTGACGGGTGACTACCTTCTGGTTTCCAAGCTCTCCTATGGTCCGCGCATCCCGCAAACCCCGTTGACCATGCCGCTGACGCAACACACGTTGCCCATCTTCAACTGCAAGAGCTACCTCGAAAAGCCCCACTGGGAATATCGCCGCGTGAAGGGACTCGGTCACGTGCAACTCAACGACATCGTAGTCTTTAACTATCCAGCCGGCGACACCGTAGCAGTCAACCAGCAAAACCAGGACTACTACCGCATGGCTTACCAAATGGGTGACCAACTCTTGGGACAGCCCGCTACGCAATTGGGCGAAGCTCCTGTTCCCTTCTCATCCCAACTCAAGGCGGACATGAGCTACGAACAGCAACAAGCTGTTTACCGCCAAATCTATGCGGCTGGTGTGGCTTACATGAAACAAGACGTGGAACAATTCGGCGAAATCATTGCCCGACCGACCGACCGTCGTGAGAACTACGTGAAACGTTGCGTAGGTCTGCCTGGTCAGATACTTCAAATCAAGAACCACATCATTTACCTCGACGGTAAGCCCAACCGCGAACCCGAAAATGTACAATACTCCTACGAGGTTAAGTTCAAGACTGATTTACCCCTGGAGCTGAAGAAGGAACTCGGCATCACGGACGAAGACCTGTACACCGTGCGCAACCACGATGTGGCATACATGCCGCTGACGGCACACGCGAAAAAGGCCTTAGAACAACGTCCTGACTTGGTAGAATACATACGTCTGGCACAACCCGAAGCCCAGTGGCTCTATCCACAAAACAAGGTAACGGGATGGACGGTTGCCAACTACGGTCCGTTATGGATTCCCAAGAAGGGAGCCAAACTTGCTTTGACACTGGACAACTTGCCCATCTACGAACGACCTATCCGAGTTTATGAAGGCAATCAGCTCGAAGTACGCGACGGTAAAATTTTTATCAACGGAAAGGCGACCGACTCCTACACATTCAAACTTGATTACTATTGGATGATGGGCGACAACCGCGACAACTCAGCCGACTCACGCTTCTGGGGCTTCGTTCCCGAAGACCATGTAGTTGGCAAACCGCTCTTCATCTGGCTTTCCTTAGATCCTGACTACGGACTCTTTGACGGTAAGGTTCGATGGAACCGTATCTTCAAACGGGTATGGGACATTCAGTAGACACTGTTTTCCCGTCCTGAAGTTTTCAAAAGCAACCCCTTTATGAGGTATCTCCGACATATCGTATGCCCTGTATTGCTGACCGTAGTTCTACTGTTGGCAGTACGGGGTTTGCTCATTAACCACATTCGCCTGCCCGAAGATACAGCCGTTCGGGGACTGCTCCCCGGTCAGCGCGCCTTCGTCAGCCTGACCTATTACGGGTTGCGCCTTCCGGGTGAACAGTGGTGGGGCTATCACCGTTGGGGATACCGCGTTCCTGAAGTGGGTGAATTCATCCTCTTCAACTTGCCTGCCTCCATTCCGGCCGCACCCGTACCGCAAAGTGTAGGCATTTGTCAAGCGTTACCAGGCGATACGGTCTGGATTGACCCCGTACGCAAACTGATATTGCCTGCCCGCACCTCACCCGATGCCGAGGTCTTGATCATTCCCCAACGTAACCGCTCACTCCCTGTCACGCCTTACAATGCCCATTTGCTGGCTTACCTGCTTCGCCAATATGAAGGCTGTCATGCTACGACCAATGGGCAAGGACAATTGCTTTTAGACCGCACACCGGTGAGCCAAGTTCGCTTCTCACGCGATTATTACTGGATTGAAACTCGCAACGATGCTTACGTGCTCGTTCCCCACGACGCTTTAATCGGCAAGGTTGTTAAGGTCCTCAATCGGTAATTCTCCTGGTTGCGACGAAGTAGCCCCTTTATTCATACGCTCTCATTCATATTTATTTTCTCCCCTCCTACCAATCGTTCTTCCTATGCTTCTACTCTCTACAGCCTATTTGGCTCCCGTACAATATTATGCCCATCTTTATGCGGCAAACGAAGTATGGGAAGACCGTTACGAACATTACGTCAAGCAGACTTTCCGCAACCGTTGCTACATAGCTACTCCCGACGGACCGTTAGCGTTGACCCTCCCGGTGGTGCGAAACGGGGCAACTCGCACAGCAACCCGCGACATTCGGCTTTCAGACCACGGCAATTGGCGTCACCTGCACTGGAACGCGTTAGTTTCAGCCTATGAGAACAGCCCCTACTTCGAGTACTATGCGGACGACTTTCGTCCACTCTACGAGAAACGCTTTGACTTCTTGGTCGACTTCAACGAAGCATTGCAACAAATCGTACTGGAAGAGTTGGCACTCACGCCCCACATTCAGCAAACCTCTGCCTATTATAGCGAATGTACACCTGAAATAACAGACCTTCGTCAGCTTCTTCACCCGAAAGCTTCAACCGAAGCAGACCCGCTATTTCAGCCTCAACCCTATTATCAGGTCTTTGCCGAACGCACGGGCTTCCTCCCCAACCTCAGCATTGCTGACTTGCTCTTCAACATGGGACCTGAAAGCCGATTGGTGCTGAAGAAAAGTCTACAGGAAGCTACACCTATTATCGGATCAGAGGTTATAAAGTAACCTGCTACTGCTTGATTGCTCGGTATTGTTCAAGGTTACGAGATTGAGAAATAAGGAGGTTACGAAGTAGGAACGCTTCTCCCCTACCCTCAAAAAGTAACTTCATTACCTCTGTGACCTGTAATCTCCAGCTCTCCCTATAATTGTATCATCCCGACTACTATCCATTATCTTCCAAATATCTAATCTTATGCGTAAATCAACGATGACCCTTTTGGCGGCTATACTTGCTGCTCCCGCGTGGAGTCAGGTAGCACCGCTCGGAGGTTTTTACTACGGACAGATGCCCGCACCCACCGGTTGGGAGTGGCAAAGTCCCGACTCGGTGGCGTACAACAAGCAACTGCCGCACGCATGGTTCTTCTCGTTCAACAACGTAGAAGAGGCACGCAAAGTGTTGCCCGAACACAGTTCACTGTGGCAAACGCTGAACGGTGAATGGCAATTCCACTGGGCTTCCAACCCCGACCAGCGTCCGAAAGACTTCTTCCAGAAGAACTTCGATGCTTCGAAATGGGACAAGGTTCAGGTGCCCATGAACTGGAACCTCGCCGGTATTCAGAAAGACGGCACGTACAAGTATGGCAAACCCATCTATTCAAACCAGCGTGTCATCTTCCAGCACGCTGTAGCTGTAGGTGACTGGAAAGGTGGCGTTATGCGTACTCCGCCCAAGGATTGGCTCACTTACACCGACCGCAACGAGGTGGGTTCCTACCGTCGCACATTCACCATTCCTGCTGATTGGAAAGACAAGGAAGTGTACATCAACTTCGACGGTGTCGACTCTTTCTTCTATCTCTACATCAACGGCCGTTACGTAGGTTTCTCCAAGAACTCACGCAACCTTGCCCAGTTCAACATCACTCCTTATCTCAACGCGGAGGGTGAGAACCTCGTGGCTGTCGAAGTCTATCGTCACAGCGATGGTTCTTTCCTCGAAAGTCAGGATATGTTCCGCCTGCCGGGTATCTTCCGCGACGTAGCCTTGACGGCAAAGCCCAAGGTACAGGTACGCGACATCAAGGCTATTCCGGAATACGACGACACGTATACCAACGCTTCGCTGAAGATTACTGCTCAGGTATCTAACCTCTCAACGAAGAAGGCTAAAGGCTACAGCATTGCTTACTCGCTGTATGAGAATAAGCTCTACTCTGATGAGAACACGCTCGTACCTGGTGTAACCGTTACGGCTCCCGTATCTGAAGTGGGCAAAAACGGCGAAATCGAAGTTTGCGCTACACTGGCTGCCGGCAACAAGGTGAAGCCCTGGAGCGCAGAAGCTCCCCACCGCTACACGCTCGTTGGTGAACTGAAGGACAAGAAGGGACGCACGGTCGAAACCTTCTCAACCATTGTCGGTTTCCGCGAAATCGAAATCAAGGAAACTCCCGCTGACAAGGACGAGTTCGGACTGGCAGGCCGCTATTACTACCTCAACGGCCAGCCCATCAAGATGAAGGGTGTCAACCGTCACGAGTCTAACCCCGAAACGGGTCACTACATTACGCGCGAGCAGATGGAGAAGGAAGTGTTCCTCATGAAGCGTGGCAACATCAACCACGTGCGTAACTCACACTACCCCGATGCTCCTTACTGGTACTACCTCTGCGACAAGTACGGTCTCTACCTCGAAGACGAGGCAAACATCGAAAGCCACCAGTACTACTATGGCGATGCCAGCCTTTCTCACGTGCCTGAGTTTAAGAATGCACACGTAGCCCGCAACATGGAAATGGTACACGCTACGGTCAACTCTCCCTCTGTCGTACTCTGGAGTTTGGGTAACGAGGCCGGTCCGGGCAAGAACTTTGTGGCTTGCTACGATGCTATCCGCAGCTATGACCTCTCCCGCCCCGTACAGTACGAGCGCAACAACGACATTGTTGATATAGGTTCGAACCAGTATCCTTCCATCCCCTGGGTACAAGGTGCGGTAAAGGGCAACTACAAGATGAAGTATCCCTACCACATCTCAGAATATGCCCACTCTATGGGTAATGCTTGTGGTAACCTCATCGACTACTGGGAGGCTATCGAAAGCACCAACTTCTTTATTGGTGGTGCCATCTGGGACTGGGTAGACCAGGCTATGTATGGCTACGACAAGGGGGTACGTTACTTTGGTTACGGCGGTGACTTCGGACAGGACAACAAGCCCAATGACGGTATGTTCTGTATGAACGGTATCATGCGCCCCGACCTGGAACCCAAGGCACAGTACTACGAAGTAAAGAAGGTTTACCAAAACATTGGTGTGAAGGCGATTGACCTCACCAAGGGACGCATTGAAATCTTCAACAAGAACTACTTCGAACCGCTCAAGGATTACCAGATTGTGTGGTCACTCTGGAAAGATGGTGTTGCAGTAATCAAGAACGCTCCGCTGCAGGGTGCCAAGAACATTGTCGGACCGCGCGAAAAGCAACAATACGTTCTGCCGTACGAATACGACAAGCTCGATCCCGCCAGCGAATACTTTGTCAAGGTACAGTTCCTCCTTGCATCCGACATGCCTTGGGCTAAGCAGGGTTATGTACAAATGGAAGAACAGCTCCGTGTACGCGGTGCAGAGGAGAAGGCTCCCGCTTTGACGCAAGTGGCCCAGGGTGGTAAGCTGAAAACGACGAAGGAAGGTCAGTACACCGTTATCAAGGGCGACGGCTTTACGGCGAAGTTTGACAACCAAACGGGTTCGTTGGCTGGCTTGCAATATGGTGACCAAACGATTATCCGCGACGGCGAAGGTCCGAAGCTCGACGCCTTCCGTGCCCCGACGGACAACGATGCCGGTATCGGTTATCCGGGTGCTTGGTTCCAGTATGGACTCTACAACCTGCACCACAAGGTACTCGTTTCGAACATCACCACCTTGCCCGACGGACGTTGCCAGCTGAGCTTCACAGTCGAAAGTCAGGCTCCCGAAGGTTCGCGCCAGGCTTATGGTGACCGTGACCGCACTCCCGAGAAGGTGTACCGCTTTGACGTAGACAAGAAGAAACTCGGTGAGGCAGACCTCAAGTTTACGACTAACCAGGTTTACACGGTTTATCCCGACGGCTCAGTCGAATTGCAAAGTGCCATCTCAGCCAACCGCTCCAACATTGTGTTGCCGCGCATTGGTTACGCTCTGCAGTTGCCGGGTGACATGAAGAATTACCACTATTACGGTCGTGGCCCGATCAACAACTACAACGACCGCAAGACAGGTCAGTTCATTGAACTCCACTCTTCAACGGTAGCCGAACAGGGCATTATGCTTCCCAAACCTCAGTCACAGGGTAACCGCGAGGAAGTACGCTGGTGTGCACTCACCAATGACCGTGGTCAGGGTGTCGTATTCATTGCCGACAGCACCATGTCAGCTTCTGCCCTCCCCTGGAGCCAGCAGGAAATGACCGTGGCTGCTCATCCCCACCAGTTGCCTAAGTCTTCAGGCACTCACCTCCACCTCGATGCCAAGGTAACGGGTCTCGGCGGTGCCAGCTGTGGTCAGGGTGGTCCTTTGGCTCCCGACCAGGTACGTAGCGGCAGCTATGACTTCGGCTTCATCATCCGTCCGTTGAACATCGGTCGCGCGATGCCCGCACACATCAACGAAACGGCACAGGTTTCTGCTGCAGGCGAAAAGCCTATCAACATGGCTCACAGCCGTGTGGGTAAGGTGACCTTGAGCACGGCTGCCAAGAACCGCACCATCGTTTACTCCATCAACGGAGCCAAGAAGGGACAGGTTTACACAGGTGCTATCGATCTGCGTGCCGGCGGTAAGGTAACGGCCTGGTACAAGGAGAACCCTGCACTGAAGGTCGAAATGACTTATCCGAAGATTGAAAGTGTGCCCCTCGAAGTGGCTTTCGCTTCTTCTGAAGAACCGGGCAGTGGCAGTGCAACGCGTATGGTCGACGGTGATCCTTCCAGCATCTGGCACACCATGTACTCCATCACCCTCGCCAAGTACCCGCACTGGGTTGACTTTGACGCTGGTGAAACGAAGAACATGAAGGGCTTCACACTCCTGCCTCGTCAGGAAGGTGCCAACGGTTGGATCAAGGACTACGAAATCTATGTCAGCCAGGATGGCAAGGAATGGGGTGAACCCATTGTGAAGGGTACGTTTGCCCGCAATGCGGAACTCAAGCGTGTGATGTTCGACAAGCCCGTACAGGCTCGCTTCATCCGTCTGCGCGCACTCAACGAACACAACGGTCAGGACTATGCTTCTGCCGCAGAGTTCACACTGATTGCTGACTAAACTCAGTTTTTCCACAACGGAAAAAACATACAACGAAAGGATGCGTCTCCGAAAGAAGGCGCATCCTTTTTTTGTGTGTGACAACGATCACTCCTACTCTTGATGATAGCCTATACCGTGTACAGGCTTTGTACCCATTTATACCACGATTTGATGAAGAAATACCTTTAAGAATACGCGGCTATAATAGAAAGCCACAATGAATTACAAATCTTTAAGCAAATAAACGGGGGGGGTAAAATAGATGCTAAAATCATTTGTACCTTTGCAAACGAATCTTTTAACTATCAACCTTATAGGGCTGATTTTACCATTTTCTACAACTGAAAAAATTTACCATCTAATTCTATCAATCTATCAACAACCTAAGTATCTATGAGAAAATTAGTCTCTCTCTTTGCCCTTTGTACCTGCACTTCGATGCAGCTTTGGGCAGACAAGGTGCAGGTCTCTACGACTGAGCCCAATGCTCAGGCGAAGCCCGAACACCTTTACACGATGCAGAATGGCAACGGCCTCTACGCCAACGCCACCACTGCACCGACGCAGACGGAGGAAAACCGAGGTCTGTTTGCTTTCTACGCCGTGCCTGACAAGACCGATGCGTACTACGTTTACAGCCATTCAGCCAAGAAGTGGCTCACGTACACACAGGCTGACAGCTACAACAACGGCATCAGCTTTGTCAAGATGAGCGACACGAAGGTGGAAAACGCTTACTTCAAGGTCAGCAACTATGCCGGGGACAACTACGAACTCCAGCCCTACACCACTTCAGGCACGAACGACAAGTATCTGAACTGGTTTTCGGGTACTTCGCAGAATCCCCTCGACGGTACGACTACGCTCGGTCTTTGGGAACAAAACGGTAATACAGACGGCGGCAGCCGCTACACCTTCACCGAAGTCAGCATCAAGAGCTACACTTACACCATCAGTGCACCCGAAGGGGTGAAGGTGACCATCGGCGGTAAGGAGTACACCAACGGAAAAACTTACACGCAGGAGGGTTCGCTCAAAAAGGATAATGTCAGTGTCAACGTAGCAACCAACCAGTTTGCCGCCATCTCTATTGATGACGTAAAGGGTACGATTAACGTACAAGTGGTAACCATTCCCGAACAGGCTGACAAAGAGCTCTATACCAACGCTGTGCTCTACCCGCAACAGCAGGAAGCTGTAGGTGTAGCTACTATTGAGACGAAGGACAATGTTTATACGCTCAGCAATAAGGTGCTGGCAGCCAGCTTCATGAAGGTGGGCGACGCGCTCTTCTTCGCCGGTTCTAAGGCAATGGATCTTCAGGCTGGTACGGAGCCCTTCACCGTAGCCTTTGGCAGTGGGGACAACGTACCCGCTTCGGCCATGACGCTCAAGAGCGTAGAGACGGCTGACTTGAAGCCCGTAGAGAATGCCGTAGGTGGTGCAGAACACTACAACGGTAAGGCCATCGTTGCCAACTACGAATACAAGTACAAGGATTCACTCGTACAGATTGTTTGGCGCGCTGTGCTTCGCGACGGCAGCCACTATCTCCGCACGGAAATGGAACTCAAGGGTGTAAACAACGTGGATATGTTTAACATCATCCCGATGATTTACAACGTTGACACCAAAAAGGCAGGTTCTACACCTGCAGCCATCGGCAACACGCGCGGACAGGTACTCGTAAGCAACAAAATCTTTGCCGGTATCGAAACGCCGACGGGTTACAATACGATTGGCGGCGCAACGGGCGACGAAGATAAGTGGACGCTGGAACAGACTCTTGACCCTGTTGGCTTGACGAAGGATTCTTGGACACAAGTAGAAAAGGAAAATATTCCGAACCGTGTCATTGAAGCTACGGGTAAAAACCACCCCAATATCATGGCTCACGAAATTGAGAACGTTACGCTCAAGAAGAACCAGAAGGTGGAAATCCTCGTGAAGTACAAGGCTGGTGCCAACCGCTTGAATCTGGGTGGTGTAGACCTGCTCGATGGCAGCAAGAACATCAGTGCCAGCGACTACCACAGCGCATTCACAGGCAACGCTCACAGCAACAACACGTTCACCTTCATTGCTCCCAATGACGGTACGTTCTCACTCCGCCTGTTTGCTGAAAATGCCTCTGAGCCTATCACGGCAAGCTGCGATGTCACAACGACCATTTACAACCCCAAGGAAGGTGCCATCGTTACAGCTGACATCGTAGGTATGCAGGGACGCTGGAGCCGTAACACCACGCTCGAAGCAGGCGAAACTTGGAAGGTTTCTTCGGTGGTAGGTCTCATTGCCCAAGACGGCAAACAGGCTGAAACGGACATCACGAAGACGCAGAAACGCCGTTCATTCCTTGCTTACTCCGAACGTGAACGCGCAGTGCCTTGGCGTGCGAACCCCGTTTACATCTCCTGGTACGAACTGAACATTGACCGCAACAACGCACAAGACCCGACGAAGAACTTCGTTTCCAAACAAATGGAAGACGTAGTCAGCCACTGGAAAAAGGATATGTACGACCGTTACGGTGTAGCTCCCCGCAGCTTCGTCATTGATGATGGTTGGGACAACTACGGCACGTGGACCTTCCACGCTGGCTTCCCCAACGAAATGCGTGACTTCTCGAAGATTGCAGCCGAAATGAACGCCGGTGTGGGCGCATGGCTCGGTCCGGTCGGTGGTTATGGTCAGAGTGGTAACTACCGCCGTCAGTACTGGAACGGCAAGGGCGGTATGCAGCTCTCTAACCCGGCCTACTACAAGGTATTTAAGGATGCGGCTTACAACTTGACACAGAATCAAGGCGACTTCACCTTCTTCAAGTTTGACGGTATCTCAGCTCAGTTCTCTGCTACGGGACCCGATGCCGGCGATACGGGTAACGAGAATGCAGAAGGCATCATCCGCCTCGAACGCTACGTGCGCGAGGAACTGAAGCGTGACATCTTCTTCAACACAACGGTAGGTACTTGGGCAAGCCCCTTCTGGTATCAGTATACCGATGCTACCTGGCGTCAGGAAGGTGACTACGGCGAAATGGGTAATAACAAGATTGACCGCGAAAAGTGGATTACCTACCGCGACAACCTCGTTCACCAGAACTACGTGACGAACTCTCCGCTCTGCCCCATCAACACGTTGATGACCCACGGATTCATCCTCACGAAGTATGGTGCTGTAAGTAAGAACATGGACTACGAAGCAGTGCTCCGCGAACTCCGTTGCGCCTTCGTCTGTGGTTCGGGTATGGTGGAACTCTACAACGACTATCCTTTGATGAACTCCATCAACAAGGGACAGCTTTGGGCTGACCTCGCTGAGTGCATCAGCTGGCAGAAGCGCAATGCTGACGTTCTCCCCGATGCTCACTGGGTAGGCGGTGATCCCTGGACGGGCAGCAAGAGCGAAGTATACGGCTGGGCTGCATGGAACGGCAAGAAGTCTACGCTGGCACTCCGCAACGGTGCGAACGAGGCACAGACTTACAAGTTTACACTCCGTGAAGCACTCAACATTCCGGCTAACGTAACGGGCAAGATTGTGCTCCGCAAGTCGTTCGGCGTACAAGACGCACTCGAAGGTCTCACTGAAGGTCAGGCTATCGACATCGACCAGCAGTTGACGGTTACGCTCCCCGCCAGCAGTCTCTTTAGCTACGACGGTCTCGACGCAGCTGTTACTCCCCAGGCTGTAACGGGCATCAACCTCACGCCCGAAACGGCTGAGAAGACGGTTGTAGAAGGCAAGAATTACGTCATCAAGGCTACCGTTGCTCCTGCTGAAGCTTCCTTCCCCGCCCTGGTTTGGACAAGCAGTGATGAAAATGTAGCTACGGTTCGCGGCGGTCTCGTACAGGCTAAGAAAGAAGGCAAGGTGACCATCACGGCTACGGCTATTGACGGATCGGAAGTAAAGAGTACTATCGAACTGACGGTAACCTCCAAAGTACAGGAACCGTACGCTGTAAACTTTGACAAGGACGCAACTCCCTCACGTACGGACCGCCAACTGCAAAGCGTCAAGCTGACTGTCAACAACAAGGCTGAAAGCGCACAGCAAATTACGCTCAACGGCAACCAATGCTACTATGACCTGACAGAAGCTCCCGAAGGCCAACTTACCTGCCAGACAGGCGATATGTTGAAGGTAGCTTTGGCTCACAAAGGTAACTGGATGAATGCCGCAGCTTTTATTGACCTCAGCAATGACGGTAAGTTCTCCTTTAACGAAGGACAAACGGATCAGACGGGTACAGACGTGATGACCTTCAGCTTCTACTCTGGTAACTTCAATGATGACTCAAAGGGTGTGAATTCTGCTGGCGAAGAACTGACGGGTGGCAATCGCAACACCATGGATTGCCCCGAATTTACGGCTCCTATGCAGGCTGGTAAATACCGCATCCGCTTCAAGTATGACTGGAACAGTGTAGATCCCGGCGGTCAGCTTGCTGCTGACGGTACGCCGACGGGTGCAAACGGTATCCTCGCTAACGGCGGTGCTATCGTGGACGCTATACTTGAGGTAACGGATGCTCAGACGGGTATCGAAGGCGTTACAACGGAAACTAGCAAGAATGTCATCTACGACCTCAGCGGCCGTCGCCTCAACGAAACTCCTGCCAAGGGTGTTTACATCAAAAACAATAAGAAGTACGTGAAGTAATTGACGTACAGTATATAATGAGGCAGCAGTTCCTGTGAAAGGAACTGCTGCCTTTATTTTTGTGTGGAAGCTATCGTAAAGTTTTCCGCAAGAGTTGAATGGCTCTCGGGGACTCCCCGAAGACAATTCCGACACCCGGAACGGCTCTCGGGGACTCCCCGAAGGCAATTCCGACACCCGGAACGGCTCTCGGGGGCTCCCCGAAGCAATTCCGACACCCGGAACGGCTTGCGGGGGCTCCCCGAAGGCAATTTAGACACCCTAAACGGCTCTCGGGGACTCCCCGAAGCAATTCCGACACCCGGAACGGCTTGCGGGGGCTCCCCGAAGCAATTTAGACAACCTAAACGGCTCTCGGAGACTCCCCGAACGCTTTTTAGCAACTACAACGACTTGCGGGGACTCCCCGAACACTTTCTAGCAACTACAACGGCTTGAGGGGACTCCCCGAACGCTTTCTAGCAGCTACAATAAAAAGCAAAGGCTTTAGCTGGTCGGTAAAATCAGCTAAAGCCTTTGTAATATAAAGGAATAGAGGTCAGACGAGATGAATACGCTACGTTAGGATATTCAGGGATTAACTTTCCAGATAGTAGTCTATCGAAGTTACTACGCGAACAGTTTTGATGTGAGGCGTGTACTGGTCACGGTTTTCAATGGAGAAAAGTCCCTGTTGTGCCGTCTTAATCTTACCCAGTTTGCTCTCAGAGTCCTTGGCGAACTTATCGGCAGCCTCACGGGCGTTACGGGTGGCCTCTTCGATCATAGCAGGCTTGACTTTATTCAAACTACGAAATTCATACTGCACTTCCGTGCCGTATTCGTTGGCTGAAATGACAATGCCCTGTTGCAACAATTCGCCGACACGGGGAATAAGATTGCGCACGCGCTCGACATCGCCCGAAGAAACCGTGATGATGGAGGTCACGTTGTAACGGTCGCGCTTCTTTACGTCGGACGATGCGTAACGGTCAGCATAAAGGTCTTGCATCTGCGGAGCACCAGCCGTGATATCCTTGGCCGCTATGCCGTTCTTTTGAAGGAAGCTGATAATCTGTCCATTGACGGTGCGAATCTGCGTGTAGAGGGCCTGCATATCGTTTCCTGAGGTCTTGTACACCAGGGGCCAGATGACATGATCGGCCTGTACTTCGCGTTCGGCGAGGCCGCGCACCGAAACATGACGATCGCGCGAGGCTGAAGCGACATCGGCAAAACCGAGATAAACAAAGAAACCTGCAATAATTAAGCCAACTGCTAAAAGAAGGGCTTCTAAACGATAATTCTTCATAGGGCAGGAGGATTTGAGGGTTAGAAAAGGGGGTAAGGTTATGAGATTGTTACTAGAGCAACTACGCTTGCCCAGAGTCGATTTAAATCGAACTATATCGACATCAATCGACTCAAGGCTATAGCTGGAACAAGCGGCGGGGCATTGAGACAAGCGGCGGGGCACTCGCTTCCCCCTACGCCTGTTCCGCTTCGCGCAACATCACGCGCACTTGCTCAAGTATCTCGAACAATTCGCTGACAGTTTCCGCACGCAGCATGGCAATGCGCGTTTGGCGGAAATTGGGAATGCCCTTGAATAAGGGAGAGGCTGCGAGATGGCGACGCACATGCAGGATGCCACGATACTCATCAATGCGTCCGACACTTTGACGGACTTGTTCCTTGAGCACATCGAGTTTCCAGTCGGTGGTCATCGGAGCGTAGTCAGAGGGAACGACCTGGTCTACACAGTGGTCGGCCTGGTGGAGCGCATCGTGGATTTCCTTGAATATCCAGGGGCGGCCAAAGGTAGCACGACCCACCATAATGGCATCGACTCCGTAATCATTGAATGCACGCAAGGCTCCCTCGGCTGATGTGATGTCACCATTACCGATGACGGGTATACGCATACGCGGATTGCGCTTCACTTCACCGATCAAGGACCAGTCGGCTTCACCCGTATACATCTGTGCACGCGTACGACCGTGAATAGTCAGTGCCTGGATGCCGCAGTCCTGTAATTCTTCAGCCAAGGGTACGATAATCTTGTGGCTTTCGTCCCAACCCAAACGGGTCTTGACCGTCACGGGGACATCTACCGCATCGACTACCGCCCGCGTGATTTCAAGCATTCGCGGCGTGTCCTGCAAAAGTCCGGCACCAGCCCCTTTACCTGCCACGCGCTTGACCGGGCAACCAAAGTTGATATCGAGTACATCGGGATGGGCACGTTCAACTACGATTTGAGCGGCATCGCGCACGGCTATGGGGTCTTTCCCGTAAATCTGAATGGCTACGGGACGTTCTTCGTCACAGACGGTGAGTTTCTCGAGACTCTTGTTGACCATGCGCACCAGGGCATCGGCAGCTACAAATTCAGAGTAAACCATCGAAGCACCAAGCTGGCGACAAAGCAGACGGAAACCGATGTCGGTCACGTCTTCCATCGGAGCTAAGAGCACTGGGCGGTCGCCCAAATCGAGATTTCCTATAATCATAATGTGGGAGTTAAAGGGGATGAGGAAGTGGGACGTAACGCACGACGCACATTGAGCAGTCCGAGCCCGATGTGGAGCGCACCTAAAGCGAACAGGGCGCCTGCGGACCATTCTTCCATAAAGTGAAAGACTTGGGGGAAATACATCACACCCAAGGCAAAGAGGTTGTTAGCAATGTGAGCGGGTAAACAGAGCGACAGATTGCCCGTTCGCAAGTAAAAGAGACCGAATATCCACCCGATGACAAAGGCGGGTACGGCCTGCGCCCAATTCTGATGAACCACGGCAAAAGCCAAAGCGGCGACTGCGGCTGCAAGCCAGGAAGGAAGATGACGCTGACGCAGGTAACGCACGATGCCGGCACGGAAGATGAGTTCCTCGGTCAACGGACCAACGAGAACCAACAGCAGGACACAGAGGGGATGGTACTTCATGGCGTCAAACTGGGCCTGCATACCGTTATCGGAAAGATGAAAGGGTTCCAGTACCAAGGAAAGGCCAAACGCCAAAAGGGTGGCGGCCAAAACAGCAAAGAAAATCTGGCGCGGACGCGGTCGTTGGCTCTTCCACACGAATGCGTCCTCTGAAGGGGGTGCAGTGAGCCGCTTCCAACGAGGTTCGAGACGATAGAACCACAGGGCCAAACCGACGCAAAGAAGGCAATCGACAACAAACATCGCCGTGCCCATAGCGATGGGTTGAACTGTTAAGGATTCAAGGCTCGCTCCTTGACCAAGGCGGCTCTGTTGTGAGAAGAGAATGGCCAACAGACCTGCCACCACTTGCGACACAACAAAGAGGAGAAAAAGGAGCAGGGCTTTCATCGTTCGCTCAACATTTGACGCACCGTATCAGCATCTACAGCTAGCTGAGCTTGAAGGGCTTCGATGCTACTGAAACGCTGTTCATCGCGCACTCGACGGTAAAACTCTACCCGGATGTGCTTACCATAAAGATCACCCCCTGAATAGTCAAGCAAATGGGTCTCGATGGACTGATCGTGTCCGTTATCAAGCGTAGGACGCCAACCGATATTGAGCATTCCCATGTAGTTGAAACTGTCTATCCACACGCGCACGGCATATACTCCACGTCCAGGTACCAATTGCTCAATGCAGTCGGGACGAAGATTGGCTGTGGGATAGCCCATTAGCGTGCCTGCTCGGTGACCTTCGACGACTTCGCCTTCCAAAACATAGGGACGTCCCAGGCAGGTGCGGGCCATTTCAACATTACCACCCGTCAAGAAACGGCGGGTTGCGGAGGAACTGATGCGGAGGTCGTCAGCTTCGAAAGGACGCTCACGCAAGACTTCCAGGCCTAACTCTTTCCCATATTTGACGTATTCCTTATATCCGGCAGAGAGGTCGCTTCCGAAATGATGGTCATAACCTACGAGCAGACATTTCACACCGAGTTCGCGACAAAGTATCTGCTCCATAAAATCGTGGGAAGTCAGCATGGACATGGCTTGATCGAAATGAAGGAGTACACAACCTGCCAAACCACAGGCTTCGAGCAAGCGGAGTTTCTCTTCATTAGTTGTCAACAATTCAGGCCAATAGCGGGTATGGGTCAGAGCAAGCCGAGGGTGCTCTTCAAAAGAGATGACAAGGGGTAACAAGCCACGACGAGCGGCCTCAGCCTTTACTTGTTCGATAAGATATTGGTGTCCGCGATGAACCCCATCAAAGAAACCGATTGCGGCGCAATAACCCTGAGCCGCTTCGTTCCACGTACGGAACTTCTTAAAGCTGTAGTTTGCCATTTTCATCGAAATATTTAAACCATTCGCTTCCAGCCGGGGCAAGCAGAGATTGCAGACCACAGGCACGGGCGCTTTCACAATTTACTTCACTGTCGTCAAAGAAGAGTACTTCAGAAGCCGGAACGCCCAAGCCGCGCACCACAGCGTCGTAAACTTCAGATGCGGGCTTTTCAGCTCCGAGTTCGTAGGAGAGGAAGATGGAGTCGAAGAAGTCGTCAACCGTCTTTCCCTGGTAACGGAAGAAGTCATCACAGGCCTGACGCCAATGCACGGGATTGGTATTGCTCAACAAGCTAACAGGATAGTGTTGCTTAATACGTTGGAGCATGTCGAGCCTTTCTGTAGGAACGCCTATCAAGTAGTCTTCCCAGGCGGCTACGATTTGCTCATCGGTTAATGCAGCATTGCCTGACAGTTCGCGCAGGCTGGCGCAAAACGCTGGAATACCAATTTTTCCGCTTTCTAACTGGGAGAACACACCGGCTTGACGATAAGTGCCAAGGTAAGGACGAATATCAAAGCCTAAGGCGGCAAACGAACGGATGCAACGCTCGCGGTCTAAATCAACCAACACACCGCCAAAATCGAATAGGAGAATCATGAGAAGGGAGAAAGGGTTAGAGAGTATAAAGTTGGGTTGAATGGATAGAGAAGTCGAACTTTCGTTTATTTCTCCTGCTTCACCACCTTATAAAGCTTATCGGAAGGGCGAATTTTCTCGGGTACGGGAATCGAAACGCGCATTCCCTTTACAGCCTTCTCTACAGGACCATTGTCGCCGTGAATATCGGTTGCTTCGACATAAAGTGCCCCCGTTGTTGGACCGATAATAAGCATCTTATCGCCCACTTCAAACTCGCCTGCTTCGATATAGAACTCACCCACTCCGAGTTTGGAGAAGTACTTCATGCCCTTACCTACGTATTGTTTTTTCTCGGTAGCGTGCGAACCATAGACGTCGCTCCACTCACCCAATTTACGACCCAGGTAATAGCCATCCCAGAATCCACGATTGAAGACGGTGGCCAAACGCGTGGTTAATGACTCGACTAACTCGGGCGTGAAGGTTCCCGCCTCAACAGCGGCTATCGCTTCCTTGTAACAGCTTACAACGGTGTAAACGTATTCGGCACTGCGGGCACGACCTTCGATCTTGAACACACGCACACCGGCCTCCATCATGCGGTCGATAAAATTGATTGTCTTGAGGTCCTTGGGACTCATGATGTATTTGTTGTCTACATCAAGCTCTACACCGGTTTCGCGGTCGCGCACGGTATAACTGCGGCGGCAAATCTGCATGCATTCTCCCCGATTGGCTGAACGACCTAAATTGTCGAGAGAGAGATAGCATTTGCCGCTAACTGCCATGCAAAGCGCACCGTGGCAGAACATTTCGATACGGATGAGTTCGCCCTTCGGTCCACAAATCTTTTCACGCTCGATGGCTTCATAAATTTGGCGCACCTGGTCTAAGTTCAATTCGCGAGCCAACACGACTACATCGGCAAAGCGTGCATAAAACTTCAACGCTTCGACATTCGAGATATTGAGCTGAGTCGAGAGGTGAACTTCCTGACCAATCTCGTTGCAATAGCTCATTACGGCAACATCACTGGCAATAATGGCAGAGATACCGGCTTCATGGGCGGCATCACAAATGCGGTGCATGAGTTCAATATCTTCGTCGTAAATGATGGTATTGACCGTCAGATAAGACTTTACACCTTGTTCAGCACAACGGGCCGCAATATCGCGAAGATCGTCAATGGTGAAATGACTGGCACTGTGGGCACGCATATTGAGGGCTTCAATGCCGAAATAGATGGAATCGGCTCCAGCCTTCAGCGCGGCGGCTAATGCTTCACGCGAACCGACAGGAGCCATAACTTCGTATGTATTCATGAGAAAAAACTAAGTGAGAAAAAGAATGAATGAAAAAATCTGACAACTTACTCAATGCGAGTGCCACAACCTGCACCCAAGGCATCGGCACGGGTAATGACCACGCGCTTTACCCCCGCTTCGACTGCTGCAAGGCTGTTTTCGATCTTAGGCAACATGCCTCCCGACACAATGCCTTCGGCCTTGAACTGTTCGAAACTCGAACGGGTGATAAGGGGAATCACACTTTGCTCATCCGCAGGATTGGACAACACTCCGGCATGTTCAAAGCAATATACCAAAGTGACCTCATAGTATGGTGCCAAAGCTTTGGCTACTTCGCTGGCTATCGTATCGGCATTGGTATTGAGCAACTGTCCCTGGCCATCGTGGGTCAACGGAGCCAATACGGGAGTGATTCCAGCTTCGACTAATTGTGCCAGACGTGCACCGTCTACCCGATCAACATCGCCTACAAAACCGTAGTCTACTCCGTCCTTTAAAGGACGACGATGGGAGCGAATCAAGTCCATATCGGCACCCGTCAGTCCCAAGGCATGAATGCCAGCTGCCTGCAATTGGGCAACGACATTCTTGTTGACGCTACCTCCATAAACCATCGTGACAACTCGGAGCATATCCGCATCGGTGACACGACGGCCTTGTACCATGACGGTTTCAATTCCCAAATGAGTAGCCAAGTCTGTTGCACTGCGTCCTCCACCATGCACGAGTACTTTCGGACCAGGCAAAACAGAAAAATCGCGCAGGAATTGTTCCAACGCGTCGGGCGATTCGACGATCTTACCACCCACTTTCAAGAGTGTCAGCACTTTTTTCATAGGGGCAAAGATAATGAAAAGGGAAAGCAACCGTACGAGGGATTGGCTTTTTTCTCCTCAGGAGGAATCTCCCCTGCGGTCTTCTTCCCATTGGGTTTCGGATACGAAAAAGCCACTGGAGGGAAACGGCAAAGCCTTTCTGACCAGTGGCAAACAATACTATTTAAAAACGGAAGATTATAAATCCATCTGTGCTTCATTAATAAGGCGGCGAATGTAGTCTACATCCTGATTGGGACAAATCATCAACAAGTCACCTTCTTGAGCGACCAAGAATCCATCCAATCCCGCTACTACAGCCTTCATTTGCTTGGGCAAGCGAACCATGCAACGTTGCGTTCCTGAGAAAAGCACCTTGGCTCCTCCACTGACCGCATTTCCATCGGCATCTTGCGACGAAACTGCATGCATCTCGGGCCAACAACCTACGTCAGCCCATCCATAATTACACTCTTGCACCACAACGTTTTCACACTGCTCGAGGATAAAGAGATCTAACTGTCGCGGCACCCTTTCGGTGAAAGTAGAACGTACGTAATCCATCTCGGCTGCAATGGTCAGCATTTGTCTGGCTACCACTTCAGCTGGTTGAGAGGGACGATTGGCTAGTTGGTCCAAACATTTACCCATCGTTTGGCCCTTCCACATAAAGATACCCGTATTCCAAAGGAACTCGCCGCTCTCAAGAAAGAGGCGGGCATATTCGATTTCCGGCTTTTCGGTAAAGGACTGTACCCGATAAAGCTTCTTTCCGCCCACGCCATCGCCCATCTGAATATAACCATAGGCCGTATTAGGCAAAGTCGGACGCACCCCCATCGCCAAAAAGTCCTCATGCTGATCGACGTAATCCAAACCTTTCAAGACCTGTTCTTCGAACAAGTCTGCATGCTGAATCAACTGATCGGCTGGAGACACGATCACATTGGCATCGGGATTGACCAAAACGGCATGCCAAGTGGCCCAGATGGAGGCTGGAGCCGTATTGAGTTGAACGGGTTCAGGAAATATATTTGCTACGGGTAATTCAGGAAGTTGCTCCTGTACCAAGCGAACATACCCTTCATAAGTGGAAACGAAAATATGATCAGCAGGAATAAAACGAACAAAACGATCGTAAGTCTGTTGCAACAACGTACGCCCCGTACCAAAGAAGTCGATAAACTGTTTGGGCATCTCCTTCTGACTCGCGGGCCACAATCTGCGTCCTACGCCACCTGCTAAAATAATGCAGTAATTATTCAGCTGCGGTTTCTTCATAGCTTCATGGTTTTAGTTCATTGTTTGAACAAGCCGATTGATTACTCTCACACAATTTAGAGGGATATAAAAACAACCTAGCCTGATCATGTTCTGCGAAGATAGGAAATAATCCATCGGACTACTCCGCAACCTCGACTAAAAAACTCAAAAACTACCACATTCCCCAGTATATCTTCCATTTCGAACAAAGAAATACGCTATAAAGTCAAACGAACGCTCCCGAAAGCAAGGAATCATCCAATGCATCATCTAACGTAGAAAGGAAATAAACCAGCCTTTAAAATAGCTTACTAAGGTGGTTCCGCGAGGAAAATCCCCCATTTATCTTATTATTTCAATGCAATTTCGCTATTAGCTGAAGATTTTTCCATCAAACCTTTGCAACTTTCAAAAAAAGCACTACTTTTGCATCGCTTTAAGCCTCAAAGCTAAGAAGCAGCCCAGATGGCGGAATCGGTAGACGCGCTGGTCTCAAACACCAGTGGGGAAACCCGTGCCGGTTCGACCCCGGCTCTGGGTACCATCCAACGCTTGACAATCACAAGATTGCCAAGCGTTTTTTTGTATGCATACTTGCGACGAACACGAGCAACCCTACAGATTTGTGTGAATGCCCTTCCTCTTGCATGCTTCAGCATCCAATCCACATATCAATAAAACAAAGTCGGCAAGCTATCCCTTTCAGAAAGAGAAAGCTTGCCGACTGGCGTTTAACCTCACAAAGGACGGCCTAAACCTAGACCATATAATAAGTTAGAACATATAACTCAATCCAATGGTAAAGTTAGAGTTGTGGCTAGATGATTCATCCCAAACCTTAGAGAAACCATACTCATAGCCCAAACCAATTTGGAACTTAGAAACTTCCACACCAAGGCGAAGGCCCCAACCACCATCGAATACGTTAGCACCATCATCACCGAAGAAGTCCGTCTTCATATCACCACCGCCAATGGGTGAATCGACATCAACCTTATGTTTACCACAAACACCAAAAGCAAAGTAAGGACCCGTCTCACCAAAGATGGAAACATTGTCACCTACATGGAAACGGTAACCAATCTGCAAGGGCAGTTCCAAGTAACCCGGGTTCATCTTGTACTTAGCAGATACACCCTTATACTCAGCATCGTACTCAGCACCCTTCTGCGTGAACAACAATCCCAAGTTACCATACAGGTTGTCTGTAAAGTTGTATTCAGCACGTACACCCGCATGGAAACCAATGCGACAATCTGCATTGATATCTGTGATCTTGGGTACATTCATACCAGCAGTAACACCAAAGCGGAACTCACCTGCTTTCTGAGCAGAAGCTGTCATTGCTCCTAAGCTAAGGAGGGCAGCCATACAAGCTATTTTCGTCTTCATATGAATCATTGTTTTAAGAATTCTCCATCAAGAGAAATTCGGTTTAACTGGGAGCGAAAGTACAGGTAGGAAATGAAGCGAACAAATTCTTTTCGCGAATCTCAAAGAAAAGGCGAAGTTTAGAACACATATTTCGCCCTTCAGTTAACATCAATCCTTTTTTGGTAACATAAAAGGCCATGCCCCGTTAGGTTTAATACGCTCGAACGGGAACGTCTAAAACCTAACGGGGCATGTCGTATTTAAACAAGCCGTTAACGGGCTTTATGCATCGATATTAGCGTGCAAAGCATTCTTCTCGATAAACTCACGGCGCGGACCGACATCGTCGCCCATAAGCATCGAAAATACATAATCTGCATCGGCAGCATTCTCAAGCGACACCTGCTTCAGGAGACGAGTCTCAGGACACATGGTAGTTTCCCACAACTGATCCGGATTCATTTCACCCAAACCTTTATAGCGTTGCGTCTTGATGCTACCTTCCGAACCGTCGCCATATTTGTCCATAAAAATCTGACGATCGCGATCCGTATAGCAATACTCCTGTACCTTACCCTTTGTGCAACGATACAGAGGAGGCATCGCAATGTAGAGATAACCATCCTGGATGATTTGAGGCATGTAGCGATAGAAGAGGGTCATAATCAACGTAGCAATGTGCTGACCGTCCACATCGGCATCCGCCATGATAATCACCTTGTGGTAGCGAAGTTTGTCCAGGTTAGCTTCCTTCGAATCTTCACCCAAGCCAAAACGAATACCCAAAGCCTGAATGATGTTGTTTACTTCATCACTTTCAAATGCCTTGTGCCACATCGCTTTCTCGACATTCAGGATTTTACCGCGTAAAGGCAAAATGGCCTGTGTCGCACGGCTTCGACCTTGCTTGGCAGAACCACCTGCCGAGTCACCCTCGACAAGAAACAATTCACAAACAGCAGGATCCTTCGAAGAGCAGTCGGCCAACTTGCCCGGCAGGCCACCACCTGAAAGCGGACTCTTACGCTGCACACTTTCACGCGCCTTACGAGCAGCCACACGCGCCGTAGCAGCCAAGATTACCTTGTCAACAATCAACTTAGCTTCCTTGGGATGCTCCTCCAAGTAATAAGTCAAAGCTTCACCTACGGCCTGGTTCACCGCACCAGCTACTTCGCTATTACCCAGCTTCGTTTTGGTCTGACCTTCAAACTGCGGTTCAGCCACCTTCACTGAAATCACAGCCGTCAAGCCTTCACGGAAGTCTTCACCCGTGATTTCCACTTTGGCCTTCTCCAGTTGTTTGGCTGCCGTCTCCTCCGCATACTTTTTCAAGACACGGGTGACAGCCGAACGGAAGCCTACCAAGTGGGTACCACCTTCAATCGTATTGATGTTGTTGACATAAGAATGGAGGTTTTCGCTATACGAAGTGTTGTACATGATTGCCACCTCAATAGGGATGTTATTCTTTTCCGTTTGGATATAGATTACATCGTTAAAGAGATGCGTACGCGAAGAGTCGATGTACTTCACAAATTCACGAAGTCCGAAATCCGAATGAAACACATCCTCGCGCGTATTGCCTTCGTCATCGGGACGCAAGTCACGCAACGTAATGGTGATACCAGCATTCAAGTATGCCAATTCGCGCATGCGATTGGCCAATATATCATACTTGTAAGTTGTCGTCGTAAAGATGGTCGCATCGGGCCAGAACTGCTGACGCGTACCGCGAATGGTCGTTTCACCGACCACTTCCACGGGAGCTAAAGGATGCCCCTTTGCATATTCCTGTCGGTAAATTTTACCATCGCGGAACACCTGAGACACCATCTTGGAGGAAAGTGCATTCACACAGCTCACACCCACACCGTGCAAACCGCCCGATACCTTGTATGAACCTTTATCAAACTTACCGCCCGCATGGAGCACAGTCATCACCACCTCCAAAGCCGAACGGTGTTCCTTCGGGTGCATATCGACAGGAATACCACGACCATTGTCTTGCACAACAATGGAGTTGTCTTCGCAGATTGTGACTTCGATTTGGGTACAATAACCAGCGAGAGCCTCGTCAATGGAGTTGTCTACCGTCTCGTACACCAAGTGGTGGAGACCTTTCTCACTGATGTCACCAATATACATTGCGGGGCGCTTACGTACAGCTTCGAGGCCTTCCAGCACCTGGATATTACTGGCACTGTATTCGGCTGCGCCTTGCTTCTCTAAATCTTCCATGTAAACGTGTCTATTTGTGTAGAGGCGGGCATTTTTGGCGGGGTTCCCCGCTTGCCCAAAATGTACGCAAAGATACTCATTATTTGGCGATTAAAGGCACGTATGGAAACGAAAAAGGGTCGCTCCCGTTGAGGAGCGACCCTTGATTATATGGAAGAATGAATTACTTCACGAGTACTTTCACCTTACCTACTACATAAACGCCAGCGGGGAGACCCTTCGTAGCGTTAGCAGCCTTCACGTTCTTGCGAACCAATACACCGTCTACAGAGTAAACGTCAACTACAGAAGGAAGAACAACAACGTCAGCATTCGTGATGTTGTCTACTACAACCTTACCAAGTTCGAGGTTTACATCACCTGCAGCAACACCCTTCTCGTGCTTAGCGTTGAAGTAACCGCTATTCACACCGATAACAGTGTTCTTGGTTGCAACAACCTTGCTACCACGGAGGTAAGCGTAACCAGCAGCAACCGTATCTACTTCGCAAAGCGTACCCTGGATACCGTTAGCATCGAGTGCCTTCGTAGAATATTGAAGCTCAGATACATTGGTAATAGCATCCATGCCATAGTCGAACAATGCAGCACCATTCTCAAGAGCTTGTTCTGCATTTTCTACATCACGACCCAAGATAAAGGGAGTACCAGCAGGAATCGGCTCAGTAATTTCAGCCAAAGCAAACTTCTTGTCATCAGTCTCACCTACGAGTGAGTAGGCAGTACCTTGCACGCAGTAAGCATCAACCGTTACAGGAAGCGTTACAATCTGGTATGCTTCGTTAGCAACAGGCATTGCGAGCTGAGCATAGTCAATCTGAGGAACAGCTTCGAAAGTAAACTGAGCATTCCAGTCATTAGGATCAGCCCAAGTTACCATCTGACCATTTGAGTTCACGTTAAGCTGCTTATCCTTACCTGCATCGAATACGAACATAAGAGGCTTTGACAGGATTACGGGGATTTCAACCGGCGTTACGCTCTGGCCTACTTCACCATTCTGAGCAGAAAGATACATACCCGTACCTACATTGCGGAGAACAATCTTACCCTTTTCAGCCTTCTCAACATACCAATAATAGTTAGTCAAAGCTGAATTCAACGTATCAGTAAGTGCAGAAGTAACTGTTTCCCAAACTTCGTTGTCAGCAATCACACCATTATCATTGGTTACAATTGCCTCGTTGGTAGCACCTTCAGGATAAGTAAAGTAAATCGTATTTGCATTGCCGTTATTCTTAGCATAGCACTGAGCTTTGTAAGAAATCAGCTTCTTATTCCAAGCCTTGCGAGAAGCACCGCGGAGACGGTAAATCTTATCAGCTTCGGGGAGGTTGATACCTTCCTTGAAGGTTGCCACTGCAGTGTTGAGTTTCTCAACTTCTGCAAGGATTTCCTTGGCAGACTTGCCATTCGCATCGTATTCGTTAGCAGCCTTAACAGCAGCCTTGAGTGCTTCGAGACCTGCAGGAGCATACTGAGCGAGTTCTTCGCCTACGAAGCCCTGACTTTCTACATTGTTAGCAAATGTCTTAGCTTCCTTCGCAGCATCGAGAAGAGCCTGAGGATTGGGGAGTTCCTTCATGAAAGCATCGTATGCCTTCTGGAGGCGATCAATCGTAGGTTGCGTAGCCTTACCAGCAGCAACTTCCTTCTTTGCAGCTTCCAAAGCAGTAGCCATTTCTTCGCGAACTGCCTGAGATACCTGCTGAATCAAACCACCATTGGGATCAATCGTAGCGGGGCTGTACACCGTCATTTCGCTCAAGCAGAAGTAACCACGGTTACCTCTCGGATCGTTGATGTTATACTGCGTAGCGATAGCAGCACACTTGATGTAACGGTAGCTACCTTCGAAAGTAGTACCTGCAACACCAATCGCATTGGGGATAACCGTATCCTTTTCGCAATCGGGATCAACACCAGCCTTCAGCGGCATACCGATGCTCCAGTCTACCTTACCACAACCGAGGAGCGTCCATTCTGCAGAGTCAACTACAGCCTTAGGATCGTTAGAACCGAAGAATGCAAATTCCATAGGATAGTCGTTATACGTACGACGCTTTGCAATCTTCACCATGATACCACCAGAGATTTCCTTCTTGAGGTCAACACCTACATAGTGATATCTGTCGAGAGAAGGTGTGAACGAACCACCAGACCATGAAGTATGGAAGTAAGAGTTCACATCATTGTTTTTACCGAATTTACCATCAGCCAAAGCAGCAATCTTACCTTCATTGCTCTGCAATACGGTGCAGAAGAAGTTCGTAGAGTCCTTCGTCAAGCCGTTGCTGAAGTCAGCATCCTTCGTACCACCGCTGATAGCCAAAGAACCTGAGTAGTCAACCAAAGCCTTACCGTAGATTGTGTTCAGCTTTTCATTCAACTTGGCTTGTTCAACTTCAGCAGCGATGCGATCGATGTCAGCCTTCGCTACGTCATTGAAGAGGTAGATGTTGTTGGGGTTAGCAATGTCGTTCCATTCAAATACACCGCTGTTAGCGAACTTAGAGTGGAACTGACGACCCTTTGTAGAGTCAGCCTTCATCTGATAGAAGACAAAGCCCAGCTTCTTGCTATTTGCTTCCTTTGATTCTGCACCATCGAAAGCAACAAACAACGGAGTCTTTTCTTCCGTCAAGATGTAGCAATCTTTGTCAACCTTGAAGGCTGCATTGGTCTCGGCACTCATGTAAGTACCCGTGTAGAGGTTCTGTACATAGTAGAGATCCTTCTTACCTGCAGAAGTCAACTTCCAGATATACTTAGCGTCAGCAACCTGTACCTCACCAGCAGCGGGAGCCTTATCGCCTTCATAGACACCGCCAGCACCCCAGAGGAAGTCAAGACCAGACTTCTTTTCGCTGGTCATCCAGTGGTTGGTCGTAGTGCGAATAAAGTAGTAACCACCGTCAACCAAAGCGTTGAAGCCCTTGTCCATCAAGTCATTGTAAGCCTTCTTCAAGTCAGCGCAAAGCTTGTCAGCCTGCTCATCGGTAACCTCACCACTTTCCAAAGCTTGATTAGCTGCATTGTACGCTTTTTCAGCAGCATCTACGAGTTCCTTCTTATACGTACCAGGGGTTGTACCTGTGGTATAATTGTTCGGATCCACTACGAAAGCCTCAACATAAGACATCAACTTTTCTTGACCCTTCAATACAACGAACTCATAAATTCGGAATACGTTCGTATCCGTATACGGGAAGTAGCTGGGTTCCCACTGACCTGCGATGTAAACCGGAGATTGCTCACCCGTTTCTTCGTCGATATCAAATTCGTTGCGGCACAATACAAAACCTGTTACAGAAAGATCCTGCTTGTTTGAGTTTGCAGCCGTACGAGGATTAGATTCTGCACCATCAACGATTTCTTCAAAATTTAAAACCGTCATTTCGAAGGCATCTTCCTTCTTGTCGGTATACTCAACATAAGACTCACCTTCTGAGCCTTCGATTTTAGCGGGATCCTTCACATACTTTTTCGTAGACTTCTGCTGAAGCAAGTAGAGAGGATGGCCATCTTCGCTCTGCTTTTCGAGCTGGATGAAGTTGTAGATACAAGCATCGGAAATGGTATTTGTCCATTTTGCCGAGCCATTCAGATAACCAGCGGGGTGGTCGCTTGAGGTACCCGGTTCATAGAGCAAGACGTCTTTGCCGACAATCTGCTCGGGTGTCTCAAGGAGCTTACCCTGACCGTAATCCTGAGCCACCGCATTGGTGATTCCCACTAATGAAAGCAGGAAAAATGAAAGGAGATTGTAAAACCTTTTCATTGCGTTAGATAAATATTAAGTGAAACATTAGAAAGATTGATTTTCAGTGCAAATGATTTAAGCAAAAGAACAAAAATGGGCGAAACACCCACTTCTAGTTCGGGGCAAAGATAAGCCTTTATTTCGATAATGAAACTTCGGCTTGGCTTTTTTTTGTCCATCTCCTATGAAATATAGAAAGGGGCTGCACTTCACTCAGTGCAGCCCCTTTTCCGGACAAGAACATAACAATCTTAATATTCTACTTAACTCGATGCAAAGGTCGGGTGTTTTACTTGCCCGGGAAATACCTATTTAAGGGTATTCTGCAACGAGCCTTATTTTTCCTTGAGCTTTCAGCTGTTTATTTCAGTCGATAGCCCAGCGTTATCAGCCCCGAAATATTTCGGTCGCCCGCACGGTTAAACTTCGCCAATCCAAAGTCCGCTTCGAGTCCCACGAGGACACCCGAGGGAAACTGATAGCCCACTGAGGCTTGAATGCCTGCATCAAAGCGGTGAGTTCCAGGCTCCTTGAATGTCTTTTTCTCGTAATACATTTTCTCACTGCCAGGTCGGGTCGTGTCGCCCTTTGTCGTTTGTTTGCCCGCTACACCGTAAGCCACATAGGGCCCTGCCGACATAACCAGGTAACGCGATTCGCCTGTGCGCCAATAGTAAGCAAACAAGAGCGGCACCTGCACATAATTTTGCGTAGCCGAACGGCTCATGATGCCCACCAAGGGTTCACCCGTTTCCTGGTCAAAGAGTTGATTGCCTGCATCGTCAAAGACAAAGACCTCCTGATTGGCATCTTTCCAACCTTTACCATAGACTTCAAAAGTCGGTACAAAACTCCAATGCTGGTCGAGCTCTATCTCATAGCCTACTCCGGCTTTGAAGGCACCAACTGCCTTCGCCTTGCCATAATGCGAAGCTAAACCGCCACCAAACTTAAAGTGTACACCCTGAGCGCAAAGCGGCTGAATGCCTGTAAAGACCAGAAAAGAAAGGAGAGAAAGAAGTATTTTATACATAAAGGAATAGAATAAGCAGTGGGGAAAAATTGAAAAATGAGGAATGAGGACAGAGAGCGCAAAGCCTGCCGTTCGCCAGCTTCTGCCCGACCCGCTTACTCAAAGAACTGACGCCAATCGTCTTTCTTGCGCTTACGGGGCACCTCAAAATCTTTTTCGGCAGCCTTTTTGCCACCCTTGCGTGCCTTCTTCTCAGCCTTCCAGCCAGCTTTCATCTGACGGGCATCCGCCACTTCAGCATAAGTTTTAGCACGGCGAGCTTTGCCTGCAGACTTAGCGGGAGCCATTCCCTCTTCGCGATCGGCATGATCCACCACCACCTTGCGATCGCCCACCTTGACACGCTTCATCTTAGCCAAGACCAAAGCAGCATCTTCGCTCGGCACTTCAAAGAAGGAGCAATTGGCTGTCAAGTCAATGCGTCCAATCTCAATCTTGCTGTCACGCACATAGCGGTTGACCAAGTTGATGATTTCGCGGGCATAGAAGTTATCGCGTTTACCCAAATTGATAAACAAGCGCGTATAGCCTTCTTCCGCCTGGGGCTTACCGTCCTCTTTGCGACGACGTTCCCGACGCGATTTACCCTCCGTTTCCTTGCCGCTGTCTCCGCGACGGTCAGTGGGTTGCTCGATGACAGGAGCGTCTGCATAGTAACGAAGGAAGTGACCGAACTCACGGCTTACCACTCGCTTGATGAGGTCCTCCTTCGTCAGCCATTCCAGTTTGCGGAACACTTCGGGAAGGAAGGGAGCGATTTCCGTCTCATTGACCTCAATGCGTTCCAACTCATCCATCACCTTGTAAAGTTGCTTCGTACAGATTTCTTGCGGTTCGGGCAGCACGCCAGCCTCAAACTTCTTGCCAATCACCTTTTCGATGATGCGTACCTTACCCTTTTCACGCAAGTGGATGATAGAAATACTCGTTCCTCGTTTGCCTGCACGTCCCGTTCGTCCCGAACGGTGGGTGTAATTCTCCACGTCGTCGGGGAGTCCGTAGTTAATCACGTGGGTCAAGTCCTCCACGTCCAAGCCACGGGCAGCCACGTCGGTAGCCACGAGGAGTTGCGTGTGGTGTTGACGGAACTTCTGCATCGTCAGGTCGCGTTGTGCTTGCGAAAGGTCACCATGCAGTGCTTCGGCATTGTAACCGTCGCGGATCAGCTGGTCAGCCACCTCTTGCGTTTCGATACGCGTGCGACAGAAGATGATGCCGTAAATACGCGGATAGTAATCGACCACACGTTTCAAGGCAACATACTTATCCTTGGCGTGAACGAGGTAATAAATGTGGTTCACCTTCTCGGCACCTTCGTTTCGCGAGCCCACCACGATTTCCTTGTAGTCGTGCAGGTAACTCTTCGCGATGCGTTCGATTTCCTTGCCCATGGTGGCAGAGAACAGCAACGTATTTCGTTCAGCCGGCACGCCTGCCAAGATGGCATCAATGCTTTCGGTGAAGCCCATGTTCAACATTTCGTCGGCCTCGTCAAGCACCACGTTCTCCACGGCATCCAATTTGGCAACGCCACGGTTCATCAAGTCAATCAAGCGGCCCGGGGTAGCCACAATCACCTGGGCTCCCTTCTTCAAGGCACGAATTTGGCTCTCAATGCTCGAACCTCCATAAACGGCAAGGACATGCAGGTCGTCAATATAGCGAGCGTACTCTTTCAGGTCACCCGCTATCTGTAGACAGAGTTCGCGCGTCGGGCTCAGAATCACCGCCTGTGTCCGCTTGTCTTTCGGATTAACCTTTTGGAGCACCGGCAGACCGAAGGCTGCTGTTTTTCCAGTTCCTGTCTGGGCCAGGGCAATGACATCGTTGCCCACACCGAGCAGGTAGGGAATTACTTCTTCTTGTACGGGCATCGGGCTTTCGTACCCCATCTCGCTGATGGCGCGGCGAATCACTTCCGATACGCCTAACTCTTCAAATGTTTTCAAAATGAATGGGAATTGATATGGAGCGACTTTACTCCAAGGTGCAAAAATACGACAAAAGCGGCGTTTAGAAGGCTTTTGGCGGAAGAAGGTTGAAAAAAGAGGATACAAGGACCGAACTGGAAACAGAAAGACGCGTTGCTATGCTGCTCCCAACGAGCGTCTGAACAGGACGAAGGGTGCCAACTGCAAAGACAGCTTCCCGTCTCGTTTAGTCTGCGCACCCCGACACTGCCAATTTGAGGGTTGCCCTCTCCTAGCCCTTCACGCGATACCGATTGCCTGGCATCCGCTTCACGCTCCCCATTTCTTCCAAGTCAAAGAGCAAGTCAGCCAACTGCGCCACGGTAAAGCCCGTTTGAAGAGCCAGGGCATCCATCGACAGCCCGTCATTCCCCGCGAGGACATCCACCACCCGCTCTTGTTCGGCCGTGTAGAGGGGAAACAGCTGTGGCTCGCTCGGCTGCGACTTTGCCGACTCGGTAGGCCAATTGAGCAGTTTCACCAGGTCGGCTGCCGAGGTCACCAAGCTGGCTTGATTACGTTGTATGAGCTGGTTGCATCCGGCTGAATAAGGGTCACCCACCCTGCCGGGCACCGCCATCACCTCCCGACCGTAACTGCTGGCTATGGTTGCCGTAATCAAGGCGCCGCCCCGGTCGGCACTTTCAATGACCAGCGTAGCTTCGGCTATACCTGCCACAATGCGGTTGCGCCTTACGAAGTTTCCCTTGTCGGGCACCGTCCCCGAAAAGTATTCGGTGAGCAGTCCGCCCTGACTCACCATTTCCTTGGCCGTGTCGCGGTGCAAACTGGGATAAATACGATCCAAGCCGTGCGCCAAGACTGCATAGGTAGGCAGTCCGTTGGCCAAAGCCGCACGATGGGCATGAATGTCTACCCCATACGCCAAGCCACTGACGATGGTCACATCGGGCACTAAGTGTGCCAGGTCCGCCAAGATGCGTTCACACAGGTCTTTGCCGTATTCGGTGATGTGACGCGTGCCAACCACACTGAGCACTCGGCGACGCGGAAAGGGTACTTTGCCGCAACAGAACAACTGCAAGGGAGCATCCATGAGTTCTTCTGATTTCAGCAACAAGGGATAGTCGTCACTCGTAAAGGGAAAAACCTGAATGTGGTGTTGCTCGCAAAAGGCCAGCTCTTTCTCGGCACGGGCGCGAGCTTCGCTATATCCTTCCCGACTTTGCTGCAACCGAGCCCACAGTTCACTGGGTGAATGGTTATCGGCGAAGGCGGCTTCGGCCGATCCGTAATAACGGAGTAACGCCAAGGCTTGAGGTCGGGTCAGGCCTGGAAGCAGGGAGAGCATGAGGGTAGCTAACGTTTCATTCATAGGCAGGATGGATTGGAAGATGGGAACAAAATGCCCCCAAAGGTTCATTCAAGAAAAAAGAGGGAATGCCTTCGGTTATTCCGATTCATTCCCCACAGTGCGGTCTTTATTCTCCTCCCTTTTCTTCTGGAAAGAAAAGGTCATCGAGTTCCTGACACGGAGCCAGCCTGCCGTTTACCAAGCAAACGGTCTCGACGGTCGATTTCAACACGGGCTTATGGTCGGGCACTCGGTAGATGTCCTGCACAAATACATATTTAATGCCTTCCTTGCGCAAAGCCAGACAAGACTCAAAGCTGTCTCCACTCCGTAAGGGGCATTTAAACTGCAGTTGCATCCGCGCCACCACGGCATCAATGCCTCGCGCGTGAAGGTCGGCAAAGCTTACCCCACGTGTACGGAGAAACTCGTGACGGGTATGTTCGGTGTAGTGTTGGTAGTTGGCATTATTGACAATGCCCTGAAGGTCGCACTCATAGTCGCGCACCTTCATGGTTAATGTATAGAGGTATTCCATCATCAGAAAATTTTAATCATTCAAGGAAATGACCGGGCTCTCCTCTCCCACTTCGCCCGTCTGTCCTTTACGCCGCAGGTATTCGCTGCCAAACCGACAACGCAGGCAGTCCTTCCGGTCGCAATAATGTTGGCGAAGCTGGATGAGGGCTTGACTGTCGGCTGCATGGCTTACACGGATACCAGCACGCTCCCAACAGCGGGTGATGTAGTTGCGCTCGGCGGGCAAGTTCTCCAACAACTGGAGAGCACACTCCGCGAGCGCTTCGTCCTTGCGGCTTCGGCCATAAGCAAAGAAGAGGGGCACGACCGAGTTTATCAATAAGAGGTTGAGGGAAGCCGTTTGCAAGACTTTGTCGGTCGGTTCGTGAACTTCCCCAAAGGCGTAATGAGTTTGCCAATAGGGCGTGGCTCGTACCCGAAAGAGCGCACGCAGGGCTTTCGCATCGGTCGTTTCCAAGAGGCGCGACAGGTCAACCCTTCGCTCCACATAGAGTTGGGTGAGTTGGGATAAGCGTACGGTGGGAAAGTTTTGCGGCCGCATCCGTCCGAATTTCCAAATCTTACGATCGACGGACTTCAGGTCGAATTTGTTTTTCAGAAAAGCATATTCAGCCCGTAGGCTTTTGAAGTAATCATCTTGTTGCTCCTCCTTCCACGCATCCGTTTCGAGCAAGCCCGCTTGCCCCATAAAGAAGGCTTCCACCTGGAAGGGGTTGTCCCGGTGTTTACCCACTTGACTCGGTTCGATGGTCAAAGCCCATTGTTCGAAAGCATCGGCGTTGGTACCAAAACCGAAGTTGCGGGCCAGGGTGATAAAGAAGGCACGTTCCCAGTCACCCCCGGTTTGGTCGAGATAACGCTGAATGCGCGCCGTCTTTGCTTCGAGCCGTTCGATAGTCAAACGACTCATCCATTGATGTACGATGAGGGAAGGCACATCGGGGATTACCCGATAGCAAGGGGGATAAGTTTCTTCGGCTATCAGTTCCTCGTAGTTAGCACGTAGCTGTGGGGGAATAGGAACGACAATTTGGGGAATGCTTTTCCCGTCCTGGGTTCGCACCTCACCATCCACTTCTGACACCACATGCAATACGACATTATTATAAGCAGGGTCTTGGTCGTGATGGTGCCGATACCAGTCGGACGACTTCAAGTGTATCTCTACATTGCCCGCCCACACCATACCGGCGAGGCGAAATTTCGCATTAAAGAAGTCGGGGCCGGCATGCAGCAAATTGTGTACGCCGACGTCAATGACTTCGACGGTTTCGCCTCGGTCACTGACAAAATGAGCCGAGGGATAGAGGTGATGTTTCCAAACGTAATGCAGCAAGAACTCCATATTCTGTTGGCTTTGGTTTAATCCGCCAAAGGTAGAACATTTTTTCGGAGCGTACAACTGAGAAGGGGGCTGTGAGAGTGAAGAGATTGTTTGGCTGCGGCATGCCGCTACTTATTAATAAAGGATGCGATTCCGGCGGAAGGAAAAACGGAAGCTCGGGAATCGAAGAGGAAGTACGGTCGCGGCATGCCGCGACCCATTGATAAAGGAAACTATTTCGGCGGAAGAAAGAAACTACTGCTTTGGGTCGCGGCATGCCGCGACCGTACAACATTGGCGACCCATTAATGGAAGAGGCTGGTTCAGCGGAAGAAGATTGCTACTTAATTCATCCCTTTGGGAAACCCGTTTTCAAAGAATACGAGCCTTCCCAACCCCATGGAAAGCCCGTCTCCCGCAAAAGCTAAGCTCGGCAAGCGCGTGGAAAGGGGCGCACGCAACGAGACGAAACTCCCCCCATGTCGATGGCGTGAAATCTGGCGCAATACATCGTTTACAACGAACACTGAAAGCCTCCTCGCTTTTCTACCCAAGCCCTCTCCCCCTCTCAACTGCGCCGCTACGAATAAAAACTTGTATTTTTGCGGCTCTGAAAAGTGTCGCGTCGTGCCCACCCTATACCATTCCTAAAGAAAGAAGGGAAGCAACCAACGAAGACACTAACAACTAAGAAGACTATGCAAACCATTTTTCATTACGATGTCATTGTCGTGGGTGCAGGCCACGCAGGATGCGAGGCAGCTTCGGCAGCCGCACGCATGGGTGCGAAGACTTGTCTCCTCACAATGGATATGAACAAGATTGCCCAGATGAGCTGCAACCCCGCCATCGGCGGCATTGCCAAGGGACAGATTGTCCGCGAAATCGATGCACTCGGCGGACTGACGGGCGAAGTGACCGATGCTACAGCCATTCAATTCCGCATGCTGAACCGGTCGAAGGGACCGGCCATGTGGAGTCCCCGTGCCCAGTGTGACCGTGCCCGCTTTATTACGGAGTGGCGCCACCGACTGGAGAACACCCCCAACTTACACATCTGGCAAGACGAAGCTACCGAGATACTAAGCGAAGGAGGAAAGGTATGCGGCCTCCGTACCATTTGGGGAGCGGAATTCCGTGCCCCTGCCGTTATCATCACAGCGGGAACCTTCCTGCGCGGTTTGATGCACATCGGCCGCAAGCAGGTTAGCGGAGGACGTTGCGCAGAGCCTGCCGCAAGTTTTCTTACCGCCTCCATCGAAGCCTTGGGCATCCGTAGCGCCCGCATGAAGACGGGTACGCCCGTCCGCATTGACAAGCGTTCGGTTCACTTAGACGAAATGGAATTGCAACCCGGCGAAACCGACTTTCACCGTTTTTCCTTTATCAGTCCGTTGCGCCCCCTGCCCCAATTGCCCTGTTGGACGTGTGAGACCAACGAGCGCGTACACGAGGTGCTCCGCTCGGGATTGGCAGATTCACCGCTTTACAACGGACAAATTCAGAGCATTGGGCCACGCTACTGCCCGAGCATCGAGACGAAGTTGGTAACCTTCCCCGACCGCGACCACCATCCCCTTTTCCTCGAGCCCGAAGGCGTTGACACAAACGAACTCTACTTAAACGGCTTTTCATCGAGCTTACCGATGGACGTACAGATCGAGGCACTCAAGCAAATGCCGTGTTTTCGTGACGTCGTAGTCTATCGTCCGGGCTATGCGATTGAATACGATTTCTTCGACCCGACCCAACTCTACCATACGTTGGAATCGAAGGTAGTCGAAGGCCTCTACTTTGCCGGACAGGTCAACGGCACCACGGGCTACGAAGAAGCAGCGGGTCAAGGCATCGTGGCGGGCATCAATGCGGCACTGAAATGCGGTGGAAGCGCTCCGTTCACCCTCCACCGCGACGAAGCTTACATCGGGGTTCTCATTGACGACTTGGTGACCAAGGGTGTCGACGAGCCCTACCGCATGTTTACCTCGCGTGCCGAATACCGCATCCTGCTCCGACAGGATAATGCCGATGCCCGACTGACGCCCTACGCCGAACGATTTGGTTTGGCAACGCCCGAACGTTTGCAACGGTTTCACCGGAAGAGCGAAGGGATTGCCGCCATCTTGGACTTCTGCAAGAACTTCCCGATTAAAGCACCGCGCATCAATCCGTTCCTGGAACGCCTGGGCACAGCTCCCCTGCACGGCGGATGCAAACTCTTCGATTTAATCAACCGTCCGCAGATATCCTTAGCCAACTTGGCCGACGAAGTGAAAGGCTTCAGCGAATTCCTTTCGCAGATTGACTCGGACCGCGAAGAGACGATTGAAGCGGCAGAAATCGAAATGAAGTACCACGGCTACATTGCCCGCGAACGCGCCCTGGCGGACAAGATGCAACGCTTAGAGCATATCCTTATCCGAGGTCGCTTTAACTACGATGAACTCACCCAATTAAGCACCGAGGCCCGTCAGAAGTTGAAGAGCATTGACCCCGAAACGCTGGCACAAGCCAGCCGCATCCCGGGTGTCTCGCCCAGCGACATCAGCGTATTGCTCGTTCTCTTGGGGCGTTAAGCTGCTACGTGCGGCTTCAACACCATGCGTTTGGTTAAAGTAAAACTTGAAGTAAACCCAACACACAGAGCCCTAAAGCTCAAAAAACCGCGATTTCAACGAGTTTTTTGTTCGCGTTCCACGTGAAACAAAAGTATACACCGCTACTCATTATCAAACAAATTATGAATACAAAACTGTTATTGGACAATCTGCGAAACGTCCCCGACTTTCCCAAACCCGGAATCCACTTTAAGGACGTGAGTACCCTCTTCAAGAATCCGGCTTGCATCCGCGAGATGTTAGACGAACTTGTACGTCTCTACCAGGACAAAGGCATCACCAAGGTGGTCGGCATCGAGAGCCGTGGTTTCGTCATGGGCGCGATGCTCGCCGAGAAACTGGGAGCCGGATTCATCATGGCACGCAAGCCCGGTAAGCTTCCTGCCGAAACGCGCAAAGCGACTTACCTCAAAGAATACGGTTACGACACCATCGAGATTCACACCGATGCCATCGACTCCAATGACGTTGTGCTCATCCACGACGACCTGCTCGCAACGGGCGGTTCGATGCAGGCAGCGTACGACCTTGTCCAACACTTCGGACCGAAGAAAACGTACATCAACTTCCTTATCGAACTCCAAATGGAAGGTCTCGAAGGACGAAAGTTTCTCGGCAAGAATCTCGACATTACCACCTTGCTCACGATTAACGAGTAAAAAAAATCCCGTTTCATCTCCCCACCCGCACACCTCACCGTGTGCGGGTGTTTTCCTTTTTTACATCCTATGCGCCCCCACGAAGAACGCGAACAATACCTCAAAGGCATCGTCAACAACTTGCCCGAATCGCCCGGCTGTTACCAATACCTCGATGACGAGGGAAAGATTATCTATGTCGGCAAAGCCAAGAACCTCAAACGGCGGGTCAGCTCTTACTTTAATAAGGAACAGCAAACACGCAAGACGCGCTTGCTCGTGAGTCACATCCGCGACATCCGTTATGTGGTGGTGAAAACGGAAGAAGACGCACTCTTGCTCGAAAACAACCTGATCAAACAGTACAAGCCACACTACAACGTACTGCTGAAGGACGACAAGACATATCCCTCAATTGCCATCTCTAACGAATACCTGCCCCGCATTTTCAAAACGCGCCAACGCAACAAACGAGGGGCAACCTACTTCGGTCCGTATTCACACGTGCCGACCATGTATGCCTTGCTCGACCTCTGCCGCGAACTCTACCAGCCGCGCCCCTGCCACCAGACGCTGACACAAGAGGGCGTTGAAAACGGGAAATACGAGGTTTGCCTGGACTACCACATTCACCGTTGCAAAGCTCCCTGTGTGGGCAAACAGAGCCGCGAGGAATACCTGCGCAACATTGAAGCTTGCAAGGAGATTCTGAAAGGGAACACGGCTGAACTGGCACGACGTATGCGCGAGGAAATGATGAAGCTGGCAGACGAGCTTCGCTTTGAGGAGGCGCAGGAACTGAAACGCAAGTACGATCTCATCGAGGGATTCCGGGCGAAAAGCGAAGTAGTGTCGTCGGTCTTGCACAACATTGACGTATTTCACATCGAGAGCGAAGACCACGTGGCTTACATCAACTACCTGCACGTAACCAACGGGTGCATCACTCAGGCGTTTACCTTCGAATACAAGAAGAAGATGGAGGAAACGGACGAAGAATTGCTCACCTTAGGCATCGTGGAGATGCGCGAACGCTACGGCAGCCGTTCGAAGGAAATTGTGGTGCCCTTTGAGGTAGACCTGCCGAGCGACATGGTCGTACAGACAGTGCCGCAGCGGGGAGACAAGCGCACTTTGCTGGAATTGTCGCGACTGAACGTAAAACAGTATAAGTTTGACCGTTTAAAACAAGCGGAGAAACTCAACCCTGAACAGAAGAAGACTCGCTTAATGAAGGAGATTCAGCAAGACCTGGGACTGCCCCACCTGCCCTTGCACATCGAATTGTTCGACAACTCTAACATCAGTGGCGAGGATGCCGTAGCGGCGTGCGTGGTCTTCGAACAACTCAAACCAAACAAGAAAATGTACCGCAAATACCACATCCGCACGGTGGTGGGTCCCGATGACTACGCCTCCATGCAGGAGGTGGTGCGCCGACGCTACGGACGCATGAAGGACGAAGGCGAAAAACTACCCAACTTGATTATTGCGGACGGTGGACGGGGGCAAATGGAAGTCATTCGCCAAGTGGTCGAAGACGAACTGGGGCTTTCCATCCCCATTGCGGGCCTCGCTAAGGATGACCGCCACCGCACCCGCGAACTGCTCTACGGTTTCCCACCGGCCACCATCAGCCTCCAACCCGACAGCCAGCTTTTCCGTACACTGACGCAAATGCAGGACGAGGTTCACCGCTTTGCCATCCAGTTTCACCGCGACGTCCGGTCAAAACGACAGACCGCCTCGGAGCTCGACCAAGTACCCGGAGTGGGTCCGGCAACCAAGAAAGCACTCCTGGCACACTTTAAAAGCGTAAAACGGGTGAAAGAAGCCGAGCTATCGGAACTCCAAGCGGTCGTGGGAACTGTCAAGGGCGGAAAAATCTACAGCCACCTCCACCCCGACCCGCAATAAAATCGTACATTTGCGACCCTATGAGAGCAGTAATACAACGCGTAAAACATGCCTCCGTAACCATCGAAGGCAACCTGAAATCATCCATCCAGCAGGGCTTTCTCATCCTCTTAGGAATCGAGGAAGCTGACGAACGTGCCGACGCCGACTGGCTGTGCCGAAAAATTGCCGGCCTTCGCGTCTTCGACGATGAAGCGGGCGTAATGAATTGCAGCATCACCGACGTAGCTGGCGAGGCTTTAGTGGTCAGCCAGTTTACGCTGATGGCTTCGTACAAGAAGGGAAACCGCCCTTCGTACATCCGTGCGGCACGCCACGAACATGCCATTCCCCTCTACGAATACTTCTGCCAAACCTTGGGAGAAGCACTCGGAACTCCCGTTCAAACGGGGGAATTCGGGGCAGACATGAAGGTGGAGTTGCTCAACGACGGCCCGGTCACCATCTGTATGGATACAAAGAATAAAGAATGACTTTAGCTGAAGCACAACAACGAGTAGACGAGTGGATTAAGACCTACGGCGTACGCTATTTCAGCGAGCTGACCAACCTGGCTTGCCTCACGGAGGAAGTCGGCGAATTGGCTCGTATCCTGGCACGCCGCTACGGAGACCAATCCTTCAAGGCGGGCGAACCGACCGATCCATCGGAGGAAATGGCAGACGTACTTTGGGTGCTCCTCTGCCTCGCTAACCAAACGGGGGTTGACCTCACGGAAGCACTCGAAAAAAGCTTTGCCAAAAAGACGGCACGCGATGCTACCCGCCACCTCAACAACCCGAAATTACAAAGCGGTATAAGCGAGGAATAATGCCACCTCTTCGGGGATTGGCTACGCGGCTTCCCCACCCCATTCCCTTTCCATTCCCCCACTCTAAAATTCATCAACTCATAATCTGGCATTCCGACGAATGCCCAATACCTTATTTGTATGTCAGAAAATCATTGCCACTGTCACGCTGACCACGATGCTGAACAAGGCACGGGTAGCGTTTACGAACAGGCCTTTGCTAAGTTTGACCTCCACCTGCACGATGAAGCAGTCAGTGAGGCCGTACACCAGTTGGTAGAAAAGCATCAGGCACAATACAACACGCTGGAAGTAAAAAAACAACTTCTCAGCACGGTTGAACTCACCACGCTGAAGGTGACAGACTCACAAGAAAGCGTGCTGAAATTTACGGAAAACGTTAACCGCTTTGCAGAAGAACACCCCGACTTGCCCCACTTGGCCACGGTTTGTGTGTATCCGAACTTTGCCAAGATTGTGAGCGAATCGCTCGAAGCAGACGGCGTAGAAGTTGCCTGCGTAGCTGGCGGATTCCCCTCTTCTCAGACCTTTATTGAAATCAAAACAGCTGAAACGGCACTGGCCGTTCACGACGGCGCAACCGAAATTGACTGCGTCTTGAGCGTCGGTACTTTCCTCAGCGGTGACTACGAAACCTGCGCTGACGAGATCGAGGAAATCAAGGCTGCCTGCGCTGGTCGCCCGCTGAAGGTTATCCTCGAAACAGGTGCCCTCCAAACGGCTGAAAACATCAAGAAGGCTTCAATTCTCTCGATGTATGCCGGAGCTGACTTTATCAAGACCTCTACGGGCAAAATAGAGCCCGCTGCTACGCTCGAAGCGGCTTACGTGATGTGTACCGCCATCAAGGAGTATTACGAGCTGACAGGCACGAAAATCGGCTTCAAGGCTGCGGGTGGTATCAAGAACGTAGATGAAGCCGTGAGCTTCTACACCGTTGTTCGCGAGATTCTCGGCGAGGATTATATCAAGGAAGGCCTCTTCCGCATTGGTACCAGCCGCTTAGCCAATCTCTTGGTGAGCGACATCCTGGGCAAGGAAGTGAAGCCGTTCTAACACGGCCTAAACGCCATTAAACCATACAAACAGCGGGGCGAACCGAAGAGGTTCGTCCCGCTGTTTGCGTAGGAAAGGGAAGGAGAAACACGGTAGCACATCTTCGCTGCATTACCAACGACGCCTCCTTCACATTAATATTATTCGCTCTCCCATCTCTCCTTTCCAATACCCCGAAAGAGCAACAGACAAAAAAACGTTCGCCCTCTGCTGAGAGGGCGAACGCTATCCTGAATTAAACGGAGTTTAAGATTACATCTTCCGTTCTACTACGAAATCAATATAACCACGGAGTGCCTCCTTGACCGCAGGATTCTGCCAGTGCTCCAGGAGGGCAAGAGCCTCGTCGTGCAACTCCTTCATCTTGGCTTCGGCATAGGCAATACCCCCCGCTTCCTTGGTGAAAGCTACGAGCGATTCGATTTCCTCACGGGTGGCTTCACCGCTTTTTACACGGCGTGCCCAGGCATGAACTTCGGGACGATCCGTTGTCTGAAGGGCATAAATGACGGGAAGGGTGAGCTTGCCTTCATTCATGTCGTTATAAGTGGGTTTACCAATTTCACTCTCGCGATAGTAGTCGAAAATATCGTCGCGAATCTGGAAGCAAATACCAACCAATTCACCGAAACGACGGGCACGTGCCACATATTCTTCGGGAGCATCGGCGGCAATTGCACCTAACTCTGCACAAGCAGCAAAGAGGGCTGCCGTTTTATGGTGAATGATATGAAAATAAGCCGATTCGGTAATGGCTTCGTTGCGGATGTTTGCCAACTGATAGACCTCGCCCTCAGAGAGTGTACCACCAAGCTGGGCGATGATTTGAACGATACGAATGTGGTTCGTCAACGCAGCTTGAAGCAGGGAAAGGGAAAGGAGATAGTCCCCCAAAAGTACCGCGACCTTATTGTCGTAAACGGCATTGACAGAACGTTGACCGCGACGCTCTCCGCTCTCATCGACAACATCGTCATGAACGAGCGAAGCGGTGTGGAGAAGTTCGAGGGTTACGGCCGCACGCAAACTGTCCAGCGATACGTCTCCGCATTCCTTGGCAATGAGCAACACAAGAAGAGGACGCATCATTTTTCCTTTGCGTCCTCGCACATATTCTAACGCGCTACCCAAGAAATCATCAGGATGATCGAGGGTGCGGTCAAACATTTCTTTATAGGCTTCCAGTTCTTTTTCGACCGGTAAGCGCAAAATGGATAGCTTGTCCATATTTTCAGTTTTCGGTTTACAAAAGTAGTAATTTATCAGCGAGTTAACGCTTTATTCCGTATTTTTGTGACGCGGAGCCTTTCATTCTGAACGGATTTCCCTTTCAACGCGGACAGTTTCGACCAGCCGCTTTCTTACCCGAATACAAACCTCGCGTCGCGTCTTCCCTACCCTTATCTGACGAAGAAGCGACGCGAATACTTTATACGCTACACGCATGAAAACGCTCTACCTCTTAGATGCCTACGCACTGATTTATCGTGCTTATTATGCCTTGATACGTTCGCCACGCATCAATTCCAAAGGGCAAAACACATCGGCTGTTTTTGGTTTTGTGAATACACTGGAAGACGTCTTGCAAAAGGAAAAGCCCGATTTCATCGGCATTGCTTTCGACCCAGCGGGAGGCACGTTCCGTCACGAAGCTTACCCTGAATACAAGGCACAGCGCGAAGCCACGCCCGAAGACATTCGTTGGGCGGTGCCTATTATCAAAGACATTATCCGTGCTTACCGTATCCCCATCCTTGAAATCCCTGGTTTTGAGGCAGATGACGTCATCGGCACACTGGCCCTGAAAGGACAGGAAGCAGGACTGGAAGTGCACATGGTAACTCCCGATAAGGACTACGCACAGCTGGTACGACCGGGCATCTATATGCGCCGACCGGGACACGGAAGTGCAGGGATGGAGAAGCTAGGCGTCGATGAAATCTGCGAAAAATACGAGATTAGCTCGACTTCACAGGTAATTGACCTCCTCGGACTGATGGGGGACACGGCAGATAATGTACCGGGCTGTCCGGGTGTAGGAGAAAAGACAGCGATCAAGTTGGTGAAACAGTTTGGTGGCATTGATGAACTCTTGGCTCACACGGACCAACTGAAGGGCGCACAAAAAAAGAAGGTAGAAGAAAATGTGGAGCAAATTCGCTTCTCTAAATTTTTGGTGACGATCAAGACGGATGTTCCCATCGAACTCAACCTCGACGAACTGTCCCGACGCGAAGCGAATACCGAAGCACTCCGTCCGATTTACGAAGAACTGGAATTCCGCTCCTTCCTCCAAAAGATGGATAAAGCCACTGACCCCACTCCACAGGCTGATTTATTCGGCCCTCTGTTTGGCTCAGATTCGGGCGAGATTACGAGTGGAATTAATCAATCGACTCACAAAACACTGAAAGAAGTTCCTCATAAGTATATTCTCATTAAGAATCAAGAGGATGCTAAATTTCTTTGTGAAAAACTTTTGACATCCCAGACCTTAAGCTTGGACACTGAGACGACCTCCACCGATGCCATACGTGCCCGTTTGGTAGGTTTAAGTTTTGCAGTGGAAGGAGGCGAGGCTTGGTACGTTGCCGTTCCACGTGAAACAGGTGCGGCAAAGGAATGGCTGGAGATTTTCCGCCCCGTTTACGAAAGTGCGACGATTTTGAAAGTCGGACAAAATCTGAAATACGACCTGACGGTACTTGCCTCTTACGGCATTCACCTCCACGCTCCCCTGTTCGACACGATGCTGGCGCACTACCTCGTACAACCCGAGTTGCGTCACAACATGGATTACCTGGCAGAGATTTATCTGAACTATACGCCCATCCCCATCGAGCAACTCATCGGACCGAAAGGACGAGGCCAAAAGAATATGGCAGACCTTACGCCGGCTGAAATCTGTGACTACGCTTGTGAGGACGCAGACGTAACGCTCCAACTCTATCCTCCCCTGCGCGACGAACTTGAAAAGAACGAGTTGACCCGTGTTTTCAACGAAATCGAGATGCCCCTCATGCCGGTTCTCGCCCGTATGGAGCGAAACGGTGTGCGACTCGACACGGAAGCATTGGCAGAAACTGGAAACCAGTTTAACCAACGGCTCGAAGAACTCGAACGCGAAATTTACGAACTGGCTGGTCACCCCTTCCTGCTGACCTCTCCCCGCCAGGTAGGCGAAGTGCTCTTTGATGAGCTGAAGCTCAACGAAAAAGCAAAGAAAACCAAGAGCGGACAATACTCCACAGGCGAGGAGGTTTTGGAGGCCATTCGTGCCAAACACCCCATCGTGGGAAAGATTTTGGCACACCGAGGACTCAAGAAATTGGTCAGCACATACATCGATGCCTTACCCAAGCTGATTTTACCTGAGACGGGACACATCCATACTTCGTTTAACCAGGCAGTAACGGCGACGGGACGTTTGTCTTCGTCAAACCCGAATCTGCAAAATATCCCGGTACGTGGAGACGATGGAAAGGAAATACGCAAGGCTTTTGTCGCAGAGGAAGGTTGCACCTTCTTCTCGGCTGACTACTCTCAAATTGAGTTGCGCATCATGGCCCATCTGAGTCAGGACGAACACCTCATTCAGGACTTCCGCGAAGGTCGCGACATCCATGCAGCCACGGCTGCACGCATCTTCCACAAGCCCCTGGAAGAGGTAACACGCGACGAACGACGCAAGGCTAAAACCGCCAACTTCGGCATCATTTATGGTATCTCTGCCTTCGGACTGGCGGAACGCATGGAGGTATCGCGAACAGAGGCAAAAGAACTGATTGACAGCTATTTCAAGACCTATCCCAAGGTAAAAGAATACATGGAAAAGAGCGTAGAAGTGGCGCGCGAACGAGGCTACATTCTCACCGAATTTGGTCGCCGACGCTACCTGCCCGACATCACTTCGCGCAACGCGGTGGTTCGCGGTTATGCGGAACGAAATGCGGTCAATGCGCCTATCCAGGGAACGGCAGCAGACATCATTAAAATTGCCATGATTCGCATTGACGAACGCCTTCGCCACGAAGCTTTGCAGACAAAGATGATTCTGCAGGTACACGACGAACTAAACTTCTCAGTACCTCCCACAGAGTTGGAACACGTGAAACAACTGGTCGTGGAAGAGATGGAACGCGCCTTTGCCATGAGCGTTCCTCTCATTGCTGACTGTGGTTCGGGCATAAACTGGCTGGAAGCGCATTAAAGCGGACATTGGAACGGGAAGAAACTTTTTTCAATCACCAAAGAAAACGGGTGCAATAAAAAGAGTTTCCTCCCGTTTTTTTCAATGGTAGGAACTACGGCTTCAAAAGCAAGTTCTCCCGCCTCCTATACGCAACAAATACCTCAACCATCCACAATGAAACGAATTTACAGTCTACTGTTTATCCCTTTCTTGGCTTCTTCTCAGGCATTTGCTCAAGACACGAAGCGCGACCAACTAGCCGTCTTCGCTGGTTATGAACAGTTTCCCGAATTGCATAAACGCAACGGTTACGACCTCGGTGTCGAATGGAAACACTACCTCAACAAGCGTTTTTACACCTTGGTAAACTTCCATGCCGGCGTGAACGACGGGACAGAGAAGGTCAGCTACGAACGCGACGGAATTCACTACAACTTTGACCTCAATAACAGCGTAAGAGACTATATGTTGGGCTTCGGTGCTGGTTATGACTTACTGAAAATCAAAAGAAATACGATTTATCTGCAAGCTTCGGTCGGACTCGGTACGACAGATGAACAAATAGACGGCATCGTACTTTCTCCCACGGGGGCTTACGACATAGTCAAAACCTTTACCACTGAGGCTACGCGCTACGCTATCTCGGTTTCAGCAGGCTATGATTACCAACTGACCAACTTCCTTGCCATCGGTGTGAACTATACGGGCTGGCAAATCGGTTATGAATTTAAAAGTTCGGCGAATGCGAAAATCTCATTCTGCTTCTAACTACGCTAAAACACAACGTGACCCGACGGTTTGTTTCCGTCGGGTCACGTTGTGTTATAAAGGAGCAATCCTACCCTTCACTTAAAAGTGATAACGCAAACTGACCATCATCTCCCTGCCGCGCAAGGGAACGCGGAAGTAACGATAGTTCGAATGGGTATAAAGAGATTCTTGATAATCACGGCGATTGAGCAAATTGCGGGCATCGGCACTCAACGACCATCGGTGGGTGATGTCGTAGCGGAAACCGGCTCCCAAGAAACTGTTGACTGCGTAACGAGACGAGGCAATCTCGAACGCCGACTGCGAGAAGTGAAGATAAAGACGCAAGGGCTTTACGGGATAGCAATCAAGTGTCAGGGCGTAATAGCCGTTTTTCAACCGTTGGCGGGCTGCCGAGAACGCATCAGGCTCTTTCCAACTCAGATTGCCCGAAGCCACAAGATGGGCCTGTAGCCACGCACAGGAAGTCCAGCGCAAGGTCAACGAAGCGTTGAGCGCGTGATAACGGAGGTAATCTTCGATCGCATTCTGCGAGACAAAGTCTTTGTTGTAGGCATATTGCACCTGCCCCCGCAAGTAGATACCCGCCTTGCGCCATTGTTTGCTCGTGGCACTCGAGACACTCCACGAAGTATAGGAACGCTCTTTCCACTCTGGGAGCACCAAAGTATAATCGTCTAAAAAGAGCTGAGCTTGCACCAAGTCTGAACGGTCCTGCTGGAAACCCACATACAGATTCCACGAAAGGAGACTATACGTATTGAGATAAGCCAACCGCACATTAGCGAGCTTGGTGCGCTGCAGGTTCAGACTGTCTGTGCCCCAAGTGTAAGTACGATAATTGTTGGCTATCCAACCTTCGTACCCCGGGTTGGTCGTCGAGGCATTCTGATTGTAAGCAACCTCAGCATTCAACTTCCACTGTACGGTAAGCGGATAACTGAAGTCGAGACAAGGAGCACACCACAAACGACGATTCCTCCGTTTACCATCGGCATAACGGTAATGAATGTACTCCACTGGAACCCTCAGTTCCAAACTACCCTCACCCAAAGTGAGATCGTACGAAGGGTCGAACGTATGCAATCCGTAACGGATACGATTCGAGCCTGCAAAAGCGGCCGCACCATCCAAATCCGTATGCTTGTATTCGAACATATAGCCCAGACTGAGCGGTTCGCCCCAAAGATCGAAGGTGGTTTCGGCACGGTGGCGCATCAGCCACTGCGTCAAGGCCGTTGTCTGTAAAGTAGGAGCGGAAGTTGCTCCTTCCTCACCCTGTACAAGTAACTTCTCGTCCGAACGATAGCCGCGCACGATGGAGGAAAACGAATAGATACGACGCGGTGTAGTCCACACGACATGAGCCCTGTTTTGCACGTAGTAAGGGCGACTTTTCCCTTGTTCCAACCAGTGGAGTCCGTTGGCTACCTGTTCGGTATGTGTACACCCGGTGGATACTTCGGCAGTTACCACGTCTTCTACATAGACCCGTTTGTCATTGAGTTCATAACGCAATTGACCTCGAAAGGTACCTTCATTCGTGCGTTGGCGGTGCTTTTCAGCCAACCGAACGGTGTCGGCTGCCGTAATGTAGGCGTTGTAGACGCTGTCGCGGCGGTACTCACGTTCTTGATTATAGAAGGCATTGAAGCGGATGGTCGAGTAGGGTGTGAAGGCATGGAGGTAATTGATGCCGCCGAAATAGGAATGATTGTCCAGGTAATATTGCGAAGAAAAAGGTGGACGACTCAGGGTCGGAGAAGAGAGGAAGGAACGGGGCAAGGGATCGTAAGTATAAAGCCCTGTATAATTGCCCATGCGCTGTGTCAAAGCGCGCAGCGGAGTCCCACTGTTGTTGAGTGCACCCGTAGCAAAGAACTGATTTTTCTTAGCAATCTGGATTGCCGTCAAATCACCGTCCCAACAAAAAGGAGAACCGCCGACACCGACTGACACATCGCCAAAAGGATGCAGCTTATAGTGCGACTTGAGCTTCACATTGAGCGTAGCGTGGTCGTTACGTACTCGACCCTCCAATGCCCGAATGGGCTGGTTGTGCTCCATGACCTGAATGGTTGCCACCGCCTCGGCAGGCATATGCTGCGTAGCTTGATTGTATTGGTCGCCCATCAAGTCGAGTCCCTCAATGTTGAACTTATTGATAGACTTTCCCTGGTAAAGAATCTGTCCTGTTTCGGTGACTTCGATACCTGGCAAGCGACGAATGACATCCTCCAAACTGACATCGTCCTTCTGACGGAAGGCATCTACGTGGTAATTGAGCGTATCTTGCCGCCTCGTAATGGCTTCTGCCCGAATGGTCACCCCCTTGATGGACTGTGACTGTTCGACAAGGCTCACATCCACTTGCCTACGGCTAGCTTCATAGACCAACCGCACCGGCGCATACCCCATCTTGGAGAAGACGAGTTGGGTGCCGCCTTGCTTCACGGGCAAACGATAAGCCCCCGTCGGGCGCGTTACCACATAGGTCAACAAGGAATCACGCGCAGAAAGCAGTTTGCACAGAACTTGCCCCAGCGGTTTTCCTTGAGCATCACGCACCGTACCGTTTACATACACCGTCTGCGCTTCCAAACCAACGAAGTGCCACATTGCCAAACAAAACAGGAAGAGAAACCGACTTACCATACCAATTCAAGCATATTCGTCGCACGTTTCGGATGATTGGCCTCGGGCGTTACCCACTTGCCGTTTGTCAATACCTTGACATTGGCCTCTTCGATAAAGAGATTGTCCCAATTTTCCAAGTCGTTTCGGTAAGCCGTCAAGGCCTTTTCACGCGGCAGATGCATTAACTTGCCCAAGAAACTTTTATGATAGAGATACATGGGCCGATAGTGCTCCATCGCACCAAACGATTCGAAGGAGAAGTTCCAGTTGCGTCCCACATCATGTAGTTCGACAATCAGTCCCGGCAATCCACCAAACAGGTAAGGCCCGTAGGGCAAAGGGATTTGCTCGGTATACCAGGCTACGTATTGACGACCCGAAAAGGAACAGGTTGCCTTGTGACAAGGCATCTCTTGAATGACGGTATCGCCCGCTACACGTTGCCACTGAATCTCAGGCGTAGGATAAGTATATTCGTAACCGCGAAGTACACTAGAAAGCTGAACCGTGGTTTCTTGCTTGGTCAAATCGGTCAAGGTGACGGTGTGGTAATTTTCCAAGTGAATGTACGTGTCCCACTCGGCACGGGCCTGAGCGTTCTCGCGGTTCTTCTTGTTCGCTGCCAAATAGTTATTGATGGAATCGAGGCGAATGTGATTGAAATCACCAAAGCGCACGTAACGGTCAGAAATCATCAAGACCGTCTGTGCCTGGGTGTAATCGTCAACGCGGGTAGAGTCCGTGCGGAACTTGAGGCGGTAGAAGGCTGCCAGCTTGGCTTGGTCGTAGACCTTCATCTTGGTTATTTTGTAATGGTCACCCGAGGGACAGGTTAAACGCTGGGCTTGCAACCCCGAGAAAGGCAGAAGGGCTGCGAACAAAACAACATAGGGTTTCATCGTCGAGAAGAATTAGGGGACAAGGCTGAAAAAGGTCTGTGCTGAGAAAGAGTGGAAGGGCGGCTTCTTCCGGTCAGAAGAAGCACGTAGCGGCTTGAACGCTCTATGCGGTCACGAAGCCCAAACAGTAGCTGTCCGTAATGAATGAATTAAGGGAAAAGGCAACTGCCATTTAATGGGAGTCCATTCGAGTCATTGGGCTAACAAACGCCCCATGTAAATGGTTCATTGCCAATTATGCGACAAAAGTACAGTTTTTGGGTGATTGGTGCGACTATTCTCCGCTATATTACGGAGAATAACGACACAATGAAAGAAAAAAGGGTACTATCGAATCAAATTCGACAGTACCCTTCTGCAAGAATGTCGGCTTCGAAGTCAGCGACCAACGAAGCGAAGTGAATCAGAGAAAATGGGGAAGAAGGCTTCCCTTAGAACCAATGGCGCAAAACGGTCAGAGGATGATAGAACAGCAAACGCGGACCGGCATAGCGCATGACACGGACGATGCGCCGACGCATCTCAGGCTTGTAACAATGGATGGGGCAACGGCGACACGTGGTCTTGGCTTCGCCAAACTTACAGCGACTCAGACGCTGGTGTGCGTAAGTCAACAATTCGCTGCAGTCGGGGCAAAGCTCTCCCCCTTTACTCCCATGCTGACGATGACAATACAAGGTGATCATCTCAGCGACCATGCGCTTTTCCTTTTCGATTTTAGTCATCGTTTGAGACGAAAAAAGGAAGATGAATGGAAAAGGAAGGAGGAGTTATTTTACGCTTCACCTTAATCAACGGCAGACCCAACAGGAGGACGAAGCCCAACAATATGGCCACCATTTCGCCTACGTGGTTAAGCGGATCGACCCAAATTTCCTTGAGCATACCGTTGCGTGCTACCACTTCAACAAAGGTCCAAAACACGATAACCGTAGCGATGGACATACGGATGTTTCGCCCCCAAGTAGCCATCTTAAACTGCTTCTTAAACATGAACAGCGAACCGACTAAGCAGCCAACTGCAACAGCGATGGTCACCGGATGGCGTTCGCCCAGGAACACGGGATCGTAACAGAACATCAGCAACAAGTAAAGTGACCAAAGCATGAGGTTGAGCTCCAGGAAAGTAACCATGGAGGTGTGGTGAGCCATGGGACGGAGTTCTACGCGGTTCTTGATGCCTAAGTGGTCCTGAAGCCACATCATAAATTTGCAACCGGAACGGGCACAGAAGAGGTAGAGCATCATAAACATCATCCACATACCGAAGGTGGCGGGCATGATGAGGTATTCGGGACGCGAACCCGTGATGTCCTTCAACGCCATGCGGTCGTAACTTTCAAGGGGAAGTCCGTTAATGAGGTAGGAAGTGACGCCGATTCCATCAACATATTGGGTGGTGGTCTGAACAACGCCTTGCGTCAGATCGTAGTGTACACCATAACGCTGGGCATAGTAGGCAAAGAGGAATTCGACCCAACCGGTCCAGAAGAGTAAACCACCAATCAATCCGAAGAGGGTTTGCTTGGTGTCGCCCTTGACGAAAACGCCCAGGATGACAATCAGCATGCCGGCAAAACCCATGAGGAAGGCACTGACGTGAAGAACGGAAGGAGAAAGGAAATGCTCCATCAAGATCATGAGGGCGTGGCCCAAGGGCATGAGCAGGAGCACCAAGAGAAAGGATGCAATTGCTTTAAGTGGATACATAGGGAGAGAGGATGAATAAAATGAAAATAAATAAACAAGCGAAGAAACGGCTGAGGCGTGCTACAACCATCCTCTAGAACCGCAACACGGCACCGAGGGCAACATGGGTTCCCGTTGTGGGCGGGGTGTTGAAGCTGTAGACTTCCGGACGATAGTTGAACAGATTGTCGACCGTGAGGTGAACTGTTAGCAGTTTGCCGACTTCCTGAGCAAGCCGCACATTCCACAACGTATAGGCAGGACTGTGTACCGGACGGGGAGCAAAGGGAGCAACCAGTTCTGCGGTGGTATAATCGACAGCAGAAAGGAAGCGACCTGAAAGCGTCAGTTGGGTGGCATAGCGCGGCAACCAACGCTTGTCCCAAGAGAACTTTGCATGGAGCGTATGCGGACGGGCAGGACAATAAGGAGTGAGCGAACCCGTGGGAGCCATTTCGTGGGTGTAAAGATAAGAAAGACGGGCAGAAAGTCCATTACGCCAATGTGCCTGAGCGGTTACTTCGGCACCCAACACGTCTAACTTGTCCACATTGATGTAGCGTACAAAGGGACGCGAACTTTCGTCGTAGGAAACGGAAGAAGTCGTGATTTTATTGTTGATACGGCTGTAAGTACCCGAGAGGGTGAGTCGATAGTTTTGGTAACCATAGTCAGCGGAAAGACTGAGATTGTGCGAACGTTCGGAACGCAGGTCCTGATTGCCATGGATATCGAAAATACCCGACATATCAAACTTCATGTAACGTTCCTTGAGCGTCGGGGCACGGAAGCCTCCGGCATAGCCGCCACGGAAGGTCCAGTGATGCCAACGGCGACGCAGGTTGAGACGGGTGGTGAGTTGCGAGGCATGACCTTCGGTAAAATAGTCCCAACGCAGAGCTCCCACGGCTTCCCAACCGGGTGCAAACTGCCAGTCGTATTGTGCCAGGACATCGTATGCCCACTGGTGGTAGGTTTTACCCGCCTCAAACTGATAAGAAGACAGGTAGTCGCGAGTCAAGCCACCTCCGACGGTAAACACATCGTGCTCGCGAAACGTGTGATGCCACAACACACGGGCACTGTGCTGCACGTTACTGTAATCGCGCACGTCGGCACGAAGCGCGCGGTAATAGTCGGACTTGTCGTATTGGTCGAAGGCATAGGAAAACTCGACCCGGTCGCGTTCACAGGGTGTCCACTCTCCCCGAGCACCAACTGAAAGACTGCGGTAACGCTCAGGTTGGTCGGGTGAAGAGAAACGCTCGCGAAAGTAATAGCCGGCATTCGCACCAAGGCGCAAGGTCTGATGGGGACGGTAGGTGAGCCGGTCGCTAACGCTCCACGTACGCGAACCGAAGACGCGACGATAGTCACAGGCATCAGATGCGTCGGAACAAACGTTGTAAGAGTCTGACTGGGCAAAGGAGGCAGCAAAAAGATTGGCTACGCGCCGATTTTTACACGACAGGCTGGCAGCATAGCGTTGGGAATCGTGTTCCCCTACCCGCACACTGAGACTGCCGTCGAGCGAAGCCTTGGGCGCACGGGTGATGATGTTGATTACACCGCCCGTGGCATTGGAACCATAAAGGGCAGAGGCGGCCCCACGCACAATCTCAATGCGCTCAACCTGATTCATGTCGATGCGCGAGAAGTCTACGTTGTCCATTGTTTCACCCGCTAAACGTTCGCCATCGACCAAAATCAATACGCTCTGTCCGGCAAAACCTGCAAGGTTAAGGTTGGGCTGTTGGTTCATGGCAAAGGAAAATTCTACGCCTGGCAATTCTTCCTGTAAAAGCGCAGGCAAATCAGCTGGAGCCGCTCGGCGGATATCCTCAGCCGTAATTACTCGTGTCTGTACTGGCGTATTCTTGAGCAACTTGGGCGTGCGGGTACCTGTCACAACAACACCGCCCAAGGCCTGTTCGCTGAAGAGGCTATCACGCGAAGCGGCGGTCTGGGCGGAGACGGAATGGCTAAAAGTGGGTATGGCCAGGAAGGAAAGGAAACTCCATCGAAGGAGAGAAGAATACGGGGTATACATCAAGCTGAACGATAAGAGAGGACAAAGGGAATAGGAAAAGGACAAATCATTGTCCGAAAGAGGGTTCAACGGAAAAGAAAAGGCAATTAGCTACTAACCTAACAAGGGGAGCTGAGAAGTTGGCTTCCCCCACACAGAAACAACCGACCGAACGAACCCTACGTAACGGAAAAGGAAGTGCGGGGAAAGGCCGAAAACTTACTCGTAGGGATAGAGCACTTCGATGGTTAACTGGCCCTTGGTGCCTGTCGCACCGACGTAGCTCTTTAAGCGCAAAGCGGCGTGACGACCATCGGAGGTACGAAGAATATAGACCTTGCCACTGCCAGCAAAGACGGGGGGCGGAGTAGTATAATCAGCTTTCACCCAACCTGAAAGCACCCGGTTGGCGGCAATCATTTGGTAACCAATGCGGTAGGCCATCATCTCGCGCAAGTCGGTCATGACAAGCGAATTCGTAGGTTCATCGGGCACAAAGGAGGCCTCAGCAAAAGCAGCAACCGATGCGGGCAAACGATCTATTTGGGTATAAGAGGTTTCACAAACGGAACCACCATGCGTACGCACATCGAAACGATGGAAAGCGAGGTCCCAGTGCTCTGGGTCGGTCTGCGGATCGGTCGGAACCGTGCGCAAGGGGGTGAAACGGGTACCTTCCATCAATTGGTACATCCAACCAGACTTGCCGTCCCACTCGCCGGTCAGGGTGTCGGGGAGGGCACGACGCTCTAAGGTGCGACGGTTGAGATCCAGATAAATCCACTCATCGTAACGGGTGGCATCGAGCGTAAGGGTGAAACGGCGGGCGACATCGGTCGGATGAAGACCTTCGCCCAATTCGGAATCGGCAGGCAATTGGTCGTACATGCCACTCAACATACCATCACAGCTGGACAAAGAGAGTAAAAAAGCGCCTGCCAAACACAGGCGCTTCAAAGCAATTGGAAAAGACATAACCTCAATTTAAGGTTGTACGGAAGTGAAAACGGACTGGCACTCGAAAGGCATGCTACCCGGCTTGTATCGAAGCGTCAACTTCAACACGCCTTTGTGGTAGGTTCCTTCCAAACTACCCTTGGTGAGGTAGCTTCCAGCCTGACATTCAAAAGATTCTTTCTTAAAGTTCATGGTTCCATCGGCAGCAAGGGTACAGGGCACTTCGGTAATGTTCATTTCACCAATCGTAAAGCCCTTGCCCATCATACCAACTTCGAGTGTGAACGCACCAACTTTCACTGTAGCAGAAGTACGCTTGGGGTCGGTCCATTCAACATGAACCTGATTGTCGACCTTCAAAGGCTCGAACGTTGGCATTGCGGGAATGGAGGTCACGAAGTCACCCTTGAGATTGAGTTCCTTGGGCTGAGCAGAACCTTCGTCGTCATCGTCACAAGAAGGGAATAAAGCCACGAGGCAACACAAGGAAAGACAAGTCAGCAAAGTACGAAGCAGTTTGCCGGAAAGAGAAGATTGCTCACGAGAAGAAGTTGAAATACGTTTACAGGTTGTCATTGAAATACAGGATTTAGTGTAATACATAAGAAGGAAAACAACCGATGGCCGTCCTTACGAATTGACGCTGCAAAAGTACGGGCACGAAAAAAGGCAAAACCTCCCTATTTCGGGGGATTTTGCCTGGATATGGTGTGAGGCGAATCACCTCTGTACTCACCTCATAAAAGGATAAACAAACGGAAAAGAGGCTTCTTATCACCTCATCAAGGGAAAAGCCAACGCGTATACCCTACCCTTTCAGAATGCGCTTAATGTCGTTCAACTTGTTGAGTGCTTCGAGCGGCGTGAGATTGTCGACATCGAGGTAAAGCAACTCGTCGCGCACCTGGGTCAAGACGGGATCATCGAGCTGGAAGAAGCTCAGTTGCATGCCCTCCTGCCCTACGGCACTTTCGGCACGGGGTACGCGTGTGCCGGTCTGTTCACCGACCTTTTCGAGGTCGGTTAGAATCTGCTCGGCGCGCTTCACGATTGCTTGAGGCATACCGGCCAGACGGGCCACATGAATACCAAAGGAATGCTCTGAACCGCCGCGTTGCAGTTTGCGCAGAAAGACTACCTTGCCGTCGACTTCACGTACCGAAACATTCCAGTTCTTAATGCGCGAGAAGAGGCGTTCCATTTCGTTGAGTTCGTGATAATGGGTCGCAAAGAGGGTGCGGGCATGTGCCTGGGGATGTTCATGAATATATTCGACAATGGCCCAAGCAATGGAGATACCGTCGTAGGTAGAGGTACCACGACCCAGCTCGTCGAAGAGCACGAGGGAACGTTCGGTCAGGTTATTCATGATGTTGGCGGCTTCACTCATCTCGACCATAAACGTACTCTCACCGACCGAGATGTTATCACTCGCACCGACACGGGTAAAAATCTTGTCGACAACACCGACATGAGCCGAAGCGGCAGGAACAAAGGAACCTATTTGGGCTAGCAGTGTAATCAAAGCGGTCTGACGCAAAAGGGCACTTTTACCCGCCATGTTCGGACCTGTGACAATGATGATCTGTTGCTGTTGGGTGTCAAGCTGTACGTCGTTTGCCACGTATTCTTCGCCCGGCGGCATCAAGGTCTCAATAACGGGATGACGACCTTCACGGATGTCGAGTGTCAAGCTATCGTCAACTACAGGACGCACGTAACCCCGTTCGCGAGCCACACTCGCCAGACTTTGCAAACAGTCGAGCTGACTAAGCGAAGCTGCATCGCGCTGAAGCGGTTGAACGTACTGTGCCACCTGCTGCACCAACTCGTTATACAGACGGTTTTCCAACGCGAGAATCCGCTCTTGAGCTCCCAGAATCTTCTCTTCATACTCTTTCAGCTCTTGCGTAATGTAACGTTCGGCTTGCGCCAATGTTTGCTTGCGAATCCATGTCTCGGGTACCTTATCCTTGTACGTATTGCGCACCTCAATGTAGTAACCAAAGACATTGTTGAAACCGATTTTGAGACTCGGTATCCCCGTGGCATCGCTTTCACGTTGCTGAATTTGGAGCAAATAGTCTTTGCCGGAAGTCGATATGTGGCGCAATTCGTCGAGTTCTGCATGCACCCCATCGGCAATGACATCACCTTTAGCTACTAAGATCGGTGGTTCGGGACGAAGTGTCTGCTTGATGACATCACGCAGGGAGGTGAGGGCATCGAGCTGTTCGCCCACACGCCGCACAGCCTCACATTCAGCATGAGTACAAGCGTATTTGAGCAAAGCGGTACTCTCTAAAGCCACCCGGAGTTGTTGGAGTTCGCGGGGATTGACGCGGGCGGCAGCCACACGCGAAACAATGCGCTCCATGTCCCCCACTTTGGGTAACTCCATCTCACAGAGTTCACGAAAGTCTGGCTGGCGGAAAAAATGTTCTACGCCGTCTTGACGAAACACAATATCCTGGACCGAACGAAGAGGAAAGACTAACCAGCGATGTAGTAAACGGGCACCCATGGGGGTCAGCGTGCGGTCAATAACTTGGAGCAAGGAAGTACCGCCCTCGGCCATGGCTTGGGTCAGTTCCAAATTGCGGGTAGTGAAGCGGTCGAGGCGTACGTAATGTTCCTCTTCGATGCGACGCAAGGAGGTGATGTGTCCTGTACGGGTGTGTTGCGTCATTTCGAGATAGCAAAGGATGGCACCCGAAGCGATTACGCCTTCTTTCAAATGGTCTACACCAAATCCCTTCAGATTTTTCACCTGAAAGTGCTTGGTCAAACGCTCTTGAGCTGTTTGGGGCGTGAAGGCCCAATCGTCCAATTCGAAGAGGAAGGTTTTGGAACCGTAGAGACCTTCGAAACGACCACGCAGACCATGCTGTACTAAGATTTCCTTGGGCGAAAAACCGGCCAATAGTTTGTCAATGTACTCGACAGTACCTTCGCCTACCAAGAATTCACCTGTGGAAATATCGAGGAGGGAAAGACCTATGGCATGACTACCAAAGTGAACGGCGGCGAGAAAGTTGTTTTCCCTGGCCGAAAGCACATTGTCGGTCATGACAATACCAGGAGTGACGAGTTCGGTGATACCGCGCTTCACGAGTTTCTTCGTCAGCTTCGGGTCTTCCAACTGGTCGCAGATGGCAACACGATAGCCTGCCCGGATAAGTCGGGGCAGATAAGTGTCTAAGGCATGATAGGGAAAGCCCGCCATCTCAGTACTCGCCTGACCTTTATTATTACGCCGGGTCAATGTGATGCCCAATACCTGGGAGGCGGTCACAGCGTCCTTGGCATAGGTTTCATAAAAGTCGCCACAACGAAACAGCATGATGGCATCGGGATTCTTTTCCTTCAAGTCATAAAACTGCTTCATCATGGGGGTGAGCTCTGATTGTGCCATAGAAAAAACGGGGTATTACTACGTGAAACGAATTTGCCTAGAAAATAAAACTCCTTACCCCTCAGGATAAGAGGCAAGGAGACAATGGGTCGAGTACCCCCGATGAGAATCGAACTCATATCTACGCTTTAGGAGAGCATTGTTCTATCCGTTGAACTACGAGGGCTTCGAAACGACGGCAAAAGTAATAAAAAATCTCGGGACTGGACGGAGCGAGTTCCCCAGGCCAGGACATAGAAACTCACGGCTTCTGCTTTCAAAAGCGAGGAGAACCAATAACGAAATGCATCTTTCCTGCATATAACAGGCTTATTATTGCATATACTAAGTACAGATGCATCTTATTTGTATTTTTGCGACGAAAAATGAATAAAGGAAACGCATACAAGGGAAAGTCTGAAGGTCGATATCCACGCTTTTCCCCTTACTTAACTCCAGCTCTATGATACTTCCTGAAATGACGGCTGCAGAAGCAGCTGCGATGATAGCAAACGGCGATTTGTTGGCTGTCGGTGGCTTTGGCCCTGCCGGCTCGCCCAAAGTGATTACACCGGCGTTGGCGCAACGTGCACGCGCTGAACACGCCGAGGGTCGCCCCTTTAAAGTGAGCATCGTCACAGGTGCGTCGATTGGTGCCAGTTGTGACGGCGAACTGGCAGCAGCTGATGCCGTAGACCGCCGGTTGCCCTTTAGCGTCAACGCGGAAATGCGCAAAGCCTACAATACGGGAAAGGTGCGTTACACAGACTTGAACCTTTCGGATAATGCCTCACACCTGCGCCAGGGACTCACGGGGGAAATTACTTGGGGTATCATTGAAGCCTGCGACATACAGAAGGTACACGGCAAACTGCGTATTTACTTAACGGCGGGCATCGGCATCGCCCCTACGATTTGCAGACTGGCGAAGAAGGGGGTCTTTATTGAACTCAATACGTGGCACTCCAGCAAGATTATTGGAATGCACGATATTTATGAAATTGAAGACCCGTGGTTTCGTGCTCCGATTCGCATCACCCAACCCATCGAAATCATTGGGTTGCCCTATATTGAGGTCGACCCGAGCCATGTAAAGGGCATTGTTTTGACCCATCTGCCCGACGAGGCACGCTCGATGAACGATGCAACGGAGGTGACAGAACAAATTGGTCACCACGTAGCGGAATTCTTGAAGTGGAACATGGACAAGGGGTATATCTTCCGCAACAAACTGATTCTGCAAAGCGGAGTGGGTAGCGGAGCGAATGCGGTTATCGGGGCTTTGGGAAGTTCGCCCGAAGTGCCTAACTTCTCGATTTACACAGAGGTATTGCAAGAGGAACCCATGCGCCTCATTCAGGAAGGACGCATCATAGCTGCCTCCACCGGGGCACTGACGCTAAGTCCGGAACACTTACTCGACTTGTATCGCAACATGAACGAATACCGCGGCAGGTTACTCATCCGCCCTTCTGAAATATCAAACTGTCCGGAAATCATTGCCCGTCTGGGCATCTGCTCGCTGAACACAGCAATCGAAGTGGACATCTATGGTCATGTGAACTCTACCAAAGTGAGCGGCACCCGGATGATGAACGGTGTAGGCGGATCGTGTGACTATACTTGCAACTCCATGTTGGCGACTTTCACGTGTGGTTCTACGGCTAAGGACGGCAAGATTAGTTCTATCGTGCCCTTCTGCTCACACATTGACCACACGGAACATTATGTCGATGCGATTGTCACAGAATATGGCGTGGCAGACCTGCGTAATAAGTCTTCGCTTGAGAAGGCTGAGGCGCTCATAGCCATTGCTCACCCCGATTACCGCCCGATTCTGAAAGAATACCTGCGTTTAGCCGGTGTCTACGGTGGCCATACGCACCACGTACTTTCGGCCGCCTTTGCTCTGCACGATACCTACCGCCGCAAAGGCGATATGCGCCTGGTAGACTGGGGAGAATATATACGGGAATAAGGAGCAATAAAAAAGAAAGCAACCCCTTCCTACTTATTCAAAAGATAAAGAACTCCGAAGCACTGGTAACTATATCAGCACTTCGGAGTTCTTTCATCTAGAGAAATAAGGTGAAGCACTCAGTCAGCTTCGCGCTTTGCAAGACCTTCAATACGTTCGTGATATTTCGGACCACGAATATAGCCCTTCTTTTGTTTGTTCAAGGCTATTTCACTAAGCAGACCTTGTTCAATCAGTCCTACTATATCACGTTTAGCTGTGGTGGCAGTAACCAAGAAACGAGAAGATACATCCTTAACTGTCAAAACGGTATGTTCATCCTTCAACATCAAATAAAGAATCTCTGCTTGACGTTGTGAAAGGTTCCCCATATGTAGAATGCGGTTGCAATCATTTTGTTGAGCAACTTTACGTGAAATATAGTCCTTAAGATTTTGGAAAGCATGTTCTAGAGCACGGAGATGATAATGTATGAAGTAACCGATGTCATTGTCATCAGCCTCGGTTTGCAAGAAGGATTTTTCATACGATACCTTTGACTTATAAATCACACGCGAAATTGATAAGTACTCGGTCAACCAATAGCCAGATTTGAGCATGTACCAATAAAACAAGGCACGAGCCGTTCTCCCATTGCCATCCACAAAGGGATGTAGGTAGGAGATGAAGAAGTGAAGAATAATAGCCTTGATAATAGGATGAATGAATATCCCCTTATCATTGTCATTAACAAAATCAACAAGCCACTGCAAGACCACTGGTATCTCTTCGTAACAAGGCGGCGTGTGAACTATTTCATGAGTAACCGCATTTTCTACCACTACATCATCGTTAGTTCTAAACCGACCACTGTCATTCGGATGATCAAGGGTGTCAGCAGTCATCAGTGAATGGATCTGTAAAATCAAATCAATGGAAAGAGACTGGTCAAGATGAGCAGAGAGATAACTAATTGTCTGATAATTGTTATAGATCATCCGCTGTGACTTATCCTTCGGTGTAATGTGCTTTTGCAACATTTCCTTCGCCACCTTGCGAGTGGTTGAGGCACCTTCCATTTGGCTAGAAGAAATTGCCTCTTCAATAATCGAACCGACTAAATAACGTTGACGGTTATCTTGGGGAATGAGGGACTCACTTCCCCATGAACCACCGAACTTCATATCGAACTCATGACAGAGTCGCATCATCCCATTTGTCAAACTGAAATGAATGTGGTAAGGTGCATAAATCTCGATGGATTTTGCCGCACGAAGCGACTTTACCAGAGTCCAAAGTTCACGAGGATCGGTCACACCGCTAACTTTTTTGTACTTCAAGTCACTCCAATACATATACTGATCAGAAAAACGACTTACTTCCGCACGAACAGTTTTATCAAGCGTAAGCAAATCAATGGCAGAACGCAACTTAATATGAGGAGGTTTTTCTATCATACATTGGTTGGGATTAGAGAATTAGGAATATGCGAAGCTATACAAACTATTCCAATCTTGCAAACATTGGAATAGTTTTGATAAGTTTCGAGATAAAATTGGCCTGTCATCTTAGGCCCTATTCCACACACCTACCCTTCTTTACTCATCATCTTATAACCAAACGAATCCATCCCAAGGCTTGGAATGGATTCGTTAAAGTTCTCTCTTAGGAAAGAAGAACCTTAGGGGATAAAAAGTGAGGATTTAGTATTCATCCTCGTTGAAGAGGAAGTCTTCCTTTGTCGGATAGTCAGGCCAAACGTCCTCTATCGTTTCGTAAAGTTCGCCTTCATCTTCGAGTTCCTGAAGGTTTTCTACTACCTCCATCGGGGCACCCGAACGCATTGCATAGTCAATGAGTTCTTCCTTGGTTGCAGGCCAGGGTGCATCTTCCAGCTTTGAAGCCAATTCCAATGTCCAATACATAGTGTAATATTTGTTTTTGATGTTCGCAAATGAGGTTTGATGGCTTTAAAATCAAGACAATAATCCTCGTTTTAAAACGTGGGCGCAAAAATACACTTTTTTACGACACTCGTATGCCGTCCTACCACTTTATTTCCCTTGTATCCGTCAAACGATTGATTTTTCGGGCCAAGGCATAGAGAAAGTCGGAGAGCCGGTTGAGATAGGGCAACGATTGACCTCCGCAGCTCCACTCGTCGGCATGTGCTTCCCACAACGTGCGCTCTACTCTTCGACACCACGTACGCGCCACATGGGCATGAGCTGCTGCGAGATGACCACCGGGAAGGACAAAACCGTCAAACTTCAGTTGAATCTCCTCGAAGATTCGATTCATTGCTACCTCCAGCTCCTTGATGTCTGACGCATCGGGCATGGCTTGCGGCGAAGGAACAGCGGCAGCCCAAGCACCCATAGAAAAGAGTTTGCGCTGCGCATGAATGAGCAATTCCTGTTCCGTCCCAAATTGCGCGTCTCCCAAGAGAGGTTGCGCCAAGAGGAGTCCTAAGTAAGCATTGAATTCATCCAGCTCACCAATGCACACCATGCGTATGTCAGACTTACTGACACGGGTTCCGTTCGCCAGGTCGGCCTCTCCGGCATCACCCTTTCGCGTATAAATCATAGAAGGAGAAATTATCGGTAATTGATTAAATAGTGTTGACGCTGCAAGTCGGGACGATAACAGATGAGTCCAAAGTCGTAAAGGTCGAAACTCACCTGTGCCTGCGGGGCTTGAAGTAAAGCCTGCCATGCCTGCTTGCGCTGACGGTTGTTCAGTCCGATGACGATGAGCAATCCGCCTGGACGTAGACAAGGTAAGAAGTGGGCTGATTGGCTTTCCCAGTCTCCTGAAACTACCAAAAGGTCGTACCTCCCCGTAGCTGAAGCAGGCACTAACTCACCACAGGTATAGGTGGTGTGCTGACTTCCTGCCTTTAGAAAGGCATACAAGGTATCCTCAGGAGCGATACCCAAGAGGTATGCCCGTTCTGGATGCTGAAAGTTTGCCAAACGAAAGAGCAGTTTACAGTCCTTCCAGCGGAGTGCAGGCCGTTGACGAAGGTACAACGCCTTGAGTTTGTCATAAGCATAGTATTCCCCCTTCTCATAGATGACACCCGTCACCAGGTTAAACGCAAAGGGGGAATGAATGCCATAACCTTGGCGATGACGAAAACGGCGTAACCAGCGCAAGGTGCGGCTGATACTTTCCTTCATACCGACTTAAAGCTTGGGACCGAAAGAGAGGTCACCCGCATCGCCCAGTCCGGGAACAATGTAAGCCTCATCGTTGAGTTCGGGGTCAACAGCGGCAACCCAGAGGGTTATGTCGTCTTCGGGGAACACGCGGCAAAGGTGGTCGATACCTTCCTGTGCAGCAATGGCGCAACAGATGTGGAGCTTGGCGGGTGTACCGTGGCTAAGGAAAGCTTTGTAAGAAAGCTCCAGACTTCCCCCCGTGGCCAGCATGGGGTCTACCATCAGGAAGGTGCAACCGTTGAGGTCAGGAGCGGCGATGTAGTTCACATGGATGCGGATATCCTCCTTCGAACCTTCTTCGCGGTAAGCGGCTACAAAAGCTGAATCGGCCTGATCGAAGGTATCGAGAAAACCTTCATGAAAGGCCAAACCGGCACGCAATACTGTACCAACGACAATGCGGTCATCATACGTAGGAACGGCTTTCGTACCCAGCGGTGTGGTGATTATTTTGTCAGAATAGTCAAGGGTGCGGCTCACTTCATAAGCCATGGCACGGGCGATACGCTCCAGGTTGCGACGGAAGAGGGTACGGTTACCTTGAATCGTCACATCGCGCAACTGTGCCATGTGGGAATTGATAACGGAAGAATGATTTCCAAGATTGATTACTTTCATTGATGCATACGATTTAGTGTTGAAGAATAAGAAAGCGAAAGAACTCAACATCAAGAAGTACGGAGCAACTGAGCTTGCCTAGCCCTTTCCTCCTTCCCTTCCAGCGTGCGCCCCTCGGCTTCATCAGAATCTATCGTAAGGAAAGGTCAGCACAGAATGATTCTGTACTGACCTTTCACTATGATAATTACCACGCTGAGATTAGCGGGCAATGTGCTTTTTCTTGTCAGAAGTGATGTAAATGCCCTGCTTGGGTGCGCCTTGAAGCTGACGGCCCTGAAGGTCATAATACTTCAGCTCCTTTACGACAGGGGCAGGACTTACCACTGCATCGATTGCAGTGACCTCCCCATCTACGGGGACAATCTTCCACTGAGAAGCCGGTTCGCTGGCAGACCATTCTACCAACATGTTTTCACCCGAAAGGTGAATGGCAGGAAACTGACTATTGCCCGGGTTGCTCAATACAGACCAACCTTCCCGCGTGGAAGTCACTGTATACACGCCGGCAGAGTCTGCTGTACTTACTTGGTAAACGTGCTTGTAAGTAGGCTGCGTCGGACTCATGTAAGTTTGTGCTCCCTGATTGTGCACCTTGTACGTACCCTCACCGGTAGGAACGAAGTTGAACTTCTGGTCAGCTGACGTAGCCTCTTCTACAGCCGTATAAGTAGCGTACTTTTGGTGCTGGTTGTCCAAGGTCGTACCGAGCGAAAGAAACGTCTTGCCCTGACGACCCTTGTTCTGGATGGTGTAAAGCTTAGCAGGATCAATCGTAATCACGGCCTGACCCAAGACCTCATCCATTTGACTGATCACGTTGGCATAACCCTGTGCACTCAAGTCTTTCTTGTAGACTTCTACCAAACCGTCGAGTTCTTCAGTAATCTGATCCATCTTACTGGCATCCATCATACCAACGGCCTCTCCGCCTTCCATTTGCTTCATATCCTGCACACGTTCCGTAAAGATTTTCGTCACGTAAGCATCGCGGTTCACGTCTTTCTTGTAAGAGTAAGCACCCTTCGTCAAGTAGTCAATGGTGTACTGTTTGTATACGCTGGTGTAACCTCTGCCGTAAGTTTCTTCCTCATAGAAGAATGCAAGGGTATCGTTCTTTTGCCACGCCATCGTAGAGTAGCAAGAACCGATGTAGCTTACCTGATGCTTGCCGTCCCAGTTTGCTGCAAAGGTTGCGGGGTCTTTCAAGTCTTCCAGTGAAGCGAGTTCCTTGTAGTACACACCGACATTGCTACGGCCAGGACCGAGGGGAACTGACTGCAAGGCGAGGTACATCTCAGCCTTATCGCTGTTGCGTACCACGGGAAGAATCATAATTTCACCGTTCGTAGAGTTATCTACAGCAATCGTACCCTTATTGTCAGCGACAGAAGCGGCTACCGTACCCCAAGTACCCGTACCCTTAGCTACATCCGTGTAGGTATAGTAGTTGAAGTAACGTCCACCACGCATACGGCTGCTCAAGATGACCGTTCCATCAGGCAATTCCTCACACTTAGGTTCGTCACCACCGGGAGCAGGACGGTCTGCCAACGTACCCAGTACGTGCCAGGTAGCACCGAAGTCATCCGAATAAATCACACGGTTACCACCATTCTTCGTCCAAGTTGAGCAATACAGGCGGTAATAATCCTTTACCTTAATCACGCGGCTCTGACAGATACGACCCGAACCGATGAAGAGTGACTGTACCGTAGGCTTGTTGTTCTCATCCACGAAGATGCGGTAAACAGACTCCGTCACTTCCTCGGGAGCCGTCCACTTCCACTGCTTGGTAGCTTCGTCATACGTACCGCGTACGCGTGCTACACGGTTCGGATTGCTCGCCGGATCATCCGGAATATAGTTACCATTGTGGCAAACAGTCTTACCACAAACCATCATAACGAGCACCTCGTTACGTTCAGCGTCTGCTACGACAGCGGCATCACCGAAGCCCGTCTTCCAAACCTCTCCGCCGTTGTTGTCACCCATACCGTTCGCAAGGAAGAATTCTTCGCCCCAAGTCTTGCCATTGTCTTGTGAAATGCGGCACTTCACGTCTACTTCACCATAACCGATGTCGTTACCACAGGGACGATAGTCACTGATCGCAATCAAGTCGCCATTGGCTGCGCAAGCAATTGCAGGGATACGATAAGGACGAGGAACGGAAGAGTCGTAGATAAAGATATCTTGTTGTGCCTCAACTTGTGCAAAGGAGCGGACAACTTGAACCGTCAGATTGGTAATCTCAGCACCCTTATTGCTACCCTTGGTAGAGAAAGTCGTGCTTACTTCGTCCAAGTCCTTTACCGTCACCGTTTGCGCTTCATCCGTTGCCGTATATTCCTTTCCGGCAATCGTAAACTTTTCGGGGCTGGCAGTTCCCGCTGTTTTATTCTTAAAGGTAATGGAGTAACCCGTCACCTTGTAGCCTACGCCTGCCGAAAGTGTCACGTTGTTATTGCCGTCACCACCCGAATAAATAACGAGGTTCCCATTGTCAGCAGTCTTGCCGAAGTCATTCTGCTCCGTAGAAACGGTGAGCTGCGGATTGGTAGCCGTTGACTTCCACTCCGAAGCATACGTCTTGGCAGGATTCGACTTCGTAAATGTACCCGTACTCATGTTGACCGTGAAGCTCGTATTGATTGCAGAAAAGACAATCGTCGAACCCGCATCAGCTCCGCCCGTCCAGAAGGCCAGTTTACCGTCGCGGTTATTCAGTTTATTATTAGTGTGTCCCTTCTCATTGATAAAGAAACCGTGGGTCAAATTCGCAGCGGTCGAAGGTGTCACCTGCCAACTGTCAGTATAACCGGTTTTACCCTCCAGGCTACCCACGATAGCATAAGAGCCGCCACCCGTAGTGCCTTTCATTTCCGTCGGGGCAATCAAAGACTTCGTGGTGCCGCCTTCTTTGTTATAGAATTTGTAAGCACCTTCGCCGTCTTTTACCACACACCAGAGGTCACCGTCTGCCCCGGTCAATGCACCGCCCAAACGAATGTATTCACTGTTACCATTGTTCGAAATACGCATGTTTCCCCCAATGGTCAGGGTGTACCAAGTGGTGTTTGCAGCAAACTGACCATTTTCGATGGTCGTCACCTTAAACGGATCATCTGCCCAACCGCTCATCGCACAGCTCATGGCCACGGCAAGGGTAGAAAGTCGTGTAGAAAGTTTATTCATAATGAAGATATAAAGATTGAATAGAAATTAGGTAACCAATCAAGGTGGACATGGATGATCCAAGCCCAAAGAGTGAGACATGAAAGTCGCGGGATTTTCCCTTTGCGATACCACTTAGTATCAAGCAAGAAGCCCTCCCTCCATGTTTTAAAAAGTAGCGGCTGAGACTAAAGACGATCGTGGTACTTTAGGAACAGCCGCTACGCTATCTGTTGAATTCCTTGCTAACCCCAACCGCTTCAGCATTCCATCGATTCAAAGCACCTACTCAAAGCCTCAACTTTCAGCACCTACTTTTCACCTTCTACTCCTCAACGTCGTAGTTAACAACAGCCGTTTGGAAGAAATATCAGTCCTTCTTGCCTAATACGTCTGAAGGATTGATTTTCGAAATCGCATCACGCATCGCCGTGTCGCCCTTCAGGTTCTCCAGCTTATAGTAGTCCATGAAGCCCATGTTTCCTTCGCGCAACGCCTGAGCCAACGCCTTGGGCACTTCCGCTTCCGCTTGGATTACTTCTGCCCGAGCCTGTTGCGCCTTCGCCTTCATTTCCTGTTCGGTAGCTACCGCCATTGCTCGGCGTTCCTCGGCCTTGGCCTGGGCAATGTTCTTGTCGGCATTGGCCTGATCCATCTGTAGGGTAGCACCGATGTTCTTACCGACATCAATGTCGGCGATGTCAATCGAAAGGATGGTGTAAGCCGTTCCGGCATCCAAACCCTTGGAAAGAACGAGTTTCGAGATGGAATCGGGATTTTCGAGCACCTGTTCATGGGTCTCTGCCGAACCGATGCTGGAGACAATACCCTCGCCTACACGAGCCAGAATCGTATCTTCCCCTGCACCACCAACCAATTGATGGATGTTGGCACGCACCGTGACACGGGCTTTAGCTATCAACTGAATACCGTTCTTGGCCACAGCTGCTACGGGCGGCGTGTCGATGACTTTCGGATTGACACTGGTCTGTACGGCCTCAAACACATCACGACCTGCCAAGTCTATCGCTGTAGCCTTCTCAAACGAAAGGTCTATGTTGGCCTTCGAAGCCGAGACCAAGGCATGCACCACGCGTTGCACGTGTCCGCCTGTCATATAATGTGCTTCGAGATTATCGCGGGTAATCGTACCCAAACCTGCTTTATGCGCCTCTATCAAGCTGGGCACAATGACGCCAGGGGGCACATTACGGATGCGCATCAGGAACAATTGGAGCAACGAGATTTGTACACCCGACACTTTAGCCGAGAGCCAAAGGAAGAAGGGGACAAAATGAAAAAAGATAGACAGCAGAATAATCGCCGTTACGGCTATCACTGCGATAAAAGCGGGTCCTTCAAACATAATGGTACGATTTCAGGTGATTAATAGAGTTAGTAAATACGTTGCAAATGTAAAACTTTTTTTTCGCCGAGCCGTGTGAAGAATGGGTTTTATAGAATAAGAAACAGAGCGAACAGAAGCTGCTGAAAAAGAGGACTCCTTCGCCCGCTGCTTTCGGTTGTTCCTCGCCCCTCCCCCTCAGGTTGCTTCACTTACCAGGCGATGCGAACCGGACAGGAAACAACCATTGTTTGACGGGGTAAAAAGGTGGATTGCGCTTTTGCTCCGGCCTGAGCTACGGACAAACCAGACGCTAACTCCCCAAAGCAGATCTGGCAAAAGCGTTTTGAACGCCTCCCTTCCTTCCATACAAAAGCACTTTTATTGCATAAATTCCTCTTGAGTGTGCAGATATCTGTTTCCTATTCGTACTTTTGTCACGGATTTACAGAGCAAAAGGCGGTTTCATTCTTCTTTTTGGAGGCAGATCGCCCGCCAGGCTCCCACTCCCCATTCATCAACCAAACTCTCATTCTTATGTCTTCCATCCGTTCATTTTCCGACTTGATTGCCCACCTGCAAGGACTGGGCAAACGTTTTCGCTTGGCCGTAGTTTGTGGCTCTGACACCAGCAGTGCAGAAGCTGCCATGCGAGCCGTACGCGAAGGCTATGCCGAAGTCTATTTCGTAGGCGACTGCGCAAAGGTGCGTCAGCAAGCGGCTGTAGCCTGCTACGAAGGGCCTTATGTACATTATGTTGAAGCCGGCAGCCACGAAGAAGCTGCTCAACGGGCTGTCACCTTGGTACAGGAAGGAGGAGCTGACATTCTGATGAAAGGATTACTCCACACTGAAACTTTACTGCGTGCCGTGCTCAATAAGGAATGGGGCATTCTCCCCAAGGGGCGCGTACTGACCCACATCGCCATGGCTCAGATACCTGCTTACCACAAACTGCTCTTCTTCACCGATGCGGCTGTGATTCCTTATCCCACGCACGAACAGCGTTTGGCACAGGTCGGTTACCTGGCACAAATGCTCCATAACTTTGGTATAGAAGAGCCCCGCATCTCGCTCATCCATTGTGCCGAAACGGTCAACGAGAAGTTCCCGCACACCCTGGGCTACCGCGAAATCGCCGAGCGCGCTGCTGCGGGCGAATGGGGCTCGCTCCGCGTAGACGGACCGCTAGATCTCCGTACCTCCTGCGACCCCATCGGCTTGAAGCTTAAAGGCATCGAGTCTTCACTTGAAGGCGACGCTGATGCCTTAATCGTTCCCGATATCGAAGTTGGCAACGTGCTCTACAAGTCGCTTCCCCTCTTTGCCGGTGCCCAGCTGGCCGGCACCCTGCAGGGCACCCTCGCCCCCGTGGTGTTGCCTTCACGCGGTGACGATACCGACGCTAAATTTCACAGCCTTGCCTTGGCTGCCATGTGCTGCCCCCGAGGGTAAAGGGCTTGAGGAAAGTGACCGGCCGGTCAGCCCGCTTATAGCCGCGTGTATAGGCTGAGCCTACCCGCTTGGGGCTGCTGTTCTCCGAGTCCTTATCCTTTATTTCTCCTGTTTTATCTCTTCACATTCATCTCTTTTTTCGAACTTCCATGCTTCCCTCCTCTCCCTACCGTATCTTGGTCATCAATCCGGGTTCCACCTCGACCAAAGTTGCTGTTTACCACGACGACCAACCCTACCTGGTAAGTAACATCAGCCATTCGCCCGAAGAACTTCGCCCCTTTCGCGAAGCCATGGCACAACGCGACTTTCGTAAACAGCTGATACTAGACTGGCTCGAAAAGAACGGAATCACAGAACCTTTCGATGCGATTATTGGCAGAGGCGGACTGGCAAAGCCTGTTCCGGGCGGCGTCTACCGCGTCAACCGACAGATGTGTGAAGACACTTACTCGGCCATGCGCAAACATGCTTGCAACTTGGGTTGCATCATTGCCTACGAGCTGGCTCTGCAACAACCCAACCAGTGCCCCGCCTTCATTGCCGACCCGGGCGTAGTCGATGAGATGGTGCCCGAAGCCCGCATCAGCGGCTCTCCGCTCATGCCTCGCGTGTGCATCTGGCATGCGCTCAACCAACGTGCCACTGCCCGACGCTTTGCCCGCAGTCAGGGAAAGCACTACGAAGACTTCAACCTCATTATCTGTCACCTGGGCGGTGGCATTTCCGTGGCGGCTCACGAACACGGAAAGGCGATTGACGCCAACAATGCCCTGGATGGCGAGGGGCCTTTCTCTCCCGAGCGCGCCGGTACCTTGCCTGCAGCCGACCTCATCCACCTTTGCTTTAGTGGAAAATATACGGAGGAGCAGCTGAAACGCCGTGTAGCTGGACAAGCCGGACTGATGGCTCACATGGGAACAACCGATGTGCTCTCGATTATGAAGAAAATTGAAGCCGGAGATGCCCACGCCAAACTTCTCATTGATGCCATGATCTTCCAGGTGGCCAAATCGATTGCTGCTGAAGGGGCAGTACTGAAGGGCAAAGTCGATGCCATTCTCCTCACCGGCGGCATTGCTTACTCTGAATACATTACAGCCCAACTCAAGGAACGGGTGGGCTTTATCGCTCCCATCCACATCTTCCCAGGGGAAAACGAAATGGAAGCCTTGGCACTCAACGCACTGGCGGTGCTTCGCGGTGAACGCGAGGCGAAGGATTACGCCTAAGCTTGCTGTACTTGCCCATGGGGGGCAAAGCCGATTTCCGAAGCCGACTGGAATCGTTACAAATTACACGGAAGTGCTCACAGACCGACCTTCCGATTGCGCAGAATAAAGCCCGTTGAAGTTTATCCTTCAACGGGCTTTGCGTTTGTTACGGGTCATACGCCCCGAGCCTTTATCGGGCCAACAGTTTACAGCTACCCTTCGCCGTACGGGCTACATAGATACCGGCGGCAGGCACTTCTACCCGACCCAGCCCCTTCGTTACCTGACGGCCATCGGCTGTGTAAAGTGTGATGAGCGTCTGACTGTCGGCAGCTACTACCTGGCGACCCTCAATGCGCAAACCTGCATCCACCGCCTTCGCTTCTTCGATGCCTTCGGCAGTCGGGAATATCTGCAAGGTAGTGTAGTAGAAGTGGTGTACGAACTCGCTTGTATCGTCATTCTCCTGATTTTTGTCAACTGCCTTCACCAGTCTGCCTCGCTCATCATAGGAGTAAGCCTGCGTCCGACGGCGTTCTTCCCCGTCCTTCAATTCAGCTTCACTCTTCACCAGCAAGCGATGCTCCGCGTCTACTTGATACAGATACTCCTTGCGCTTTTCGCCCTCATCCCACTCACGCGTAACGAATTGATAAGTGTTTGCGTCGGGTTGAGTGAAAGTCAAAGCTTCTTCCGGTTTCGAATGGTCGGTCTTCCATTGCTTCGTCACTGCGTCCCACTCATAAGAGATGGTCACACCGTGTTGAATGCTGCTGAAGCCTGCTGAGGCAACCACATTCTCCGGTTTAAGATACCAATACTCATCGTCATAATAGGAATAAGCCTCCAGAGAAGGTTCGATGTAAGCATCTGCTACCTCCACGTCCATGGTAAGGTTCTTGTACTCACCCTCCCAGCTCTGGCTGTCAGCATTCCAACGATAGGCTGCATCAGTCGTAGTACGTACATTCCCATCCTTAGTCACCTTGTTTTCGGTCTTACGCGTCGGCACTGCCTTGTCCCCCTCTTGCTGGAACTCCGTCTGCACGCTCGTACCATCGGGCAAGGTCTCGCTGACCGTTCCCACACGACTTTCCTGCAAGACGAAAGTCTTTTGCTTGAGGTCGTACTTATAGGTTCTAATCCAGCCATCGGGCGTTGTTTCCGTACGTCTACCTCCTTCTATCTTATCCGCTGAGCCATCCAGCTCCCACTGAGTATGCTGCTGGGTGCCGTCTGCCAGTTTCTCGTAGACGTTTTGGTAATAGAGGTAACGATTGCCTTTACTATTCATTTCGTACATCGTAGACACCACCTTATGGTCGCTGTACACGTATTCCTCGCCTTCGTCCACCTTGCCCTTGATTATATTTTCCTTCGACACCAACGCCCCTTCCTCATTATAGGTATAACGAATGAATTCACAATCTCCATCGGTATCCATGATGTCGGCCACTTTAAGCTTAACGTCTTCGCCTTCCTTCAATTCATAGAAAGCAGGAAATGCAAAGGTAAAGCCGCTGCCCGGGTGCGTGTAGTGGGGCAGTGTCTTGTAAACCAGCTTTTCGACTTGATAGTCGGGGGTAATGTAGGCATAGGTCGTTCCATAGGTATCTTCGTCATACCAGTCCTTATATTCTTGCGGAGCAGATTCGATTTCAGCCATGCAAGAGCCATCCCCGTTCGTTTGGGTAAAGCTCCATTCCAGCTCGCCTTCAACTGTGCGGTAGGAGAACTCCACGTCTGTACCCTTCTCCTTGCCTGCTTCATCGTATCGCGTTACCGTCCATACACCGTTGGGATACGATTTACCTACGCGCTTCTCACCAAACTGCCAGGTGCCGTCGGCCTTGTTTCTGTAATAATAGGTATAGCTGCCCTCAAAGCCCTTATCGTTGCCATAAAGGTTGTGGATTAAATTCGTCGACAATTTGCCTTCGGTTACGACATACTTGCTTCCCACCGTTTCTTTCAAGTTTCCATCCTGATCCTGCTGGTAATCATAGCGGGTCAAAGTAAACTGTCCGGCGGCGGGCTTGTCCTTTTCATAAGCAAGACGGTAGCCATATACATAATCCAACTCGCCATTGCTGTAATCAAAATCACAGTGACCCAATTCCACCCCTTCGGCCCAGAAATACTGGCTCTTATCTGAGATTACCCACTTGTCGTTCTCGTCTTTATTGTACTCGATTTTCGAGTAAAAATCAGCACCCAGCTCTACCACAGTCTTGTGATACTCGCCCTCACTCCCCTGCTCAATATACTGGCGGGCCGGTTCAAACCACTGGTAGCGAGATTCTCCGTCATACGGACTTACTTCCTTGACCACATGACCTCGGCGCAACTCCCCGTCAGCGTCTACAAAGAGATGGCTGTAGTCATAGGTACGCTCATACTCCCGCTCCCATTTCGACTCGGCAGAATTGTAGGAATAGCTAGCCTCCGATTCTACCTGTAAGTCGGCATTAATACGACGTACGACCTTGGTAGTCGGCGTAAACTCCAACCCCGTCAGGTTTTCATCAGGAAAGTTCTCAGAGCTGTTGTAAGCTTCCTCTACCACACGCTCCGTCCACATGTTCTGCGGTCCTACTTGATACGTATAACGCACGCAAGTACCCGATTTGCGCAATTCCAGTTTACGGCGTCCGTATTCATCGTAGACAAAGCGGACACTGTCCCTCAGTTCCGCCTGATTGTCGCGGATTTCATATTGGCTCATTCCCGTAGCCAGCGAGCTGTCCCGACGTGCAGCCGATACATCTGCCCGAAGCACCGGCGCATACAGACTGCGCTGTGCCGCCCGACGCGCCTCAGCCTTTTCCACCTTCGTTGCTTTTGCTTCTCCGCGTCCGTTGGCCGTGGCGGGACGCTGAGCCTGCAGTGTGAGAGCCAGCAAGAAGCCGGCTACAAGCGTAAAATTCTTTTTCATAATCTCAATGATTTATAGAGTACATAATCAGTTCACCCCACTCCCACCCCAACCGCATCGCTGGCTCGGAGTACCGGTGAGTAAGAGAAGCTTCCAGTCTCTTCACTAAGAGCAAGTTTCCCTTGTCTTGGATGCTCCAAAGTTATCGATTCTCTCTAAATCATTTTTGCCATATAGTGACACTAGTGCATAAGTGGTAAGAAATCGCGCATAGGTGGTTGAAATTCGTACATAAGTGGTCGAAAATTTTTCCGCATCCCCCTTCAGCCCATCCATTTTATTAACACGCCCTAAGACTCTCCTCTTCCAAACTTTCATGGGGATTTCGTGAGTTTGTAATCCATACAGCTACAACCTGTGAAGGCATCGATTCAGCCAATAAGTCCACAGCCTGATACTAAACCCTAGAAACCATGACCGCACAAAAAAAAGGAGGCAGCCTTGAAGGCTGTCCTCCTTAATTCAATAACCCGGACGCTACCACTTGCTGCCCGAAAGAGTCGTTTCCCCACCCTGCTCCGTACTATTTCAGAGCGGATAGAAAGTAGTTGATTTCCGGCAGCGCATTTATGACATCCATGCCCCCCGATTAGCTCTTGACGGGATGTCTGTCAAGCACTTATCGGGCCAATAGCTTACAGCTGCCCTTCGCCGTTCGAGCCACGTAAACACCCGAGGCTGGAACTTCGACCCTTCCGTGCCCCGTGGCCACCTGCCGGCCATCGACCGTATAGAGCCTAATGAGCGTCTGACTGTCGGCAGCTACCACTTGACGACCCTCTACGCGCAATCCGGCATCGGCCGCCTTCGCCTCTTCGATGCCTTCAGCAGTGGGGAATATCTGCAAGGTAGTGTAGTAAAAGTGTTGTACCTTCTCAAGCTTACTCCAACGATCGAAATCTTCTTCCACCGTCTTTATCAAGTGACCTTGCACATCGTAAGCAGCCGTCCACTTTTTACCACTCGTTTCACCCGAGACATATTTCAATTCATGGCGGGCTAAAAGGCGGCGCGCGTCATCTATCTGATAAATGTAGTCCTTATGTTCCACAAATTGGTCACTCTTGTTCCATTGACGAATCACAATATGATACGTATGCGCATCGGGCTGAGACAGGGTCATGACATTGTCCAAATCGGTCAATCCCGTGTCCCAACGCTGCGTTTCCTCATTCCATGCCCATTCATAATAGGCACCGTGACTGATGTTGTAGGAACTGGACAGCTCATCCACTTCCTCGCGCGTAAGGTCCCAATACTCATCGTCATAACTCAAGTAGCCGGTAGGGTCAGGATTGAAGTAGGCGTTTTCCACCTCGACCTCCGCATTGAGCGTCTTGGTGTGATTCACCCAGGTCTGAGTAGCTGCGTCCCATAAAGCTGACTCTTCGAAGGTCTTTTTCATATACCCCTGCTGTTCCGTCCAAGTCTTTCTCTTTTTTGTGGGTACAACCACCTCGCCTTGCTGCTCAAACTCTGTGGTAACGGTGATGCCATCGGCCAGAAAGTCCTTCCAAGTGCCTGGTTGGGAATACTTCAGGACAAAGTCTTTCAGCTGGTTATCGTAGGTATATTGTCTGACCCAGCCGTCGGGGGTCTGGTCAACACGAGCAGCCATTTCGATACGGTCAGTCGAGCCGTTGCAGGCAATGCGTGTTTCGCGCCTCGTACCGTCGGGAAGTTGCTCATAACTTTCTTGATAAGTGAGTGCTTCTCCCTTGTATCGATTTTCCTCAAAGCGATTCTCACCATACACGTAGGCCGTACGCTCTGCCACCTGGTCTCCAGTCATCCAGTCGACCGTCAGGGGTCGTCCTTCCTCATTATAGGTATAACGGATGAAGTCACAAGTTCCATATTGATCCATGACCTCAGCCTGTCGTAACTTCACGTCCTTACCTTCTTTGATTTCATAGAATTCAGGGAAGGATACGACGTGAGCACTTCCCGCATGATAAAACTCACCATTCGACTTGTAGAAGACCTTCTCACGCCGATAGTCTGCCGTAAAACGGGCATACGTCTCAAAATACTTGTCCTGATCATACCACCCGTCAAACTCCTGGGGTGTTCTTTCCATGCGGACTACATACGATTTGTCAGGCAAGCGTTTCACAACACCGTAATCCCAAACACCCGAACGGGTCAAGTAAGCCAGTTGAGCATATTCCTCGATTTCTTGGCCAGCTTCGTCATACCGCTTTGCACTCCAGAAACCATGCTCGTAAGCCTGGACAACCTCACGGAAACGGAAATCCCATTGTCCCGTTTGCTCATTGAGTCCCCAGCTGGTACGGCTTCCCGCTATGCCTAAACGGCCCAAATCAATCCACTTCACGACATCATTCGTCAGCTGACAGCCTCGAAAATCATGCTTGTACGTAGCCTTTTCCTTTACTCCGTCAGCACCGTCTTTCTGAATCGCATACTTGGTCAAGCTAAAAGCATGGGCGGCTGATTGATCCTTTTCATACGCATAACGTTCACCCTCAACCCTGTCCACTTTTCCGTCAGAATAATCGATGTAGTATTTACCCAGCCTTACCCCTTCGGCGAAAAAGAATTGTGCCTTGTCATTGATATTCCAAGCCCCTTCGGGAGAATCTCGGTAATACGTGGTCGAAGTGTAACTGTCCGTTCCCAACTCGACGACGCGCTTGCTGGTAGCACTTTCTTGCCCCATGTCGATGTATTGGCGAGCAGCTTCAAGCCATTCGTAACGGAGGTCGGCAAGCACTTCATTCCGATACACAGCCTTCACCACATGACCGCGACGCAACTGGTTGTCGTCGTCCATAAAGAGGTGTGCATAGTCATAAGTCAACTCATACTCCATCTGCCATTCGTTCTTCTCTGTATCGAAGAAGTAGGCCGCCTCCTTCTCTACATTCAGCTCACTATTGATGTGACGAACGACCTTCGTATGATACATAAACTGCAGTCCGGTCAGACTTTCATCAGGAAATACTCCCGATGTATTGTCAGCATATTCAAGCACACGCTCCGTCCACATATTTTCTGGTCCGACCTGATAGGTGTAGCGAATGCATTCACCCTGCCTGCGCAACAGCAACTTACGACGTCCGTACTCATCATACACGATACGCACACTGTCAACCAGTTCGCTGTTCTCGTTTGAGTTACGATACGCACTCATTCCCGTGGCAAGCGACGTGTCACGACGTGCGGCTTCTGCCTCGGCGCGAAGATTGGGCGCGTAAAGACGATGAGGAGATACACGGGGAGTCTGGTGCACATCCACGCTACTGTCGGATGGAGAAGGCAAAGCATGCTTACTCCTGACAGGCAGACCCTCCAATTTTCCTTTAAGAAGCTTTTCTGAATGCTCCTTCCAACGACTGTTTTCAACCACAGCTTGCTGTGCTTGAAGCGATAAAGCCAGTACGAAACTGGCTACGAGCGTGAATTTCTTCTTCATAGTTGTAGAGATGTTTATAAATTACAGTTCCGGAGTTGAGGAGCTTAAAAGCTTACTCATCCAACCCATGACTTTCAACCTGAACTCTTCAACCTTCAACTTATCAAACTAACCCTTAACAGAAGCAGTCTGTAATGATCAGCGTGTAACTGTGTTCATCAGCGGCCAACAGATTGCGCAACAGGCTATATCAGCCCGATGCTCAATGCGCACAAACGAAGTCATCCGCTTAAAACGGAAAATAGTTTTGACTTCCCGATGCGACAAAAGTAAATATTTTTAGTCTCTCAGGTAGAGTTGCCTTATTTATTTTGTAGAAATAAAAAAAAGAAATCCGCCATGTTAAAAGATTTCCTTCGGTAAGGGTCAATTGGCCGACTGCGGGAAAGGTACTTACGGGTCACCGCATGCCGTTATGCATGAGTCAGCCTGTCTGTTTCCAGGTGATAAAGTTAGTTCTGCTTTGGGTCGCGGCATGCCGCGACCGTACTGCCTCCATACTCCCAGGGTAAGCCTGCCTGTTTCACGACTGAAAAAGTAGCTTCCACTTGGCGACCCCAGTTTTTATCGAGCGGAAGAAAGACCCTGCACGGCGGGGAGCTGGATTTTTCCAAGGGAAAAAAGACCTAACACGGCGGTGAGCTGGTTTTTTCCGAGGAAAAAAACACCTGACACGACGGTGAGCAGGTTTTTTCCAAGGAAAAAAAGACCTGACACGGCGGTGAGCAGGATTTTTCCGAGGAAAAAAAGACCCGACACGGCGGGGAGCGGGATTTTTCCATGGAAAAAAAGACCCGACATGGTGGTGAGCAGGTTTTTTCCGAGGAAAAAATGACCCGACACGGTGGGGAGCAGGTTTTTTCCGAGGGAAAACAGCGGGGGAACAAGACTAACGGTCGTTTTTCCATCCGCTTGGAGCGAGCCGAAGCCAGGCGGGAAGGAAAGTTGCCAGTAGCCGATACGAACGGAAACAAACAAAGCCGCACGGCTTCCTATCGGAGGAAACCGTGCGGCTGAATCTATAAGGATATGAAATGCAAGTAAGGTCTGCGAGAACTTACTTGTTGTAGTTCTTCAAACCTGCCTGGAGGAAGTCTACAAAGTTCTCTACACTTTCGTCGTAAGAGTAAGAACCGTTGAGGGGCTTTCCTTCATTGTCTATCAAGACGTAGAAGGGCTGGGCATTGGCACCAAACTTCGAACGCTGCAGGTAACTCCACTTGTCACCCACGGTGCGAAGTGTCGTTGTCTGACCGTTCTCCTGTACCTCGATGGATTCGGGGAGCGGAGTCTTCTCGTCTACGTAGAGCGAAATCAGTACGTAGTCCTTCGTCAAGAGGTCGCGTACCTTGGGGTCGTGCCATACGGCCAGCTCCATCTTACGGCAGTTCACACAACCGTGACCCGTGAAGTCTACGACTACAGGCTTACCGGTCTGCTTGGCATAAGCCATACCGGCTTCGTAGTCGCGGAACTTGGCTTCGATGTGCACCGGAGCAAGGTTGAAATCCTGGGTAGACATAGGAGGAGCAAAGGCACTCACGGCCTTTAAGGGAGCACCCCAAAGACCAGGCACCATGTATACGGCAAATGCCAAGGAACAGAGGGCGAGGAAGAAGCGGGGAACTGAAGTATTACGCTCGTCGGGATCATCGTGAGGGAACTTCAACGCGCCCAACAGGTAGATACCGAGAAGGGTAAAGATGACAATCCAAAGGGCCAAGAAGGTTTCACGATCGAGCAGGTGCCAACCGTAAGCCAAGTCGGCTACAGAAAGGAACTTGAGGGCGAAGGCCAATTCGAGGAAACCGAGTACTACCTTCACGCAGTTCAACCAGCCGCCACTTTTGGGGGCACTCTTCAACCACGTGGGGAAGAGAGCAAAGAGGGTAAAGGGAAGGGCGAGAGCTAAAGCAAAGCCGAGCATACCGATGGTCGGTGCCATGGCTGAACCGCCACTGGTGCTCACTTCGACAAGCAGGAAGCCAATGATAGGACCGGTGCAGGAGAAGCTGACGAGTGAAAGGGTAAACGCCATGAGGAAGATGCTCAAGAGACCCGTTGTCTTCTCTGCCTTGTTGTCGACAGCTGCACCCCATGATGAGGGCAACGTGATTTCAAATCCACCAAAGAAGCTGGCTGCGAATACGACCAACATCAGGAAGAAGAGGATGTTGAAAACAGCATTGGTAGAAAGGTCATTGAGGGCACTTGCACCAAAGATAGTCGTGATTACCAAACCTAAAGTTACATAGATAACCACGATAGAGATACCGTAGGTGATGGCATCGCGGAGTCCCTTCTTGCGATCGCCCGAACGCTTCAGGAAGAAGCTGACGGTCATGGGGATGATAGGCCATACACAAGGAGTTACCAAGGCTACCAAACCGCCGATGAAGCCCAGGAAGAAGATGTAGTACCAGGCCTTACCGCTCATGTCGCTGCCATCGGTACCGAAGCTCTTTAACTCGTCGATTACGGGAGTCCACAACTTCTGAATGGCACTGCTGTCTGTCGGGACTGCAACCACGGGAGCGGCGGCAGAATCAACAGCTGCCGGTTGCTGCACCGTGTCTGCGGGCACTGCTTCTTCTTTGGCGGGCTCTTCGGCCTTCATATCTGCTGCCTTATCAGCTGCCTTATCGGGACCATCGCTGCCCGTTACCTTGGCATCGACGCTCGTCGGGGGGAGGCAATTCTCATCGTTGCAGGCACCATATTTCAGATAACCCTTGAGTTCGTAATTTTTTTCCGTAAGCTCAACCCGCTGGGTAAACGTTGCGGTTCCTTCAAAATAGCTGACAGGCATTTCAAAGATGGGGTCATTCATCTTCTTGACACCCGGACCGGGCTTCAGACCGCCCTTGAGCTTGGCACCTTTCATTTTATCAATGCCGAACGAAGCTGCTGTAGGTCCGCCTTCAGCAATGTCAGTTGAATAAATATGCCAACCCGCATCGGCCTTGCCTGTAAAGACAATGTCAATCGTCGTGGCATTCACGCGTTTGTAGTTCACGCTGAAACTTACTTGTGCCTGGAGAGCTGTAAATGCCGTCACAAGCAACAAGAGGCTTAGAGTTAAGAACTTCTTCATTGTGTGATTGTTGGGATATGTTTGAATGATTGATTTTCGTCTGACTCATGCCCTCAACCGCCTTTTGGATGGGTAAAGGCCCAAAAGTGCGTGGAATAGGGCAGAAAAACCGCGCAAAATTACACATTTTGCTCGATTTTCAGTGCTTTCAGCACCATTCTTCTTGTCATAACCGAGGGGAACGACTTGCAGAAACCTTATTTGGCTGTCTGCTCCTGGAAGCTCTCTTTACCCGACCGAACGACGAGCTGAGGCTAAGCGGCTCTTCCATTCTTTATCAATCCCTTTACTCGATTCTTTCCCTTCTTCGCGCTTTTGTCTAACTTCGCGCCCGTTATGAGTATTACATCTATCATTCGCCCCTTCTTCGGCGGCAGAGTACGTGCCATCGAACAATTCGACAGTCAGGCTGAAGCCATTCAGCGCGGTGTGTTGTCGAAACTCATCAGCCGTGCGGCTGATACGGAATGGGGCAATCGTTATCAATATGCCTCCTTGCGCGACTACGAAGACTTTGCTGCCAAGGTGCCTGTCAACACGTATGAAGAGCTCAAAGGCTACATTGACCGCATGCGCCACGGCGAACGCCACATTCTGTGGCCCGGACAGGTAAAGTGGTATGCCAAATCGTCGGGTACGACCAACGACAAGAGTAAGTTTATCCCGGTCAGCCAAGAGGGACTGCACGACACGCATTATGCCGGCGGTACGGATGCAGTAGCTCTTTACTTACATAATAACCCGCTGAGCCGCCTCTTTGACGGCAAGGCGTTGATTCTGGGTGGAAGCCACGCGCCCAACTACAACCTGCCGCACTCGCTGGTAGGCGACTTGAGTGCCATCTTGATTGAGAATATCAACCCGCTGGTCAACCTGGTACGCATTCCGCCCAAGCACATTGCCCTGCTTTCGGACTTTGAACAGAAGCGCGACGAGATAGCCCGCATCGCGATGAAGAAGAATGTCACCAACCTTTCGGGTGTTCCTTCCTGGATGATGGCGGTAATCAACAGGGTGTTGGAGCTCTCGGGCAAGGACAACTTGAGCGAGGTTTGGCCCAATTTGGAAGTTTTCTTCCACGGTGGGGTGGCATTTACGCCTTACCGCGAACAATATCACCGCCTGGTGCCTTCGTCCAAGATGCACTACATGGAAACGTATAATGCTTCGGAGGGCTTCTTCGGACTGCAAAACGATCCGCTCGACCCGGCTATGCTCCTGATGCTGGACTACGGTGTGTTCTATGAGTTCATTCCCCTCGAAGAGGTGGGCAAGCCCGACCCTGTGGTGCTCCCGTTGTGGGAAGTAGAAAAGAACAAGAACTACGCCATTGTGATTTCGACCAGTTGCGGCCTGTGGCGTTACCAGATTGGCGATACGGTGCGCTTCACCTCGACGCACCCCTATAAGTTTGTCATCAGCGGCCGTACAAAGAGCTTTATCAATGCGTTTGGCGAAGAGCTCATTGTCGACAATGCCGAGAAGGGACTCTGCGAAGCTTGTCGCCAAACGGGGGCTATCGTCAACGAATACACGGCAGCCCCGGTCTTTATGAATGCCGAAGGCAAGTGCCGCCACCAATGGGTCATCGAATTTGAGAAACAACCGGAAGATATCGAACGGTTTGCTGAGATTCTGGACCAGGCATTACAACAAATCAACTCGGACTACGAAGCCAAACGATTTAAAGATATCACCCTGCAACGCCTCGAGCTTGTGGTGGCACGCAAGGGACTCTTCAACGACTGGCTTAAAAGCCGAGGTAAATTGGGCGGACAGCACAAGGTGCCCCGCTTGAGCAACCAGCGCGACCTGATCGAACAGGTGCTGGCTATGAACAGCCCGACTGCTTAGTTGAGGCGTTCTGGAGTTTATGACGCTGTAGGAAAAAGCAATAATAGGCTGAGCGAAGGCCTTCGATGTCCGAAACCGATTCTACGGCAGGAGGTAGTTGCTCGGCGTTGCGCTTCTCAGACTCCTCGACTGGTAAACTCTTGCTCCCTTCAACTCCTCCACTTTTCATCTCCTCAACTCTCTCCTTCCCCATGAAGTTTTCTTCCTTTCTCCTCTTCTTCCTTACCTTCTTGATGCTGACTGGCTGCGCCAATCCGGGCAGCGGACCGGACGGTGGCCCCTTCGACGAAACGCCGCCGCGCATCATTAGCATGTCACCGGCTCTCGGGGCAACGGGCGAGAAGTCTAAAAAGGTGTCGATCTATTTTGATGAAATCATTAAGGTGGAGAATCCGCAGGAGAAAATCACCATCTCCCCGCCGCAGATCGAGATGCCCGAGATCAAGACGTTCAACCGGAAGATTATGGTCAACCTCGCAGACTCACTGAAGCCTAATACAACTTACACCATCGACTTTAGTGACGCGATTGTAGACAACAACGAGGGAAACCCGCTGGGCAACTTTACTTACTTCTTCTCTACCGGAAGCCAGGTGGACACGATGGAGGTGGGCGGTTACGTACTTTCGGCTGACGACTTGGAACCGATTAAGGGTATCTTGGTGGGCTTACACAGCAACTTGGCTGACTCTGCCTTTACCACCCTGCCCTTTGACCGCGTGGCACGCACGGACGATTCGGGCCATTTCTCGATCAAGGGCGTTGCTCCGGGCACCTACCGCATCTATGCGCTCAAGGATATGGACAACGACTTTCGTTATACCCGTGGCGAAATGATGGCATTCTTGCGTGAACAGGTGGTACCCAGTTCGTTTCGCGATGTGCGACAGGATACGCTTTGGGCAGACACGGTCCATGTAGACACCATCCTGCAAGTGCCCTACACACACTTCTTGCCTGACGACTTGACACTACTGGCTTTTACGGAACTGAACCGTACGCGCCAGCTGTTGAAGACGGAACGCGAACCCAACTACTTCCGCATGTTCTTTACCGCCCCGTCGGCTCACGTGCCGACTGTCGAGCCGTTGGACTTTGAGAAGGAGGGTGCCTGGATGGAAGAACGCTCGAAGGGCAACGACACCATCACTTATTGGCTTTGCGACACGACCCTCTTCAACCGCGACTCGCTCACAATAAAATATACCTACGAGGCGACCAACGACTCAACGGGTATCAACTATCTGCGGACGGATACGCTCACACTGATCCCTCGCCTTACCTACGAACGACGAAAGAAGTTGGAGGCGGAGGCTATGGAAAAATGGCAGAAGGCTTTGGAGAAACGTCACCGACGGGGAGATTACTCGCAGGAAGTTCCCCCGAAGAGTTTCCTGGAGATAAAATACCATTTCCGTTCGAGCCTGGCTCCTGACGGCAACCCGACGTTTACCCTGCCGGAACCTGCGGCTAAACTGGACACCAACGCGCTACACCTCTTCCTCAAGGTGGACTCGGCGAACTATCGACTCGCTCCTTACCGGTTGGAACGCGACTCTTTCTCGCTGTGTAACTACCGTTTACGTGGGGAATGGCGACCGGGACAAGAATACCTGCTCAATGTGGACTCGGCTTTTGTGACGGGACTGTCGGGCAAGGTGAACCGCACCTACGACACGAAGTTTAGCATTACGCCGTTGGAAAGCTTTGGTGCCTTGTTCCTCTTGATTCCCGATGCCGACGCTACGGCGGTCGCCCAATTATTGAATGGCTCGGGCCGCGTCCGTAAACAGCTTCCGGTGGTCAAGGGGCGGGTGGACTTCTTCTACCTCGATCCGGGCGATTACTATATGCGCCTCTTTAATGACCGCAATGGCAATGGCCAATGGGACGAGGGATGTTATGCGGAGGGCAGACAGGCGGAAGAGGTGTATTACTTCCCCCAAGCCTTCTCAATCCGTGCCAATTGGGACGTAGAGCAGACGTGGCGCCTCAACGAACTGCCGCTAATTGAACAGAAACCTCGCGAACTGATCAAACAAAAGGCGAAAGAAAAGGAAACACCCCGAAGCCGAAACGCGGAACGCGAACGGCAGAAACGGTAGTTGACTCCCACTCATCCTTTCGTACAATCCATTTAATACTTCATACGATGAAACGAATGCTCATCCTCTTGCTGGTTCTCCTAGGGGGAATCCAGGCAAACGCTCAATGCTCGGCTCCTAACACGGCATTCAAAAGCGGTGAAACCTTGATATACGATCTTTACTTTAACTGGAAGTTCGTGTGGATCAAGGTAGGTACGGCTTCTATGAACACAACTCAAAGCACTTACAGCGGCCACCCGGCTTATCGTTCGTACTTGATTACGCGAGGCTCGAAGCGGGCTGACAAAATCTTTGTGATGCGCGACACGCTGATGGCTTACACCGGCATGGATCTCGTGCCTCGTTACTACGCCAAGCGTGCCTTCGAAGGCGATACCTACCGCAAGAACGAGGTGTGGTATTCTTACCCCAAAGGACAATGTGCGGTTAAAATGCGCTACCAGCGTGATAACAACGAACCACAATGGAACAACCACTCCAGTAAATACTGTGCGTTTGACATGATCAGTATGTTGATGCGTGCTCGCTCGTTTGACGCTACGAATTGGAAGGTGGGTCACCGCCTCAGATTCTTGATGGCGGACGGTAAGAACTGCACCTGGCAGAACATTGTGTACCGAGGAAAGAAGAAATTTAAGATGGAGAACTCCACCACAACGTACCGTTGCTTGGTCTTCTCCTTTGTAGAACAGGAAAACGGCAAGGAAAAGGAAGTGGTGACGTTCTACATCACGGACGATAAGAACCACTTGCCCGTTCGTCTGGACATGAATCTCAACTTCGGTACGGCTAAGGCCTTCCTGACGGGTGCACGCGGTCTGCGTAACCCGCAAACAGCTAAACTGAAATAGTAAACTGACCCACCCTACTCGAAGAGAGTTGAAGAGTGGAGGCGCGAACCGATGTGCCCCCACTCCTCAACTCTCTTATTCTATAGAAGAGGGATGGAACGGGAGACCCCGGCAACACCTTAACCTGCACGGTTTCCTGTTTCCCCTCGCTACTTGATTAACTTCTCAACCTACCCTATTCTTACTTTCCATGCTCAAACTCCTGATAGACTCTAAGATTCCCTACATGCGCGGTTTTGCCGAACGATTGGGCGAAGTGCGCTACCTGCCTGGCAATGAAATTACGGCTGACGATGTGCGCGAGGTCGATGCACTCATCATTCGTACCCGCACCCGCTGTGACCGCAACTTACTGGAAGGTTCGCGCGTTCGCTTCATTGCTACTGCCACCATTGGCTTTGATCACCTCGATACGACTTACCTTGCAGAAGCGGGCATTGCATGGACGAACTGTCCGGGCTGTAATGCCGACAGTGTGGCGCAATACGTGAAATGTGCCTTGCTGCTTCTGTCGGCTCACGGATGGGACGGCGCCGTACCAACACCTCCTGTTTCCCTCCCCTCACTGGGAACTGCCACCGATGCAGCCACACGGCAACAACCTGACCGCACGCTCTTCCAAGGGCTGACGTTGGGGATTGTCGGAGTGGGAAATGTAGGTAAACGGGTGGAAGCCATGGCACAGCGTTTGGGATTCGGACGCATTTTGCGCTGTGACCCTCCGCGCGCGGAAAAGGAAGGAACCTCGGGCTTTGTCAGCCTGAAAGAAATCGCTGCAGAAGCAGATGTCATTACCTTCCACACGCCCTTGACCCAAGCTCCTGCCGCCCATCCGACCTTTCACCTGGCCGATGCTGCCTTTTTCCAATCGCTTAGCCGTTGTCCGATTGTCCTCAACAGTGCGCGCGGGGAAGTGGTAGACACGGAGGCTTTGAAAAAGGCTTTGGCTACACACAAGGTGCGTGCTGCGGTGATTGACACTTGGGAAAACGAACCGCAGATTGACCGCGAATTGCTGAACCAGGTCTTTCTCGGTACGCCACACATTGCGGGCTACAGTGCAGACGGCAAGGCGAATGGCACGCGCATGGCGTTGCAAGCCGTGGCCAAGTTCTTTGGTTTGGACAGCTCATTCTGCTCGGAAATCCAAGCTCCCGCACTTCCCCAGGGCTTTGCTTATTATCCGGAAGGCGAAGGACACCGTCTGGCTTCTGAACTCCGACTCTACGACCCTACACGTGATTACGAAGCCCTCCGTTCGGACCCTACGCAGTTCGAATCTTTACGCGGTAACTACCCGCTGCGAAGGGAAAAGGAATAGCCGGGACTCCTGCGCAAACGGGCTGTTGAAAGCAAGCGTTCGTAAGGATTGGGCAACGAAGACAGGACTTGCCCTACCCTACACCTGTCAACCAAAAGAACAGGGGTTACATCCCGATGGAATGTAACCCCTGTTTGCTTTATAGGCTGATTCTATTCACGATTAGTTGAGAAGTGGAAGGTCGAAGCGTTCAGGTGGAAAGCCATTGGCTTGATGAATCAACCGATAAACGCATGAACTCCTAAACTGTAATCTATAGAACCTTTCTATCAATAAGGAATAGAAATAAGCGGAAAATAGTCAGCGACGGAGGACTTAGATGCCCAATACGACGCGCTGCAAATAGTAAGCGAGAATACCGATGAAGTAACCTACGAAGGCTACCCATGTGATGTGCTTCATGTACCAGCCGAAGGTGATTTTCTCTAAGCCCATCACAACGACACCGGCAGCTGAACCGATGATGAGCATGGAACCGCCAACACCTGCACAGTAGGCAAGCAACTGCCAGAAGATGCCGTCACAAGCAAAGTCGCCCAATTCGGCTACGGGATACATGCCCATACAACCGGCTACGAGAGGCACATTGTCGACGATGCTGGAGAGGACACCGATAATACCCGTTACCATGAAGTGGTTGTTGTCGAATGCGACATTCAAGCCCGTACCTAACTGCGTCAAGACGCCGATTACCTCAAGACAAGCTACGGCCATCAAGATACCGAGGAAGAAGAGGATGGTGCCCATATCGATGCGCGTCAGGATGTTGGTAACACGCTTCTGTAAGCCGCAGTTACCCTGCTCGTGGGGAAGGTGACGATAGAAGATTTCAGTGGTCGTCCACAACACACCGAGTACTAAAAGTATACCTACGAAGGGAGGTAAGTGGGTGATGCTCTTGAAGATGGGAACAAAGATCAAACCGCCGACGCCGAGGAAGAAAACAAGCTTGCGCTGGCTGGCATTGAGATCGGTCTCGGAGCAACAAGCCTCATCACCGTCCTTACATACCAGGTCGCCCTTCAGCGAACGAGAAAGGATAAAGGCAGGAACGACCATGGAAATCAAGGAAGGTATGAAGATCTCCTTGATGACACCAGCCGCCGTGATCAAGCCCTTGTTCCACAACATGATCGTGGTGACGTCGCCAATCGGTGAGAAGGCACCACCCGAATTGGCAGAGATGATGACCAACGAGGCATAAATCAGGCGATCGCGGTGATCGCTTACCAACTTGCGGAGAATCATGATCATCACGATGCTTGTCGTGAGGTTGTCCAAAATAGCAGAGAGGAAGAAGGTCATGAAGGCGATGCGCCACAACAGGCCGCGTTTGCTCTTCGTGCGAAGCAGGTCGCGCACAAAGTTAAAGCCTCCGCTCTGATCGACCAATTCGACAATGGTCATGGCTCCCATCAAGAAGAAAAGGGTGGTAGAAGTACTGCCCAGATGCTTCTCAATTACTTCACTGACCGCAAGGGGAATCTTATCACCCACAGCGGTGGCAAGATACTGCCCTGGATCAAACATGAAGAGCGTCCAGCAACCTACAAACATCAACAGCGCAATAGCTGCTTTGTTGATCTTGGTCAAGCTCTCAATAGCAATAAGGAAGTAGCCTAACACGAAGATGGCTACGATTGCAAGGGTAAGCGTTGTCATTTTCTTTACGTATGATTTTTGTTTTTAGGTATTGTTTTTCAGGGGAGCAAAGGAACACATTTATTCCGAGGGTGACAAATATAAAATAGGAGGATTTCACTTCCTGAAAGAAGAAGTAAGGGAGAATGCACTGCGCAGAGGAAGCAAGGAATTAAGGGAGTTGCTTTCCTTTGCGTTTGGTTTACACTATCTTTGCGCGCAAATTCATCACTCTAAGGCATCCAACAACGACATTATGCGTACATTTTTCTCGTTTAAATACAGGTTATTGATTCTTATACTACTGGCTGTGGGAGGCGGCATGCCTGTCCGTGCACAGCAGGACCCTGTGTTTGCGCATTACTGGCTGATGGAGCCGCAATTTAACCCTGCAGCTGTGGGACGCACGCCGCAGTTGAACATCTTAGCCGCCTTTCAAACCCACGCTGCAGGCTACGAAGACGGAGGAAGTACGATGTATGCCGGTGTGGACATGGCTTTTCAGATAGGCAAGACCCGTCACGGTGTGGGGGCCTTGTTTCAAAACGATGAATTTGGTCTCTTCTCACACAAACGTTTTTCTGTGCAATATGCTTACCACCTGAAGTTATGGGGCGGTATGCTGAGTATCGGACTGGAAGCAGACATGCTCAACGAGACGCTCAATGGTTCGAAAGCTGACTTGGGCGATGCGAATGACCCTGCTTTTCCCACCACAGACCTCTCGGGCTCCAAATTTGACGCTACTGCCGGCCTCTACTATGCCCATAAACATTGGTATGTGGGTTTCGGTGCTCAACACCTCACCGCACCAACCGTGTTGCTCGGCGAAACGAATGAGATGAAAGTAAAAAGGCTATTTAATTTGACAGGTGGATACAATATAACTTTACGCAATTCGTTTTTCACCATAGCGCCTTCGACATTGTTGCGTTATGACGGTTCGGCTTTCCGCGCGGATATTACCGCCCAAGTGAAATACAAACACGACAAGAAACAACTCTTCGGAGGCATTACCTACAGTCCGCAACACTCGGTCACGGGCTTTGTCGGAGGTATGTTTCACGGTGTTAACCTCAGCTACTCTTACGAAGCCAACACTTCGGGTCTGGGACTCGGTGCCGGGCAACATGAAATCACCTTGGGATACCGGCTGGATCTCAACTTGGGCAAGAAGGGCAAGAACGTACACCGAAGTGTACGCTATCTCTAAAATCTGACTTACCCCCGTTGGTTTAGAAGTGGATGAGTTTAATCCGATGACGCAAACTGCTTAACTAAACTTCTAAACTGGACCAACTGCGACTCCAACATATTTCAACTCGTAAACTCTTCAACTCATATATAGGCTTTCCCCAATGAAATACTCTCTCTTAGCAATACTCTCTGTTCTGACTGCCTGCGGTTGGCTCTCCTCCTGCATGGGAAGTGGCCGTGCAATGATGAACGGAGGCGAAGTGACAGGTTCACGTGCTGCCAGTTTCAACGAACCCACTCCTTATGGTATGGTCGAAGTGAAACGCGGCTATCTGAAGGTGGGTCTGGAAAAGAATGATTCCCTGTGGGGAACAGTAACTCCTACCAAGGAAATCTCGGTGGATGGGTTCTGGATGGATCAAACGGAAGTAACCAACTCCATGTACCGCCAATTTGTAGAATGGGTACGCGACTCTATCGTGCGCGAAAGACTGGCTGACCCGCAATATGGTGGCGACGAGACGTTTAAGATTGAAGTAGACCGCAACGGTGACCCCGTCAAACCGCATCTGAACTGGGCAAAGCCTATTCCTTGGCGTAAACCAACCGAAGATCAAGAACGTGCCCTCAACAGTGTGTATTACACCCACCCTATTGACGGCACTCGCATGCTCGATGCCAAACAACTTATTTACCGTTACGAAATCTTTGACTACGAGAAGGCGGCACTTCGTAAATACCGACTTGACCCGAAAGAACGCTCACTCAACACGGATCACCCCGTTGACCCGGATGAGGTGGTCATGATTTCGAAGGATACTGCTTACATTGACGAGAATGGTGAAATCGTACGACAAACCATTGAACGTCCGCTGAGTAGCCTCTACGACTTCCTCAACACCTACATTGTGCATGTCTATCCTGACACAACGGTATGGGTCAACGACTTCCCCAATGCTAACAACGAGCAGTACATGAAACTGTACTTCTCATCGGCTAACTACAACGACTACCCCGTTGTCGGCGTTACTTGGGAACAGGCGGAAGCTTTTTGCGCTTGGCGCACGAACTACCTCATGGCGGGTATGGGAGCTCAGGCTCGCTACATACAGCGTTACCGCCTGCCGACAGAGGTAGAATGGGAATATGCTGCCCGTGGTAAGGAGGGCAATCCCTACCCCTGGCAGGGTATTGAAGCGAAAAGTCAAGAAGGTTGTTTCTATGCTAACTTCAAGCCTGACCGTGGTAACTATACGGATGACGGTAACTTGATTACTTCACGCACGGGTATCTACGGGGCAAACTCAAACGGTCTCTTTGACATGGCGGGAAATGTAGCGGAATGGACCAGTACGGTCTACACTGAGGCTGGCGTTGACGCCATGGCAGACCTCAACCCGCAGCTTTCCTACAATGCTGCGAAGGAAGACCCTTATGTATTGAAGCGCAAAAGTGTACGCGGTGGCTCCTGGAAGGACCCGATGTCGTACATCCGCTCTGCATGGCGCAGCTGGGAATACCAAAACCAACCTCGCTCCTACGTGGGATTCCGCTGTGTTCGCTCGAAGGCTAACACGAGCAGCGCAACGGGCACTGGAAAAAAGAAAAAGTAATTGGAAAGAGGAACTGACTTTATCTTGAAGAGTAGAGCGTAAAGGGTATCAAGCGACTGAGGCTGTCAAACTTTCTCAACTTGGGAACTTGACATTGGGATCAATCTTTCCCTCCGAAAACGTTGCTTACGCCTCGCATCGCCCTTGCTACTCGCTTGCATTGACAGACGATGGCCGACCCTCACTCCCTATCTTATACACACATACAACCCTATAACAACAACTCACCATGGCATTCAAAATAAACATTGTAGTCCGCCTGCAACACTGGATGGACAGTGTGCCCGGACAAACGTTTTTGAATTATGCATACTCTTGGGGTGCCGCTATCGTTATTCTCGGTGCGCTCTTTAAACTGACTCACTTGAGTGGCGGTGACTTCATGCTCTTCATCGGTATGGGTACAGAGGTTGTCGTGTTCTTCCTCTCTGCCTTTGACCGACCTTTCGACAAAAACGAGATTGGCAAAGAACTTCCACACGACTATGAGACGGACGAGGAAATTGCGGCACGTCTCGGTCTGACGGATGAAGAAGATGAGGATGACGAAGAAGAAGAAACTGAAAAAGCAGGCAAGGATGCACTGAGAAAATCTCAGCCTGCCGTTGCAACTCCTGCTGCCGCAACGACGGGAGTGGTCTTTGTCGGTGGCGGTAACAACGCTCCGACTGCAGCAAGTACCGCTTCGGTGGCTCAACAACCCGTTACTTCGGCCGTAGACGCAGCCGCTGCTGCCATTGCGGCGAAAACACCGGCTGGCGAACAGCCCTTCGAAAACGAAGCACAACGTTTGGCTGAAATCATTCGCTTGGCTAACGACGAATTGCTCCGCCGTGCACAGGCTGCCCTTTCACCCGAAATGGAAACGGCCACGCAGGAATACATCGAAAAACTTCGTGTGTTGGCGGAGACCTTCCACAAAGTGGATGAACAAAGTGCCCGCCTCGCTCACGACAGCGAAGAAATGGCGAATCTCAACCGCACACTCACGGCGATCAACAAGACTTACGAACTTCACTTCAAGAGCATCAGCCAGCAAGTGGGTACGATTGAGCAAATCAATGAGCAAACCCGCCGTTTGGCTAGCCAGATTGAAGAACTCAATGGTGTTTACGGTCGCATGATCCAAGCTTTGACGGTGAATATGCGTATGCAAGCACCTGCTCCGCAACCTGAAACGCAAGGTAATCAGCCTACTCTCTAAAATCCCCCACCCTACTTCTCTCCAAATTCTCCTACCTCATGTCTGCAGTTAAGAAAAGACCACTGTCCCCCCGTCAGAAGATGATCAACCTGATGTATGTCGTGTTGATGGCGATGCTGGCTCTGAACGTTTCGAGCGATGTGCTCAAAGGGTTCGGGTTGATTGGTGAAAGTCTGAAGCGCACCACTGACAATGCCATGAAGGAGAACGCTGCGCTTTATGCTGACTTTGCCGAACAGTACAAGGACAATCCGGTCAAGGTGAAGCCTTGGTATGACAAGGCGATGATTGTTAAGCGCATGAGCGATTCGCTTTATCACTATGCAGGTGACTTGCGACGGGCTATTGCACGCGAAGCGGACGGAGCGGACGGTGACCCCGACAATCTGCAACACAAGGATGACCTCAGCGCAGCAGGCCATATCATGCTGGCACCTGCTCGCGGCCAAGGACAAAAGCTATATGATGCGATTTGTTCTTTCCGTGCACGCATTCTCACTTTAGTTACAGACCCGCGCCAACGCGCCATTATTGCTTCTAACCTGTCGACGGAGGTGCCCAAGGGCGAAGGTAACCGAGGTAAGAACTGGCAGCAATACATGTTTGAGGAGATGCCCTCGATTGCAGCAGTCACCATGCTCGCCAAATTGCAGAGTGATGTGCGCAAGGCTGAGAACGAAGTCATCCACACCCTCGCAGCTAACATTGACCTCAAGGATATTCGTGTCAATGAGCTCAATGCTTACGTATCGGCAGAAGCGACTACACTCTATCCGGGCGAAACCTTCCGCTCGAAGATTTTTATGGCAGCAGTCGATACGACTCAACGCCCCGAAATCTATGTCAACGGTCGCCGCATTGACTCACAGGGTGACTACCAATTCCGCGTAGGCGCACCGGGTCAATACTCCTTCTCTGGCTATATTACCGTGCCTAATGCAGCGGGAGACATCATTCGCCGACCGTTTACACAAAAATACAATGTCATAGCTCCTCCTAGCGGTGCGACCGTAGCAGCTGACTTGATGAACGTGCTCTATGCGGGCTTCAACAACCCCATCAGTGTCAGTGCTTCAGGCATTCCTGCCTCACAAGTGCATCTCAGCATGACGGGCGGAACGCTTACTTCTACAGGAGCTGGTAAGTACACTGCCCGTCCGGCTAAAGTTGGCGAAAAGGTGACCTTTACCGTAACAGGTACAGTCAACGGACGTAGCCAGAATATGGGTGCCTTTACCTTCCAGGTACGTAAACTTCCCGACCCCAAAGCCTATATCCAAGTGGGGAATGACCGCTTTAAGGGCGGTCGTATAGCCAAAGGAACTCTGCTGGGCGCACCGGGACTGGGTGCTGCCATCGACGATGGCTTGCTCAACATCCCCTTCCGCGTAATCGGCTTCGAAACGGTCTTTGCTGACCGTATGGGCAACTTCCGTCCAGAACCTTCCAACGGTGCTCAATTCACGGAAAACCAACGTAACCTCATGCGCTCTCTCCGACGCGGCCAACGTTTCTACATCTCGAAAGTACAGGCTGTAGGTCCGGACGGTATCACGCGTACGCTCGACGGATCGGTCGAAGTGATTGTCAACTGATAGAATCCTCATCCAGCCCTTAACTGCTCTCCTAACATCCAAGCATCACTGCAATGAAAATACTCCGTACCTTTTGTATAGTATTCAGCTTTCTGATTGTCGGTACCCTTGTGGCACAACCGCCGCGCCGCCGTGCCGAAATGCGAAACAAACAGCAGGCACAGCAAACACCTCAAGGATCGGCCTATCGGCAGTTCCCCACCGCACAGGTCATGCCCAAAGATGCTGCCTGGCGACGTGACCTGTACCGCAAGCTGGACTTGAACAAGGAGGCGAACGCCACGCTCTACTACCCGACCACTCCGCAAGACGGACGCGAGAACCTTTTTACTTACCTCTTCAAGCTCCTGCTACGCAAGCAGATTAAGGCTTACGACTACAAGCTCGACGGTAACGAAGACTTCTCTCAAAAGAACCTGGTTACAGCTAAGGACTTAATGGATCGTTACCACATCTTCTATGAGTCGAAGGGCGATAAGGTGCGTGTAAACGATGCGGACATCCCTTCAGAGGAGGTCAAAGTATTCTTCATCAAGGAGAGTACATACTACGACCAACACACTGCCTCCTTCCGTTCACAAGTTACCGCCCTCTGTCCGGTTCTTGTACGCGGCGATGCTGATTTTGGGGAAATGGCGCAGTACCCAATGTTCTGGGTCAAGATGGAAGATGTAGCTCCTTATCTCGGCAAACTCATGCTGATGGGGTCATCTCTAAACAACGCAGCCATGATGTCGGCTGATGACTTCTTTACGATGAACTGTTATCAGGGTGAAATCTACAAGGCTGTAAACTTACAAGACCGCCTGTTAGCTAATTACTGTCCGGATGATTCGACCTTGAAGAAGGAACAGAAGCGCATCGAAAAACAGTTGCACGACGTTCAGGAACACATCTACGGACGTGATAGCGCATACTATGCGAAACTTCGTGCAGACTCTATCGCACAAGCACAGGCTGATTCACTCGAAGCGGCTGGCAAAAAGGCTCGCGCCACACGCCGTGGAACTCCTACCCGCCGTGGAAGTTCACTCAACCGCCGTACGAAATCTTCTAATGTTGGTGCTGCAAAAGCACCGAAACAACGGAAACAAAAAGCTACGAAACCGCGTAGCTCGGGCAGTAGCCGTGGTGGCTTGAGTGTACGCCGTCAGCGACACTAAGCCTACTCGCTTCATCTGCTACCCTGAAGACTTAAGGAATAGCCTTAACGGCAACAGTTCCTGACTTCCTCGCCCAACATGAGGCAATTTCAAATTGTAACGTCCGACCTGCGGAAGGAAATCCTGCAGGTCGGACGTTGTGTTTAAAGGGGAAAATATTCCGAACATTTGTCATGAATATTGACAAACGAAGGGGACGCATCTGCAAATGAAACAGATGCGTCCCCTTGAGTTAGGATCAGCATGTATGAGCTAAATCAAGCTCATGGAAAGGATTTTATCCTTTCATTTTAGCCTGATAAGCAAGCGCATACATACGCACCTGCTTGATCATGGCAAGCAAACCGTTGGAGCGAGTGGGTGAAAGGTGTTCCGTCAAGCCGATACGGTCAATAAAATAGAGTTCGGAGTCCAAAATCTCCTGCGGCGTATGATGATTGACCGCACGAATAACGAGCGACACAATGCCTTTGACAATAAGGGCATCACTTTCTGCACGAAAATCAAGCTTGCCGTCATGTTCTTCACAAACAATCCACACGCGGCTCTGACAGCCGTCAATCAGATTCTGTGCGGTCTTATCTGATTCGGGAAGCGGTTCTTGATCTTCGCCTAAGTCGATGAGCAACTGGTAACGGTCCATCCAGTCGTCGAGTTCGCAGAAGTCTTCAATAATTTCGTCTTGTATTTCGTTGATTGTCATTTGAAAGAGAGGATTAAAGAATAAGGTTGGATTATAAAGTTGAAAGGTTATTGCGTGACACGGTCAATGGGGCGTTGGGAAGATTCGGGGCATGAGTCGTAAATCCTTATTTCCTCACCCCTATCAGACACAGCTCACGCACCTTCTTCTGAAAGCATTTGCAGTACACTCTGCCCTACCCCATTGAGTGTTTTCTTTGAGATGTGTTCGGGCGTATCGTTTGTCGTATGCCAGGTGACACCAAAGCTGTGTGCACCTTCCAGACAAGGAATGACGTCAACCGTTGGAATACCGGCAATTTCATTCATCGGCTGGTGGTCGTCGGTTGCGTAACCTCCTTCTTCCTGGAGGAACAAGTCGCCGGCTCCTACACGTTGAGCCGTATCCCAAAGACGGAGCATAATATCGCGGGCATAACGCATGGAGAACCCTTCGTAACGATAACGCGCATCTTGTCCACCAACCATATCAAGCAATATGCCGTAACGAGCCTTGTATCCATCCTTATGCGGATGCTGGCTCCAATAACGCGAACCAAGGCACCAATCGCTACCATCCTGAGGACTTTGCTCTTCACCCCAATAAGGTGCACCGTAGTCTTCTGCATCGAAGCAAACAAAGTCAATGCCTACGCCTGTTTGAAGCTGGGGTAACAAACGGGCAATTTCGAGAAGCACCGCTACCCCACTCGCTCCGTCATTGGCTGCCATCACAGGCTTGCGGTGGTTAGCCGTATCGGGGTCGGCATCACACCAAGGACGACTGTCCCAATGAGCTGCAAGGACTATGCGGTCGGTTGCTTCAGGACGATAAGAAGCTATAATGTTGCGCGCTTTCAGCACAGTGCCGTCCCAAGCCTTGAGATCGGCCTTTTGTTCAATCACTTCAAGTCCGAAAGACTGAAATCGAGCGACAATCCAGTCACCACATTGACGGTGAGCTGCTGTATTGGGCACACGCGGACCGAAGTCGCACTGCTTCACAATCGAAGCGTAAGCCGAATCAGCATTAAACTTCACAGAAGTCAACGCAATCGTGTCGTTATCGGTTGCTTCTGTCATTTGTGTTTTAGGTTTACAGCTACCCAAGAAGGAAAGAGCCAGGGCAGCAGTGGCTATGAAGAGATGTTTCATACAGAATATGAGAGATTATGAGCTTATGCAAGGGAGAGGTTAGCAAGTTACCTCAGCCTTTTGAAAGTAGCTTTTCTATCATTCACCTTGCGCTAACACAGAATTAGTTGACGCGGGAGACTTGTTGACACAACGTCATGACGCGGAGGAAGTTTCCGCCCCATACTTTGCGAAGGTCTTCCGTAGTCAGTCCCTCGGCCTGGAGTCGTTGCGTAAAACCTATCAGTTCGCTGGCATTGGCACAGCCCGGTAAACCGCCGTCACCGTCGAAATCTGTTCCGATTCCAACATGGTCAATTCCAGCAACTTCAATCATGTGAAGCAGGTGACGCACGGCATCATCAACCGTTGCCGTAGGATGTCCGTCAACTTCGGGACGCAAGAAACCATGATAGAACGTCACTTGAGCTACACCGCCAACTTGAGCCAACGCCCGAAGCTGGTCGTCTGTCAAATTGCGCGGATGGTCACAAAGAGTACGACTCGACGAATGAGAACAAACAATGGGAGTAGAACTGATTTCCAAAGCATCATAGAAGGACTTTTCGGCTGCATGACTCAAATCAACCATCAAACCTGTGCGGTTCATCTCACGGATAACCTCACGACCGAAAGCAGACAATCCGTTGTGTTCCTGCGAAGAACGACGGGCAGAGTCACAAATATCATTGTCTCCGTTATGACAAAGGGTTATATAAACAACCCCCATCTCACGAAAACGAGCTACGTTATCAAGATTCTTACCTAAAGCATAGCCGTTTTCGATACCACGCATCACAGAGAGCTTTCCGCATTCTTTGTTGCGATAAAGTTCTGCTGGCGTAGCAGCTAAGGAAACACCAGGAGCGGCCTGTACGCGCTGTTCAATTTCATTGAGCAAAGCGGTTGTCCGAGCCGTTACACGTGCTGAAGTTTCAGCATCACGTTCGCCTTGAGGCAGATAGGCTACCATGATGGTTGCATCAAGTCCGCCCTCGCGCATTTTGGGAAAGTCGACCAGCAACTTCGGGTCACGACGATTGAGCTGAACACCTTGGTCAAAAAACATCGGCGTGTCACAATGCGAATCGAGCGTGAGAATCGTCTGGTGCACCCGACGCGCCTTCCGGTAAGCCTTTGCCTGTGCTACAAAATGGCGAAATAAGGGCATCATCGCCTCATCTCCTTCAAGCAAAAAGCATTCAGGATGCCATTGTACTCCCATCACGGGTTTACCCTCAGCACTTTCTACCGCTTCAACAACGTGGTCTACCGAACGGGCTGTTACCCGAAGATGGGGACCGGGACAGCCGACAGCTTGATGATGAAAAGAATTGACGGCGAAGCGTTCACCTAACAGCTGCACAAGTTGACTGTCAGCTTCAGCAGTAACTGTATGAGTGGCCACACCTCGCGGAGCGTCTTGCGAATGCTTTAACAAGGGAGAATCGGGTAGGGCAGTCTTTAAATCTTGAAGAACCGTTCCCCCTAAAGCCGCGGCTAACAATTGAATGCCACGACATATGCCAAACAAGGGCATCTGTCGCTGATAAGCCAAGGGTATCAGGGCTAATTCAAAAGCATCGCGCTCGGCATTGATGCCATGGAGAGCGGGTACGGGCTCTTCGTCTAGGTAAAGCGGATTGAGATCGGCACCACCAGAGAGCAAGATACCATCTAGGCGATCGAGCAAGCGAATCAATGAAACATCGGGTACCCGACGGGGTGGAATCACCACGACTTGTGCGCCTGCCGCTTCGAGCGAACGATAATAGCCAGGCGCAAGTTGGAGCTGTCCCTCGCTAAAGTTACCCGTCACACCAATTAGCGGAGCATCGGGGGCAAGTTCCAATGCCTGTTGCTGTAAAGACGCAACCTTCTGGGAGAGTGCAAATGAGGAAAGCATAAGGATTATAACTTAATGAGTAAAAGGTTATCAGGCTACGGAATGATTGAGGTTTAGCCATAGAAAAGGTGCTAACCATTACACTCCGCCTGCTTCCTGTATGCGAACAAGAAAGTCTTATCGATGGCCAGGGCCTTTGGGAAACCATCCCTTATCGACACGTTCTTTCTGTTCGAATATTTCAAGAATAGACCACAACGAGGAGAAGCCCGTGACTCCTAATAAGGCACTTGTCAGCGTATGAGCTATAAACAAGGCACCCACGATGCACCCCAATCCTAAAAGCAGAAATACCCACCACAGACGCGTACCAAAATAGAATTCGGTCTTGATCACGACAGGGTGGAAGGCACCGATAATCAAGAAAGTAGCCAATCCTATCAATGCACCTTCGTAATACATCATCACATTTATAATTATGGGATAGAAAAAAGAAAAGACTTCGCCGAAAGGGCGAAGTCTCAAACTATGTAGATAGGGTTTACTCTTCGTCAATCACTACGGGCACCGTACGATTGATAGTTTGTTCTAACGAGATGAGTGTTTCGGTTGAGATAACGCCCGGGATTTCCTGAATGTGATTGTTCAGCAAATCCATCAAGTGTTCGTTGTCCTTCGAATAAAGTTTGATGAGCATTGTGTAAGCACCGGTAGTGAAGTGACATTCTACAATCTCAGGAATGTTCTCTAATTCTTCAGCTACTCCTTTATACATCGAACCACGCTCAAGCTTCACTCCGACATAGGTACAAGTGCTGTAACCGATGCTTTTAGGACAAACCGTATAGCCCGAACCGGTAATGACTCCGGCTTCAATCAGACGCTGTACACGCTGATGAATAGCAGCACGCGAAACACCACAAACGGCAGCTACATCCTTAAAGGGGATACGCGCATTTACCGAAATTATCTTGAGAATTTTAAGGTCAAGTTGATCTACCTTTTCCATTATTCTTTGTACTGATTTTGGAAGTTATTTAATGTGCGCAAAGATACAGGTTTTGAACAATATGACAAATAAACCTCTTCTTTATTGGGGGTGTTACTTGACGAACACGCGCTTTTTATACCTTTTTCTTGTCACTTTGTAAACAAAGTTCATTTTCATTGCTTAACAGCAGAGCGTGCTGTCACGTAGACATTCCAGCCTAAAACAACGAAGCGAGAAAAGCTACGAGCGGAATGCTCACAACCGAAAACAGCGTGGTAAAGAAGAGGCCCTGAGTCATGACGCGCTCGTCTTTACCATATTGCAAACAGAGCATGATACCGTTCGTAGCTACGGGCATTGCACTCAACACGATGGCAACGTCGCTGACAAAAGGATCAATGCCACAAATCCATAAACAAGCACCGACCAACATCGGCAAAACTAACAAACGCAAGATCGTAACACCATAGACAAACGGATTGCCCAACATGTCACGTACGGGAATGTGGCTCAAGCTTGAACCGATAATGAGTAGGGCACAGGGAATAGTCAAATCGCCCAGGAGATGGAACCACTTGCCGACTGCGGTAGGCATGGGAATTTGTGCAATGGCAATGATAACGGCTATGAGCGAAGCGATGACGCAAGGCGAAAATATGAGTTTGGGTGAGAAGGCAGACTTGGCTTTACCACCGTTGATAAAGGATACACCTATTGTGAAGATGAACAAATTGAATGGTATGTTGAGTACGGAAGCACAGAACACGGCCTTAGGGCCAAACACGGCATCGCAAACCGGATAACCAATGAAACTAACATTACCAAAAGCTATCATGAAGCTCAACAAGCCTTGACGTGACTGATTGACTTTCCACAAACGAGGAATGAGAAATGCACTACCTATCAAGACGACGTAAGTAACCAACGAGACGATGCCGAGGGAAATGAGTTCTTCGTTTTCAAAAGCGAGATCATCCCCCATAACGGAAGCCAGAATAAGGGCCGGCATCGAAATATTCATGATGAAAATCGAGAGTTTACGGTCCAATTCACTGGCCCAAAGATTGCGTTTGGCAGCAAAAAGACCTACCAGTACGATGCCAAATATCATCAGCATCTGAATAATAATGTGTAAGAAGTCCATGTATGTTTTTGTTTTTAGGAGTGCAAAAGTAGGAAGAGATAAGCGAGTGAAAGGGTAGAAGAGACAAAAAGTTATCAAAACGGCACTTATCCTTTCGTCTTTTCCCCAACCTCGTTCCTCAATCTGCCTTCTCGTAACTTTTTGAAAACAGAGCGGCTCAACTCCCCAGCTCTTCCTACCTTTGCACGCGCTACGGATAAGGGAAACGGGTGAAAATCCCGTGCAGTCCCGCTGCTGTAAGTTTCATTATCACCGGTTCAGATTGGCCACTGACTGACCACCCGACGAGGTCAGACGGGAAGGCGAACCGAGTGGAAACAAGCCAGAAAACCTGCCGTTAGTACGGAGCCTCACGCTCCTCATTCCCCGTCCCGAGGAGGATGAAGGGAATCCTTACATTCTTTTTTCATGTTGATGAGAGGTGATGGGACGCTTTTGCTTTACCCAACCTGCGAAGACACCGCTACCATTCGTTTGCTTCATCCTGCAGAGGATCGTGGCCTCGTTTTTTCGAAGGTATTCCGGATAAATGTTCGACCAGGCAGAGAAGACCCTGCTTTTCACAAAAAGCGACTCCCTCAAATCTCCTCATCCAATAATCTCTATCCCACATGCCCCACCTTTTGCACGTATTTCTGCAACGGGGGTCCTTCCTATTGTGCTTTCAGCCCCTGACAGTCTGGTCACAACAACCGGCGCTTACAGACAGTCTAGGTACAGCTGAGGTAACTGCCCAACGACCTGTCACAGGCATTTCCACAAACACACCCACTCAGCGTCTTTCGCTCAAAGACATTCGCCAACGCGGCATTACCGATACGGGCGATGCTTTGCGGCGACTGGCTGGCGTCACCCTCCGAGACTATGGCGGCGCGGGCGGACTGAAGACGGTCAGTGTTCGCGGACTAGGTGCAGCACATACGGCAGTGACCTTCGACGGAATCTGTCTTGGCGAAACCCGTCAGGGACAAGTAGATTTGCAGCGATTTTCAATTGATCAATTGGCAGCGATTGGATTGCAAACGCTTGATAGCGACCAGCTCCTTGTGCCCGTTCGCAACTTAGCTGCAGCGGTGGTGCAATTGCAATCAATACAAACTCCTCAACATCAATCTACGGGAGGAACCGTATCGTTACGCCAAGCCTCTTTCCAAACGTGGAATCCCGCCTGTATGTTTCGAAAGAAATGGACAGATCACACCTTACTTACCTTAGGGGGAAGTTGGTTTTGGGCTGAAAACAATTATCCGTTTGTGGTCAAGAATGGTGTAGCTACCCAACGTCTCCGACGAAATAACAGCCGCATGCAGACTACAACCTTGGAAGCCAACGTGCGACACGAACTAAACAGGGGAAGTCTCGAAGGTAAACTGTTCTTCTACCACAATCACCGCTTACTACCGGGACAGGTTATTCTGTATGTCAATGAGAACCACGAAGTATTAACCGAACAGAATGCGTTTGCGCAAGTACGCTGGACGCAAGGGTGGGGAAAGTTCCAAGTTTTTACAGCGGCAAAATTCAATGACGACCGCAGCCGTTACCGCAACTTCGATGCGCAATATCCAGGAGGAGCCATCCGACAAAACTACCGGCAAAACGAAGGATATGTTACCGCTGGAGTAGGGTGGGAGCCTACGACCTGGCTTGCCACGGCCTATGCCACGGATGTGACACACGCGACGCTTCGGAGCAATTTGAAAACAGATCAACGTGTCAATCGCACTACGTGGTTACAAAGCCTTTCGCTTCGCTTACACCAACCCGCTTGGAATGTTACTGCACGCCTTGTCGGTCATCTGTCCTACAATGACCGAAAGAATGGAGAAGCGGCTACTGAACAGCGAAAATTGCTGCCTTCTATAACGGGAGCCATATGCCTGATAAACCATCCCGTACAGTTACGATTGCGTGCAGGTTGGAAAGAAAGTTTCCGCTTACCTTCTTTCACCGAAGCCTATTACGACCACTTGGGGTCTACTTCACTGAAACCCGAACGAACGCGCCAACTCAATGCCGGAATTACCCTGCAAGCAGCTCCCACTACATGGTGGCGTACACTGAGTCTGACCATCGACGGTTATACCAATCGCGTGAAAAACCGCATTGTGAGCGTACCCTACAACCTTTTTGTATGGCGTACCATCAATATGGGCAAAGTACACACGGCGGGCATCGATGTGGTCATGGAAAATCGATGGCAACCTTCCTCACCCCATCAGTTGATTTGGGCAGTCAACTATTCTTTTCAGCGAGCCGCCGACCATACTTCCCGAGGCAGTAAGAATTATGGGAATCAACTTCCCTATACGCCGCGCCACCTCGGAGCGACTTCTCTTACTTGGGAAAACCCTTGGCTTTCACTAACAGCGCATGCCTCCTTCGCAGGCTTGCGTTGGAGTACTCCCGAACACACGGCAACGACGCAATTACCCGCCTATCAAGAATGGGGATTTACTGCCTACCGCCGCTTTACATTGGGACGCCACCGGTTAGAAGCCCGAGCTGACCTCATCAATGCGTTCAATCATCGTTACGAGGTCATTCGCCGCTACCCGATGCCGGGTAGAGCCTACAAACTGGCAGTGCAATGGGATTTCTAATTAAATAGCTGAATGGGGTGCGCACTTCCCGCATCCTCAAACAGTATAAACTTCAACAACCCTACTCGTCTTTTCAATTTATCCACTCATAAACATTTCAACTCAATGATCATGACACACAAATTTTTCCGCTTGGCGATAGCAGCCCTGTTGTTGCTTCCCTTAGGCTTTACGTCTTGTGACGATGATGAAGCATCGGACGAAGGAAGCAAGAAACCGACTCTTCCTACCGTATCATCTACGAACCAGTTTTACGTCATTTGCCAAGGTAACCAATACGCAGGTGTACCGGGTTCCATTTATTCCATCAACCCCAAAGATACCCTCGTGACGGGCGATCTCTTCCAAAGTGTCAATAAGCAGGCTTTAGGCGATACGCCTCAACAGCCTGTGCGTTACGGCTCAAAAATTTACGTGCCTGTATTCGGTTCCAACCGCCTGTGGGTACTCAATGCCCAAACGCTGAAGATTGAAGCTTCCGTCACGACCCAGTCACCTCAAGCTGTCTGTGGTGTAGCAGGCTACGTCTTTGTCAGCAACAATGATGGCTACGTTTCACGCATCGACACTTTAAACTTCGCTGCCGAACCGCAAAAGATGCAGGTTGGTCCCAACCCCATGGGCATGGCTGTGGCAAAAAACAAAGTACTCGTGACCATCAGCGACGGTTACAACTTCAATAATGGTTATGCCAACGGAAAGAAGGTGGTTGGCATCGATATTCAATCGTTCCAAAAGACAAACGAATATACTGTCGGCCTCAATCCGACCAAGGTGGTGACCAACGACTTAGGGGAGGCCTTTGTACTCTGCCAAGGAAACTATGCCGATGTACTTCCGAAGGTTCAAAAGATTGCAGTCAACAATTCGGTGAGCGACTACTGTGAAGGTTCTATGATTACGATGAATAAGAATCAGCTCTATGTTCTCAATACACAGGTAGACTATACCAGTAACAAGGCTAATGTGAATGCAAAGATTTACAATACGGTGACCAACGAGGTGACTAACTTCGAATTTAAGGACGGCAAAACGCCCGCCATGCCTACAGCCTTGAACGTGACCGACAATGGCAATCTCTACATCTGTTCCGATAACAGTCCGTCAGGCTACAGCGAAAACGGCTATGTCTATGAATACAAAGCTGACGGCACACTCATCCGCCGCTACAACGTAGGTATTCATCCTTTCGGAGTCGTATTCTAAGCCTTCTCCACCTGCTACTAAAACAGGCTTGGTTCCCACACAAGGAGCCAAGCCTGTTTCTTATTTCGCAAATTGACGGAAGGTTTCCCACATAACGATGCCCGCCGTCACACTGACATTCATCGAATGCTTGGTGCCGAACTGGGGGATTTCTAAAGCACCGTCACACAGGTCAACCACGTCCTGACGCACGCCCTTTACCTCATTACCCATGACCAAAGCATAACGCTGGTTGGTATCAAACTCAAAGGTGTCAAGCTTGTAACTTCCTTCCACCTGTTCGACGGCCAGAACAATGTACCCTTCCTTCTGTAAACTGCGCACCGCTTCAGCAGTATCTTCTACATAGTGCCATGCCACAGAATCTTCTGCTCCCAATGCGGTTTTATGTATCTCGGCAGAAGGAGGCGTAGCGGTGATACCACACAGATAAAGTCCCTCCAAACGGAAGGCATCGGCAGTACGAAATACGCTACCAACATTGTGTAACGAACGCACATTATCTAGAACCATTACTAGGGGAAGTTTCGTACTGCGACGGAAGGTCTCCACGTCGATTCTTCCCATTTCTTCTACATTCAATTTTCTCATAGATGCTACATTTTTGTGCCTGCGAAATTACGAAAAGCCCGTGGATAAACCCGTTTATAAGCCGTGTAAAAGCCTGGGAAAACCAGGGGGATTACGAGGCACCGAGTATGCCACAAAGCCGCTTCTCACTATCCACAATCCACGGCCCTTTTCCCACCGATATCCGCAGTTTTTGGCGGACTTATCCAAGCTATTCCCCGCACTTTTTTTCTTCACACAGCAGTTATCCACAGGGTGTGGACAGATTCGTTTAAAGCTCCCTACTCCCCTTTTATTTAATAGACAAGAAGCCCTGTTCTTACTGTGGATAAAAAAGGGGATTTCTGTGTAGAGAATGTGAACAATGAAATAGGCAAGAAAAAGTCCCCAAACGTTTCCACACTTTCCACACCCTATCATCTCTATCATAAGTATCTTCTCTTTTCAACTAAATAGAAAAAAGAAAGAATAGAATATGATATCTTATAGCTGAAACGGAAGATGTGGAAAATAAAACGGACGGGGAGTAGGGAAGGAGGACTTGAAAAAGAAAAGACCCATTTGAAAGCGGCAAGGCATGATGGTTCATCCCAACTCATGAAGAAGAGATTTGCTCCCACTGAAGAGCTGAAAAATTTTACACGCAGTGACAGTTAAGTGAAGCAAGAAGAAGCCTTTCAGATGATTCCTTTTATGCTCGCTTGAGGGGCATAAAAGGAAGGATATTGAAACAGAAAGGTGTGTTCTGTTTTCAGTGCTTCGTTTCAAGGCATTTTCCATAGCCTTGTTGCCCAAAGCCGTGTTTGGCTAACAAGGGGAGAGTTTGTATTTTTGCGCGTTGTAAAGAACGAGCTATGAATGAATCCATTCGGGTGAAAGGTGCCCGCGTCAATAATCTCAAGAAAATAGATTTGGAAATCCCGCGTGACAAGCTGATTGTCGTGACGGGATTGTCTGGTTCTGGAAAGTCCTCTTTGGCTTTCGACACGTTGTATGCCGAAGGGCAACGACGTTACGTCGAGAGTTTGTCTGCCTATGCTCGCCAGTTTTTGGGCAGAATGCACAAGCCAGAATGTGACTATATTAAAGGACTGCCGCCAGCGATTGCTATCGAGCAGAAAGTGACCAGTCGCAATCCCCGTTCAACGGTGGGCACCAGTACGGAAATTTACGAATACCTGCGCTTGTTGTTCGCACGCATAGGCCACACCTTCTCGCCCATCAGTGGGGCAGAAGTTAAACGACATACCGTGCAGGACGTTATAGATTGCGCATTGTCTTATTCCGAAGGCACCCGCTTTACGGTATTGGCGCCGATGCGCGTACGGCCTGGACGAACCTTGACTGAACAGCTCGAAATCGATTTGCAACAGGGACTCTCTCGACTCGATGTCGATGGGGAAATGGTACGCATCGAAGATTTCTTACAGCAACCTACTTCAGATCCCGACGTACAAATTAGTATTCTGATAGACCGTTTATCTGTCAGTCACGAGAAGGAAAGCCTTTCTCGTTTGGCCGATTCGATAGAGACCGCCTTTTTTGAGGGTAACGGAGAATGCATGCTTCGTTTCTATCCTGCTCGCATTCTCCACACCTTCAGCACCCGATTTGAGGCCGATGGCATGACCTTTCGTGATCCCGATGACCACATGTTCTCTTTCAACTCGCCCTTGGGAGCTTGTGAGCGTTGTGAGGGTTTTGGTCGCGTGATGGGCATTGACGAACACCTGGTGATCCCCGATTCATCCAAGAGTATCTACGATGGAGCCGTCGTGTGTTGGCGTGGCGAAAAGATGGGGCAATGGCTCGATGAGTTTATTCGTCGTTCGGCGCACAAGGATATTCCCATCTTTGAACCCTATTTTAAGCTCACTCGCAAACAAAAAAATATCCTTTGGCACGGCGATGCTGAAGAAAATGCGCGTCCGGAGGAAGAACAGGTGACGATTGATGCCTTCTTCCGTATGTTGGAGCGCAACCAATACAAAATACAGTACCGCGTCATGTTGGCACGCTACCGGGGCAAGACGGAATGTCCTGTTTGTCACGGTGCGCGTCTTAAACCCGAAGCGGAATATGTCAAGATCGGCGGACGTTCCATCACAGAGCTGGTCAAAATGCCCGTGAAGGAATTGCTTCCTTTCTTCCTTCACCTGCAACTCAACGAACACGATGCCGCTGTAGGCAAACGCTTGTTGACGGAGATTAAGAACCGACTCACCTTCCTCAGTGAAGTGGGATTGGACTATTTGACGCTCGACCGTCTGTCCAACAGTCTTTCGGGCGGAGAAAGCCAGCGCATCAACCTGGCGACCTCGTTAGGCTCTTCGCTTGTCGGTTCGATTTACATTTTGGACGAACCGAGCATCGGACTCCACCCGCGCGATACGGAGCGACTGATTCGTGTACTCAAGGCATTGCGCGATTTGGGGAACACTGTTATCGTGGTCGAACATGACGAAGAAATCATGCGGGCAGCCGATTGGTTAATTGACATTGGTCCCGAAGCAGGCCGTTTAGGCGGCCAGGTCGTCTATGAAGGTCCGATTGGGGACAACGTACCCGAAACGGCTGTACGTCGCTCAGAGGGCGAGGAAAAGGGCCTCTATCGCTCGCATACGCTCAACTATCTCTACGGGTTGGAACATATTCCTGTTCCTATGTCTCGTCGTGCGTGGAATCGCAGCATCCGTATCATCGGTGCACGAGCCAATAATCTGAAGGGAATTGATGTAGAATTTCCGCTCGATGTGCTGACCGTTGTCACTGGTGTCAGCGGTTCGGGAAAGTCGACGTTGGTGCGCGATATTTTCTATCGTGCGATGAAGCGAGCCAAGGATGAAGTGGCCGATCGTCCGGGTGAATTCATACGGTTGGAAGGCGATATCGATGCAGTCGATGCTGTTGAATTTGTCGATCAGAATCCCATCGGGCGTTCATCACGTTCTAATCCGGTTACGTATGTCAAGGCTTACGACGAAATACGTAAGCTGATGGCAGAGCAGCCGCTTGCCAAGCAGATGGATTTCACTCCGGCTTACTTCTCTTTCAATGCCGAAGGCGGACGTTGCGAAGAGTGTAAGGGCGAAGGAACGGTGAAGGTCGAAATGCAGTTTATGGCCGACCTCGTGTTGGAATGTGAATCGTGCCACGGTAAACGCTTTAAGCGCGATGTGCTGGAAGTTAGATTTGAAGGCAAGAATATTTACGACATGCTGGAGATGACGGTCAATCAGGCCATTGAGTTCTTTACTACCCACGGCAAAAAACGCATTGTGCAGCGATTGAAACCTTTGCAGGATGTCGGATTGGGATACATCAAGCTCGGGCAGTCGAGTGCGACCCTTTCGGGCGGTGAAAACCAACGTGTGAAACTGGCGTATTACCTTAGTCGTGAAAAGACCGTGCCTACGCTCTTCATCTTTGACGAACCGACGACGGGGCTACACTTCCACGACATCAACCGCTTGTTACGTGCCTTCTCCGACCTCATCAGTCGCGGTCACAGCATTGTCATCATTGAGCACAATCCCGATGTCATCAAGTCAGCCGATTACCTGATAGACCTCGGTCCCGAAGGCGGACGCGAAGGTGGGCAAATTGTGGCACAAGGCACTCCCGAAGAGGTCGTAGCTCAGGCAAAAGGATACACAGCCCGTTTCTTGAAGGAATATCTTAATCCAGTTAGTTGAAGTAACTGAGGAAGCATCGCGTAAGGGGTGCTCTCTAAAGTTCCATATACCTTCTTCAACACGCTTCTCATCAACTACTCATAAACTCCATAATACAATCATTACTCAATGAACATCAAAGGAAAAGTACACTATGTAGGTGTCAACGATCGTGTCAAGCACCGCTTTGAAGGGCTTTGGTTCCTTCCCCAGGGTGTTTCCTACAATTCCTACCTGATCGACGACGAAAAGGGCGTCGCTCTTGTAGACACTGTAGACGTTGCATTCTTTAGCGAATACCTTGATAAGATTCGTGCCGTCATTGGCGATCGTTCCATTGACTACCTCATTATCAACCACATGGAGCCCGACCACTCAGGCTCTTTGGCGCTGATTCGTAAATATTATCCCGGCATTAAACTGGTCGGCAACAAGAAGACTCTCGACATGGTGAAGGGCTTCTACGGAGTATGCGAACCGACCGATATGCTGGTGGCCGATGGGGATAGCCTCGATTTGGGCTACCACAAACTGCGTTTCTACCTTACGCCGATGCTTCACTGGCCCGAAACGATGGTGACGTACGATGAGAAAGAAAAGATACTCTTCTCAGGCGACGCTTTCGGTTGCTTCGGTGCGCTCAATGGTACTATCATCGACACCCAGATGGACACGGCAGATTATTGGCCTGAAATGGAGCGTTACTATGCTGCTATTCTCGGTAAGTTTGGTTCTTCCGTACAAGCAGGCTTAAAGAAGTTGGGGGGACTTGATCTCCGTATGATTTGTTCGACACATGGTCCCATCTGGGTCAATGAGATTGGTCGTGCCATCGATACCTACAATCGTTTTTCATCGGGCATTACTGAGAAGGGTTTGGTTATCTGTTACGGTTCAATGTACGGCAATACCCAGCGTGTAGCTGAAGCCGTAGCCGAAGGAGCAGCCGAAGCAGGTATGCGCAAGATTATTGTGCACAACCTCAGTGTGTCTCAACCCTCGTTCGTCTTGGCTGACATCTTCCGTTATGGTTCGTTGGCCATTGGCGGTCCCACCTACAACGGTGGTCTTTTCCCCGTAGTAGAAGATTTGCTTAAGCGTTTGGCAGGTCGTTCGGTTAACAACCATCGCCTCGGTTGTTTCGGTGGTTTCACTTGGAGCGGACAGGCTGTCAAGACGATGCTCGCTTACAACGAAAAGATGAAGATGCAGCTTATTGGCGATCCCGTTGAGTGGAAGCAAGCTCCCGGTAGCGATGTGCTCGAAAGTGCTCGTGCTCTGGGCCGTCTCTTTGCGGCAGATTAGATGGTTGAAGCCTTTTCGTAGCTTTAAGTCTCAGTAAAGAAAATGTGGCTGTGTACACTACGAGGCCACATTTTTTACTTATGATGTGTTCTCGTAGACTACGAGTACACATTGACAAGCTCTCAATGTGTACTCGTCGATGACAAGGCCACATTTTTTACTCATGATGTGTTCTCGTCGACGACGAGGCCACATTTCCGAGAAAAAGTAAAGGTATGATGCTTAGCAAGGCTGCAACTAGGGGAGACTTTTGTATTGCCTTTATATTTAAGGGGTTAGATGTATGAAAAATATAAAATTGCGGTACAGGAACGAGATTGTATGTGCGAGCAATTTGACTGAATGATATAAAATAATTTTCAACACCTATTTAGCTACTTAATAGGATACAGTTAATGGGTTGAGTCTTAATTATCTGCGTCTATACACCAGCTCTATAATTCCGTTATACTCTTTGGTTCCAATCAGTTTCAAGTTAACCTTCTGACCATTGGAACCAAACAGCTTGATGCCGTTGCCAAGAAGTACAGGTATGACGGCGATGTGATATTGGTCAATCTGTTTGCTTGTCAAGGGAATATTCTTGCTTTGGAGAAAGACTGGCATTCCTTGGAATTCAGAACACACATTCAATATTTTAATAGAATCGGTTTTCATCAGTTGGGTTGCCTCCTGCAACAATCATGAACCGATGCCTCTCCGACGGTATTCCTCACAAACAGCTATCTGTGACAAATCTCCTGTATGCACATCGAAGACACAATGACCAACCATTTTGCCGTCTAGAAAAGCACCGAGACATGTCAGTTCAGAATCTCCTCTTTCTATAGATTCAATGTTGTTTTGCCACGAAGGGGTAAAGTCGCAAGCTTGCTGTGTCTGTCTGATGGCTTCAGTGTGTACAGATTTAACCATACAGTTCATGTTGGCTTGCAGTAGGGCGATTTGTTTGATAGTTTGTCTGAAGCAGTAAAACTCACGGGTTACTTCAAAATTCATCCGTCGGTAAACCGCAATCGCTTTCTCGTTGTTTTGTAATACTTCAAGTAGGTATTGGTGAATGCCGGCTTCTCTGAGAAAAGGTATGGAATGGGTGAAGATTGTATCGGCCAGGTTCTGTCCTCTGTACCGACTGTATAAAATGAACTCGTACTTCTCTCTCTTAATAATTGAGTGAGTCCTTACTCTGTAGCCCAACAGCATATCCATATTACACTTGATTTGCTGTAATAAAAAAGAGCGTGGTTTTCAGTGAAACTCACCGAAAACCACGCTCTTTTTAACTGTCGGGGCGACGGGATTCGAACCCACGACCCCCTGCTCCCAAAGCAGGTGCGCTAACCGGACTGCGCTACGCCCCGAATAAGTATGCTTTCCTTAAAAGCGATGCAAAAGTAAAAAAAATATTGGTTGTGGAAAAGAGATAGAGCTGATTATTACGGAATGTACAGGCTTTCTTGTGTAGAAAGGGGAGTCTTTCAACTTACTTGTGGAGTTGTTTTATATTTCGGTTGTTGGATTTCATTGGCAAAATTAGTGCACTTACCGTTTTGCTATACGCAAACTTTATAAACAATAAGCCCATCGGCAGAATTAAGTATGCACTAAATTAATTCCGCCAACGGGTATTGTAATAGAAGTTCCTATAACCAAAACATCACGATTAGCTGAGCGATAATCACTCGCAAGAACATACAAAGCGGATATACTGTGGCATAGGCCACGGAAGCTTTATCGTCAGGCGTTACGTCGTTGACGTATCCCAATGCAATTGGGTTGGCCATTGCTCCGCACAGCATACCGGCTGTAGTGGCAAAGGATTTTTTGCTCACAACTACACTCACAATGCTCATGACAATGACAGGTACCAAGGTAAACGCCATGCCAATGAGAATCCACCACAACGCAGCGGGTTGCATGACCGTACTGAGAAAATCACGTCCGGCATCCAAACCCAGACAAGCCAGATACATGGATAGGCCCAACGAACGCATCATCAGGTTGGCACTGGTTGTCGTATAGGCCACCATGTGAAAACGAGGACCATAAGCCCCAATCAAGATACCCATCACAATCGGGCCACCCGCCAAACCTAAGCGTACGGGATAACTCATACCCGGCACAAAGAGCGGAATGCTACCTAAGAGAAGTCCTAAGACGATACCTATAAAGATGGTTATCATATTGGGCTCATCGAGACGCTTCACCATGTTACCCATCTCGTCCGCCACCTTTAAGATGCTCGCTTCTTCACCGACCACCGTCACTCGGTCGCCAATACGCAAGGTCAAGTCTGGAGTCGCAACAAGCTGGATACCTGAACGTTGCACGCGACTGACATTGACACCGTAGCGCGTACGAAGTTGCAAGTCACCCAAATGACGCCCATTGATCTCTGAACGAGTAATCAAAATTCGACGGGAAATCAACGTCGTGTCGATGGCATTCCAGTCTACATCACTGCGATTCCAATTGGTTTCGTCTATTTGACCAAAATAAATCGTCAAATGGGCAACCTGGCGCTCGGTTGTAATGACCAAGATACGATCGCCCTTCTCCAAGCGTGTTTGTGCATTGGGCAAAACCACCTTACCGTCACGCCACAAACGAGAGACAACAAAGCGGCTTTCGTCCATACTACTAATTTCGCCCAATGTATGGCCAAAGATGGCTGGATTGCACACCAAGAAGGACGCAATATAAGGTTCATTAGACTTTCCCTTCTCAACTGACTTATCGTGACGGGAAAGCCACCCCTTCATCATAATCAATGCCAGGATAACCCCCACCATACCCAACGGATAGGTAACCGCGCAACTCAACGCCGCGCCCGATGCAGGCTGTCCGAGTTGTTTGAGCGTCTGTTGTGCCGCACCCAAAGCAGGTGTATTAGTCGTTGCACCACACAATACGCCCATCATATCTTGTAAAGGAAGAATGCCGAGCCAACCTGTGACAAGCGCCATGAAAGTACCCAACAAGACGACACCCAGTGCCAACACATTCAGCTTCGTACCTCCCTCACGAAAGGCACTGATAAAACCTGGACCTACCTGTAAGCCCAAGGTGTAGACAAAGAGAATCAAGCCGAAACTTTCTGCATAACCGAGCATTTCGCTGTCGATTTGCAAGCCAACAGCTCCAGCAAGAATACCAATAAAAAAAACGTATGTAACACCCAGACTTACCCCACGAAAACGAATGTTACCGAGCGCAAGGCCTACGGCGCAAATCAGACAAATGACGATGACGGCTTGGATTGCCGAAGGAACAAGCAGCGTCTCTGCCAACCAATTCATAGATAAAGGATAAAAATTAGCGATATGGAGGTTGATTACACAAAAGTAAGAGAGGCTGAATCCGCCAAACTACTTACCATTCTGAAAAATTTCGGCAAAGATAGAGAGATACATGAAGGGGGCAAAACAAAAGTCAATGGATTAAGGAAGAAGGAAAAGGGAGGAACGTTAAAAAAGGAAGAGACCTTGGGTCAACCCTGTATTTAATTGTACTTTTGTGCGATTTTCGCCTTATTAGGCACTTTTCTTTTCAATCAACATGAGCAAGAAACGAAAAAAAATACGCAAAGCAGGTCGTTTCAGCACGATTACTACGGGAATCAGCACTACACTTGTGCTCCTGCTCTTAGGCATTGTGGTCCTCTTTGTTACAGTGGGCACGAACTTTAGCCGCAATATCCGAGAAGGACTCACTGTCGAAGTCTTACTGAATGACAGCATTACCCCGAGTGCCTTTCAAACCACACAAACCCGTCTGAAGCAAGCTCCCTATGCCCGCAAGGTGGTATACATCTCTAAAGAGCAGGGGACGCAAGAGATGAACGAAGCACTGAAAAGCGACGTGGGTGAATTTATTGGTAACAGTCCTTTCCCTGCCGAATTCGAAGTATTTCTTAAGGCTGAATACGCTAACCTCGACAGCATCCGCCACTACGAACAAAGTATGAAGGCCATGCCCGGTGTCGTAGACTTGATTTATCCACGCGATATCATGGATAACCTTGACCGCACGATTCCGATGGTCGGACTCATCCTCTTAGTCATTGCAGCCTTACTCGGAGTCATATCCTTCTCGCTTATCAACAACACCATCCGCATGAGTATTTATGCCCGTCGCTACAGCATACATACCATGAAGCTGGTCGGTGCGAAATGGGGCTTCATCCGCCGTCCGTTCATCGGTCAGGCTTTACGTATCGGCCTGGTTGCAGCCCTTCTGGCAGGTGGCATTATAGGAGGTGCGCTCTACTACCTGCAATTTGAAATAGGTGAAGGCGACATTTACCTCAACCAGCTCATCACTCCTTTCGTTTGGATTGCCACATTAGGTTCTATCTTCCTTTGCGGCATTTTGCTCACAGTGTGGTGCGCTTTCCTCTCTGTAAACCACCACTTACGACTGAAGACCAACGAGGTGTATCTGAAGTAAGTAGCCCTGCAGCCTCCCCTTGAGAAACGAGATGTTTGAGTCTCCCCTCGCACACGAATATCGTTCCCCTATTCCTTTATATACATATATAATATTATATCTATCCCGTTTTTCCTATGTCCAACCCCGTTGAAAAAGCTCCTTCTAAGAAAGTTTTTGCATTTGACCGCATCAACTTTATTTTGCTCGCCATCGGTATGGCGATTGTCATTGTTGGTATGATTTTGATGTCGGGTTCCGGTTCGAACGAAACCAGCTTTAACCCTGAAATTTTCAACACCCAACGCATCAAGATAGCTCCTTTAGTCTGTCTGTTCGGTTACCTCTTCATGATTTACGGTATTCTTCGCAAACCTCGTAGCTAACACATACTCCTATGGATTGGATTCAAACCATCATTATTGCGATTGTGGAAGGGTTGACAGAGTTTCTTCCTGTATCCTCCACGGGGCACATGATTATTGCCCAAAGTTTATTGAACGTAGAAAGCACTCCCTTTGTCAAGGCTTTCACCGTCATCATTCAGTTTGGTGCAATTCTCTCTGTAGTTTGCCTTTACTGGCGTAAGTTTTTCTATCCTGAGACCATCAAGACCAAAGGTTATACTTGGTGGGAAGCCATGTGGCGATTCTACCTCAAGCTGATTATCGGTATGCTCCCCGCAGTCATTTTGGGTCTTGCCTTCAATGACTTTATCGAAGAAAATTTGGGTAATGTGACTCTAGTGGCTGTGACCCTTATTTTGGGTGGTATCTTTATGCTCTTCTGTGACCGCATCTTTAACCGTGGTTCAGAAAATACCCCGCTGACCAATCGCCGTGCGTTCTTAATCGGTTGTGCCCAGTGTATCGCCATCATGATTCCGGGTGTATCGCGCTCCATGGCAACCATTGTCGGTGGTATGTCCCAGCGTTTAACCCGCAAGGCCGCAGCAGAATTCAGTTTCTTCCTTGCCGTACCGACCATGTTTGGTGCTACTTGCCTGGAAACCTACAAGCTTATCAGTCACGGCGAAGGCAATATCCTCACCGAGGGAAATAACCTCTCGATGCTCCTTCTCGGCTCAGTTGTAGCCTACATTGTGGCCATTGCTGCCATTAAGTTCTTTATCAACTACGTGGCACGCTACGGTTTCGTGGCTTTCGGCTGGTACCGCATTATTGTGGGTACACTGATTTTGGTACTTGGCTTCTGTGGCATTGATCTTGCCATGGTAGACTAATGGGCACTACCACCTGTTCCCCAATCTATTATATCGCTCACTTATTTTTCCCTAAACGTTCCTTTCTCCTGCCCTTCATGACAGAAAAGAAAATCATTCCAGCCCAAATACTTCACGCTCCCTTTACGACCGCAACGGCCGAGGCTTTACACCTTCCGATTACGGAGAATGGAGAGAAGCCCGCTACCCCCTCGCTCATCCTTGGCTTTGATAAGCCTTACGGGATGACTTCGTTCCAACTCGTAGCAAAGGTCCGCTGGCTCTTAAGCCGCCATTGGAAGATGAAGAAAATCAAGGTTGGACATGCCGGCACGCTCGATCCTCTGGCTACGGGCGTCATGGTAATCTGTACGGGACGGGCCACGAAGCGTATCGAAGAACTGCAAGCTGGTGTCAAGGAATATATTGCTACCCTCCAACTCGGTGCAACGACTCCAAGCTTTGACTTGGAACACCCCGTTGATGCTACCTTCCCAACAGAACACATCACCGAAGAGGCTGTACGCGAGGTGTTGAAGACCTTTATCGGAGAAATCATGCAAGTACCTCCTGTCTTTTCAGCTTGTAAGGTAGAAGGTAAACGCGCATACGACTTAGCTCGCAGCGGGAAGGCCGATGAGGTTGAACTCAAGGCTAAGCCTCTCCGCATTGATGAAATTGAGCTCATGGATTGCAATTTGGACCGCAACGAGATTACGCTCCGCATTGTCTGCTCCAAAGGCACCTACATCCGTGCTCTTGCCCGCGATATTGGTTTGGCTCTTCATAGCGGAGCCCATCTAACCGCCCTGCGTCGTACCCGCGTAGGAAAATTTAATCTGGAAAACTGCTTTACGCTGGAAGATTTTGAAACTGGTATTCGAGGCATTGAGTTAGCCCCCGACAACGATTGAAGCGGATAGTGCCTACTTGCTGCATGTGCCGACCACATCTCACTTCGCAGTAGTCCATACAACGACCCGAAGCCTCAACCCCAACCTCGTCTTGACGACAAATCGCGTCGAGACATCCCTGTTTACAAAAGATTCCAGCCTAACAAATACAATTCTCAATATGAAGCTCTCTCAATTCAAGTTCAAACTCCCCGAAGAAAAAATTGCGCAGTATCCTGCACCTCATCGTGATGAAAGCAGAATGATGGTGTTGCATCGTCAAACGGGTGACATCGAACACTTGATGTTCAAAGACATCCTGACCTTCTTTGACGAAAAGGACGTTTTTGTATTCAACGACACCAAGGTATTCCCTGCACGCCTTTATGGCAATAAGGAAAAGACGGGTGCCCGAATTGAAGTCTTCCTCCTGCGTGAACTCAACCAGGAACTCCGCCTGTGGGACGTATTGGTTGACCCCGCACGTAAAATCCGTATTGGCAATAAGCTCTACTTCGGTGAAGACAATTCCATCGTGGCAGAAGTCATCGATAATACAACCAGCCGTGGACGTACTCTGCGTTTTCTTTACGACGGCGACCACGACGAGTTCAAGAAGTCGCTCTACGCTTTAGGTGAAGCTCCGATTCCCCGTTTTGTAGGTCGCGAAAGCGAACCCGAGGATCTGGAACGTTTCCAGTGTATCTTTGCCAAGAATGAAGGTGCTGTAACAGCTCCTACTGCCGGCCTTCACTTCTCACGCGAAATGATGAAGCGTTTGGAGATTAAGGGCATCGATATGGCTTTCGTCACCCTGCACTGTGGTTTGGGATGTTTCCGCAACACGGATGTAGAAGATTTGACAAAGCATAAGATGGACTCTGAGCAGATGTTTGTCAACGAAGAATGCTGTCGCATTGTTAACCAGGCAAAGGATGAAGGTCACAAGATTGTCGCCATTGGTACGACAGTACAACGTGCCCTGGAAGCCTCATGCAGCACCGATATGCGCATCAAGGAGTTCGAAGGATGGACCAATAAGTTTATCTTCCCTCCCTACGATTTTCACGTAGCCGATGCCATGCTCGCCAACTTCCACCTTCCCTACTCTACGTTGCTCATGTTGACTGCTGCCTTTGGCGGTTACGAACAAACAATGCATGCTTACGACGAAGCCCTCAAGCAAGACTATCGCTTCGGTCCCTTCGGCGACGCTCTCTTGATTGTTGACTAACCTAAAGTAAAAATGCGAAGGCTATGCAGGCAAAGCTGTGTAACACGCTGTAAGTGCATGACTCTCAACCCCGTGTTGGTCAATGAGCACTGTCTCTTTGAACAATAGCCGTAAGCCTCCCGCTAATTACTTTCCCTTCTCTTCATAGAACGACGACGAAGAGTCGATTTAAATTGACAGGCTCGCCCTTATCAATTTAAGTCGACTCTTTTCCTTGTTACTCCTTTCTTGTAAGATCTACTTATACCGTTTTTACCCATTCACCCCTACCACGATTTCATGCATTCACTCGTTCTTGCACTTGGTACCAACTTAGGTAATCGCGCTGAAAATATCCGCGAAGCCTGCCGCTTTATCGAAGAACGGATTGGTTATATACTTTCCTTCTCGGGTAATTTCACCACCCAACCTGTCGGGTTCGATTCAGCCAACAGCTTTCTCAACGCAGCGGTTGAAGTAAGAACCGAACTTGCACCCGAAGAAATCTTGCAGCAGACTCAAACGATTGAACGGGAAATGGGACGAACGACCAAAAGCGAAGCAGGCATTTACCACGACCGTGTCATAGACATTGACTTGCTCCTATATGATGAGCTTACAATGGTCAATGAGCATCTCTGTCTTCCGCATCCGCGAATGACAGAACGACGTTTTGTGCTCGAACCACTTTGTCAGATTATCCCACAAAGAAAACATCCCATCCTCGGCCAGACGTTCCACACCTTGCTTCAAGCACTGAACCAAGGTTACATCAAGCACTTGACGAAAGCCGATGACACACCCGAAATCTGTGCGGCTCTCAACCGATTGTTACCTCAGCTCACTTCTTCGGCACGACCTATTGATTCCCAACGACTGACAACGCTATTACAATCGCCCTCAACTCACCTCTATCTGCTATGCGACGAACTAGGTAATTGGGCAGGCATGGCAACCCTCTGCATTGACCAACTGCCGACGGGCAATAAAGCCTGGATTGAAGATGTTGTTGTAGAGCAACACTATCGAGGGAGAGGTTATGCACGCCAACTTATCCGCCATCTCATCCAACAAGCACAGGATTGGGGAGTGAAAAGCATCAACCTCACCTCCCGTCCGGAACGCGTTGCAGCTAATCTGCTCTATCAAAGTGAAGGCTTTAAACCACGAAATACCAATGTCTATCGTTGGAAAGGTGAATAGTTAAAGCCCCACGAAGAAAGAAAAGCCCACCTCTACACTTCGCAACCTTAGTGATTCCACACGCACCTTATTGAAACCCAACCTACCAACTTCTCACTCTCATCGCATGGCTAACTACCGCCAAATATTCCGTTCAACGGGGCTGCTCGGCAGCGTACAATTGCTCTATATCCTCATAGCCATTCTACGCAATAAAGTAGCCGCCATCTTTATTGGTGCGGCTGGTATGGGATTGGCCGACCTGTATGCCCGCACCATCGAACTGTTAGGCAGTGCGACCAACTTTGGCCTAGGCATGAGTGCTGTCAAACAATTGGCCGAACTCTGCGGAGAGGAAGAGCAACAAAAAGAAAAGTCCTCTGCCCGTTCTCTCCGTCCCTTTTCTTCCGTTGTATATAAGCATGTGTGCGTCATCCGTACGTGGGTATTGTTCACCGCCATCCTGGGTACACTGACCTGCTTGGCATTGGCTCCCCTCCTAAGCCGCTGGGCAACCGACAGCCCGAACCACACGGAAGCTTTCTATTTACTTGCTCCCATGGTGGGATTGACCACACTGACTAGTGGAGAAATGGCTATACTCAAGGCAACCCGCCGACTGAGACGACTTGCTTCTGCTACGAGTGCGGGAGCTGTGGCAACCTTATTCCTGACAAGTAGCCTTTATGCCTGGTTAGGAGTCAAAGGCATCGTACCGGCACTTGTACTTTCTGCCGTCGGACTCTTAGTCTTTCACCTCCAAGCCGCAACACGTGACTTCCCCTACCACATAAACCCCTTCTGCTCTTCCATTGTGCGTAAAGGACTTCCCTTGGTACGCTTGGGCACAGCCTTTATTCTGGCAGGTATCATGACTTCTGGAGCTGAGATGATTATCCGTTCTGCGCTGATGCACAATCAGGCCGGCACGGCCCTAATCGGACTTTATGCCGCAGGATTAGCCCTGACGGTCAGCTATGCCCGTATGATTTTTGTAGCAATGGATGCAGAATACTTCCCCCGTCTGACAACCGTCCTTGGAAACCGTCGGGAAACCAATCTGACCATCAACCGGCAAATCAATTCCCTCATCGTCTTGATGGCTCCCTTTCTATTGACTTTCTGCCTCTTTCTCCCCCTCATTGTCCGTCTGCTCTACACCGAAGAATTTCTGGACATCATCCCGATGGTCATCTGTGCCGCTCCGTTTATGTACTTTAAAGCCATCTACACCCCCATAGCCTACCTTCCCCTGGCCCACGGCGATTCGGTGCGCTACATGACCATGGAGTTTATCTACAATGTCGTGTTCTGTATTGCCGTCATTGTCGGCTTTACTTATGGCGGTTTATGGGGTGCAGGAATCGGTCTGACCCTAGCCAACCTCTTCGACCTCTTACTGATTAGCCTCAGTTATAGTTTACACTATGGTTACCGCATGAATGCCGACACGCTACGCCGTTCGGTGCTCTTACTCTTTCCCCTACTAACGGGACTCTACTGCGCTTGGCATCCTTCATTCCCTCTGCGCATCGCAGGCGGTAGTTGTTGTCTACTTCTCATGGTCGCTCTGAGTTGGTCGGTATTCAAACGTATCAAACGCCGATAAAACAAGCACCATAAATCCATCGAAGCGAAATACATCTGACGAGAAATGCGTAAGTTTGTCGCAATTATAAAAACCTTACAACGCACGCCTCTCGCAAAAAAAACACTTCATTATGTCTTCCGAATCTTCTTCTCCCTTTTCCACCCTCAAAGGTTGGTTTACACTCAGCGGTACCCTACTTGCCGTCGTCGTGTTGCTTGTCTACTTTTTGCCTCGCGACACAAAATTTGGCTATGAGTACGAACAAGGCAGACCTTGGCGTTACAATTCGCTGATTGCCACCTTCGACTTCCCCATTTACAAGACACAGGAAGAGGTGGAAACCGAACGCGACAGTGCTCTCAAGGACTTTCAACCCTTCTACACCAAAAACGAACAAACAGCCAAACACCAGATTATGGCCTTTCGTTCGGACTTTTTGACGGGAAAGTTTAAGGATGTACCCGTCAATTATCTTTACCATATTGAACGACTGCTGACGAGTGTATACAGCGTGGGCATCGTTGATTCGGAAGAATTGGCAAACATGGCACGCGACCTAACTCCGGGCATCAAAGTCGTAGAAGGAACGGAGGCCATCTCCCACCCGTTGCAAAGTCTGTATAGTACCCGTTCGGCTTACGAATATGTAGTTTATGCAGATACTTTCCACTACTCACGCCGCGTCTTGGCTCGTTGTAACCTCAATAATTATTTAGAGCCTAACCTCAGCCTTGACAGTGTAAAGACACGATCAGCACGCGAAGACGTTATCGCCTCGGTATCACCCGCTTCGGGTATGGTGCAAAGCGGACAACGCATCATTGACCGAGGAGAAATAATTTCAGCAGAACAATACAACATTCTGCAATCCTTCGAAAACGAATTAGTGCGACGCAATGATCCCTCGGAAGGTTTTTGGATTGTTATTACCGGACAGACAATTTTTGTAGCATGCATCATCATTTCGGTGATGATTTACCTCAAGCTGTTTCGCCGGGACTATTTATATTCCCCCCACACGCTTTGGCTCCTTGTTTCGCTCATAGCCCTCTTTCCCTTAGTGACCTACTTCCTTGTAGACCATAAGTTCTATAACGTCTACATGGTTCCTTATGCCATCATCCCCATCTTCGTCCGTATCTTTATGGACTCCCGTACGGCTTTCATGGCGATGGTCTGCTCGGTGATCCTCTCTTCCTTTGCGCTCCATGCCAACTATGAGTTTATCATTGTGGAAATGATGGGTGGTATGGCGGCCATCTGTGCGCTGAAAGATTTGACCGAACGTTCTCAATTAGTACGTGTTGCCTTCTTCGTCTTCTTAGCCATGGCCGTTGCCATGATGGGATACGATCTGGCACAAGGCATCGACTTCAAACACCTGGACAGCAGTACCTATATCTATTTGGCTGTCAACGGCGTACTTCTGCTCTTCGCCTACCCGCTCATGTACTTGATTGAGAAACTCTTCGGCTTTACGTCGAGTGTCACCCTCGTTGAGCTTTCCAATACGAACAATGCCATCTTGCGCCGCATGTCGAAAGTCGCTCAAGGTACCTTTGTCCACTCGCTACAGGTAGCTAATCTGGCCGCAGAAGTGGCAGACAAGATTGGTGCGAAGCCTCAGCTTGTCCGTACGGGTGCTCTCTATCACGACATCGGAAAGATGCTTAATCCAGCTTTCTTCACCGAAAATCAGACAGGAATCAATCCGCACAACGAGATTTCTGAAGAACAGTCGGCACAAATTATCATCAGCCACGTGACTGAAGGAATGAAGCTGGCAGAGAAATACCATTTGCCGAAGGCCATCCGTGACTTTATTACCACACACCACGGACGCTCGCAGGTGAAATACTTCTACATCCAATGGAAGAACAAACACCCCGAACAAGAACCCGATGACAAGGTATTTACCTATCCTGGCCCCAATCCCTTCACCCGTGAGCAGGCTATCCTTATGATGTGTGATGCGGTCGAGGCAACCTCGCGTTCGCTCAAGGACTTTTCAGAAGAAAGCATCAAGGAACTGGTCAACCGCATTGTAGACGACCAAGTGCGTTCAGGTTACTTCACGGAATGTCCCATTACCTTCCGCGACATAGCCGATGCGAAACGTGTCTTGGTAGAAAGTCTAAAAACGATTTACCACACCCGCATTGCCTATCCTGAACTCAACAAGAAAGCAGATGCCGCACGACACCAACCCCGAAGAAAATATTTCTTTGGACGAAACTAAAGCAGTAGAGGCTACTTTGCGTCTGTTTGCAAAGTAGCCTCTCTCCTTCTCCCGCATCCAGTTCCCCTAAAAAGACGCTCGCTTACAACCTGATGCGGGAGTTTGTCGTGGTTACTCCCGTTCCGATCAACACCAACCTTGCTAATTCTCATTACTTTGCATTTTCCAAATTTGTAGATAGAAATAAAATCAATTAAATTTGCACGGAGAAAGCCTGTTCCCCATTTGTGGGGAAAAATTAGGTCGGCTTTCTCCTCTTTATCTGCATATCTAATAATCCTAAATATCAACTTAATTCAATCAACTCTATGTGGTTAACTAATTCATCCATCGGACGGAAGGTAATCATGTCAGTAAGTGGCATGGCGCTCATTCTGTTCCTCACGTTTCATGGTTGCATGAACCTGGTGGCTCTCTTCTCTAAGGAAGGCTACAACATGGTGTGCGAGATGCTTGGCGCCAATTGGTACGCCGTAGCTGCAACCGCTGGTTTGGCAGCACTCATTGCCATCCACTTCATCTACGCCATCATTCTGACGCTTCAGAACCGCAAGGCTCGTGGTAACAGCCGCTACGCTGTGACTGACAAACCCGCAACTGTGGAATGGGCTTCTCAGAACATGTTTGTACTCGGTGTAGTTGTAGTACTCGGACTGTTGCTCCACCTCTTCAACTTCTGGTACAACATGATGTTTGCTGAAATTTTCAACGGTGGTTACGCTTATGTAGCTGACATCCACGCTGCTGATGGTTACAGCATGATTGCTTACACCTTCAAGAACCCTGTGTTCACGGTACTCTACCTCATCTGGTTCGTTGCACTTTGGTTCCACATGACTCACGGTTTCTGGAGTGCTTTCCAAACGCTTGGCTGGAACGGTAAGATCTGGTTTGCTCGCTGGCGCATGATCGGTAACATCTACGTGACTGTGCTGATGCTTATCTTCGTAGTTGTTGCGCTCTACTTCGCTCTTTGCGGCGGTTGCACGGCTACTTGCTAAATTTTAAAATCGGCAGCAACGAGGTGACCGGGCATTTTCACATGGCCCGCATAATAGTTTAAGAGTTAACAAGTCAAGGAGTTTATTCATTAAGCTTAGACAGCCCAATAAACTGTTTCAACCTTTGGCTCTTCTCTTTAACCAATTACATACCCTCCCTTATCTGCCATTTCCCAACCCCATACAACAATAGAATATATCATGGCTAATATCGATTCCAAGATACCTGAAGGTCCCATTTCAGAAAAATGGACCAACTATAAAGCTCACCAGAAGCTGGTAAACCCCGCCAACAAGCGTAAGCTCGACATCATCGTGGTAGGTACCGGTCTCGCCGGTGCATCAGCCGCTGCTTCTCTCGGCGAAATGGGTTTCAAGGTGCTTAACTTCTGCATCCAGGACTCTCCCCGTCGTGCACACTCTATCGCCGCTCAAGGTGGTATCAACGCTGCTAAGAACTATCAGAACGACGGTGACTCTGTTTATCGTCTTTTCTACGATACGGTAAAGGGTGGTGACTATCGTGCACGCGAAGCTAACGTTTACCGTTTGGCTGAAGTAAGTGCCAACATCATCGACCAGTGCGTGGCTCAGGGTGTTCCCTTCGCTCGCGAATATGGCGGTACGCTCGCTAACCGTTCATTCGGTGGTGTGCAAGTAAGCCGTACATTCTATGCTAAGGGTCAGACGGGTCAGCAGCTCCTTCTCGGTGCTTACTCTGCCCTCATGTGCCAGGTACACGCTGGTACGGTTCAGCTCTACTGCCGCTATGAAATGCAAGACGTTGTGATTGTTGACGGTCGTGCACGCGGTATCGTAGCGCGCAACCTCGTAAACGGTAAGCTCGAACGCTTCGCAGCTCACGCTGTCGTTCTCGCTACGGGTGGTTACGGTAACACGTACTTCCTCTCTACCAACGCAATGGGTTGCAACTGCTCTGCTGCCATCGCCGCATACCGTAAGGGTGCTTACTTCGCAAACCCCGCTTACGTACAGATTCACCCCACTTGTATCCCCGTTCACGGTGACAAGCAGTCTAAGCTGACGCTGATGTCTGAGTCTCTCCGTAACGACGGTCGTATCTGGGTACCCAAGAAGAAGGAAGATGCTATCAAACTCCAGAAGGGTGAAATCAAGGGCAGCGATATTCCTGAAGCTGACCGCGACTACTACTTGGAACGCCGCTATCCCGCCTTCGGTAACCTCGTTCCCCGTGACGTGGCAAGCCGTGCCGCTAAGGAACGTTGCGATGCAGGCTTCGGTGTAAACAACACTGGTTTGGCTGTATTCCTCGACTTCTCTGAGGCTATCAACCGTCTCGGTATTGACGTAGTGCTCCAGCGTTACGGCAACCTCTTCGACATGTACGAAGAAATTACCGACGTTAACCCCGGTGCTTTGGCAAAGGAAATCGACGGCATGAAGTACTACAACCCGATGATGATCTACCCCGCTATTCACTACACCATGGGTGGTCTCTGGGTTGACTACGAACTCTCTACCAACATCCCCGGTCTCTTCGCTATCGGTGAATGTAACTTCTCTGACCACGGTGCTAACCGTCTCGGTGCTTCTGCCCTCATGCAGGGTCTCGCCGATGGTTACTTCGTGCTCCCCTACACTATTCAGAATTACCTCTCTGACCAAATCACGGTTCCCCGCTTCTCTATCGATCTGCCCGAATTCAAGCAGACGGAGAAGGAAGTTCAAGACCGCATCAACCACTTGATGAACATCAAGGGTAAGAAGTCAGTTGACAGCATCCACAAGGAGCTTGGTCACGTAATGTGGGAATATGTAGGTATGGCTCGTACGAAGGAAGGTCTGCAGACTGCATTGGGTAAGTTGAAGGAAATCCGCAAGGAATTCGAAACCAACCTCTTCATCCCGCAGCTTGAGGGTGTAAACATTGAGCTCGACAAGGCACTCCGCCTCAACGACTTCATTACGATGGGTCAGCTCATCGCTATTGACGCCCTTCACCGCGAAGAGTCTTGCGGTGGCCACTTCCGCGAAGAACACCAGACGGAAGAAGGTGAAGCAAAGCGTGACGACAAGAACTGCTTCTACGTATCTTGCTGGGAGTACCAGGGCGAGGACAAGGATCCCGTCAAGTACGAAGAACCCCTCAAGTACGAAGCAATTGAGGTTAAGACCCGTAACTATAAGAACTAATCATCATTACTTAAAAGACAATCCACAATGGCTAAAAATATAAGCTTTACAATTAAGTACTGGAAGCAGAATGGTCCACAGGATGCGGGTCACTTCGAATCACGCGAAATGCACAACATCCCCGATGATACTTCCTTCCTCGAAATGCTCGATATCCTCAACGAGGAACTGATCGAAGAGGGCAAGGAGCCTTTCGTATTCGACCACGACTGCCGCGAAGGTATCTGCGGTATGTGCTCACTCTACATCAACGGTACTCCTCACGGTAAGACTGAAACGGGTGCTACGACCTGCCAGCTCTACATGCGTCGTTTCAACGATGGCGATGTAATCACCGTTGAACCTTGGCGTTCTGCAGCATTCCCTGTAATCAAGGACTGCATGGTAGACCGCTCTGCCTTCGATAAGATTCAGGCTGCTGGTGGTTACATCAGCGTGCGCACGGGTGCTCCCCAGGATGCGAATGCAATCCTGATCCCCAAGCAGGATGCCGACGAGGCTATGGACTGCGCAACCTGCATCGGTTGTGGTGCTTGTGTAGCTGCATGTAAGAATGGTTCTGCCATGCTCTTCGTCAGCTCTAAGGTAAGCCAGTTCGCTCTCCTTCCCCAGGGTCGTCCCGAAGCTGCAAAGCGTGCTAAGGCAATGGTAGCTAAGATGGATGAGCTCGGCTTCGGTAACTGTACGAACACTCGCGCTTGCGAAGCTGTTTGCCCGAAGAACGAGTCTATCGCTAACATTGCTCGCCTCAACCGCGAGTTCATCAAAGCGAAGCTTGCTGACTAATCTCTCACATAGAGTATAAGTTGTCCCCCGTTATACCAATTGGCGTAACGGGGGTTCTTGTTTCTAAATATTGCTGTCCGATAAAATTAGGGCTGACACCTATTGCAGGAGTCAGCCCTTTTCGGTTACTTTGATTTTGGTAATAAAGAAATATAACCGATGAGTAAAAGTAGTCATTTTAGCGGACAGCCGCTTTATGGTAAGGTCATTAAATTGCTTGACAAGTCAAAAGTTCTTGATTTCAGTCGTAAATATGGCGGTGAAAGGTATGTCAAGCGTCTCGATTGCTGGACTCACCTGATTGTGATGCTGTATGCCGTCATCCAGCGTTTTGACTCTTTGCGCGAGATAACGACCTCCCTGCTTGCAGAGACACACAAACTCGGGCATATCGGTATTCATTTCAAGATAGGACGAAGCACGCTCGCTGATGCCAATAAGAGGCGCTCCGAAGCCATATTCGAGGCTATATACCGTGATTTATATGACACTTACAGAACAACCCTTTCATCGGACAGCCGAAGCCGCAAGACTCCCAAATGGATGAAACGGCTTCAGATTATTGACTCGACAACAATCACTCTGTTCTCAAATCTAATATTCAAGGGGGTCGGCCGCCACCCGAAGACAGGCAAGAAGAAGGGCGGAATCAAAGTGCATACTGTCATACATGCCAACGAAGGAGTATCATCGGATATCAAGTTCACCTCTGTGGCTACAAACGATTCATTCATGCTCAAACCATCGGCTCTCTGCAAGGGGGATATCATGGCTATGGATCGTGCTTATATAGACTATGGAAAGTTTCAGCAGCTTACCGAACGTGGCGTTATCTATGTCACTAAAATGAAGAAAAACCTGAGATACAGCCATATTATCTGACATTATGTACCAAAGGCTTAATGGAGGTCAGAATACAGCATGTGGAATTCGTCAAGCAGGTCAAAGAAGGAGAAACAATACGGCACAAATCGCGTATAATCACTTATGTGAATAAAAAAAAGCGCAAACTCATATCGCTATCGACCAACGATATGGAGTCTGATCCCGAAGAGATTATCGCAATATACCGCCAGCGATGGGAAATCGAACTCCTGTTCAAACAGATAAAACAGAACTTTCCGCTGAAATACTTCTATGGCGAGAGTGCCAATGCCATCAAAATTCAGATTTGGGTAACGCTCATCGCCAATCTCTTGCTTATGGTGATGCAAAAGGGGCTCAAACGTCAGTGGAGTTTCTCAGGGCTGGCGACAATGGTCAGAATACCCCTAATGTATTACCTTGACTTCCACAGTCTCTTCAACAATCCCGAAAAGGACTGGGAAAAGATCCTTTCCATGGCTTCCGGTGCACCACCCGAACCATCTCTTTTTGATTAGGGGGGCTTGTAAAATGAAAAAGAAGACTCGAACACTGAAAATTAAGCGTTCGAGCCATACTTTATTACTGTATTGAAGTTTTATCGGACAGCAATAGTTCACAATAAATGAGTCTCCATCCTCAGTTATGCCATAACCCCAGAATGGAGACTCTCTTCTTTCATTGTAAATCATCACTTACCCTATCATGTTCCTTCATTCAATCAAAATGGAAGTGATGTACACTTTTACACTCTGACCCTATAAAATCAAGTAAGCATAAACAAAAACAAACCGCCTCCGATTGACCGAAGGCGGTTTGTACTAATAGATGATAGATTGCAATAGAGCTCAAACGCTTAGAGTTCGAGGTCGCAATCGTGAATTTCATGCCAGGGAAGACCCTGCTTGTTGAGTTCTTCCATGAAGGGATCGGGATCAAACTCTTCTACATTCCATACACCCGGACGCTTCCACAAACCGAGCATGAACATACGAGCACCAATGCAAGCAGGTACACCCGTCGTGTAGCTCACACCCTGCATACCCGTTTCTTCATAAGCGGCCTGGTGAGAGCAGTTATTGTAAACGTAGTAAGTATGCTCCTTACCATCCTTCAAACCACGGATACGGCAACCGATGCTGGTCTCACCGTCGTAGTTCTCACCGAGATCCTGGGGATTAGGCAACACGGCCTTGAGGAACTGAAGGGGAACGATTTCCATGCCTTGATAGTTGATGGGCTTGATAGAGTCCATACCGATATTCTGAATCACACGGAGGTGAGTCAAGTATTCCTGACCAAACGTCATCCAGAAACGAGCACGCTTGATGGTCGGATAATTCTTAACCAAGCTCTCGATTTCCTCGTGATGGAGCAAGTAGCTTTCCTTCGGACCTACGTTGGGGTAAGTCAGCGGCTTGTGAATTTCGAGCGGTTCGGTTTCTACCCATTTGCCATCTTCCCAGTAAAGACCCTTCTGCGTGATTTCGCGGATGTTGATTTCAGGGTTGAAGTTCGTTGCAAAAGCCTTGTGGTGGTTACCGGCGTTGCAGTCAACAATGTCGAGATACTGAATTTCGTCGAAGTGATGCTTCGCTGCGTAAGCCGTATAAATACTCGTTACACCCGGGTCAAAACCGCAACCCAAGATGGCGGTCAAACCTGCCTTCTCAAAACGGTCCTTATAAGCCCACTGCCAAGAATACTCAAAGTGAGCTTCGTCCTTCGGCTCGTAGTTAGCGGTGTCGAGATAAGAACAACCGCACTGCAAACAAGCCTCCATAATGGTGAGGTCCTGGTAAGGCAATGCAAGATTCATCACGAGGTCGGGCTTAAACTCATTAAAGAGTTCGCAAAGCTGTTCCACGCTGTCTGCGTCAACCTGTGCGGTCTTAATATCATCGCGACCAATCGCCTTGACAATCGCGTCACACTTAGACTTCGTACGGCTGGCAATCATGATTTCATCAAACACGTCAGTGTTCTTTGCCACTTTGTGTGCGGCTACGGTGGCCACACCACCAGCACCAATAATCAATACTTTTCCCATAGGGCTATTGTAATTATAAATGTTGAGTGAGATGTTTATTTGTTGTGCGAAGATACACATTCGGCGCAGTAAAGCCATCGTCCCAATGTGTCTCCTATCATATTAGTAAGGACTTTACCTGCTTACTCGGGCATTTCAAGTTTCACACGTACCCAAGTTTCGTGTCCATCACGCGAAGCTCCCGGCATGCGGTAAGTCACGTTCACTTCATCCTTGTCCTTGAACTGATAAGTGATGCGATTGTTCTTACCAACCAGTGTCGGGTCGGTAATCGAACCCGTTACGTGTTCTACCACCGTTGAGTCAGAAGTTACCTTGTAGGTACCTTCATTCGTAATGATGCTTTTTCCCGACTGGTTCGCAATCAAGAAAGTAAAAAAACTACCATCGGTCTGCATCACTTTCCACACTGGTAAGCGAATGGGGGCAGCATCCGGCTTAGTGTATTGCACCTGTTGCCAAACGCCTTCAAAACGTTCCCCGTACTTGTTTTCTGCGCTCATACTTCTGGCTGTTACCAACAGTGCAAGCAGTGTAATCATTGTTTTCATAACGTATCGGTTTGAGTTTATACTCTTAAAAGCTGTCGTTTTTCAAGCCTTAGCAATGCTTCCCTTGATAATCACCTCGCCACTGGCTTTCCGGATTTCGTACAAAGTCCGGTTAGGCTGAGTTGCATCCTCCTCTCGGTAGATTTCCAACGTATCGCCACAATAAGCTTCCAGGCAATAGGCCATTTCGATACGACGGACAGGATGTTTCTTCATATCCTCTGCCGCATATTGATTGAGCAACAACTCGATGTAACGAATCGAATTGACATGCCCATTGATATCAAGGTCGGTAAATGCAGCACGGTGCGTTCCGACCAGCTGAGCATTCTTAAGACGAACACGCCCCATCGGAGCAATGGGAGAAGGGCGTTCGGGAATCAATGTATCCGAGAATCCACCATCGGGCAGTTTTGTCAAGTCGGCTGGCTGACGGCTTTCGGTGTCGATGAGTGACCAAATGCTGGTAGCATGGCCGTAAGCTGTACCGTCTGGACGCAACACACTGAAATGACGGTCGGTAAACTGACGGTAGAGTTTATCTACCCAGGTCTGGATGCCAAAATGCTCTCCCGTACGGGGCAATTCCTGCATCTCGATAACGAGTCGGGAAAGTACCCACACATGGTGGCAGCCTATCATTTGCTGATAACCAAATCCATGCTCGCCTGCGTGCATCGAAGCACAACGGAGCAAGAGGTTGCCCAAGTTGCCCCAAGAAAGATTTCCGCAATAATCCTCTGAGAAAGGCTCTACGGAATAATTGTACTGACTCATTTTATCCATGACTTCTTCGTTTTTGTTTGAAATGCAATGAGGCGTAAAAGACCGGAGCAAAGGTCGGAATAAATAGAAACGTTGCCAAGCAAAAGGGAAGGGAATCTCTACAAAATGTTAGGTTACGCTTTAAGTTTACACTAACTTTGCCGCGAAAATAATATTAGAATCAATCAAAAATCTACTCTTCTTTATGAAAAAGATTCTTCTTCTCGTCGCCGGTCTCTTTGCCGGTGTAGCTGGTTTTACCGGGCTGTCTGTCGCGCAAGCGGAAGTACAGGCTCAGGAAAAGCTGACGCTGGAAGACATTGCTGGCGGTAAGTATTTCCCGAACTATGTCTATGGTGTCAACCCGATGAACGATGGCGAAAGCTACACGCAGCTCTCTAATGACGGCAAACGCATCATTCGTCGTTCGTTTAAGAATGGTAAGGAGCTGGGCGTCATCTTTGATGTCGACGCAGCTCGCGGTAATCAAAAGTTGCAGGGCATTGACGGTTATATCATGTCGCCCGACGAACGCCGCATTCTGCTCCGTACGCAGACACGCATGATTTACCGCCGCTCATATACGGCGGTCTACTACATTTATGATGTAGCTAACAAAACGTACGAACCGCTTTCTGATGGCGGACCGCAGCAAATGCCGATTTTCTCGCCCGATGGCAATGTGATTGCCTTTGCTCGCGACAACAACCTCTTCCTGGTCAAGTTGCTTTACGGCAATGCAGAAACCCAAGTAACCAAGGACGGTAAGTTCAACGAGGTGCTCAACGGTGTACCCGACTGGGTAAACGAAGAAGAATTCTCTACAGCCCGTTCGTTTGACTTCTCAGCAGACAGCAAGATGCTGGCTTGGGTGCGCTACGACGAGTCGAAGGTGCCTGTCTATGCAATCCAGGAGTTTAAGGGAGCTTATCCCACACGCATGGAGTACGATGAGTATCCCGGTGAATACCGTTACAAATACCCCGTAGCTGGTGCAAAGAACAGCGACGTGAGTGTCATGACCTTCGACATCAAGAACCGCGTGACCCGCACCATGAAGTTGCCGCTCGATGCCGACGGCTACGTACCCCGCATTCACTTTACTTCTGACCCCGAGAAGTTGGCAGTCGTGACACTCAACCGTCACCAAAACCGCATGGACATCTACATGGCCAATCCACGTTCCACGGAATGCAAACTGGCCGTACGTGAGGAAAATCCGAAGTATGTGACCGACGCTGCCTATGGTAGCCTGCAATTCTACAACAACCACTTTGCCTACATCTCCGACCGCGACGGTTACCGCCACATTTATTGGTACAACCTCAACGGCCAACTCGAACGCCAAGTGACCAAGGGTAACTATGACGTCAGTGCATTCTATGGTTACGATGAGGCATCGGGTCGTTTCTATTACGCTTCTCACGAAGAAAGCCCCATGCGTACAGCGGTCTACTCGATCGACAAGAATGGCAAAAAGAAGAAGCTGTCTCAACACGTCGGTACGAACAATGCTACCTTCAGCAAGTCCATGAAGTACTTCCTCAACGTATATTCTTCGGCTCAGCAACCGCCCGTGACCACGCTCTGCCAGGCTTCAGACGGTAAGGTCCTTTCGACCATGGTCGACAATGCGGAATTGAAGGCTAAAATTACTCCTCTGCTTGGTCAGAAGGAATTCTTCTCCTTCAAGACTTCTGAAGGCGTAGAACTCAACGGTTGGATGGTTAAGCCCCGCGACTTTGACGCGTCCAAGAAGTATCCCGTCATCATGTACCAGTACAGCGGTCCCGCTTCTCAGGAGGTAAAGGACGACTGGAACATGGGCTTCTATCCCGGTGCCATGTTCGAAAGCTACATGGCCGACCAGGGCTTTGTCTTTGTCTGCGTTGACGGTCGAGGCACGGGAGCCCGTGGTGCAGACTTCGAAAAGTGCACCTATCTCCGTTTGGGTGACCTCGAATCAAAGGACCAAGTTGAGGCCGCTATCTACCTCGGCTCACTTCCCTATGTAGACAAGAATCGCATTGCCATCTGGGGCTGGAGCTTCGGCGGTTTCAACACATTGATGTCTATGAGCGAAGGTCGTAATGTATTCTGTGCCGGTGTGGCTGTAGCCGCTCCGACCAATTGGAAGTATTACGACACGGTCTATACGGAACGCTACATGCGCACTCCGAAGGAGAATGCAGCCGGTTACGCAACAAATCCCATCCAGCGTGCCAATGCCCTCCACGGTGATTTGCTGCTCATTCATGGTACGGCCGACGACAATGTACATTTCCGCAACTTTACTGAAGTCAGTGAAGCCTATGTACAAGCGGGTAAGATGTTCCACCAACAGGTCTACACCAACCGCAATCACTTTATCCAGGGCGGTAACACCCGTCTCCACCTCTTCCGCACGATTAGTGACTTCTTTATTGAAAAGATGAAGAAGTAAAGACGTTACTTACAACTTGAAACAAAAGACGCGCCATAGGTTTAAAAGCCTACGGCGCGTCTTTGTATATCGTCACCCCGATAAAGTAGGTGAACCCTGTCCAGGGCTCACCCGATCTATCAGCATAGACTAGATTGATACAGTCATCAGAACACTTTCGTATATTGAGATACTACATATAGCAGAGGAATCCTGTCTTCATGCTGTATGTGCATCGTCTAACAGAGAAACAATGCTTATCCCTGGCATTATTGAAAAGGGTGCAACGTGTAAACCTCTGACCAAATGGCTTTATAAGAAGCTCAACGTATGCGGAACCCTTATCGAGCATCTTTTTTAGGACTCCGCACTGTGCGGAACCCTTATCGAGCATCTTTTTTAGGACTCCGCACTGTATGAACCCCTTGTCGAGCGTCTTGTTTAGGACTCCGCACTGTATGAACCCCTTGTCGAGCGTCTTTTTTAGGACTCCGCACTGTATGAACCCCTTGTCGAGCGTCTTGTTTAGGGCTCCGCACTGTGCGGAACCCTTGTCGAGCGTCTTTTTTAGGGCTCCGCACTGTGCGAAACCCTTGTCAAGCGTCTTGTTTAGGGCTCCGCACTGTATGAACCCTTTATCAAGAGTCTTTTTTAGGGCTCCGCACTGTATGAACCCCTTGTCAAGTGTCTTGTTTAGGGCTCCGCACTGTATGAACCCCTTGTCGAGCATCTTGTTTAGGACTCCGCACAGTACGAAGCCTTGAGAAAGGATTATCTGGCTTAGTCGGAAAACTAAAATCCCCGGGGCATGGTAGCACGCTTGTCCCTGGGATATACAAATTACTTGTTAGAAGCCGTTTTCCTTCACCTGGGATTTTGCTTCGTTACCCGCAGACTAAGACGCGTTTCCCCATTGAGGCTTTAATGGCCTCACCCCGACTTTAGGGAATGAGTTTTAGAGAGGCGGACTTTTCATCCCTATGCTATAGAAAGCAAGAAGACATTTCCTGTCCGTTTACGAACTTGGAAATGTCTTCTTTCATTATACTGATTAGGAATGCCTAACCTCTGCTTTCCCATTCTACGCCATCAGCAGTGAGACAGAGCTTTAATTCCTTCTCACCAAGCTCTATTTCGATTTTGAAATAATCACCAGCTGATGTTTGTACATACTTGATATCATCTACTCTAAAGGTGGGATAATTAGAGGCAAGGTAACTCTTAATTGCAACGGGAAGCGAACCTTCGTAGTCATATTCAGTACCAGCCCAAACACCTTCGGCAGTAAAGTAAGCTTCGGCCTCAACACGTTTCAGGGTTACAAACTCGGCCTTATAGTAACCATGTTCGACCTCCCACTTCATGACCTTTACACTGGGATAACGGGTGGCAAAAGCTGCAATCACGGCATCGGGCACACGATTCTGATCGACAGTGCCTCCTCCCATCTCTTCGACTGGAGTACCGTCGGCATAAACATTGATTTCAACTTCCCGATCGCCTCTACCTTCGAGTTCGAGATGGTAGTATGAGGTCTGCGGCATTTCGATATAGTCGGCATCCTCTATGTAATAGTCAACAAACCGAAGGGCTACATAGTCCTTAACGGGCTGAGGTAAAGCGGCAGGACGGATTTCGGTTTCTGAACGTAACCAAGTACCATCGGGACGGAACCAAGTATCGACTTCCATACCTTCTGGGTTACGAAATTCTCCCTTATAGGCTCCATTTTCTACTTCCCAACGAGAAGTGTGCTGTCCCGGATACTTCTGACTGAAGGCCTGTTCAACCGGAGCAGGGAGATGCTTTACATAATTATCGTCGTCGTCACAAGCTACCAGCAAGGAAGCGATAGCTAATACGGAGAGGAAAAAAAACTTTTTCATGTGCGCTGTTTCTTTGAAGTTACTGATAGGTTGCCTGTTCCTGTTTCTTACGATGAAGGACTGCAACGAAGTTGGTAAGATATTTACTAAATAGAATAAGCTGAAATATCTTGCATACAACAGGTTATCGTTTGTGATCTAATTCCACCAACTTGCCCTTGCTGTTCAATTCGAGTTCGTAGCCGTTAGAGAGTTTTACTTCATATCCCTTGCGGTCATTTCGCTCCAATTCCAAGATGCGTGTATTCGGATAATGGGCTTTCACATAGGTCGCAACCAGGGAAGGAACCAAGGCTTGAGGTACCGTCTTCGTTTGGCATTTGAGGTCTGTCCATTCACCACGTTGATTGAATTCTACCTTGTCGCCGTTGGTAAAGATTACCTCATAACTTTGCCCGAAGAGGTCTTTTTCCTTTTTAGCAAGTGCAATCTGTATGCCCTTAAAATGTTGATGGATGATTTGTTGTGCCTTGGCGGGCAATTGTTTTACTTCGATGGGTTGATCTTTATCAGCTGCTACGGGAAGTGAAACGGCGAATGCCAATACGAGCAGCGCCAACAGGTTTCTCATAAACTTTTTCATTGTCGTATACTTTCTTAGATGAATGACTTTTGTATCTTGTTTCTGATGCAAAAGTAGGGGGCAATTCTGAAAGCATTCTGAAATCAGTGCTTAGGAAGCATTTTTTTCGTACTTCAAGCGATTTCCCGTTCTTTCCTTCCGTACAACGCCTGTCTACCCTATCGTAACGAGCCTCCTAAGTTGGGGAAAGATATGATAAGCCCCCCTACGAGTTTCCACTCAAAATAAGAGGACATCCCCAACCTGTCAACCAACCTTCGCGAACGGTTGAAGGTACTTACTGAAGTCAAGACATCAGAGAAGAAGACTGCTGAAGGTTTGACGGATTGAACAAACCACGTCCTTCCATACGACGCACTCCGTTAGTTTTCCTTTTCCAATCGGAAACGATGCAAACCGTTCACAAAGCTATAAGTCAGACGAAGGGCATGCCGCTTGCTGACCGCTTCGACCAGTGGAAGTCCTAAACCCGAAGAAGTACGACTGGTTGAAGTGTGATAGAAGCGTTTAAAGATATGTGCTACTTCCAACGCATGGTCTACTCCCGTATTCTCGATGGTCAATCCCGAAGCGTCACTTGCTACCCGTACCAATCCCTCGGGGCGATTGTGTACGTAGGCATTCTTCAATAAATTCGAAAGCAATACGCTGACCAGGGTTTCATCGATATTCATCTCAAAAGGATGGTTGAGTGCCACTTCGGTGCGAATGGAACGGGAGGCATAGACCATCTCGTAGTCTACAAGCAAGGTCTTCAACACTTCCGTCAAATCGGTCGGTACGTCATGCGTAAACTGTCCGTTCTCAATCTTACAAAGCAACAACAACGACTTGTTCAACCGTGAAAGCTGGCTCAACGTTTGGCGTACTTTAATCAGTTCTCCCATTTGTGCTTCATTCAGTCCCTCCTCGTCAAGGAGCATCTCAATGCGATTCTGACAAACCGCAATAGGCGTCTGCATTTCGTGAGAGGCATTACCAATGAATACTTTCTGTTGTTCGTAAAGTTCCTCACCGCGCTTCACACTACGCTCTACGGTTTCATTCAGTTTCTGAAATTCGCGGATACGTGTCGGATTCTGCAAGGGGGCATTCGATTGTCCCAGGCGGTATTGGTCAAGCCAGGAGAGCAAACGGCTCAACGGACGCATGGTTCGGTGAATAGCCCAAAGATTGACCACCACGATGCTCAACATGAGGACAACATAGAGAAAGACAATCCAGTAGGCAATGGAAGCCTTGAGGTCGGACTTGTCTATATTAGGTGTGGCGACAGTTAGTTCCATGTAAGTACCATCCGCACGCATATAGATATAGGTAATGACACGGGCTGGTTCTACCTCATCTTTCGCATGCAAATAGATGTCGCGATCGGCATACTCCACGTGAGGCGTTGTGTCGGCATAAGCCACACTGACCTCCCGCTGGTAGTAATGATTGTTCGTCCCATTGGCACTTTGAGGCAAGGGTTCGCCACGCAAGGAACGGGTGATAATCATTTCCGCATAGTTTTCGAGTGAGTCGTCTACTTCGTCATTGATTTCTTCCATCATGGCAAAATAGAAAAACACGGCCCAAAACGTCAGCAACAGAGCGGCTAACAGGGATAATCGGAAGGTTACAACGTGGAGTAAACGCATGGGAGTGGAATTGAAGAAGGTGAAAGAAAAGAATCGCTTATCAAACGCGATCAGAAACGATTGATGAAAGAAGAAGGCACGAAACGAAAGAGGGAGAACCAACCTGTATCGAGAGTAAGTGCCACTGCTGCCAAACGAGTCAAAGAAAGAAGGAGTGTAAATGTAACGAAAGACTATGCTCCCTCTACCAGTTTATAACCAAAGCCATAGACCGTTTTGATTTCCAATTGCGCTCCAGCCTCTTTAAGCTTCTTCCGCAGATTCTTTAATTGAGCATAGATAAAATCGAAGTTGTCGGCTTGGTCAATGGAGTCTCCCCACACGGCCTCAGCCAAAGTCTGCTTCTCGACCAGTCGGTTCTGCCGGTTCATGAAATAGAAAAGAATGTCATACTCTTTACGACTAAGGTCAAGCGACACACCGTTTACCTCGACCTTGAAGCTGTCGGGATGAACCACCACATTGCTCACCTGTACGACATTGCCACCGTCACGCTGACGACGTCGCAGTACACTCTTCAGCCTGGCATGAAGCTCGGCCAAATGATAGGGTTTAGGCAAGTAGTCATCTGCCCCAAGGTCTAACCCTTCGACTTTATCCTCGATAGAGTCTCTGGCAGAGAGAATGATGACATTGGGCATCGGGCGGTCACTTTGCCGCAGATCGCGTAACAAGTCGAGTCCGTTCCCATCAGGTAACATAATGTCAAGCAATATGCAATCATACTCATAAACCAAGGCTTTCTGACGAGCCGCACGGTAAGTGGCGGCTGTTTCAACCACATAACGTTCCTTGAGCAAGGCACGCTCTGTCACCTCACGCAAATCGGCGTCATCCTCAACAAGCAATATTTTCATAACGATTTATTTATAGTTAGCCAGTTCCATTCTATTCCCATCAGCAGCCGTACCTCCCCCTAACGCTGAGGCCTTCGCCTTTCGCCAACGTATAGCCTCGGCAAACCTCAACACAAAAAGGTTGGAACGACTTGGAAACAGAATCGTCCTTCAAAAAAACACCTTACATTCAGAGAGTGCCGCCTCGACCATACGCCGACACTCGGCATCTCTCTTCCTGCGAAGAGTAGCAAATGTAGAGATTAAATCTGAAGCCGTTCTGAAGGATACAGACTTTTTCACAAGGTCGAGAAAAACAGGTGGGGCTTTTTTCCTACATTTGCAACCCCTTTCAGTAAGTTCTTTACCGGGTCTTAGCACATCGTCTGCTGCCGGCAAAGGCTTCGAGTGCTTGACAAACCTCGTAAAAAACAAGAATGATACATTTTTCCACTGACTCACACCGTCGCCGTGCGATGGTGAGCATTCCTTTTATGTTGTTAGGAGTGCTTTTCTGCGTTTGCCTGATTGCGGCAAACCTTCTCGAAACGAAACAGGTCGCTCTCGGACCGCTCCACCTCACGGCGGGGCTCATCGTTTTTCCCGTTTCTTACATCATCAATGACTGCCTGGTCGAAGTTTGGGGCTATCGCCGCACCCGTCTGATTATTTGGTTGGGCTTTGCCATGAATTTCCTCTTTGTACTCTTCGGACTGGCTGCCGATGCGTTGCCCGGAGCCGACTATTGGACCGGCGAACAAGGATTTCACGAAATGTTTGGCTTAGCTCCACGCATTGCAGCTGCCTCCTTCCTGGCTTTTCTCGTGGGTTCTTTCCTCAATGCCTACGTCATGAGCCGAATGAAACTGAACGCACGACAGGGAGAACACTTCTCGCTGCGTGCCATTGCCTCTACTGTAGTGGGCGAAACGGCAGACTCTCTCGTGTTCTTTCCCTTAGCACTGGGAGGAGTCGTACCTTGGACGGTCATGCCTTGGCTGATGCTCAACCAAGTGGTCTTGAAGACAGTATACGAAATCATTGCCCTGCCGCTGACCATCCGCGTTGTGAACAGCCTCAAACGATGGGAAGGCGAAGATGCCCGCGATGAAGGTATCTCTTACAGTCCCTGGAAAATATTTGACCTCTAAACGGAAGATTACTCACTCACTCGAAGAATTAAGACGTACACTCATGATACATAAATATGATAACCGCCGTGCACTGGTCGTATTCAGTGGCGGTCAGGATTCAACCACTTGCCTCTATTGGGCCAAGGAACATTTCGAAGAAGTCTATGCGCTGAGCTTCACCTACGGACAAAAGCATGTACTCGAGGTAGAAGTTGCGGAACAGATTGCCCGAGACGCTCAAGTACACTTTGACACAATGGATGTCAGCTTCATCAGTCAACTGGCCAAGAACTCCCTAACCGATACTTCCATCCCTATGGACGAAGAACAGCCGGCAGGCGGACCTCCCAATACCTTCGTCCCCGGACGCAACCATTTCTTCCTGAGCATTGCAGCTGTCTATGCACGCGAACGCGGCATTCGCCACTTGGTAACTGGGGTATCGCAAACTGACTTCTCGGGCTACCCCGACTGCCGTGACTCTTTCATCCGTTCGCTCAACGTGACACTCAATTTGGCCATGGAAGAGCAGTTTGTCATCCATACCCCGCTCATGTGGCTGGATAAGTGCGAAACGTGGGCACTGGCTGACCGTCTCGGCGTGCTTGACCTCGTGCGCCACCAGACGCTGACGTGTTATAATGGCATCGTAGGCGACGGTTGTGGACACTGTCCGGCCTGCAAATTGCGCCGCGAAGGGCTCGAACAATACCTACAACAGAAGGAGAACACACATTCATAACTAAGGTTGGTAGCGAAACAAAGGATCAGCTCCTTATACCAGTCCTTATTGCCAGGCTACTCCTCTTGCTTCCCCTCTCCAACTCCACTTCCCAAGTATTTTCTCCATGACACTTCACATCACTTGTTTTTCTCCAACTGGAACCTCTCGCGCCGTAGCGCAAGCTGTAGCAGAAGGTACGGGATTGACCTACGGTAAAGCCATTGACGTGACTTACACACCGCTCGATTCCATCACAACCTATACCGCCAATGACTTACTTATTATAAGTGTACCCGTCTACGGCGGACTGGTAGCCCCGCTTGCCCTCGAACGACTCGAGAACCTGCGCGGCAACCAAACTCCGGCTGTACTGCTTACGGTTTATGGTAATCGTGACTTTGAGAAAGCACCTGCCCAATTGGCTGAGTTCTTGACTCAACGCGGCTTCATTCCCGTTGCTGCAGGTGCCTTTGTCGGTGAACATTCTTACAGTACTTCTACCCATCCCATCGCACCCGGTCGCCCTAACACAGCGGATTTACAAGAAGCAAAAGCCTTTGGTCAGAAGGTAGCAGACAAGCTGAAAACAGGTTCTTGTACGCCCATTGACGTTACGCGTATGCCACGTCCCCGCAGTGGGTTCTTCAACATGTTGGGCTTCATTCTTTTCGTCTTACGTTATCGCCGTCAGGCTAAGAAACATCCCGTGAAGATTGTACCAACGACCGATGCCGACCGCTGTACAACCTGCGGCAAGTGTGCAAAACTTTGTCCCACCCAAGCCATCGACCCGCTTCATCCGACAGAGACGGACCCCACACGTTGCATCAAGTGTTCGGCATGTGTCAAGCAATGTCCGCGCCACGCCCGCACGCTTGCCACTCCCTTTGGTCCGAAACTCTCCCGTTATTTTAAAAGACAAAAACCCAATATTACAATTAGCTGATATGCGAGAAGATTTAACCCTCGAGGCCTTAGGCCGAAAGACTGAATATAAAAGTGACTACGCTCCCGAAGTATTAGAATCGTTTGTCAACAAACATCCTGACAATGACTACTGGGTGCGCTTTAACTGCCCGGAGTTTACGAGCCTTTGCCCCATTACGGGACAACCTGACTTTGCTGAAATACGCATTGCCTACCTGCCCGATCAACTGATGGTGGAGAGCAAGAGCCTCAAACTCTATCTCTTCAGTTTCCGCAACCACGGCGACTTCCACGAAGACTGTGTCAACATCATTATGAAGGACCTCATCAAACTCATGAATCCCAAATACATCGAGGTGACCGGTCTCTTTACTCCCCGTGGAGGCATTAGCATCTATCCTTACGCGAACTATGGCCGTCCGGGCACTAAATATGAAGAGCTCGCGACATATCGCCTACAAAACCACGACTTGTAAAAGAAGCAGTGGAGGAGAGAACGGGAAAGACATGGCTTGGTGTAAATCAGACTTTCCACACCTATAGCCCGCGCGTCCTCTCCTCCCATGCTTGCCTAACCTTCTTCTTCCTGTTCCGACCTTCGTCGGTCGACCCTGCTCAAATCGCTATCACTATGGGACAAAAAATAAAAAACTTCACGCTTCGGGTGATTCGCCAAAAATATCTTTGGACCATTGCCGCCTTTATAGCCATTGTGGGTTTTATTGACCCCAACAGCTTTTGGCACCGCTACGAGTTACACAATCAAAACGAAGCGCTCAAGGAAGAAATCAGAAAGTATGAAGAGCGCTACCAGGCTGACAGCAAAGCCCTCTACGAACTGGAGCACAATCCGGCAGCAGTTGAACGGGTGGCACGCGTCAATTTATACATGAAGACTTCCAACGAAGACGTTTTTGTCATCGAATAATCTCCCAAGGAAGTCGGGCTTCTTCCTTCACCTGGGCCATTCCTTCCCGACTCTTCACACTCCTATCCTTCTTTCCCAACGCTTATTCCCCTCCGTTTTCCTTCCATGTTACGCAACCTTTTATTCCGCATAGGCGGTCTGCTCCTGGTCTTAGGTGCACTCCTGCCCCTTTTTATCCCGACCGTCGCACCTTATATCTTTGCCTTGGGTGCATTACTCTTCAGTTACGTCCAGTTTACCGAAGATCATCGGGACGACACCCTCACCATCCGTCGATTGGTTCGTCAGCAAATGCTGGGAGCCCTGCTCTTACTCGTTACAGCCGCCTTGATGTTTACCTCACTCTACGGCCTTCCGCCCTTCCGAGCCAGTGAATGGAAGATTACCCTCCTCATCGCCACCGTATTGGAACTCTACACGGTGTTCCGCATTGACAGTGAAATGAAGAAGAACAAGTAATACGATAAGGTCGCAAGCGTAAGTTCATGTGAACTTTACGTTTGCGACCTTAAGCCTTTTGTTGCCCCACTCATCACTCCCATTTCGAGCCTCAACCCATCCCTAAAATCTTAGGCTAAGTGTGAAAAACGTGCGCGTTTTCAAGAAGTTACGCGAGACAATTCTCAAAAATCTTTTACGGCATCAAGAGTTTCCAAGTGAATGCGCACAGCCACTTAGATAGTGTCGTATCTTTGCAGCAAAATTGGAAAAGGAATCAGAGAAATCCACTCCTTTCCGAACTTGAATATCACAACGCCAAACTTTTTCTGACTTACCCCATCCACTATTTCAAGGACAGAAAATTGGCTACAGAGAAAGAAAAGGTATCCATTCTTATTCCTTATTATTATGGATAAAGTATTACTCCTGCTATCCTCCCTGCTTCTGCTTACTTCGTGTGCTGAACAATACAACATCGCGGGAAACTCCTCAGTCTCCTCACTCGACGGTCGGATGCTCTACTTGCGCGTATCGCCTATTGAAGGAACAGAGACCATCCATACAGCCTCTGTATGCCTTGACTCCTGCAAGGTAGTTCACGGACGATTCAACTTTGTAGGAGACGTAGACTCCGCCATGATGGCCATGATTTATACCCGCAACCAATGCGTCATGCCCATTGTCATTGAGAACGGCGACCTCAACATCCAGGTAGACAACGTTGCCCAGCGTGTTAGCGGCAGCCCGCTCAACGACAAGCTCTATAACTTCTTCAAAAAGCGCAACCGCCTGGACAACGAGATGTGGGAACTCCAGCAAAAATCCATCCGAATGATGCGCGAAGGATGTACTCCCGAGGATATTCAGCGTAAAGTGGGCAAAAAGGTGGAGCGTATCACCCGAAGAACGGAAGAATTGGAAACGCAGTTTGTCAAAGAAAACTATCACAATGTGTTAGGCCCGGGTTTCTTCATGCTCCTCTGCAGTCAATATCCAACTCCCATCATGACTGAACAGATTAAGAAAATCATTGACACGGCTCCAGAAAACTTTCTGCGCAATCCTTTCGTCTTAAATTACCTCCAACGTGCTCGCACACGATCGATACCGGCTCACCCCTTGATGCCTCCCGTAACGACAACGACCATCACCGTGCAATGTCCCTAAGCCTCTTTTCATAGCTTAATCATAACAAGTAAAGAAGTCCTGACATTCCCAGTTCCCGTACAAGGAACAACGGATGTCAGGACTTCTGTTTTAAACCCGTCACCTCACCACCTTATCACAAAATTAGGTTGAGCACCTGCTAACTGCGCTCACTTTTGCATTATCTTTGCTCCCTCAAATTCAACGATATGTCAGTACTTCAAGATAAAAAGGCAGCCTACCACACCCTAGGCTGCAAATTAAACTTTGCCGAAACCTCCAGCCTGCGTGACCGCTTAGAGAGTCTGGGCGTTAAAACCATTGAGAAAGGAGAACAGGCAGATATTTGCATCGTCAACACCTGCTCTGTGACCGACGTTGCAGACCATAAATGCCGTCAGGCCATCCATCGCTTCACCCGCGAACACCCCGGTGCCTTTGTAGCCGTCATCGGTTGCTATGCACAGCTCAAGACTGAAGAGATTGCCCAGTTTGAGGGCGTCGATGTGGTATTGGGTATGGAACAGAAAGGAGAAGTGATCCGCTACATCGAAGAAGGACTGAAACGGAAAGAACAACTTGCCATGGGCGAAGCCTGCCATGAAGCTGTCAGTGTCGCCACACGCGACATCCGCACCTTTGTTCCTTCCTGTTCACGCGGAGACCGTACACGTTATTTCCTCAAAGTACAAGACGGATGTAATTATTATTGCACCTATTGCACCATTCCCATCGCCCGGGGCCGCTCACGTAATGCCTCGATAGCTGACTTAGTCAAGCAGGCAGAAGAAGTTGCAAAAGCTGGCGGTAAGGAAATCGTACTAACGGGTGTCAACACGGGTGATTTCGGACGAAGCACCGGAGAAAACTTCTTAGACTTAATCCGTGCACTCGACCAGGTAAAAGGAATCGAACGTTACCGCATCTCCAGTATTGAGCCCAACCTGCTCACCGATGAAATCATTCAGTTCTGCGCACACTCACGTGCCTTCATGCCCCACTTCCATATTCCCTTGCAGGCTGGAAGCGACGCTGTGCTGAAACTGATGCACCGTCATTACGACACGGCACTCTTTGCCGAAAAGATTCAGCGCATCCGCGAAGCGATGCCTGATGCCTTTATCGGAGTAGATGTCATCGTGGGTATGCGTGGCGAAACCGATGAGCTTTTCGAACAGAGCATCGAGTTTATTCGTAGTTTAGACATTTCCCAACTCCATGTATTCAGCTACAGCGAACGTCCCGGCACGAAAGCGTTAGAGATTCCCTATGTAGTCTCTCCCCAAACCAAGCACGAACGGAGCCGCCGACTCATGGAGCTGTCAGAAGAAAAACGAAAAGCCCACTATGCCCGCTTCATCGGAAGCACTCGCCCCGTACTGTGGGAACATGCTCGCGAAGGAGCACTCATGAACGGCTTTACAGACAACTACATCCGGGTACAGCAACACAGCGAACAAGCTGTAGAAGACAACGCCATCGAACCGGTGAAGTTGGGTCAATTTACTGCCAACGGTGAAAGCCTGCAGGCAGAAGGCATGAACCACTAACAGGCAGGACTCAAGATGCCTGTTAGTGGAGTGCATGAATGAAGTGGTTTATGCCTAAAGCCCGAACTGCCCGCTCTGGCACTTCAACCCAACGCTCTTCAACTGAAATAACCAACCAAAATCCCCTCTTCAAAAGGTACATTCCCCACGCTCTATGATTTCTACTGATAAAATAGCCGTCGTTATTCTGAACTGGAACGGCCGAGACATGATGCGCAAATTCTTGCCTTCCGTCGTGCGCCATTCCGAACCCGAAGGGTTGGTCATTGTTGCCGACAATGGTTCAACGGATGGCTCATTGGAAATGTTAGCCCAAGAATTCCCGAGTGTCATCCCCTTGCCTCTGCCACAAAACTACGGCTTTGCAGAAGGCTACAACCAGGCTTTCCGTCAAATCGACGCGCCCTACTACCTCTTGCTTAACTCGGATGTAGAAGTAGCTCCCCACTGGTTGCGCCCCTTGCGCCAATACATGGATGCCCATCCCGAAGTAGCCGCTTGCCAACCCAAGTTGCTGAGTCAACGTGAAAAGGATAAGTTTGAATATGCCGGGGCAGCAGGAGGATTCATCGACCGTTATGGCTATCCTTTCTGCCGGGGTCGCATCTTTGCCGATGTTGAAAAGGATGAAGGACAGTACAACACCATCCAGCCGCTCTTTTGGGCAACAGGAGCTGCACTGATGGTACGCAAAGCCGATTGGGAAATGAGTGGTGGACTGGATCGTCGCTTCTTTGCCCACATGGAAGAAATAGACCTTTGTTGGCGTTTACGAGCCCGTGGCAGACAGATTGTATGTATTCCTCAAAGTGTAGCCTACCACGTGGGCGGTGGCACGCTCGATGCCTCCAACCCTCGCAAGACTTTCCTCAACTTCCGCAACAACCTTTTGATGCTTTACAAGAACTTGCCGGAAGAGGAATTAAAGAGCGTCATGCGTGTACGCACCTTGCTCGATGGTATCGCGGCACTCAAGTTCCTGCTGACCTTCGATACAGCCAACTTCCGTGCCGTGTGGCGTGCCCGCCAAGAGTTTGCCCGCATGCGTCCTGACTTCGAAAAAGACCGTGCACACAACTTGGCACTGTCGGTCAATGGCGGCAAGAACATTCCCGAGCGCCATGCTCGTTGCCTCCTACTCGATTACTATGCCCGAGGCAAAAAACGTTTCTCGCAGTTGTAAATACAAAGAGCGGCAGCAGACAGTAAAGTCCAAACGAAAAAACCGAAAGGATTCGTAGAAAAGAAGAAAGTTCGAATCAGCTTCTAACGAATAAGAGCCCATTCATCTTCCTGCTTTTTTCACTTTCAGCTCAATCGCTTTGAGCATTTCTTTTCACGTTTCCGAATCGTGCCAACTCCTTCTTCTCGGCAAGGACGCTCCTTCTTCCCGACGTGTGCTCTTTCTCCTGCTTCCCCTCCTTACCTATTCCTCCTTCACTATGTCCCAACTTTCCCCCGCCCTTTACCTTATTCCCGTCACACTGGGCGATACCCCAATCGAACAAGTACTTCCCGCCTACAACCGTACCGTTATCTTAGGTATTCGCCACTTCATTGTCGAGGAAGTACGTACCGCCCGCCGTTTTCTCAAGCAAGTTGACCGCAACATAGACATCGACTCCTTGACCTTCTACCCCATGGGCAAACATGCTGATGCTTCCCTCTTCAGTCGTTACCTTGCTCCCCTCCGCGCAGGTGAAGCCGTTGGGGTAATTAGCGAAGCAGGATGTCCAGCCGTAGCCGACCCTGGGGCGGATGTTGTTGCGATAGCCCAACGCGAAGGACTTCACGTCGTACCTTTGGTCGGTCCTTCCTCCATCCTCCTAGCCGTAATGGGTTCAGGGTTCAACGGACAGAGCTTTGCCTTCAATGGTTACCTTCCGATTGACCCTTCCGACCGCATCAAGACCCTTCGTCGCCTCGAAAGCCGCTCAGCTGCCGAACGTCAGACCCAGCTTTTCATCGAAACTCCCTACCGCAATGGCAAAATGATGGCCGATATCCTCACCGCCTGCCATCCGCGCACCCGTCTCTGTATCGCTTCCGGACTGACCACCGAACAGGAATACCTCCGCACACGTACCGTCGCCGAATGGAAGAAGGAAGGATTGCCCGATTTAGGTAAAATCCCGACGATATTTGCGATCTATGCGGGATAAACATCAAGCATAAAAGCCTACAATCCTTGGCTTAGCGCAAAAAAATCATTACTTTTGCGCCCGATTTGTCCTTACCGAGGCCCTTGGCCTTGTGTGTGATGGCGAATTAAGCGATTAAAAGGCTGTCGCACTTCTCTTTCCGGGAGGACGATGGCTCAACTTAATTTAGAGTAACACATTTAATTCAATTCAAACAATGAAGCAAATTGCAATCAGCGGTACTTCACGTGCTGCACTTGGTAAGAAAGCAACGAAGGAAGTTCGTAAGAATGGTCACGTACCTTGCGTTCTCTACGGAGAGAAGAAAGATGAAAACGGTGTTCCCGTATCTATCCACTTCGAAGTAGACGAGAAGGAAATCAACAAGTTGATCTACACTCCCCACATCTACCTCGTAGACATCACTATCGACGGTGTTGACCACAAGGCAATCCTCAAGGAAGTTCAATTCCACCCGGTTAAGGACAATGTATTACACGTTGACTTCTTTGAAGTTCATGCTGAGAAGCCCATCGTTATGGGTGTTCCCGTTGTGGCTAAGGGCTTGGCTGACGGTGTACGCGCCGGTGGTCGCTTGATGATGATGGTTCGTAAGCTCCAGGTTCGTGCTCTCTACGAGGCAATTCCTGAAAAGCTCGAAGTAGACGTAACTTCTCTCCAGCTCGGTAAGAGCATCAAGGCTGGTAACCTCAGCTTCGAGGGTCTTGAACTCGTAACTCCGAAGGAAGTAATCGTATGCACTGTGAAGATGACCCGTGCCGCTATGGGTGCTGCCGCAGCTGCTGCTAAGCAAGGATAATCTTTAAGCAGATTATAAATGAATTATCTAATTGTGGGGTTGGGCAATATCGGTGACGAATACGCCCGCACCCGACATAATATTGGATTCCGAGTATTGGACGCCCTTGCCGGGGCGTCCAATCTTGTGTTTGAAGATAAGCGTTATGGATTTGTCACCACGCTCAAAGTGAAAAACCAAACGCTGACCCTCCTCAAACCCTCCACTTACATGAACCTCTCGGGCAATGCCGTACGTTACTGGATGAACGAGAAGAAGATTCCCGTTGAAAGAGTGCTGGTTGTGGTTGACGACCTCGCTCTCCCCTTCGGTCAGCTCCGTCTAAAACCCGGCGGTAGCGAAGCGGGACACAACGGACTGAAGCACATCACTTCGGTCTTGGGAACACAGAAGTATGCCCGCTTGCGTTTCGGCATCGGCAACGACTTCCCCCGAGGCGGACAGGTTGACTATGTGCTCGGAGAGTTCAGTGCTGAGGACCTTCAAACGATGGATGAACGACTCGAACTGGCAGGCGAAGCCGTCAAGACCTTCTGCTTGGCTGGCATCAACATTGCCATGAACCAGTTCAACAACAAATAACAGTAACCCTTTTCTGACGCTGATATCGTATGAAAGAAGTTTCACCCCGAGGAAACAATCGCGCTACAGCCTCCAGCCTACAAGTTCAGGGCGCAGAAGCCCGCCTGGACAAATGGCTATGGGCAGCCCGCATCTACAAGACCCGTACTTTGGCTTCAGATGCTTGCAAGAACGGAAGAATCAGTATCAACGGCGCCTTGGCAAAGCCCTCCCGAACGGTTAAAACCGGAGACGTGGTGGCTGTAAAGAAGGCTCCCATTACCTATACCTTCCGGGTGATTCAACCCATTGAGAAGCGTGTCGGTGCGAAACTTCTGCCTGAGGTGTTGGAAAATATCACTTCTGCCGAACAGTACGAACTGTTGGAAATGAGCCGTATCAGTGGCTTCGTGGACCGCGCACGCGGTACTGGCCGACCTACCAAAAAAGATCGTCGTGCCTTAGACGAATTTGCTGAAGAAACGCCGACGTTCATCGATACGGATTACGATTTCGACTGGGACGACTAACTGTTTTTGGGAAAAGGCACAACTCCATGCGAGTTGCCTTAGGGATTCACGAGGTGAAAGTCTACGTATGCCTCGGGAAACTTCCCTACCATCCTTTTCAAACTTAGCCTCTTCCCCTTTCGGTTCAGCAGAACCCACAGCTTTTCTTTCCCCTCCATACTTTTCATCGAACAAAGGAACCATCACAATGGACAACAAACAATGGGCACCTTCCGTCATCCTGGTAGATGCCGACTATTTAGACCGCGTAGCTTTCGACTTAACCGTCAACTTCGAACGCATGATTGGCAGACGCATCCCGCAGGCAGACCTTTGCCACTGGATAGACTGCATTGCCTTAGACGGTGGACTGCGCCCGGGCGAGCATGAAACCCAAGTACACTTCCTTCACCCCAAGGAGAAAGAAGCCTTCCGACACTTCACCCCTTCTTCTTTTACCGAAGACATCAACGGTTTGAGTTTCTCCGACAACCTGGGACGTTTCAACCTGTTTGCTTTCCCCGTCGAAGAGATTGTTTCGGCTGACGAATTTTTCATCCAGTCCTTTACGATGCTAGCTGACGCCAAAGAAATCGACCGCCTCATTGTTGTAGGCGATATGGCTACCTATGGCGACACGCTCCGCAAGCTCTGTGCTCAAACAGAAGGAAAGGAAATCACACTGATGACCATGGAGCCTGTTCCTGGCAAGGGATTTCAACAAGAGATTTTGGGCTACTCCTTGATGTCTGCCTTAGGCATCAAGAGCGAAGAATTGCAATAGGCCTTCTTACGCCGGTGGCAAGAGAAAGACACGAAACTTCTTCCCTCACCTGCCACCTGTCAAACACTCAGCACAGCCCCTTCAGACAAAATACCTGCACCTGAAGGAAGTCACAATCCCTCTGGCAACAGCCTCCCTATTCAAAGATTCAACAGGCTTCTGTACCTGTTTATAAGAGGTTTGCACTACCTTTGCGAAATGAAACGGAAGAACAACCCGCTCTTTGTACCGGTTTTTTCTTCTGTTTCCTTTTTGTTTCTACCGTTATCGTATGCTCTCCTATGGATTACTCACAACTTCTACGCGTCAAGCTACGCTATGGCATAGTGGGCAGTTGCGAAGCACTCGACCGTGCCATCGAAATTGCCATCAAGATTGCTCCCATTGACCTTTCTGTCTTGGTAATGGGTGAGAATGGTGTGGGCAAAGAATCCTTTCCACGCATCATTCACGATCACAGCGAACGCAAAGGCAAGAAATATTTTGCGGTAAACTGTGGTGCAATCCCCGAAGGGACGATTGATTCCGAATTATTCGGCCACGAACGCGGTGCTTTTACTGGAGCTGTCGAACAGCGGGAAGGATATTTTGCCGCCGCTAATGGGGGCACCCTCTTCTTGGACGAAGTCGGCGAACTGCCGCTTCCCACCCAAGCCCGTCTGTTGCGTGTGCTCGAAACGGGAGAATACATCCGCGTCGGTTCAAGCGAAGTACGCAAGACGGATGTCCGCATCGTAGCGGCTACCAATGTCAACATGGAGAAGGCCATAGCGGAAGGTAAATTCCGGGAAGACCTTTTCTACCGTCTCAACACCGTTTCTATCTCGGTGCCTCCTTTGCGCGAACGCGGTAAAGATGCCGCTCTGCTTTTCCGCAAATTTGCCTTAGACATGAGCGAAAAGTACAAGATGCCGCCCATTCGCCTGACCGAAGAAGCGCAACGAATGTTGCTCGCCTACTCCTGGCCGGGCAACGTGCGTCAGCTCAAGAATTTGGCAGAGAATATGAGTGTCACCTCGGAGGAGAGAGAGATTACTCCCGAAATCCTGGCGACCTATCTGCCTGTCGAGTCACGCCATACGCAATTGATTTCCCTCCATACACCCAAGGAGGAACACAGTTTCGAGACGGAACGTGAATTGCTCTACAAGATACTCTTCGATTTACGACGGGACGTGACGGAGCTAAAACGCTATGTGCGCGAACAACAAGGCGGCGACTTACACTCCAACGAAAAAGCCTCAGGCGAGTGTCACAACATTGTGATGCAAAATGCTCCCTTGATTAACCATACGGGCAATACCAGCCACGACCATCACCAACTTTCCTATTGGGGTGAAATCGAAGAGCTGAATGAGGAAGATACGCACAAAGCCTCTACCACACAACAGGAAGAAGCCAACAGTCAGGAAGCCCTCTCGTTAGAAGGACTGGAACGTATCGAAATACGCAAGGCTTTGGAAAACAACAACGGCAGACGAAAGGATGCAGCCCGCCAGCTCGGCATTTCCGAGCGCACACTTTACCGCAAGCTGAAGGAATACGATATTTCCTAAGGCTACGCTTCAACCGCCCTGCGTCTCCCTTTTTATTTCTTCCCCTTTTCTTTCTCCTGCCCTCACTTCAGCAACTACGTATCCCCCGAAGCCGCCTGCTGTTTCTCAACGACTCATGAAACGTAAACTCTTCTTTCTCCTTCCGCTCAGTCTGTTGGTCCTTCTTACTGCCTGTAGCATCAGCTATAAGTTTACAGGAACCAGTATCAATTACGACGAAATCAAGACCATCCAGATTGACAAAATCACCAACCGTGCTCCCTACGGATGGGCTCCCATGGAGGCTATGTTCAACAACAAGTTGCAAGACCTCTATGCCAATCAAACCCGCTTAAAACTCATCAAACGAGGCGGCGACTTACACATCGCAGGCGAAATTACAGCCTACGACCAGTTCAATAAAGCCATATCGGCTGACGGTTTCTCCTCTCAAGTGCAACTTCGCATGACGGTCAACATCCGTTTCACCAATGCAAAGACCAACGAACACTGGGAAAAACAGTTCTCAGCTACCTCCCAATATGACTCTAACCAGCAACTGACTGCCGTACAAGAGAAACTGGTGACAGAAATGATCAACGACATCTGTGACCAAATCTTTAACGCCACAGTTGCCGACTGGTAACCCCCGTCTCCTCCCTATTGTCTAACCTCTCCCTCCTCTTTTCCACTCTCCCCTTCTTGCAGTTATGGATTCCATCGTCGAGCTGATCAACCACCCCGAACAACTGAATAAAGATACTCTCCACGAGTTACGCGAACTGGTGGCGCGCTATCCTTATTACCAGGCAGCGCGACTCCTCTTCTTGCAAAACCTCTTCTTGCTACACGATCCCCTCTTTGGTGAAGAACTACGGAAGGCAGCCCTCTTTATGCCTGACCGCAGGGTGCTCTTCCAACTGATTGAAGCTAAGAACCACGAGATACAATCAACGCCCCTGCACAAGGAAACAGAAGAAACCGAGGAAGACACCGACCGTACCCAGTCACTCATTGACAATTTCCTTCGCGACACGGAAGAAGAACAACCCACACCGCGCCGTAAACTTACCACAGCTGACGCTACCACCGATTATGCCTCCTTCCTCCTGCAAATGGATGACGCTGACCCGGTAACCACCGAGGAAGAAAGCGAGGTTGACCGCAGTACCGCCCTGATTGACGACTTCATCGAGAAGACACCCGAACGCATCCAGTTACAAGAAACACCTGAATACGTACCCGAGATAGCCAATCAAGAGGAAGGAAACAGTGAAAACGGAGAAGACGAGGCTTACCTCACGATGACACTGGCTAAAATCTACATCAAACAACAGCGTTATGAGAAGGCACTCGAAATAATGCGTAAAGTAAACTTGAATAATCCGAAAAAAAACGCTTACTTTGCAGACCAAATCCGATTTCTACAAAAACTGATTATCAACAAAAAACATCAAAAACAATAAGCAATGTATTCTGTACTCGTAATTTTGGCTGTGATTGTAGCCGTTCTTCTTGCTTTAATCGTACTTATTCAGGAATCAAAAGGCGGTGGTCTTGCCTCTAATTTTGCTGCGTCAAACCAGATTATGGGTGTACGCAAAACAACGGATGTCGTAGAGAAAACAACCTGGGTTCTCGCTGGTGCATTGGTTGTCTTGGCTGTAACAACTACATTCTTTGCTCCCCGCACGGCCGAGCTTGACACGGTGGCAACTTCTGCCGCTCTCCAGACTGAAGCTCCCGCTGCCCCTGCAGCTCCGGCTGCACCCACGGCTCCCGCAGCTCCCGCAGGAAAATAATCGTTCTGAAACATCGAACTTTGAGGCTTTGACCTCAAGAGCTAACGAATCGAACGGAATCATTTAGATTCCCTCCCCAAGGAATGAGCTTAAAGATTGACGTGTGACACTTCAAGGAGTCGCCGACTAATCTTTAAGCTCATTTTCTTTTTTACCCATCCGGCCGAGGTTTCGCCTTCCGTCTTGTCGGCACGCCCTGCCCCGTGTCCGGATGCTCCCCCTTTTGTTGATGATTCTTCCTCTCAGCGTATGATTCACCTCTTTCTTTATCTCTACCTCTTCCTTTTCTTGAGTGTGGCACAGGCTGACACCGTGACTTACCAACTCAGCCAACTCTTAGGTCGTCCTGCCCCCCAGTGGCCCCTTGTCTACGGACTCCTGCTCACGGTCCTCTTGGCAACTATTCGACGCCTTATCAGCCGCTGTTTCTCCTCCCCCGACTCCCAAACAACCTGGAGCTGGGCAGCCACCAGTTTCTTAGCGGTCACCCTGGTCAGCCTGCCCTTTGCCTCCGTTTTTTACCTGTTCCTATTGGGACTAATTGCGGTAGGCATCGGTTGGGGCTTCCGTAAGTGGCAGCTCCGCCTCAATCAGCTTTGGGGCAAACAGCGTACTCCCTGGCAACACATGATGCCCGCTATCGTTTTCGCGCTGTTACTCAGCCTTTATTTAGGTATCGGAGCCGCCGCCACCGATTTAGAGCACTACGAAATGCGCACCGCTCAAACTTTACAGGAGGGGAAGAAGATAGAACCTTCGCGCATGGAGAAGCACAGCCTGGTTACCTCTCAACGCCTCTTTGCTATGCGCAGTTACTCAATGGCTAAAGCTTCTCGCTTCGGATTAGGTAACCAATTGTTCCGTCAACCCGTTCCCCAAGGCAAGAGCGAACTGCTACTGATTCCCAACGATGCCCACCAGCGTTTGCTCTTCCCCGTCGATTCACTGTATATGCGCTTAGGCGGACTGCCCCGAAAGGACGAAGCCGCGCTGTCCTATTTCCGTCGCATGGCAGAAGAAGAGCGGTTACGCATGGACAGTCCCACATCGTTCCATTCCCTGCCCGCCCTCGACTACTACCTCTGCGCCCTCCTTCTCGAAGGCAATCTCGACATCTTCAGCAAAGAGTTTCTCCGCCTCTATCCCCGTTCGTTGCGCAACAAGAAACTTCCTATCTACTTTGCCGAAGCCCTCTTCCTCTACACCCACACCCGCACCCGTCCGATACTTGTCTTCCACGACTCGGCCGTCGAAGCCAACTGGCAAGACTACTCAACGATGAAGACCGGTCAGACCGATTCCACCATTCGCCAGAACCTCCTTCGTCGTTCCTACGGTCAGACCTATTGGTGGTGGTACGAATACGTGCGTACGACGGATAAAGTTCAAATACAAAGATATTAGGAATATCATTTTATCTATATTGATATCCTTGTTTAATAAATACGCACACAAAAAGTTGGTTATATTTTTCTTTATTGCGTAATATATATATCTTTGCCTTTGAAACTTTCATTTATGAAAGCTAACTGAAAATTTTATCAGACAAATTCCACTTTATTTCTTATCAAAATCTGAGGCATATGAAGAAGTTTTTTGTAGCTCTTTTAATGGGGAGTTTTTCTATCTGCAATGTAAATGCACAAGTTAAAGTTGAAGAACCTGAATTTGCTGAACAAACTCTTTTGTTAGTGTCTGATTCAGAAGGTGTCGAATTAAATCGAGAAAGCGGCACTATTAAAACAAAGGCAGGAGCGAGCCTCTATCTAACAGGCATTGGAAAGGTTAAATCCCGTCTGACCTTGAAAGGAACTACCTCTACAAGTTCAGTAAAGGGAACCTCAACAACACGATTGATTATCAAAGCTGAAAATAATAATACAGATCCCGAGTCCTTTATCAGTATCTTCAAATTTGAAATTAAACAAAAAGAACGCAGATACCAAGTTGCAGAAGCTGGAACCTTTTCAAAATCTGAAACAAACAATCTTTCCAGTGTAGACTATAAAGCAAAGAAATATGGTTCAAGTTCCTATTTGATTGTAATGGACAATTTGGAACCTGGTGAATACGGAATCATCATTGGTGACCCAGACAATGAAAACACAAAAAATCGAATGAAAGTGACTACTTTTACAGTCGAATAATAGGAAAAGGGACTCAAATAAGCGTTAAAGTTGTCAATCCATTTAAGTATAACTACCTTACGCCTATTCATTTTCACCTTTTTGTTTTTAATCAAAAAGCCTGGTATGCTCCTCGGTTCTTCAACCGTTGGCATACCAGGCTTTTCGTTGCGTGGCGGCTCGAGTCATCGAGCCAATGGACTTTATTTATCAGTCGACGTGCTCAGCTCTTCCCAGAAATGATCCAAGTCTTCGTTGAGTCCCTTCATCAGGTCACCGCTCAAGAGAATGGTGTCGTCGTCAACGAGGTAAAGATCCGAAAGCGTTTCCTTATCCTCGCCAATCAGTACAAAGGAATAAGGCTTGAGAATCGCCATGTTTTCAGCCACTTCCTTGATACGTAAGATGGCTTCAATCAGCACAGCCGGCACCTCCTCATAAAAATCTTCCGACGTATTGCCAATCCACTCTTCAATGACACAACGAGTCAACTCTTGGTCGTCATCATCAAAGACCAACAACTCGCCGCTCTCCTGTTTCACCTGGAGATGAAGGTCGGTCAGCGGATAACATTCCGCCTCGGCATGAAACTTAGAAGCCACTTTTCTAAGAGCCCGTTCTATTTGTTGATAAGTTTGTTCAGATACAATCATAGGTTACTTGCATATAGATAGTTAGGAGAAATCTTGTTTCCAATCAGTTGTAGCGTTCAGCACCGTCACGCAATAGTGTACAGTTCCACCCGTCACTCCTCGCATTGAAGCACCTTCACGTCGCAACCGACAGGGAGAGCGAAGTATCGCCTTCCGTTAAGCGACCAGCTTCTTTCCTGCCATTGCAACGTCTGACGTTACCATAGGAAAAGTCAAAAAACACTCCTTGACCCTTTCACTTTGCCACACCTTCACGTCGCCACCGACACGAAAAGAGCAGCCCCTTAACAGCCTCAAAGGTACAATTTTTTCAATCACCTTCCTCCTTTCACCCCAAGGAACGTCCGTTTTCTCTGTTCAAAATAATCCCGACGCACCGTTTCCTTCCCGCTGTCCCCCCTCCCCACCGAAACGCCCTTCCTTCCCGCCCTTTCTATCCCGTCCTACAGACAGCTCGGTGAGGTTCAGGCACGTTTCGCCCAGACGAGCTATAAATTTGATGTACTTTTGTGCTACATTTTCCAGCAAAAAAGTATTTCAACTCATGCTTTTCAACTCCTACGCCTTCCTTCTCTTTCTGCCCCTCGCCCTGCTCCTTTACTGGTCAACCCAGCGTTGGTTGCGCCTGCAGACCGCCGTACTCGTCGCGACCGGCTACCTGTTCTACGGTTGGTGGGACATGCGTTTCCTTTGGCTCATCATCGGCATGACCCTCATCGGCTACGGTTGCGGCCGCGGCATAGCCCATTGGGGTCGCACCTCGCAGAAGGCTCAATTCCTGTGTACACTCTGTGTTGTCAGCTGTTTAGTCCTCCTCGGCATCTTCAAGTACTACGACTTCTTTGCCCAAAGCCTCAGCGAAGCACTCGGACAAATGGGGCTCAGTCTCCATTTACCCTTCTACCACCTGATACTCCCCGTAGGCATCAGCTTCTACACCTTCCAGATACTGAGCTACGCCCTCGACGTCAAGCGCGGCACCCTCCCTGCCTGCAAGGATTTGACTAGCTTTGCCGCCTTTGTCTGCTTCTTTCCGCAGTTGGTAGCCGGTCCCATCGAGCGCGCCAACCACCTCCTGCCGCAAATGCAACACCGACGCGCGTTGCGCTACGCAGATGCCGTAGACGGCATGCGCCTCATCCTGTGGGGCTTCTTCAAGAAGATGCTCATTGCCGACCGTTGCGCCCCCATCGTTCAAGCTATCTATGCTAATCCGCAGGCCGACGGCACCGACCTCTGGATGGCCGCCGTACTTTTCGCCTTTCAGATCTACGGGGACTTTTCGGGCTACTCCGACATCGCCATTGGCACCGCGCGGCTCTTTGGTATCCGCTTAACCACGAACTTCTCGCTCCCTTACTTTTCCGCTGACATCGCAACGTTCTGGCGTCGCTGGCACATCACCCTCATGACCTGGTTTAAAGATTATCTCTACATTCCCTTAGGCGGAAGCCGACGGGGCAAAATACGCCAGGCACTGAACATCAGCCTCGTTTTTCTGGTCAGCGGACTTTGGCACGGTGCCAATTGGACCTTCGTTGCCTGGGGAGCCTACCAGGCGCTTTGGTTCTTGCCCCTCCTATTCCTGCGTAAATCCTCAAGTTCTCCATCTCCAACCGCTCCCCGCCCCGCTTCCATGCTGCCTACCCTGCGCGCGAGCTTGCAGATGGGGCTGACCTTTCTGATTGTCTGTATCGGTTGGGTATTCTTCCGTTCCGAAACCGTCGGCAGTGCCTTCACCCGCATCGTCCGTATGCTGACGGACCTTTCGTTTCACACGCCCTACGGCGGACTCTCATCCCTTTTGCCTGTCGTCTGTCTGGTACTCATCGAATGGACTACCCGCCACCGCAAGCACCCGTTAGACTTTCCAGCTACGGGCCTCTTTCGCTACCGCGCCGTGCGCTGGAGCCTTTACTACCTCTTGCTCTTTCTCATTCTCTATGCCGGAGGTCAGCAGTCCGCTTTTATCTACTTCCAATTTTAAGCCCCGATGTTACGCACCCTCCTTACCTTCTTTCACTCGCCCTGGCGTCGCTTTCTGAGCTTTGCCTTCTTGCTGGCCCTGCCGCTCGGAGCTGGTGAAAGCTATGTACGCTCCCTGCCCAATCCGAGCAAAAGCAAACATGCCTACCTCTCTACCCACGGTCACGCCATCGACTGGTTGGTGTTAGGTAGTTCCCACACGTATTACGGACTGGCTCCCGAACTGCTCAGCCCCCGTGCCTACTCGGCGGCACAGGTTTCCCAGACGTTGCGCTACGATGAATGGGTGGTCAAGCACTACGCACTGCCGCGACTCCACACAGTGATTCTGCCTATTTCGGACTTTTCGCTCTACGAGGAGTTAGAAGACGGGCGAGAATGGTACCTTGCCAACCGTTACCGCCTTTATATGGACTGTTCCATTCACCCCCGAGGCAGTGTCTACGATTGGGAATGCACAGCCTTTCGCGTATTTTGCGAGAAGCTGAAAAGTCTTTGGCAAAAACCGAACATGCGATGGAGTCAGTACGGACAAGGACTGGAATATACGGTGGCGAACAAGGCGCAGGATTGGGACAACGGGGAGGAACGCGCTGCGACCAACCGCTACGATCGTTTCGAACAGGCGGAAACCAACCTTCGCTACCTCGAAGGCATTGCCCAACACTGTGCGCAACGGCGCATCCGCCTGGTTTTGCTCGCTACGCCGCTCCGACCTTCGTACCGTGCACATCAGCACCCGGCACAGGTGGCAGACACGGAACGACACTTGCAGCGTTTCTTTAATCGCCACCCACAGGTACTTTACTTTGACTTCCGTGCCGATACGCGTTTCGGCGCGAATGATTTCTACGACAGCGACCACCTCAGTTTACAGGGTTCGCACAAACTGACTCGTTTGCTGGCTGACACTTTACAAGCCAAACGCTAAGACGCTCAGTCCAACGAAGGAGGAAAGACCAACGGCTCGGTACTCCGACCTTCCCTTTCCTCCGCTTCCGTTTTTCGCTTTGCTCCGTGCTCCTTTTACTCCTTATTTCTATTGCCCATGATTCGCTTACATCTTACTGAAAAGAAAACACTTCTTGGGGTCACGTTGCTGCTAGCTCTGCTGACGGGACTGGCTTACGCCTGGTACTACGCCCACCGCGACTCATCGCCTGCCTACTCGGCATTGACCGAGGAGGAAGCCCAACAAACCTTGGAGTTGGCGCAGGATGTTCCCCAGTCGACAACGACTGCCGCCCGTCCCTTTCCCTTTGACCCCAATCAAGCAGACTCCCTCACACTGATTCGGGTGGGCTTGCCTGGCTGGCAGGTACACAATTTGCTGAAATACCGTCGCAAGGGGGGACGTTGGCGTTCGGCTGACGACTTTCGCAGGCTTTACGGCCTGACGGACGAGGCTTATCGCCGCCTCCGCCCTTACCTCCGCATTGCGCCCGAAGCGGCTGTAAACGCATCGAATCCGAAACGCAACACGGCTCCCACGACCTTGACGGATGCAATGGCTCGCAAGGAAACTCTCCCTGAACACTGGGTGAAACGGACGGACAAATATGCCGAAGGAACAGTGCTTGCGCTCAATGAAGCAGACACGACTTCCCTCAAACACATTCCGGGGATTGGCTCGTACTATGCGGGTAAAATTGTGCGTTACCGCGAGGCTTTAGGTGGATTTATCCGGCTCAGTCAGTTGGAAGAAATCGAGGGATTGCCTGCCGGCATCACCCGCTGGTTTACCCTTGCCCCTCACTCGGCTCCGCGCCGTCGCAACCTCAACCAATGTACGTTTAAGGAACTGGTGCGCCATCCTTATCTGTCGTACGAACAGGTGAAGGACATCTTCAACCACCGTCGCCACTACGGTCCGATTCGTTCCTGGGACGATTTACGCTTATTCCCTCACTTTACAGATGCGGACTTCGAACGCTTGCGTCCTTACTTTACTTTGGAATGAAATGTAGGGCGCGGTATAGGCGCCAGGTGTATCATTGCGGATTCTCTGTGATTCACGGGAATAAGGTTGCACTTGTGGAGGGTAGATGAGGGGGGACTCTTGAGTGCGCTATAGTTGTACGGTCGCGGCATGCCGCGACCCATAGCAGAAGTAAATTCCCTTACACCGAAATAAATAGGCTAACTAATGGGGCACTATTGGTGTACGGTCGCGGCATGCCGCGACCCATAGCAGAAGTAAATTCC
>UQJC01000002.1 GCA_900541335.1 uncultured Prevotella sp.
ACTTGCATGTGTTAAGCCTGTAGCTAGCGTTCATCCTGAGCCAGGATCAAACTCTTCATTGTAATATAATGTTTTGTTTGTTTTCTGTTTATTTGCCCAGGTTCCTGTCTATTGAATAGGAATTGACAAAAGACTTATTTTTAATTACCCAAGCACCTTATTGCTAAGTGTGCGTTGTTTGGTCTCTTGTACTTCTCTACAAATGTTTTATGTAATTCTTTCAAAGATCGATTGCTTAAGCGGTAAGCGGCGTGTGCCGTAGTTCCGTTTAGCGAGTGCAAAAGTACGGCAAGATTTTATTCCCACCAAATGTTTTCGCGAAAAAATTCTGGGAGATTCTTGGGAAATCTCCTGAAAAATGTGCGTTAACCGTTGGATATCAACACAGATAACGCAGTGAAAAAAATTCGCCCGTGGGAGAGATTTTTGCGCGGGCTATTTGCACTTGCCGACAAATGTAGAGACTTCATGTGAATGGGCGGTGAAGGAAAATGAAAAATTACGGGGTTTTATGCTGAAGAGCAGAAGATGGAAGGGGATTTATAGCGAAAAAGGGGCATTTGATCAATCAAGGGAGGTCAACTTATGGAATACACCCATCAATAGTTTAAGCAGATGTTGAGAATTAGTTTATAAGCAAGTGTGGTCATTTAGTGATGCATAAACATTGCGGATTGTATGTGCAAGCAATTAGACTGAATGAGATGGAAGCATGTTCAACACTTACTTCTATTATATATAGAGTAAGGGTGAGTCAGCTGGCCGAACCTTCCTAACAAGCCCAGAGAAAACTTTCGGTATGCTGCCGAAACACGAAAACAAAAAGATTTTAGACCTTCGGCTATTGACCGAATGTTCCAAACCAAATGGGTGGACAGCGTCGGCACTGTGCCGAACCTGCCCACCCACTTCTCTATATACATACGGTCGATAGCCGAACAATCCCAATAAGCAGAGGGAGCTATGACGGCCTTTTGCCGGACTCTTTATATGCTGCGGACTACTTCTTATGGCTTTGTGCCGACCTTATACTCCCATCACGATGGCAACCTGCGGCATACTGCCGAACAACTCAAACATGTTTATTTTAGGGGAATGGCATAGAGCCGAAGCATTCCTACAAAGAAGGGTGCTGGCTTCGGCAGGACACCAATTGTTTCAAATGACCGTGTATCTCCATTACGGCAACCCATCAACTTATCTGATCCAGCTGGCAATCGCCATTCGGCAATCAACCAAAAAATTTCGCATTGAATTGTGTCGAACTTCCCTCCCCTATGCCTAACTTTGCAAATAAAGTCGAAATGAACTAAAGAGAGAAGGCGGAAGGATGCCTCGTCTCAAAAAGAACAACTGGCAAAGCCCGAGAGAAAACCGAAGCGAAAAACACGCACAGGCACAACCACTCCCATGGGTACAAACTATTCTTACCCCAAAAGGCGGAAACTAACAGGTTGATACGTGCCCCTCTCTCTACACGCCTATTCTATATTTATCCATTAAATCACCGGCAGCCAATCAAACTGCCCTCTATACTTCAAACTTTATGGAACAAATTCAAACGATTACCTTACGCGCACTGGAAAACGACAAGCACTTCAGCTTAATGGACAGCGGTATCAGACTCTTCACCGCGATTGAAATTGACAATGAACCGTTTCAAGCCTACCTCAAGGCTTGGCAAGAAGCTTTTCAAGCGGAAGACGACGTCATGTACCTGCTCCGCAAAAGTCTGGAACTGGAAAATGCACAAATCCAACATGACCTTCGCTGCAACTGCCTGACGGCTCTTTTGGGTATCGTCCGACACCATGCCCGCTGCACATTGTCGAAATCGTACACGCAGGCCAAACGACTTTATGCTCACTTGAAGGAAGTCCGCCTCAACAAGAAGGTGGGCTTGGACAAGATGTCGAGTTCCATTCACCACATCCTGGAAATACTGAACCTGGATGAATTCAAACCTTTGATTCCTACTCTAGGTTTACAAGACATCTATGAGTCTTTGAAAACCTCACACGAGGCGGTCATCGAGTGGCAGCAACGCCGCGATGAGGTCGATGTGACCAAACAGTTAGGCAAAGGGGCTCTGTTTCATGCCCGCCAACGCACGGACGAAGCCTACAAGCAGTTTATAGCCTGTGTAAAGGCTATGTTTATCATGTTCCCGAAGGACACCGCGGCTTTGGCTGAAGCCGTGAGTCAATGGAACACGACCCTGACGCGCTATCGTCATGCACAGAAAATCAAACGGGGACTGGCGGTTACACAGAAGAAAACGGAAGGTGCCAAGGAGGAAGCAGTGAATCAAGTTGTTGAAAATCAAGAAATAGAAGTAAGAAAACATATTCACCAAACTGCCGATTCACATTCAGCCACTCACTCAAATCCTAAACCTACTCCACAATCAGCAATGTCTGCTAAACAATACGAAGATCAAGACGATCAAACTACCAACGGATTTCCTCTACCCATCCCCTTCCCTCTAAAAAAATCAGAAGCATCGGTTGGAAACAAAACCACTTAACCACCCCTGAGCATAAGCCTCATGAGAGACTCGACGACCCTACAAGCAACCATACTCTCGCCAACCGATCCTTGGCCTCCACCTCAGAAGGCCAACAGACGAATAAAACCAAGGAAAACTCCCCCTCTTTAATGAATAATACCATTTATCGTTTCCTTCATAAAAAGGACACACCCAGCCCTGTTTGCTTGATTTGTTTCAAAAAACAAATCGGACCAAGTTAAATAACTGAACATAAAACCTTTTTCAGTGTTAGGCTTCTTACTATTTAGAGAGATCGCACTTCACAATGCGCTAATACAAGACCAATATTATAAAGAATTGGTCTACTTTCGTAGTTGTCAACTATTGATATATATATAATTTTACAGCCGAAAACTTTGTATAGCTTCTTAGTTTCTTTCTATACCCTTTCATACCACAAAACAACCATTGTATAATTATAGGTTGTTTTGTCTGATTTTGAAGTAACACATACAAGGTTTTTATAAAGAAGGGCGTCTCTAATCGTTGATACCAATTCGCTTGTATCAACCTTTCTCCTTCCCTACTACTCTCGAAATCCATAAAGGATTACATTATATATAAGCCACCTACTATCCACTTATTAAAAACATTACATCACTTTGAAAACTCAAGCCCACTCCCTCCCGGATATGACCTATCAGAGAGAACATTTGAACTGTGGTAATTACATTATTAGCGAACAAACCTTCTTAGAAATCATTGAGATTACTGCAGGTGAAAGGTTTGTACGCGAGAATGTAAAACGCACCTCCCTTGTCTTTGTAATGACGGGCGAAGTTGAGGTGTCCACTGGTTCAGCAATCTGTCAACGAATCTGTGCACTACAAATGTTTTTAATTCCGGCAGGCGATAACTTTTATGGACATGCACTGACCGACACACACGTCCTACGCTGCTCAATCACGAAAGACTCGTCATTGTGCAATCAGTTTACCATTACACAGTTGCAATCCTTTCTTCGAAGTGTAAAAAACAATAATGGGGGGGGGTAATTTTAAGAATTTGTTTACACTTACAATTCACCCACTCTTACTTCATGAATTAGAATCAACGATTAAACTCCTACAAACGGGAATGGTTTGCTTGAACTTCCAAAACCATAAGAGGGAAATATTCCTGACCGTACTTCGTGCCTTTTACCAGAAAGAAGAGTTGGCCATGCTGTTTGCTCCCATTCTCAGTTCAGAAAGCGACTTTAAGGAAAAGGTCATGCAGGTTTACTCCGAAGTCAAAACGGCTCAAGAACTCATGGAGCGCCTACACATGTCACCCACAGCTTTTAAGCGTGCATTTCACAAAGCCTTCGGTATGCCGGCACGTCAATGGCTCATACAAAAGAAGAAGGAGAAAATACTTCGTGACATCATCATGACAGACATTCCCATCGCGGAGCTTGCTTATAAATATTTCTTTACGATTAACTACATGACGGCTTTCTGTCGAAAACACTATGGCAAATCGCCTACCGAACTCAGACAGGAAAGAAGAAAATAAAATAGGATATCCTTACTTAGGATACTTTGGCACATACAAAAGGGTATCTACTCTGCTTTCCAATCACCTTACTGGAAACCATAGTAGATACTTTTTTTTGCATCGCAACACAAAAATCAAGCTATAGGAAAGCTTCACCCGATAATCCTAGAGAAAAACCAATAAAGAAGACATCCGATCAATCAAGGGGAAACAGCTTCGAGGTTCATGGGGCTTTCCCAACTGTATCAAATGGGCGAACCTTTTCCTTATATTGTCGAATAAGTAGCAGCAAACCAGCCCCCGATTTTTCGAGTGAGTCCTATAAAGTCCAAGGATAAGAAAAGCACTTCACAACACACAACGCAATGAAGCTTCAGTAACATCTTAACACAACAAAAGAAATAATCAAGCGACACTATTACCATAAAAACCGACAATTGAACCAATATTAGAGTTTTCAAGTCCACTATCGTAGGTAATTCCCCATTCATTCAACTTAATTTTGCACCTAGAATTTGATAAATATACAGAAGCGTTTTGTTTTATTATATACTAGACGCTATCGAGCAAGAGGTTTCTAGCCTGCCAGTACAGTCCCATTGCATCATTCTCATAGGACAAACAACAGACTACGGAAGTACCTTTTCGACTTCTGACCAAGTGCATCCCTTCTGAACAACCTCTCCCTCCACCGTAACCACATTGAGGTTATCCTATTTCAAGAATCAACCGATCAAGTCTTTCCCGCCATGCTATCTACATCGGCAGAAAAAACTCAAAATATCAAGCACGTACTAAAAAAGAAACGTACCATCATAAACCACTACTCACCTCACGCAGAGGACTTCCGCAACGGGAATAAAAAGAGTAAAAGTCAGTAATAATCATACAAATTACTCCATTCGGATGATTAGTATCAACCTACCGAATAAATCCAAACTGATACGCCGTCAGATAAACGGAAGGATACTCCAAGGACTATCCAACCCTGCACACCGCTTTGCACTTCGAGTGATGGAATCTGTACTTGTCGTGCTTGCGCTTGGCTTACACCACCCTCTTCGCGCACAAGACATCAGCGTAAAGACCAACGGACTCTATTGGCTGACCACTTCCCTCAACGCGGGTGTAGAAATTGGAATCAGTCCCAAAATGACACTCGAACTTGCCGCCGCTTACAATCCCTGGACTTTCAAGAATGACAAGAAGATGCGCTTCTGGTTGGCGCAGCCCGAAGCCCGCTATTGGTTTTGTGAGAAATTTGAAGGCCACTTTGTCGGTGTCCACCTGCATGGAGCCCAATACTTCGGTGGCTTCAAGGACAAACGTTACGACGGCTACTTGGCAGGAGGCGGTTTTACCTACGGATACCAATGGATTCTATCCCCCCACTGGAACTTGGAAGCTGCTCTGGGCATAGGTTATGCCCGCCTGTGGTACAAGGAGAGTCCACGCATTCCCTGTCTCAAGTGTTACGAGAATAAACGTCAAAACTACTTCGGCCCTACCAAGGTTGCCATTTCCTTTATCTATCTCTTCTAAAAACGTAATTGCCCGCATGAAAAAGCAACTCTATACCGTCACACTCGCTACGGCGACACTGGGACTACTGACCGGCTGTGCCACCGGGCAACCAAAGGATAAGGCAGTCACTACACAGCCTACGCCCTGTGTGCTAACCCCGGACAGTGCCGGACAAGTGAACTTGGATGTTCGCTTCCAAATTCCCCAAAACTACTTTTCAAAACGTAGCCGTCTGGTCATCACGCCCCAGCTTTTCACAGCAGACACCCTTTATCAGGAACTGGTACCGCTCGTTCTGGATGCTCCCATCTATCAGAAGAAACGGAAGCGCAAAGTTCAACTGGAAGGCTACGTTGATCCTTATACCGGACAGGCCATTGCTGTCAATCAGCCCTCCCACGCCTTTGAGATGCCTTATCGCGAAAGCGTTCAGGTTCCGACTGAGGCCGACCATGCACGCATCGTTGGCATTGTCACGACCGACGGATGCGGGGAATGTACCGGACTTGACACCATCGACATTGCTGCCATCAGTAATCCGACGACACTTATTGACGTCAAGAAGTCACTTGACCTGGCTTGGATTGAACCTGAGTTTGTCATCCGACCCAAAATAGCTAAAGGAAAGGGTGTAGCTCACCTGCAATTCCATATCAACAAACACTACATCGATCCGGCTTTAGGCCGCAACCGTCAGGAACTGGAGCAAATGGAAGCCACTCTGGCTCCCATTCTCAACGACTCGCTGGCTACCCTCACTTCGCTCAGCATTTACGGTATGGCTTCGGCCGACGGTTCGCTGTCCTTCAACACTCCCCTGGCTCGCAACCGCGCAGAGTCTGCCCGCCGTTGGCTGATTGACCGGCTCGCCATCAACGCGCCTACACAGCGTATCATTCAGGTGGGGTCGCGCCCCGAAGGCTGGTTGCCCGTTCTCGAAGCCATGCGGGCTGACGGCAGTCCTGACACGGCGGCTGTAAAATCTATCTTGGAAAAATATGCTGAAAGCAACGACGACATACAGGAACGCTACATCCGCCGATTGCCCTGTTGGAAGGAAATCCGCGCCAAATACTTGCAGAAAGACCGCAAGGTGGAGTATGTCTATACCTACACCATCCGCAGTTTCACCACCGACGCCGAACTACTTGACATGTATGAAAAGCGTCCCGATGCTTTCAACGAAGAGGAACTGCTACGTGTAGCTTCGCTTGCCGAAACGGCTGAACGCAAGAAGCAGGTGTATCAAACCCTCATGAAGTACTTTCCGCAGTCGAAGGTAGCCGCCAACAACCTGGCCGTACTCTACCTGCGCGAGGGGAAAGAAGAAGAAGCCCGCAAAGTGCTTGACCGCCTGCAAGAACACTCGGAAGAAACGCTCAATACGCTCGCAGCCAGCTACGTTTATGCTGGAGACTATGAGCGTGCCATTGAGCTTCTCGAAGAAGTGGATTTGCCAGCAGCCCGCTACAACCTGGGCTTACTGAAAGCTAAACAACGCAAGTTGCATGAAGCTTACGAACTGTTGCACCCGTATGGCGACCTCAACAGTGCCATTGTAGCACTGAGCCTCAACCGCAACCGCGAAGCAAAAGATTTGCTCCAAAGACTCGACAACCACGAACCCAAAGCGGAATATATACGCGCACTGACAGCGGCTCGCCTAGAGGAAAATAGCGTCTTCTACCGTCACCTGCCACAAGCCTGTCAAGACGAGAAGTTACGCCAACGTGCCCGCCACGAGGCAGACTTCAGCCGATACCACGGTGAGGCACTCTTTGAATCCACGATTGGCAAACCCCAAACCCCGAAAGAATGAGCATGAAACATATTATCGCCATTCCCGCTCTTGTCCTTTCGGCAGTTCTCACGTCTTGTGTGCGGGATGAGGTACTGCCCTGTCCGCCCCTACAGGTGCAAATCACCGTCAAAGACAAGAACTACTTCAACGTAGACCGCGTGGAATTAGAAGAAAAACTTCCCGACAACCTGCCCCTGCGGAGGTATGTCCCCACGCTCCACTACCAGCTGCGCCGTCTGTTGCCCGAGGGGGCATCTGAAATCGCGGTTAGTCAAGAAAACTTTACGGTCAACTCCGACGCGCCCCACCACACGGTGACCTTCGACGAGAGCTTGCCGCACGGCACCTACGTGCTGACCGTCTGGGGCGGACTGCCTGCTGAGGTAAAGGATGTCAAAGACAACAAACTGTCCCTACACCCTCAGGGAGCAGAAGGAAGTGACGTGTACCTCTCGAACGATACGCTGGTCTACAACTACAACAGCTTCTACTATACATCCGAACTGGAGCGTACCAAGGGTAAGCTACTCATCGAAGCATGCAATCTGCCCCAACTCATCAATCAGGCAGATCACCGCGTGACGGGACTTTTCGACCAGGTACAGGCTCACGGCTTTACATACAGCGGACAAACGGAGATAAACACTTCGCACACTTGGCTTACAGAAGGAAACTGGGTCACCAAGACGCTGCTCAGTCCTTCAGTAAAGAAGGATCAATCGGTGCTGAGTATGCACTTTTACGAAGCCAATGCTCCCCACCGCCCCATCTGTGTGCCGCCCGACCTCCCCATCACCCTGCGCCGTAACGAACTGACCGTACTCCGCTATGTGTACGAGGACGGAGGGAAGTTCACCATCTATATGTTGGTCAATGACAACTGGGAAGAGGTGCACGGTATGGAACTCGACTAATTTATAACAAATCAATATTCTACTCACATTTAAAAAATTAGACAGTATGAAAAAGAGAAATCTCTTCTTGGCACTGGCTTCCGGTATGGTCATGTTTAGTGCCTGTAGCAACGATGAGGGTCTGATGGACGACGCCAACGTGAATGCTGCAAGTGATGCTCAACAGATTGTTTTGCAAGTCGCTAATACGGGTGGCGACATGAAAATGCGCGCAGGTCGTCCGATGTTGGGCGAACAGCCTGGTCAGCAGATTGACAATGTGCAGGTAATTATTTGCAACAAAGATAACAGCCAAATTTTATACACGGAAACTGTTAATAACTGGAATACAGACGGTGTTTCCGAGAAATACGCCAACGGTCGCGAAGCTGTTATCGAGATTCCTACCGCAAAGAAATTAACTCCTGGTACATACAAGGTGTATGCCTTCGGTTATAGCAATAATAGCAACTATGAAAAAGCTGCAACCGCAACTGCCGCAGAGGGTACTTTTACAGAGAATCCCATTCTGCAACTCAAGGCTAACACTGAGGTAGAAGAAATCTTCGCAGGTGAAATGGATCTTACTGTAGAACAGAACAAGAACAAGAACAAGGCCAAGGGATTCAAGAAGCCGGTTGTGCTGAACCGTCAAGTAGCTGGTGCCTATACCTATGTGAAGGATATACCGTATCTTAAGGGTGCAGCAAAACTTCGTCTGGTTGCGTCTACATGTAATACTCAATTAGTGCTCGGTGCATTCAACAGCTTTGACTTGACAGGAAATGGCGCGAATAATGATGCTAACGTCAAGTATGTAGTGAATGGTACGAAGGCTGATGCAAGCAATAAGGTATTGTACGAAATCAACTTAACAGATTGGTTCAACGAAGTCAAAGATACTGACGGCGACTTCATCATTGATGGTGGCGATAACTGGAAATGGAACACTAACAACCCCACTGGTCCCAAATATGTTAACGGCTCTGTATTCGGTGGTCGGTTTGTAATTCCTTTCCAAAAGGCTGATGCCAATTCACTCGAACTACAGCTGACCAACAACGATGGCAGCAAGGTGCTTAGAACATGGGTTATCAAGCTTACAAAGACGACGCAAACTCTCACCGCATGGAGTGACAATGCGTTTGGTCTTGTATCGAACTACCAAGAAGATGCCTACAAATACAGCGTAGTCCGTAACCACCTCTATGGCGTAGGTAAGCGTACGTTCGATGGAACCCCCACGGATCCCAATCCCGACCCCAATCCTGAAACTGAAAAGCCTGGAACGAACGAACCTGAATCATTGAACAACAAGCAGGAGCTTATCTTGCGTGTCAATGACAACTGGGAAGTTATCCACGATATGGAAATCGAATAAATCGAATCCATGGATGATATAGATAGCCGGAGCCTTTGCTCCGGCTATCCTTTCTCACATACGTCGGCTCAAGGAAGAAAAATCCTATCGACGAATGTTTTTACTTAGAAAAACCTGAGACCCAAAGGCGGAAGATGACTTCCGCGACTTCTGATTCTTCAACCGAATAGTCCCCTATCCTGAGATATGAGCAAGATACATAGATTCGTGATGTTTGTGACCGCCTTGTGTTTAGCTGTCCTGACTGCCTGCACCGATGAGCTGGCAGACAACGGGGCTAAAAACAACCTGTCCACCCAAGTCCCCCCCATGAAGGTAGAAAATCCGGGCGGTCTGATACAACAGGCAGACGGTACGTGGAAAACGCAAAACTGCCGTGTACCCATTGTAGGACCGGGTCGCGTCATCAACGAAATTTATGCTCCTACGATTAGTGCCATCTCCCTCAAAAACGACCTCACCCCAATCGTTGATACAAACATTGACAACACGGCTTCACTGCCGGTAGCTGTTGGAGCGGACGTAGGTGATCAACCTATCATTTCTGTCAAAGACCTCTACCACATCTATGCCGCCGGACAAAAGGTGGGATTCGTATATCGAGACACCAAAGAACACGGTGGGAATTTGCTGACCCTGGATGTGCTGAAAAGTCTCACCCTTACGACCTTTCTGAAGGGTAAAGAGCAAGAAAAAATACGCACGGGTAAGGAAGAATCCAATGTTCTGAATCTGGACGTACTGACCATCAATGCAGGCGAGAGCTCCGACCGCGTCATCGCAATGGATGCCACTAAGCCGTTTGATGAAATCCGCCTAAGCCTTACTGGTATTTCAGCCGATGTTGCTGCCACACTGGCCATCAAATATGCTTTCGTCGGCGAAAACCCAGAAATCAGAGCTACATCGGAAGAGCAATTCAAGGGTTACTGGAGCGCAAACCCGCCAAGTATCAATAGCAAGTATTCATTTACAGACATCACGGAGAACAATGCAAACAAAATTGTTGATAGTGACATTACCGACAACTATGGCGACATCAACTCCGGAGTTCTTGGCATAATAGCGGCAAGTCATCGCGCCACGGTCAACTTTAACAAGCCAATTCCTGCGGGGACTGAAATTGGTGTTAACTACTCGGGAGGAAGCGTGCTTAACGTTGACCTGCTAAAAGACGGAAAGCATCCTCATCTTACCACCTATGATGCCAACAACAAAGAGGTGGAAGAGATGAGACTCGGCATATCTGTGCTAAGAGTAGGATTATTGACCAGTGCCAAACATGCGTTCATCAATATGCGCACAACCAAACCCTGCTCGCAGCTAAAGATTGTGCGTCCTACGGGAGGTCTGCTGGGACTTCTTGATATCACCAATCTTCACGTCTACTACGCCTACATCCGCGAAGCCGTCAAGACCGACCCTGCCAACTATTTTACCTTCGGTGATGACAGCACCTATAACTATGTGTACACCCTGCCGAAACCCCAAGAAGGAACGGTGGAATACGTGTTGCTCGCACAACCCTATGGTAGCGATGCAAAGATTGAGAACGGAAAACTCGTTGGGCTGATGAAGGACGGTGCTTACCGCGTACAGGCACTCTATACGGCTAGTGACGGAAGACAGGTGAGCCACATCGGCACTATCTATCACCTGACGGCCACCCCTGTATCGGGTTGCAATAACTACATCACTGCCCGCAGTCACGGAGCCTACCCCACGGAAGCACTCGGTTCGAAAATCTGTCTGCTCTGCCTCTTCAATGGTACCAACAAACTAAGCAACGTGGTAGACTCGAACGATGACAACTATGCCACGGCTTTCCAGATTGCATCCATACTCGGCGAAAAGCCTGTGGCTGCCTTCCAATGGAACGAAGTGATTGAACCTGCTAAGGGAGAGAAACTTCGTACGGGCTTCATCGTACAGGCGAACAGCAAACTGCTCGACCTGACGGCACTGACCCACTATAAAATACGCCTCTACCACGGCAATCAACTTGTTTCGGAAGACCCTGCAGTAGACAAATCGAATATTAAGTTGGGTCTACTTGGCTTCAATCAGGACAAAATACAGTTATCCGTCGAAACGGAAAGACCCTTTGATCGTATCGAGCTTTGGGATAAAGGTATAGCCGGCGTGCTACCCTCCATCCGTCTTCACAACATCTTCTACGAACCAGTGAGTTGCCACGACGCTGACGGCGCTGGAGGTTGCATGGAGCTGATGACCAACCTCAAGGATAACTTGCAGGTGGACTATAAGGGAACGAAAATCGGAGGTCTACTGGATGTGGGCAAATCACTCACCGACCTCGACCTTATCTACGACGGAAGTACCCGAACGGGAACTGAAATGAACAATCTCCTTGGACTCGCCAGCGGAACAGATATCTCGCTGACATTCGACACGAAGAAAGCCAACCAGACGATTGGCATCATTCTGAAAGGAGCTGACGGACTGCTCAATGCTGGACTTCTGAAAGGGGCTAAGCTGACAGTTTACAAGGACGACACGAAGCTGACCCATGAACTCAATATGGATCTGCTCGGAGCAAACGCTCTCTCGGAAGGCGGCTATCACTACATTGAGGTAACACCCGATAAGGATTTCAACCGCATTGTATTCCACACAGGCACAGTACTCGATGCCAACCTGACTTTATTGGGCAAGAGCACTCTGTTCTGCGGTGTCTATCTCCGTCCCGACAAGGACAGCGACGGCATTCCCGACTGTGCCGACACGGAAACAGTCACCTCACAAATCACATTTGAAAATGATACTCATGCCTGCGTCGGCAATGATTTGCAAATTAAGGTAGAAAAGGCTCCAGCTGACCTGCCGCGCGTGCATGTATATTGTTGGAATGAGGATCTCAAAACGGAATACAACCGAGAGGCGACCCTTGCCAATAACACCATGACTTTAGCGGCTGAGGCTCATCTACCCGTGGGGCGCTATCTGCTCTATGTCTATTCGGAAGAGGGCAAGTTGCTCACGGCTGACTTGAAAGCAACCATTCATCCGTTGGTCAGCACCTGGAAACAACAACCCCAAAGTACCAATTGGAACATATGGGAAAACTGGGAAGAAGGAAGCCCCTGGGCTTGCACTAACGTGATTCTGCCTTCGGAAGCTACAACCTATCCCCAATTGACTGAAGAAGCGCATTGCAGCAACATCCACTTTGAACACGGAGCGGAACTGCTCGGTGCGGAATTCCTGCACTATGTCAAAGCTTCGGTAGACTTGAACTTGCAGGGTGGACGTACTTACTTGCTCTCAGCTCCGCTGCAAGGCATGGTGACGGGCGACTTCTTTCTGGCACCTGGTGCGCAGTGGAACCGCAACAAGTACTTCACGCCACTGGACAAAGACAACTATCCCGAAAGCCGAAACAAGCCCATCGTTTACCAACACGTATGGAACTGCGAGGCTCTGGAATACGATGACAAGGGACAGTCTACAGACGTTGGGAAAAAGGGAGGATGGTCAGCTGATTTCAATTCGGTCGATACGCATTACACACCCGGACAAGGCTTCCTCGTCAGAGCGGGCGGAGCGACAGACCACAACCGCTACACCTTCCGTTTTCCGAAGGAATACACGGAGTATCATTACTACGACTCGAAAGGCAACCTGCGTACACAAACGGCTACGGTGACGCGCGGTAAACAATCCACAAGTCTCTTTACCCCCAACACCCTCCACACCGTGACTCTACACAATACGAAGCAGGCCTCAGCAACCTTTGTCATGGGCAACCCGTTTATGGCACACCTTCGAGTGGCGGATTTGCTGAATAACAATCACGGCATTAAAGCAATCCGCGTCGTGAAGAACGGCATATTTGACCCCACTAAAGACGTGGAGAGTCAAACGGAAGAATACACACAAGGAACTACCCGACTGATTAAACCGATGGAAGGATTCTTTGTTATTGCGCAGCAACCGAGCAACGCACTCACCGTCAAGCTGACACCGACGATGCTGACGCAGAGGAGCCAGGCAACGCGCCATCGGTCACACCTCAAAAGAAAATAAACCATGTATACGAAGATAAGACTTGGAAAATGGCTTTGGGCAGGTCTCCTGACACTCCTCACCATCGGTTGTGCGGATCAAGAGGAGCTTACAACCGACTCGACAACGCAAGGTTCCTACGCCCTTGTCCTCACCGTGGACAGCCAATCTAGGCAGGCCACGCGCACAGAGGTGGTAGCACCTGAGAATGACAAACGAGGGAAACAGCACGTGACGCGTGTGCAGCTCTACATCTACGAAGAGACTGACGACAGAAAAGACTTCAGCTGCGTTGCAACTGAAGACATTGGCTGGCAACACCTGGAGGGGACGCTGGCAGGACTTCCCACGAAGAGCCAGCTGTACGAACCGAAATACAAAAAATTCAAACCTGGCAAACGTTACCTGTTCCTAGCCGTAGGTTTCGATGACACCTATACGGAGAAAGACGGAAAGGTGACCTTTGAAGAAAAGAATGCTGTGGAAGCCTTCGGTAAGCCCGAAACCTTGGTCCAACAGGGGGAGAGGTTCTCTACAGGATGTTTTGCCCTGCAAACGCAAAAACCGATCAAACTCCTCAACCACTCGGAACCCTTTTCCGGGATGCAAATTTATACGACGGAAGATATCCAAAAGCAAGAAGGACGGAAACGCCCCTTGGAATTACATCGACGTGTGGCTGGCTTGTTGGGCTATTTCAAAGGATTGCCTCAAACAATTGAAGTCCATGGAACACCTCACCGTATTGCTCATGTAAAGTTGACACTTTATACGGAACAGAACCAGCGGGCACCCTTGATTCCGAGATTACCCGAAGGATTTACAGGTAAGCCCAAAGATGTACCCGATGATCGTTACTGCGATTTCATCACTTCCCCAAGCGATGAAACGGCACTGGCAGTTTACACGATACCCCAGCAGGGTGAATCGAACCCCGTCTTTCGCCTCGCAGCTTACGCCCTGCCTGCGGCTGCTTCGACCGAAAAGGGAATCAGTACGCTCAACCTGACCTTCCACAATAAGGAAGGAGTGGAATTGCTGCGCCGACGGATTCTCATTCGTCCCGAAGAGCGACCGACGCGCAGCGGTACGGGCATCATCGATACGCCCCTGCCCGAAGGAGACAGTCCACGACTGCACTACCCCATCCGCGCCAATAGCTTCTACCGCATGGGGACGGAACAGAGGCCGATTGACCTGAGCGGTACAACGACTGATATTATTGTAGACATTGATACGGTATGGGACGAATACTATGGCGGTGTACTGGGGCAAGACAATCAGCCAGGTTTGGGCATTGACCCTAGTTGGGGTGATCACCCCGGGGGAGCACTTGACGGGGAACAGCCTCAGCCCACTCCACCCGTCAATCATTGATTACAATGACATCGGCTGGTATCCCCAATCAGTACTTCCTCCCCCAAAAAGACTGAATCGTTACACAACTCTCTTGACTTATGAAAAGAAAATCCTTACGAAACACGGCATTTGCCTTGTTCGCCAGTATACTGCTGACAAGTTGTGCCACTGACAACGAACTAATAGCACCGCCTGTAGTCACGACCTTCCGCCTTGGCATGGACACACAAACGCGTGCTGCGCAAGCCCTCAATCCCACACAATATCCCACGAAACTTTACCTCTACAAAGCTACAGCTGACGCTATGGGAGAAACTTACTATGCTTTCGACCATTGTACAGATATATCTTCCCAAACGGTGACGCTGGAAAACCTAGAACAAAATAACCGTTACAAGGCAGTATTCTTGAGCATTCCCGCCAAACAAACACCAGCACTACCTGAATTTACAGAAACACAACAGCCTTACGAAAAGGCGCAAGCGGAATACATCCACCAACCCGCCAACAACCAACAACCCGAGACGGACAACGACCTCTTTCGCAGCATTGTGGACTTTACGGCTTCGCCTGGAACAGGCACACAAAACGCTGTACTCACGCGGCAAAACGGAGCACTGGAGGTGCGCATCAAAGGCATTTCCAACCTATCGAAAGTAGAACTTCATCTCAAGGGGCACACCTCGCTTTTGCTTCAAGACGGTACGGGCGGTCAGGTATTAACTCAAGGAGAGCCTGTGACCTTATCTAAGGTACAAACTTTCAAGAATGCACCCACACAGGTAAGAATCCGCATCAACCTGCTACCCCAAGAGGATATAACGGACCGAAACAATGGTAATGACAACTACCTGCTTGTTACAACCGATGTACCTGGCGAAGGCACGGGAATCATCAATCAGAAAGAAACAAAATACCCCATCAGATCAGCTCATCCCTCAATCCCTATCTACCCGAATCAGGTGACTTGGCTTACCCTGGGTAAAGACAATGATAGTTCGGGAGGAAACTTTGAAGTCTCCTTTGGCGATAAAGGCAACATCGACCTCGAAGACGGAGACTGGGACGGATGGAACGACAACTACGCCAAGTAAACGAAAAGAATATGAAAAAGATATGGATAACACTCTTGTGCTGTAGCGCGATGCTCACAATGCCTATGCTAACTGCCTGCGACAACGAGCTTGAAATCACAGCGGAAGAGGGGCTGAACAATGAAGCTATTGATTCACAGGTACCAGAAGGCTACTTCCGGGCAACGTTCTTTCCTCAACCAGCAGGAACAACTTCTACTCGTGCCATCGTTAATGGTGAATCTGAGCAAATTCAGTCGCTGGTTTGCTTGATTTATCGCAAAAAGACAGATGACGCACAAAACGAATACTACGAATACGTAGATAGTAAACCTGTCATCACCTACAAAGGTACAGAAGCTACAGCTGGAAACATCACCCCCCAAACATACGTGTGGCCACTAAAGGAATCCATTAGCTTCACCCTGCCTAAAGGCGAATACAAAGCTGTTTTCGTGGGCAATGCTGACCGCAAACTCTTTGAAGGTCAGGGTAAGGAAAATGAGATTCTGACAAATATCCGTGGCAACATGGATCAGGCACGCATCAATATGCCCGACAAAGGTCCTCTCGCCTTCAACGATTACAACATGTTCTACCTCTGCACCGTTGACTTCAATGCGCTCAACCCTTCTCCCGCCGTATTGATGCAACGCGTGGTCAGCAACAATGTGTTTAGCCGGAAGGCAATTGATGCAAATGCAGCGGTCAGCACGCTGGCTCAGAATCTGGTTAATCAGATTCGTGCGAACGATTTGACAACAGAAGTAGTACAAAGCCTCCTTCATACGGCATTGCTGGAGCCTGTATCCAAGGTAACTGGATTAGACAAAGCCTCCCAAGCGTTAACAAAGCTAGTCGACCGATTGGTCAACCTCCTCCTGGGCGATGTGGTACAGATGCTCAACGACCATTTACTACAGGAACTCACCACACGCTTACAAAATTCACTCAAGGGTACTGGTGGCGTCAAGAAGGATTTGCTCGGGCTGAGCTACATCATGAATCCCTGGAGCGCGGCAGAGGCTGTCGATGTGACATACACTTCTCTGCCCCGAAGCATTGACTTTAACCGAAACTGCCGCTCGCTTTATAACGAGACAACGTTCGACAACATACCTGTCAAACACACAATGGGGCAGCATAATGACACGCTCGATGCACACTTCTCCCTCGTAACGCTCTGCGGTCCGAGCAGATTAAAGGAAATCAATATAAACTCCACAAGCCAAGGCTACACGAAACTGTTGTATCCGATACTTCAAAAACTCGACAAACAGATTATAAACGGCTTGCTGATAAACATACATGTGCCGCTCAACTACACGCAAGAGTCAAACCTGCAGTACTCCACCAGCTATGAACTTCTTAACCTCACGCTGAATGATTTTAAAAAGGTGACAGACTCGAATGCTCCTAACTACGCGACACCAGTCGGTGTGACAATCTCGCTCAAAGACATTGTAAACCTTGAAGAATTAGTAAAGCGGCTGCTGGGCGACAACATCCTGTCAACCATTGTGGGAGGACTCACCGATAAGCTATTAGAACCCTTAGTAGAGGCATTAAACCAAGTGGTTATCAAAAAGCTGGACATCCAACTTCCTGGATTAGGCTTAAGCAACATCGTCCTTGAAGGCACTTGGGATGCCACTTACGTATCAGACGGTACGGTAGCTCCAACCACAAACGATGGTTCACCTACTCCCCTGCCGAGCAAACCGAAACCAGAGCAACCCGCTGGAATGGTTAGCAGGAACTAAACAAGGAACTATGCCTAAGTGTTACTGACAATGTCAGCTATAGCACCAACGAATAACGGAGGATACGCCCTTGGGGCATACCCTCCGTTATTTACTTTCATACAATAGTGCTTCGCACAGTGCGCTTACTTTTGGAAACGCTTGGCTTTGCCACGAACACCGCGTTTGTTCTTCTTGGCCTTCTTGTTATTCTTCTTCTCGGTAACCAAGTGTTCGCGGAAGGTGGGTTCGGCTACCAGACCGTTGCCATCGTCGACCAAAGCGAAGTCGAGCTGACGGCGTTCGAGGTTGGCACGTTCCACACGGATGCGCACTTTGTCGCCCAAGCCATAACGCTTGCGGTAACGGCGGCCTACGAGGCAGAAGTTGCGTTCGTCGAATTCATAATAGTCGTCGAGCAACATACGCAGGGGGATCATGCCCTCGCACTTGTTTTCATCAACTTCTACGTAGAGTCCGAACTCTGTCACACCGCTGACTGAACCTTCAAACTCCTGTCCGAGACGATCGGCCATAAACTCTACCTGTTTGTACTTGATGCTGGCACGTTCTGCCGTAGCTGCCAACTGCTCCATGTTCGAAGCATGCTCGCAGAGGTCTTCGTACTTGGTGGCATTGACCGAACGTCCTCCGTCTTCGTAACGAGTCAGCAAACGATGAACCAAGGTGTCGGGATAACGACGAATGGGCGAAGTGAAGTGGGTATAGTATTGGAACATCAAACCGTAGTGTCCGATGTTGTGAATGCTGTAACGCGCCTTCATCATGGCACGCAAGGCTACGAGTTCGACAACCTGCTCTTCTTTCTTGCCCTTGACATCGTCCAACAAGCGGTTCAGGCTCTTCGATACCTCCGTCTTTGTTCCCTCGGTGCGAATCTTGTAACCGAAACGGGCAATGAAGGCACTGAGCTTCTCCATCTTTTCGGGATCGGGCACGTCGTGAATACGGTAGGGGAATACTTTGGGCTTGCGTCCCTTGGGTACGACTGCCATCTTGGTCGCTACGCTCTTGTTGGCCAAAAGCATAAACTCTTCGACCAGCTTGTTGGCATCCTTGGCTACCTTGACATAGGTAGAAATGGGATGTCCCTTTTCGTCTACTTCGAAACGTACTTCGGGACGGTCGAAACCAATGGAACCGTTCTTGAAACGCTTCTCACGCAAGCACTTTGCCAAGCGATTGAGCAAGAGGAGTTCGGCGGCATATTCGCCCTCCGGAACGGCCCCTTCGGGCAAGCGTTCGGGATGTTCACCGGGCTGAGCGAGGTCTTCTGCCGATGCCGCACCGTTTCGCTCAAAGATGTATTGCACCTCTTCGTACGTGAAACGGCGATTGGAACGAATGACCGTGTGGGCCAAATGCCAATCGAGCACCTCGGCGTTTTCGTTCATCTTGAAGATGGCTGAATAAGCCAGCTTCTCTTCGTCGGGACGAAGTGAACAGATGAAGTTACAGAGACGTTCGGGGAGCATCGGGATGGTGCGGTCTACCAAATAAACGCTCGTTGCACGGCGTTCGGCTTCCTTATCAATGATGTCGCCCTCCTTTACATAATGGGAAACGTCGGCAATGTGTACACCCACTTCCCAAAGTCCGTTACCCAATTCGCGTACGGACAAGGCGTCGTCGAAGTCCTTGGCATCGTGCGGGTCGATGGTAAAGGTGGTTACCTCGCGGAAGTCCTCACGACGGGCTATTTCTTCGGGTGTGATACCAGGATCGAGCTTTTCAGCTGCCTGTTCCACCCGTTCGGGGTATTTATAGGGCAAGCCGTACTGTGCCAGGATAGCATGCATTTCGGCTTCGTTCTCGCCCTGCTTACCCAAGATGTCGATGACCTTACCAATGGGGCTCTTGGAGTCAGTAGGCCACTCAACAATCTTGACCACCGCCTTGTCGCCGTTTTGTCCTCCCTTGAGCTTATCTTTGGGAATAAAGATGTCGGTAGCCAACGAACGGCTTTCGGTAATCAGGAAGCCATAACCCTGCTCGACCTGAAGCTGTCCGACAAAGGTATCGTTAGCCCGTTCGAGGATTTCGGTTACTTCGGCTTCACGGGTATGTCCGGCACGGCGGGCCAGCATGGTGACCTTCACGCGGTCGCCGTCGAGTGCATGAAGTGAATTGCGCTCACAGACTAGAATGCTCTTGCCACCGTCGTCGGGGACAAAGGAGTTGCGTCCGTTACGTTTGCGCACGAAGGTACCTTCCATTACATTGGAACGCACCGCATTGCGGTAATGACCGTTGCCATCGGTCGAAATATAGTCGTCCAGTACGAGGTCGGAGAGTGCATCGAGCACCACCATCTTCGTGGGATGATTAGCCGCCTTGAACTTCACAAAGAGGTCCTTTACGTCGAAGTCCTTCTCTGGTTCTTGATTGAACATATCGACGAGCATTTGCGCCACCGCCTTCTTCTTCAGGCGCGACGCGGCCTTGTTCTTTTCTTTTCTCGCCATAATCGTATGATTTATAAAGTGATTAAGCTGAAGCATAGAGAAGTGGAGGCTGATGATGCTCGTCCCCGACGTTAGGAAAGGGGGAACAGTCGGAATGCTCTGTCCAAATCACAAGTACATTCCCTTATAAGCACTCGCTTGTGCTCGCATCCGCTTCGTCTGCGCTCAGTCACACAGCCCGTCATCCGCTTCGACTCCCATTTCTTCAACCGGCATTCGTACAGAATGCCTCAATGGATAGAGCAAAGTAACGGCTTTTTAAAACAATGTATGGGGGTTTTACAATAAAAAACACGGGTCAAACGATTATCTTCCTACTTTTGCCCCCACTTCTACCACTTCGGTCTGAAACGTAACAGAAAAAGGGGCGAACGGGGCATTGTGTACCGTTCGGAGTTACGGCTTTCTACGTGCCCCTTTACCCGCTACATTATCCATTTCTTTAAATAGTCTCCCATCGCTATGCGTTATTTCCTCCTTCTTCTCACCTTCAACTTGCTTCCTGTACTTGGCTGGAGCCAAAAAGCAGGTAGCAAACCAGACTCCACGCAGGTGGAAGAAACAGAGGTGCCCCTTCAGACGCAGGTGGGCGAAACAACGTATAAGGGGCGCACCATTCCACACATTGTTTTTCCAACCTTGCCGAAATATGCGCCCATGGAGTTTAAGAACGAGAAGGAGCGCGAGCGTTACAACCGCCTGGTCTACAATGTCAAGAAGGTATTGCCCTGGGCAAAACTGACGAAATACACCATCCTCGAAACCTACGACTACCTAGAGACCTTGCCCGACGAGAAGGCACGCAAGGCACACATTAAAAAGGTGGAAGCGGGACTGAAGGAACAATACGGTCCGGCACTTAAGAAGCTCACTCGCTCACAGGGACGCCTCTTGCTGAAGCTCATCAACCGCGAATGTAACCAAACGGGTTACTACATTGCCAAGGCCTTTATCGGGCCCTTCAAGGCGAACCTCTACCAGGGCATCGCTGTGCTCTTCGGCAATAGCCTCAACAAGAAATATGACCCCGAAGGCGATGACCGCTACACGGAACGGGTGGTTAGAATGGTCGAAGCGGGGGTCATTTGAAGCAGTAGCTAACGGCTTAACTTCTCAAAGTTGGGCAGGCTCCCTATCCACGATATAACATCCAAAACGACTCAAGCCCTGTAGGGAAGACACGCAACCCTATCCATCACGGATTGTGGTGTCACTTCCCTACAGGGCTTGAAGCGTTCTTAAAAACGGGGGTGGGAATCATGAAGTGAATCCCTACCCTCCTTCACAGAGTAAGTTTGAAATGTCACGACATTGAAAAGAGTTCGTAATCTGCGGTCGATACTTTTGCAGTGTCAAAAAGCAATCGCATAACTATCAAAAACTTACTCATGACTTCAAAACTACTCCTCAGCACAGCTACTTGTGCCCTTTCACTCCATGGTCTTTCTGCACTTGCTACCAATGAAGTGCATGCTGCCGCTCATGGTTTACAGACGGTCAATGCGGGACAAGGCATGACCTTGCGCCAAGCGTTGCCGCAGACTCTGGCGAACACCCAAACGGCTCAGACGAACGAGGAAGGTGGAAACCTACAAGTAACGACAACGCACTTTGAGGTGGGGCAAACGGTGGAAATCACATACAACAATTTGCCCGCAAAAGCTACCATCAGTGTGTACAAGGACCAGGCACGCATCCCCCTCAAAGAGCAACTGACGCTGACGGAAAAAGCTGAGAAAGGAGTATTCACCCTGGGCGACCAGCTCGAAGCGGGTGACTACACGGTGCGTTGCACCAATGCAAAGGGTGAAGACATTACGACCCCCATCCTGTTTAGTGTCAGTGCTCAGGCTTGGACGAAGGGTCCCAAGGATATATTCGTGATGAGCGACATCCACGTGATGAGCCCGGAATTGCTGATTAAGGAAGGCAGTGCCTTTGAAAAATACTTGGCCGGCGACCGTAAGCTGTTGGCTGAGAGTAAAGATATATTCTATACCATGATTGACACCATCCTGGCACAGAAGCCTGAGTTGGTGCTCATCCCCGGCGACTTGACGAAGGATGGCGAATTGCTTAGCCACCAGTTGGTTGCCGAACAATTAAAGCGACTCAAGCAAGCGGGCATACAGACACTCGTTGTACCGGGTAATCACGATGTGAACAATCCCCACGCTTATGTGTTTGACGGCGACCAGACGCGCTATGCCGAAACGGTTAGCCTCGAGAAGTTTGCTGAAATCTACAGCGAATTTGGTTATGGTAAGGATGCCAAGCGCGACCCGCAGTCGCTCAGCTATGCCGTTGAGGCTCTGCCCGATGTGGTGGTTGTAGGTATCGATGCTTGCCGTTACGAGGACAATACCTTTGTATCACAAGGTGCGGATAAGGATGTGTGCGTCACTTCGGGCCGTATCAAACCCGAAACGCTGCAATGGATTAGCCAACAGGCGCAGGAGGCACGCGAGAAGGGCAAACAGGTGTTGGCTGTCATGCACCATAACCTTGTGGAGCACTTCAACGGACAGGCCACCATCGCTTCGCCCTATGTAGTTGAAAATGCAGCCGAAGTACGCAAGGTTTTGATGGAGGCAGGCATCCGCACGGTCTTCACAGGCCACTTCCACATTCAGGACATTGCCAAAGACTACAACGAAACGAAGACGGACTCTATCTATGACATCTCAACGGGTTCGACCGTGACCTACCCCTGCCCCTTCCGCCAAGTACGCCTCAACGAGGACAATACGGTGATGGAGTTGCGCGGCAAACTGCTCAAGAGCGTGAAACTCAACGGCCAGCTCGAAGCAAACTTCGGACACTATGCGCAGGAGAAGTTGGTCAGCGGTCTCGAACCGATGGTAGGTGGGCTGATTTCGGACTATTGGGATATGATCCAGAAGGTGGTAAGCGACGCTACGGGTAGCCTGGGTGACCTGGGAGCCGCTATCAAATTTCCCGAAACGCCCGAGGAACTGACTGCCATGCTGATGGAATGTATCGGAGAAGATGCCATCAAGGCTTACTTGACCTTCTCTGAAAGTAACGAAGACAAGAAGGCTTCGGAAGTATTGCAAAAGCGCATTGTGACCGACGGCATCAACAAATTGGTCGACAAGTTGGTGGGTCGCATTTTAGGTGTAGTGGCCAAACCCATCGTACACGAAAAGGTAGACCCCATCCTCAACACCGTGCTAGGCAGCCTTTTGGGCAACGTCACGAACAATGGTACGGACAAGGCGAATGTGACCAACGACCTTGACCTCAGCATCGACATGCCGCGCAAGGTGGTTAGCCAAATTGCAGACGTAGCGAATGCAACGGAGGCTATGCAGGTGACTCCGACCCTGACGGACGGTCCCATCCGCATTCTCTTGCCCGAACTTGCTCAGTCGGCTCGCCTCTGTATCTACGACCTCAACGGCCGCATTCTCTACACAACGGAAGTGCCGGCTGGTGCGCCCTCTGTACTCCCCTACCGCTTCCAGCAAAAGGGTGTATACCTGGTGAAGTTGATTGGTCAAGGCAATGCCGTGAAGGTAATCGTGGAATAAACGAAACTAACTTACACAGCCTTCGCTTGGGCTCGCTTGAAGCGAAGGAAGTGTTCCTTCTGGGATGTGTTTAAAAACGAATAGGAGATAAACGCTTAACACAGCGGTTTATCTCCTATTTTCGTATGTAAACCAGACTCTCAGGCCGAACGTACTTTTACTATAAAAGGTGCACACGTTATTGTGTGCACCTTTTATGATTAGAACATTACTATTTCAATCATTCACGAACTTCTTGGACTTTCCTCATTACGATAGAAGCCAAAAAAAGGACGAGTTTCCCCGCCCAAAGATGTTTTCACAACGGAATAATCCTTATTGTGATTAGCTGAACAGGGGCAAAGTTAAAATCTTTTCTTTAAAAAATCAAATAGAACGTAGAATATTTAACTTTGCAGGCAGCAAATAAGTCTGCTATTAGGTTGATAACTCTAGCATAGAATGGCTCGTAAAGCAACAACACCTATAGCAAAGGGCGAATTCTTCTGAAAAAGAATGACTAAAAAAGCAAGAAAAATAGCAGATTTGGGCTTTTGTTTTGAGTTTCAAGTGGTTGTGGCAGTTGTTGGCTTTAAGTGACGTTCGTGAGGAAATGCGAAAATAGCAGATTTGAGAAGTGGAAACGCTTTCAATTCATTACCTCAGAAAAACGCCCTAATGAGCTTTTTTAACGGTGTCGGTTCTTGTTTCTCCATTCTGCACAGGTTGTGAATTTGCCATGCAGCTCTCATAGTTTAATTTTGCACTGAACAAAAAGCAATACCCAACAGAGCCGTTTCGATTTACAGACAGGCTTCCCTTTTCCAATGTTTCGTTTTGATTGCCAACGAAATAACCGATGCCATTATTATTGGCTGTCGCCGTAACATAAGGGGTTTGCCCACTTGTACGCTCTCTTTCGTAGATGTCTTTTCCCGAAGATATTTGTGCAATTTCTTCAAGGAAGAACGCTTTCCATTTTACCCCCCCATTTTGTTCTCATTGGCGTTCAAGCGCTTCTTGAAAACCTTTAGAGTTGTTTTGAGTATATCAGCTTCTACCTCTTGCATGAACGAGGACATGAAATCGAAATCTATTTCACCCTTATCATTAATGGGGAGTAATATCTTTTCTCGCTTTATACGCTCGTCATTTATTTCTCTGTTGAAACTGTACTTCTCCGACAAACGGTTGATTATTGGCACCATGAAGAGGTAGGCATATTTATCCAATCCCTTACGTTTAAGCTGAGTAACATGGTCACTTGCCACAAACTCGTATTGATGGAAGAATGCACTACCAACACTACCACTATTGGCAATGGTTATGCAATCCTCGAACTTTCTTACGCTGCCCTCGTTGCCGACAAATCCATCCACGCCATTGTTGAGTGCTGTGGATGATACATATGGAACTGTGCCTTCTGTGTGGTCTGCTTTTTTAAGACGCTTACCACGCTGTATTTCTGTGAATACTTCTGTAAAACTAAAAGGTTTCCATTGAGAGCGGAGCAGTTTACCCCCCCCTAAAATTTCTTTGTGTATCAGTCGCTTGCATAATTTCTCTACTGCTGGTTTCAATAATAATGTTTCTTTTCGACGCATGTATTCCTCCATGAACTGCCAATCAGGATTTGTGCAATCAGCAGCAAGAGGAAGCATAATTTTAAAGGCTCTTAATCTGTTACCGTTTATTGAATACCCATGTCCAAAGCGTTCCCTTTGCTTTGTTATACACATTGAGACAAACAGCAAATGGTATTTATTCAAATCACTCTTGGGTATCAATGCGGAAACATGACTATCCAAAGCCATAGAGGTAGGTTGGTAGTAAGCTATTCCTGCACCACCATCTCCATCGTTATTCAATGTCAGAATATCACCTCGAAAGATTTTCTTTTGTTCCTTTGATACGAAGCCTTTATAACCATTGTCTGTCTTTTTGGCAGAGACCAAAGGTAAAGTTCCTGTCGTCAAAGATGCCATATTATTTTGGTTTCCCTTTTCAAAGTCAAAGAAATCTGAAAGATAGAAATCTTTCCAATCTTTATTTTTGAGTGATAGCTTATCCATTCGCCACCTCCTTTTCTTCAAACAAGTAACCTCGTCCATGAGTAATCATGTTAAACTCAAATGTCAGATAGTCAGCCATTGTCTTTTCAAAGTCTTCCTCTGATGGTATCTCTTCGTTGAAATAGTAAAACGAGTGCAGCCATTCGTCATCTGCTTCAATGGTGCTACGCACAATAAAAGAGTTTGGTGCAGTCTTGCCTTGAAACCAACAATCAAGCAGGTATTTCTTTCTCTCGGCAGCTCTATCTGTTGGCATCAATCCAACATGGGCAAAGACTTCATAACCATCATCTTTGAAATCGACAAACTTCACTAACTTATCCTTTGGGTGTGGTTGATGCGCTGTAAATACGGCTATCACAGGATTTGTTCCTACGCCATAGAACGTATCTGTATTAAGCGTTATAACACCCTCAAGCGTATGGTTATCGAGAATATACTGTTTGTCGATTTTGTCTTCTTTCGTTTTGCCGACCATTGTGCTTTGTGGAACTATGACAACACAACGAGCACCATCACCTACGCAATCCAACAAGTGACAGATGAATTTCAACTCCGTCAAGTGTGCCGTGCTTTTTGTCTTTCCTTGTGAATACGGTGGGTTCATCAAACCAACGGTAAAGCCTTTCTTGTACATGTCTTCCGATTTTTGCTTCAAGAAGTTTGCACAGATGAGATTGCTCTTTCCGTCACCACGCAGAATCATGTTGGTTGTGGCAATGGAAAACATATCGTCACGCAACTCTATACCGTGAAGATTGTTTCTTCTGATGTTTTCCTTGTCTTCCTCTTTTGCCTGTGTCAGCATTCTGTGCATGGCAGCTATCAAGAAGCCACCTGTTCCGCAGCAAGGGTCAAGCACCTTGTCGGTAGGCTTGATTTCAGCCAATTCTGTAAACAATTCGGTTATGTGCTTTGGAGTAAGAACTACGCCAAGTGTTTGCCCATCGCCACCACTATAACTGATGAACTCTCCATAGAAACGACCAAGTACGTCTTCTGGTGAGTTGTTGCAAATGGCAGTTAGAATATTTGAGTGCAAGTATTCCGCAAAGTAGCGCAAAGGGGATTTGCCCAATCGCTCATCCTTTTCAGACAACACAGGTCTATTGATGATGAGGTTAAATTGGTCTATAACCCTTTTCTTTTTCACCTGTGGCTCAACCTTTACTCTTTCCATGTGTGCGGACATGGCATCAAATATCTTTTGACCATCAGTTTTAATAGTATCCCCTGTCAGATTCTCTGTTGAGAAATCCTTTTCTTCTAATGCCAAAAGAATAGCAGATACGACCAAAGGTTTCTCGCTATCTCCGAGTTGTCCATAGTTGCGCAAATCCTCATGCAAAGTCTTTGCACGGCTAAGAATGGTTTTCAGTTCAACACGTTCAATACTTTCGTTACCGCAAATAATCTCATTGTAGTAACGCTCTATATTTTCGGTCGAGAATTGACTGAAGTCCTTGACCTTTGGAAGAATTTTGTAACCTGTAGGACTAACGTAAATAGGACGAATAACAATGCGCTTCTCGTCTGTTCCCGAACAACCAAAGGCAATGACTTTCTTGAAGTCTGTGTTTTGAATGATACTGAGCGCATAATGCAGCGCACCATTCTCCGCATACTTGGTTACGCTTGAAGTATCCATCAGCAAAGTTTCATTATCTTTCAAGTACTTTGCCTGGTCCTCAACCTTTGCCTTATCTTCTATTACGATAACAAAGTCACCCGATATTGCCAAGTATTCAGGAAAGCCTTTCTTTCCTGTACCACGTTTAGAGACCATAGCCTTGTTGATTTTTCCTCAATAGGGCATGACTCTGCGTAGTGCTCTATACTTGAAGCATCGAGCAGCTTTGATATAATGAGGTCTGTTGTCTTTTCTGTCATTTTTATACCATAGATAAGTTGTTGATTACCTTGCGAAGGTAGAAATGTTTCAGCTAATCACAACTTGCTTGAAGTAGATATCTTTGTTTCATCGGGAGGTCATGTAATATTATTACTATATTTGCACTGGCTCTTGGGCATTCACGGAGTACAGATCCGTAGATCATGCAGGTACGTAAGCTATCGATGGTCGTGCCCAAGAGCCTTTTTTTGTTTCTACTTTACAAGACTGGTTGTTGATTACCTTGCGAAGGTAAAAATCTTTCAGCTAATCACAACATCGTATCACATACACCGGGCGCACATCGGGATGAGCCTTACGCAGACGATCGCGGTACTCCTTAAGGCTGCAGTGGAAGGTTTTCTGATAGTGACGGGTCAGACCGAAGCGGGAGCCGTAGAGGGCGCGGCGGGCGATTTCTTCGACAGTGAGATCGGAATAAAGCATGAGGTGGGCGACCATCTCGTGACAATAGGTTTCCTTGAATTCCTGCCAACGAAGGCCGGTGAGGGTGAAGAGCAAACCGGAGAGGTCTTCGGTAAGCAGGCCTTTCTCGGTGCAATAGTCGAAGAGGGTGATGCCACCGTCAGCCATGCGACGCAAAAATTCGTCGAGCAAATGGATGCCCGTAGGATTTTCATTACGCTCTATGGGGATGTAGACTTCGTTGCCTTGACGGTCGTACTCTCGACGATGGGTGAAAGGGGAGATGATTAAATCTTTGACTTGATACTGTGGTTCTACACGGAGAACGGTGTGCTTACCGCGCGTGTTTTCATTTCTTCTTTTACTAGGCATAAGGATTGGATGATAGAGGGGAATGCGGAGCGGTGCGAACCCATCGCTTAGATGCGGAAAAAGAGAAGGGGCCGCGAAGAAAGGGGATGAAAAGGGTGCGAAGAGAAGAGAGAAGAAAGTTACTTCTGCTTGGGCCGCGACCGTACAACTGCTGCAACCGTACTGCAGCGGAATTTATACTGCTGCTGTGACTTATACAACTACCACGCCCCGATTACTTCCGCACAGCTTCATTCCACAGCCGCACATTCACCGTTTGACTTCACAAAGGTATCTTCTTTTCGTTAGAAACTAAGAGTTTCAGCGAGCAAATGTGTTCTCGTCGAGCTGAAGGCCACATTTTAGCGCAAAAATGTGTCCTCGTCGTTGAAGAATACACATTGTATGCCTTACAATGTGGCCTCGTAGGCTACGAGAACACATTGACAAGCACGCTATGTGTATTCCTCAACGACGAGGACACCTTGCAAAGATTACAAAAGGACGAGGAGGCGGGAGCAAAGGCTTCGTCAGCACAACAGCCGCGCCCATCGCCTTTACCACTACACGACTTCGATGACCGACGACCCGTTGCCCGGCTGCTTACGCAGGCGAATCTGCGGAGAGATTTGCGAACGAATCTGGTCGGTATGGCTGATGACACCAACTTTGCGTCCCTGGGCATTCTCCAGATTGGAGAGTGCCCCCATCACGAGGTCGAGCGACTCGCGGTCGAGATTGCCAAAGCCTTCGTCGATAAAGAGGGAGCCGATGGCCAGGCCGGTACCCGAGAAGGAGGCCAGTCCCAAGGCCAACGCGAGGCTGACGACAAAGGTCTCACCACCCGAGAGGGAATTGACAAAGCGTTTCTCGTCGAAGAGGTCGCGGTCAATGACTTCAAGGAAGAGGGAGTTGGGACGCTGTGCCAATTCGTAACGAGGCGATATCTGACGCAGGTGGTAGTTCGCATGTTCCACAAGGCAGGCAAAGGTGACACATTGTGCTGCCGTACGGAACTTCTTGCCATCGGCCGAACCAAGCAATTCGTTGAGGCGTTGCCACTCTGTCTGGTCTGCCTTGGCGCGGTTGAGCGTTTCGACAAACTGTGCCGCTTCCTGCACACAGCGTTCGTGTGCCATGAGTCGCGACTGCGATTCGCCCAAGCGACGGTTGACTTCGTTCAACTTCACGCGCTCTTCTTCCCAACGTGTCTGAAGCATGGCCAAAGCCTCTTCGCCAACTTCCTTCGGACGAAGTGGGTCTGCCTGGAGGACGCAAAGCACATCGCGTGCCTGAGTGAGGCGGGTCTGTGCCTGCATCAGGTTTTGGCGCAAGGCGTCGAGCTGTTGACGCAATGCCTTCCAATCCTGTGTCGAAGCAAAGAGCTGTTCGAGTTCGGCAAACTGAACGGGCGGATGCGAACCGTTGAAGCGGAGGATAAGCAAGTCGAGTTGCTGTTGTTTCTCCTGCAACTGCTGTTGCGCCTTGACACGTCCTTTCTCCAGGTTTTCGCGCTTACCCTCGAGTGCTTTGAGCCGTCCCTGATGTTCCTCGCAAAGTTTACGCAGTTCGGCTTCGACGCGCCGCGTCTGCAGGACGGCTTCCTTGAGTGCCGCCGCTTCCTTTTGAGGTGAACTTCCGCCAAAGAGTTGGCGCATCTCCTCCTTCATCGCCTCGAGGCGTTCGTGAAGGGCGGTACGGTTTTCGCGCAGCTCTTCCAACGAGCGGGTTGCCTCTTCCAGATGAGCGGCCGCTCCCTTGATTTCCTCACAGAGCAACTCTGAAGCCCGCTGTTTCTCCTCCAGCGTGCGGCACGTCTGGTTCCAGTCTTCGCAGAGATCGCGAAGGCGCATACGCAGGCCGTCGGCATTGTTCTTCCACTCCGTAAACCATCCCGACACGGTAATCATGCCGTCGAGGTCGATATAGAGTTGCGAACACGTGCGGTCGGACAGGCGAATGGCCTGCTGCAACTCCTCGGAGGCAGCTACCAGCACCTGAATTTCGGTGCGCAGTTTGTCAAACGCCGTGCGGTTGTTGAGCATCGCTGTGTCGAGGTTCTCAATTTGTTCATTGAGCTCGTTGATGTGGCGCTGGTGGTAGTTATAGGTGTCGAGTTCCTTCTCGGCCTCTTCAGCTACCCGGATGGTATTGTCCTTGAGCAACTGAATCATCTTGGCACGCGCCTCGCGATTGGCCGTTTCGGAACAATCCTGGAAGGAGTTGTCGAGGTAAGCATAAGTCTGCCACTCCTCGACATCAGCCTGTTGGCGACGCTCCATATTCTGCAGTTCGCGGGCGGCGGTACGGATGCGGGCATCGTCGGCGGCGATGTCTTCGCGCAAGGCGGCCAGCGTATTGCGCTTTTGCGCCAAAGCCTCTTGTGCCGCTACATATTCCTTGTTGAGGTTGGTCAGCAAGTTGCCCAACTGACGCTCCGTCTCTGTGTGGTAAGGATGGTGGGTCGCCCCACACACGGGACAGGCACTGCCCTCCTTGAGCTGTTTGCGCAACTCGACGATGTTCTCACTCTGACTCAACGTGTAGGCCGTCGCAATGCGGTTGTATGCCTCTTCTGCCGCATCGCGCTCGATTTCCAAACGCTCTGCCTGCTGACGCTTCTGTGCCAACTCGGTCTCTTCGCGTTTCTGAATGGCACGTCCTTCAGACAACGAAGTGTAACCCTCCGAGATATGGTTCCACAACACGGCGGCACGCTTGAGCGCGTCCATGCGGTTGCGCGTTTCGGTCACAGCGCGTTGCAACTTTGCCGAGTCGAGTCCCTGGATGGTCTGTTTGTGAATCATCAGGTTACTCTTGAGCGCGCTCATCTTCGCCAGGTTCTGATCTTGCTCGTGCTTCACCTTCTCGCACTGCTCCTCCAGCCCCATTTTGCGCCGTTGGGAGTCGTGCCACTTGGCGTGGCTCTCGACGTTGCGCGCGGTTTCGGTTGAGAGCAAAGAGAGCTTGTCCTTCACGAGGTCGAACTTGTCGAACATGCGGCTGTGTACTGAGAGCGACTGCTGGTGAAACTGCTTTTGCGTGATTTCCTGACGGGCTGCCTCCAGGGACTGTTGCTTGGTTGTCAGGTCCTTCTGTCGTTTACGCAACACCTCGTCGGCCTGCTTAATCTGGGCATCGGCGCGGCGAAGCTGTTCCTCGAACACGCGCATCTCGCCTTCGAGCGCATGGCCGCGATTGATGGCGGCGGCACGCTGTTCCTGCTGTTTTTCAGCCTCAGCGGTCCATTCCTCAGCCGCACTCAACTCCTGGCGCTTGGTGTCGAGCGTTTGGCGCACCTGTTCCAGGTCGGTCTGGGTCTGCGCCTCGTCGTTGCGCATCCGTTCGCGATCCTCGCGACGCATGATAATCTCCTGAAAGAGGGGTTGCATACTGAGCAAGGAGTCGTAACGTTCGAGCCGTTGCTCGTCGGCACGCGTTTCACTGCAAGCCTTGGTTGCGGCGGCAAACTTGGCTTCTTCTTCGCTGACGCGCTGGGTAGCCTGACGGTAACGGTCGGCCCATTCGAGCTGCCGCATGAGGCGTTCCAGTTCGCGCTGGGTCTGTTCACCCGTAGCGGCTAAGACCCGACGACGCTCTTCCTCTTCTGCCAAAGCCTGGGGTTCAAGACGGTTGAGCAACATGCCTTCCATGCGGTGTTCCATGCCGCTGACCACCTCGTCGGCCTGCTTTGACAGCTCATAGATTTGCTTGGAGATGGCTCCGTAGACCTCCGTTCCGGTCAGCTTCTCGAGCAAGGTGGCCTTGTCAGCCGACTTTGCCTTGAGGAAGTTGGCAAAACTGTTTTGCGCCAGGATGACGGTGCGGGTAAACTGCTCGTAGGTCAGCCCCACGGCCTCGATGATGGCATCCTGAAGTTCGGCTTTATCGAATGTATGTTTCTGCGGACTGAGTCGTACGAAGGAACGTTCGACGGGTTTGATGGTGCCCGTGCGGGCTACCCGAATGCTCCACTTGGCTTCGTAGCGTGTTCCGTCGTGGGTCGAGAAGATGACCATCGCCTTGCCCTCCTTTTTGCCCCGGCGGAGTACGCCCGCCACGTTGGTGGTCTGTATTTGTTGGGCTTTCGACTCAGCCTGTTTGAGTTCTTCGGCCGAGATTTTCTCGGCATCATCAAACCGCGGTGCGCGGTTGTAAAGTGCCAGACAGATGGCATCGAGCAAGGTAGACTTGCCCGAACCCGTATCGCCCGTTATGGCAAAAAGTCCGGCGGAACGCAGAGGCTCTGCCGTGAAGTCTATCACCTGCTCGCCTTCGAGCGCCGTGAGATTTTCGAGAATGATCTTTTCGATTTTCATTGTCTGTGCTATTCGGTGAGGGACTGTGCGGCTTCTTCGGCCTGGCGAAAACGTTGCACCAATTCCTCGGACATCGGGTTATTGTATTTTGCCTCAAAAATGCGTTGGGCCAAATCCAACGGCGCAAGCGGACGGTAGGCGGTTTCGCTACCACTCTCCTTGCCCCAGGCACTTGGTTCGTGACTCTTCTCCTCGGGACGCAAGCGTACCATGCGGCAGAAGTGAACGGCGCGGTCGGCCAGCAACTGCATGACTTCGTGCATGAGTCCAGGTTCGGGTTGGGTCTCACGCAGACGGATTTCGAGGTAAGGCCAATTGTCGACCTCTGTATCGTTCCACTCGGACGGACGTTCGGGCAACAGGGATATGGCTGCTTTCACTTCAGAGGGAGTCGCACCCTGTCCTTGCTGTCCGCTGATGACTTGCAGACGGCGCAAGGGCGTATAGGGTAAGGTACGCACCTCGGCCACTCCACTTTCGTCAAGCGTCAGACACTTGACGCCGTGCTGGTAATGCTGTTCGGAAAAGGACATGGGCAAAGCACTGCCAGCATACCACACGTTGGTTCCGCCTTTTACTTGCTGAGCCCGGTGGATATGTCCTAAGGCGGTATAGCACACTTTATCGCCGATGACGGAAGCGTCGACACAGTCTTGCCCACCAATGACTAACCGCTCGGAATGCTCTGACTCACAGACTTCAGCTCCTGCGGCATAGAAATGGGCGGCAGCAAGCAACGGGAGTTTCTTGAAATCGCTCTTGCGGAAACGCTGTTGCATCTGGGTAAAATAATAACGAAGTCCTTCGGCGGGTGTTTGACCTGCCGGATAGTCGCCTCCCCGCAGGTAAGGTAGCGCCATGCAGACGCAGACTGCCTCGGAGCTATTGCGCGTGGCCAACGGTAACAGATAGTGGTCGAAATCGGGGGTTCCGTCCTTGCCCTCTACCTCACGGATAAGGCCGCGCACATAGATATTGTGCGTCTTGAGCAGGGCGGCAGGTGCCTCCAAGCGGCTGGCACTGTCGTGGTTGCCGGCAATCAAGATGATTTGCAATCCGGGCATTTCCTCTGTTGCCTCGTGCAGGAAGTCGTACAGCAATTCTTCGGCACTGGCAGAGGGATTGGGCGAATCGAAGATGTCGCCTGCCACAATCAGCGCATCAGCCTGTTCGGCTTTGAGCATACTCAAGAGCCAGCGCAAAAAATGGCGGTGTTCGCCCAAACGGTGATGCCCATGAAAGACATTACCGAGATGCCAGTCGGCGGTATGTATGATTTTCATTGCTTGCTATTATTTTTTTGACGCGCAAAGTTACGGCAAAGTCCGTTTCGGTGTTGCGGCCTCATCGGGTTTTGTCGCAATCTACCCGAGAGGAAAAAGAGAACTACGGAAGAAACGGAAGGAACGGAAAAAGAGAGTTCCGTAAGTTCCGGGAGTTCCGTGGTCAGGAAAAGAGAGAACCACGGAAGAAACGGAAGGAACGGAAAAAGGGAATTCCGTAAGTTCCGGGAGTTCCGTGGTCAGAAAAAGAGAACCACGGAAGGAACGGAAAGAAACATCAAGCTATAAAATCCGCGTTTCCCCTTTTCAAAGAGATTCAAAAACACTCAATAGATACACAGAGCCTTATAGAAAGAACCTAAAGTGAGTTCGGGCTTTTACTAACAAAATCTTATCTGTAATTTTGTCGCCGTCAAACCATTATTCCAAACAAGATCATGACAGAACCGAAACAATCCTGGATTGAAGCCGGCTACGTTAACGAGCCGCTTCCGAAAGACATAGACCTGAAGCAAGCCATTAAAGACTTGTGCAAGGAGAAGAATGCCACTATCCTCGCGCATTACTACACGAATAGTGACGTGCAGGACATTGCCCACTTCGTAGGCGACAGTCTGGCACTCGCCGATCAGGCTAAAAATCTGCAGTCGGACATTGTCATCATGTGTGGCGTACACTTCATGGCTGAAACGGTCAATGTATTGGCTGGCGACCGCCTGGTGTTACTCCCTGACCTTAACGCGACCTGCTCACTCGCCGAAAGCTGTCCACCCGAGGAATTTGCAGCCTTCAAAGCACAACATCCCGACCATAAAGTTATCAGTTACGTCAATACTTCTGCCCAAATCAAGGCGATGAGCGATGTGCTCGTAACGTCAAGCAATGCCCGCAAGATCGTAGAATCCTACCCCAAGGACCAGAAACTGATATTCGGTCCCGACCGCAACTTGGGCGGCTACCTTAACTCTGTAACGGGACGCGATATGGTGCTTTGGCAGGGGGCTTGCCACGTACACCAACGCTTCTCGGTCGACAAGCTCATCCAACTCAAGGAAATCTATCCCGAAGCCAAAGTTCTTGTTCACCCCGAATGTAATGGTGCGGTGGTGAAGTTGGCTGACTGTGTCGGTTCGACCGCCGCCTTGCTTAACTATGCCATCCAGTCGGATGCAACCACTTTCCTCGTAGCTACCGAAAGCGGCATTCTGCACCAGATGCAGAAGCAATGCAGCGGCAAGGCCTTTATCCCCGTTCCGCCCGAGGAGGCTTCTTGCGGTTGCAACAACTGTAACTACATGCGCCTTATTACGCTTGAGAAAATCTATAATTGCTTGAAGTATGAATGGCCGAGCATCGAACTCCCTGAAGACTTGAAGGAGCAATGCAAGGCCCCAATCTTTGAAATGTATGCAAGAAACAGATAATAAGCTCGATGCGATGATGGTGATTGAGAACCGTCTGACGGCTCTCCGCCAATGGATGAAGGAACGCAATATCCTGGCTTACGTCGTTCCGACTGTCGACCCGCACAACAATGAATTTGTTCACGACCACTTCAAGTGTCGCGAATGGCTGAGTGGCTTTACGGGTTCGGCGGGTTTGCTCATTGTAACCTACAACGATGCCGCCCTTTGGGTGGACTCGCGCTATACGCTCCAGGCGCAAGAGCAAATCGGCTTTACCAGCATCAAACTGATGAAGGATGCCAAGGATGACAAGCACATCTCGCCCTGGTTCTGGATAGGACAAAAACTTGCCAATCTCCAACCTGAAGGAGTTGTGGCGCACTGCTGTGAATCGATGCTAACGCTGAGCATGATTCAGGCTGCGGCTGATTGTCGCGTGAAACTGTGCTCTGCTCCCGATGCCTTTGACACGATCTGGACAGACCGCCCGGCCATTGTTCCGCAACCTATCGAACGTATGGCCAAACGCTATACTGGCACCCCTATTAAGTCGGGACTCGACAAGGTGGCGAAGCGACTCCGTGCCATGGCGCCCGACCGCGACTACCTCTTCAACGATTTGTGCGACATTGCCTACATCCTTAACCTCCGAGGTCACGACATTCCCTATACGCCGGTTTTCTTTGCTTACCTGCTTTACCGGGCGGCAGATAACTCCTTCACGCTCTTCACACATCAGGAGACCTTGACAGAAGAGGCACGCGCCAGCCTGGACAAGAACGAAGTAAAGGTTTTGCCCTACGAAATGGCGATGGACAACGTCAGTGCCACTTGTATGTATGACCCGGACACGGTGACGCAAATGATTCTGGACCGTGCGACCAACGGTTTAGCGATACCTTCTCCGATTGTCCAACTGCGCATGATCAAGACGGACAAGGAGCAAGAAAGCATCCGCGAAGCGATGATTCTGGACGGTGTTGCGATGGTGACCTTCCTGCGTGAACTGGAACAGGCCATGCAGATTGAGGGCATGGTGCTCACGGAAATGGACATTGCGACACGCCTCACGGAATTGAGAGCGAAGAGCGATAAGTTTATCGAACCGAGCTTTACGACGATCGCTGCTTATGGTCCCAACGGGGCAGTGGTACACTACGAACCTGAAGTGGATTCGGCAGCCAAACTGCAACCTAAGGGTTTGCTGCTCCTCGACAGCGGCGGTCAGTACCAATGTGGCACCACGGATATCACACGTACCATTGCTTTAGGTCCCGTCACACGCGAAGAGAGCCAGGCTTATACGTATGCACTCAAAGCGCACTTGGCATTGGCTCGTGCCATCTTCCCCGAAGGTATCTCGGGTGTGCAACTTGATGCTATCTGCCGTCAGGAGCTTTGGAACGTAGGTTATGACTTCGGTCATGGCACCGGACACGGTGTGGGCATGCATCTCTGCGTACACGAAGGTCCGATGCAGATTCGCAAGGAAGTTCGTCCCGACACGGTGATTCCCTTCAAACCAGGTATTGTCGTTACCAACGAACCGGGTATCTACGTAGAAGGTAAATTTGGCGTGCGCATTGAAAATGTGATGGTTTGCCTTCCTTGGTCGAAAACCCCCTTTGGCGAGTTCTGCTACTTCGACCAACTGACACTTTGCCCCTACGACCTGCGTCCTGTGGACTTCTCCCTGCTGACGGATCAGGAAGTGGCACAAATCAACTACTACCACGGCCTCGTACGCGAAGTTTTGATGCCTTACCTCACGGAAACGGCTGATAAACAGTACTTGGAGTGGGCTACACAACCCATTGAATAATCTGAATGCACCGCACTCATTGCGGTGCACTTCTTCTTTTATTTTTAGCTTTATGGAAACAACCAGACAACAGAAAATATCCCGACTCATCCAAAAGGAACTGAGTGACATCTTTCAGAAGCAAACCCAAGCTACACACGGCGTCTTGGTCAGTGTGAGCGCGGTGCGCGTCAGCCCCGACTTGAGCATTGCCCGCGGCTATCTGAGCATCTTCCCTTCGGAAAAGGCACAAGAGATTTTGAGCAACATCAATGCCAATGCCCGCCAAATTCGTTACGAACTGGGCGGCCGCGTACGTCATCAGTTGCGCATCATCCCGGACTTGAAGTTCTTCATTGACGATTCATTGGATTACCTCGATCACATTGATGAACTGCTGAAGACGGACACTGCTAACTCAACGGCAGCAACAGAGACAGACGCAACCGAAGAGACGCCACATGCTTAGTCGTCTGCGCCTGCCACTCTTCATGGCGCGACGTTACCTCTTCTCGCGCAAGAAGATTGGAGCCATCAATATCATTTCCTGTATTTCGGTGGTGGGAGTGGCCTTTGGCACAGCTGCCCTACTCTGCACCATCTCGGTATTTAATGGCTTCCGCGACCTCTTCGGAAGCCTTTATACCGCTATCGACCCGCCCATTGAGGTGGTAGCGAATCAGGGAAAATTTATCGACACGCAAGACAGTGTGCTCTGCCTGCTGAAAGCACATCCTGCTGTGGAAGTGGCCTCCGAAACACTGGAGGATCACGCGCTGATACTCTTTCAAGGCCGTCCCACGGTCATCTCTTTGAAAGGAGTAGATCGTAACTTTGACAAGGTGACGGGTATCCGTTCCATCCTCTATGGAGAAGGAACGTACCGAACCGAACAAACGGGGGTGCATTACGGCATCCCAGGCATCGGACTCGCCTCTGCCATGGGGGGCATTAACTTCGGCACGTTGCAAATCTGTGCGCCGCGAAAGGGGGAAAAAATAAACTTGACCAATCCGGCTGAAAGTTTCAACGTGGGAGACTTGGCCGCATCAAATGTTTGTTTTGATGTGAACCAACGGAAGTATGACGAAACGCTGATGCTGACCTCATTGGACTTCGTACAGGAGCTCTTCGAACAGCCTCAACGCATCACGAGCCTGGAACTGAAACTGAAACCAGGTGTGGACCTCGAAGAAGTAAAAGAAGATATGCGAAAGTTGGCGGGCAACCGTTTTCGTGTACTCGACCAACTCGAACAGCAGGAAGATGTATTCAACATGATGAACATCGAAAAGCTGATGGCTTACTTCTTTCTGACGTTTATCTTGCTCATTGCCTGTTTCAATATCATCGGTTCGGTATCGATGCTAATGATTGACAAGCGTAATGACATGGAAACGCTCCGCCACCTCGGCGCTTCCAACCATTTGATATTCCGCATCTTCCTTTACGAAGGCCGATTGATTGCGCTTCTGGGTGCAGCGGCGGGTGGTCTTTTGGGCATTGGTCTTTGTTGGTTACAACAAACCTTCGGACTGATAAAACTGGGAACCTCGTCGGGTAGCTTCATCATTGACAGCTACCCCGTCAGCATTCACTTCACGGATGTGCTCCTCGTACTGTCGACCGTCCTCGTCGTAGGTTTTGTCTGCGTATGGTATTCGGTCAAATACTTGAGCAAATGGTTTCTAACTAAAGCGTAAAGACTCCACACTTCTCTCTGTAATAGTCAAAACAGGAAGCAGAACCATACACGGAACTGCTTCCTGTTTTTGTTTCGGTGGGGGAATCACAAGGAGCTACTCCTTGTCTCCTGCAACTCATAAGCCCTTATCCTCAACCTCTCAACTCTATTCTTCTATGTCGACCGTTCTCATTCTAGGTGCCAGTTCTGGATTAGGTTATGCACTGGCTCAACATTACCTGATGCGCGGATGGAAGGTAGGACTTGCCGCCCGCCGTACGGAACCGCTTGAACAATTAGCTCAACTTGCGAAACTCCCTCATCAGGTAGCTCTTGCTTGTATCGATGTGAGACAATCGGAGGCTCCGCAACAACTGGAGAATTTGCTCCAACAACTGGGAGGAAAGGTAGACCTCTACCTACACTGTGCTGGTATTGGAAAGATGACTGCAAACATCCATTACGAAGAAGAACTACCCACCTTACAGACTAACATCATGGGATGGACTGCCTGTATAGACTGGGCATACAATGTACTTTGTCGTCAAGGGTATGGACAACTGGCAGCTATCACTTCTTTTGCGGCAAACAGAGGACTCGCTCCTGCCCCAGCCTATGCCGCTACCAAGGCTTTTCAAGCCCATTACCTGGAATCACTCCGCCAACGCGTGCTTGCCAAAAAGCTCCGGCACATCACCATTACCGACCTTCGTCCAGGGTTTGTTAACACACCGTTGCTTGCTCATCCGGAACAGCTCTTCTGGGTTCTTCCCACGGAAAAAGCCGTTCATGCCCTGCTTCGCGCCATCGATCGTCGCCGTTCGATTGCCACCATAACGACCCGCTGGGCACTCTTAGCTCCGCTCCTTCGTATTGCGCCACGCTGGCTTGTAGCACGCATTCTGAGCCGTGCACTCTGAATAAGGATAGCCTACTCTTAGGCCGATAACAAAAGTCCCGAAAAAGGAAAGGTGGGAAAACAGTAGCGACACTACCGTTTTCCCACCTTCCGTGCGTTTATACGCTAAGAGAAATTAGTTGATACCTTCTGCCAATTCAGCACCGGGCTTAAACTTAATCACCTTCTTTGCAGCGATCTGAATCTTCTCCTTCGTTGCAGGGTTGATACCCGTACGAGCGGGACGTTCGCTGATAGAGAACGTACCAAAGCCAAGAAGTGCAACCTTGTCACCTTCCTTCAACGCATCTGCGATAGCGTCGAGCACAGCGTCTACTGCCTTCTTAGAGTCTACCTTGGTCAAGCCTGCAGCTGCAACGGCATTTACGAGATCGGTCTTATTCATTGTTTGAAATATTATATGTGTAACTTATTATAAAATCCTGTTGCGGATAAATGTGCGTTATTGCCTCCACTTATCAGGTTTAAAAGAGGCTCAAAAACGCGTTATTTGCAGGCAAATATAGGAGAAGGCATTCGTTCATACAAACTTTTCTTTCCTTTTTTCCTTCTCAGAACTTAAAAAAGAGTCTTCCTGCGCCAAAGATGCATAGAATCAAGCATTCTACTCCCTTTCGACCCGAATAAACACAGGTTTGGCATGAACTAAATGACCACGATTTTACCTGCGACACTCTTCTTACCATCGTGTGTTGCAACCATCACATAATAGACACCGGGAGCAACCCGACGGCCCGTAGTGGTCTGGCATACATCCCACACAAAACTACCTCCGACCGCATTGCCACGGGCTACGAGTTGCGAACCTGTACTCAGTATTTTAACTTCTGCACCTTCGGTCAAACCGGCAATCGTTACATTACCCGAATATTCTGGACGAACGGGGTTGGGAAAGATTTTGACATTGCTTTCAGCAAGCGTTTCGTGCGAACTGGTTACATTCGTGCGAAACGAACAGATACCCGCATTGGAAGCAATGAAGAGTTCACCCGTTTCTTCGTTGATGGCCATGCTATTGATTTCGTCAGAGAGCAACGGAGAGTTTGCCTCGGTGTAATGAGCCAAGACTTCGGAACCATCCGGGTTGACCAAGTAAACACCTGAACCCATCGTACCCAACCATTTACGGTTACCTCCGTCAACAGCAATAGCTGTTACATCAATTCCCGTCAGCAAATAGTCGGCATAATTCGTACCATCGTTGCGCGGCACCTTGGGTTGCGTCACCATAAAGTCACCTGAGAACCATTCATCGGGCCGTTGAATCACATAAACCCCCGAAAGGCAACCAAACCAAATTTGCCCGTTCTTATCCTCGCGTACGTCCTTTACTTCCTGCAAATCACACGTACGACCATCCTCATTGAGTACCGTACTACGGAAATTGGAGCGGTCATCATCACGCTGATTAAGTGTACCGTTTACATCCAGACCATAAAGTCCCGATGCAATCGGAGTGGTTCGACGAGAAGCAACCCACACGCGCCCCTTGCTGTCTACCAAGGTCTTATCGGGAGTAGAAGCGTAGGCAAAGGCGGGATCGTTGATTTCCACCCAATTGCCATCTTTTTTGAGGACCTTCAAGACCTTCTCCATTTCATAGTTAGTCATCCACAAATTACCATCGTGGTCGAAACTCAAGCCGTCGACAATCGTATAGTTAGGACTTCCATTTCCACCGGGAGCGATTTCGAGCGGAGAATTGGAAGAGTTGTAATGCTTTACAAACTGAAAGTCACGAAACTCCAGCAAGCCCGAGGTACACGAAACGAAATGATGCTTGCTATCTTGCGGATCAACCACTACGGACAGTACATTCTGAAAACGGGCATTGTTATTGAGCGTAAAGCCTGTTTCGGGAAAGGCTGTCCACTTGCCGTCCTCATAGCTTGCCGCCATGGGAGGATAATTTTGTCCTGTAGCATAGTCCATCTTACCACCCGCGACAAGAAGCTGATTGCTTTGGAAGCGAATCTTATTGGCTAATCCGCGATGCGGACCGATACGGGGAATAACTACCCCAGTTTCTGCCAATTCAGAAGTAGCTTCGTTGAAACGATAATTAGAAATACGACCATCCGCTTCGACAATCCAAAAGCTACCATCGTATGTACGACCAACCTCCGGGAAGAGTCGACCCACATTAACGCGGAATTCTTCCTGCAAAGGCTTTTCGGGATTGATTGTGATGAAATAACCACTTCCAGCAAACTGAATGTACTTCCCATTGACGGCCCCTTGATTCAATTGAACATAGGTGACACGTGTCAACGAACGCGAACCATCTGCCTGCTTTGGACTGATGTAGCAAAGCCCCGTTGTTTCTTCTGTAAAGCCCGCTATGTTAGGCACAATTAAATAAACCGCATCCCCAAACGAAACGAAACGACTGGCTGTTGTCAAGAAGGAGTTCTCCCATTGCGATTTGTCATAGAGATTATCTGTCAGTTTTCCCTTTAAGATCGCCCTGGCTACACTGGCAAAGACTTCATTGCCTGCCACTGTCGCATCATTCACTTTCTCATTCAAGAGATAGTAGCCCTTGATTTCCCTCCGAGAGAGATTGAGGACAACTACACCTTGTGTCGTCGCTATGCAAGCCCACTCGCCGTTGACATTGAGGTTGGTAGCCTCAATGGTCTGCTCCATGTAATTCTTTATCTGCGGAATATTGACAACATCGCCATCTGTGTAAAGCAAGTCAATATTGTTGTTCTTATACAGAATGACGAGACAGTTTTCTGTCGTGGACCATTGTATATGACTAATAGCCCGGTCAGAAAGTCCGCTTAACTTATCAAGTAAGCGAATACTCTGATCGTCCACATCATAACTCATCAGGTTGCCTTCACACAGGAAGTAATTTACATTGCCTGCCGTTACGATATGTTCTGCCTTTTGGTAAGACAGGTGATAGGTCCACAGCCCCTCAGTCGACTGAGCAGCACGAAGGGGATGTCCGACCCCAATACCAATCAGAAAGAAGAAGAATAACAGGATTCGTTTCATATTCATTGAGTAAAAGAATAAATAGCTTGACAAGGTTGGGCATAGAGACTCTGCCTTTCAAGCCCAACGCCTTTCGACCCCACGATAAAGCCCATAGGCCACCCCGAGACTACTGAATGCCATCAACCATACTCCCCAGTCTGGCAGTGACCAGACAAGAGCGAGTTGTACCAAAGGACAGTGACTGAGGTAAATGCCATAGGATAAGTTAGAACGGTTAAGGCATCGCAACGGACCATCTGATAAGAAGAGTCGAAGCACCAATGCCAACACAACTAGCCAACCTACAGTATGAGCAAAGGGGGCAGACCAGCTACTTACAAGGAAGAGAACCAATAAGCCACAACCGACCGCGCCTGTCAGACGAATGCGCGGAAGCAAAAAATAGAGTGCGACTCCCCACAAATAGTGTTGCAAATAACCAAGATAGCGAAGCCCCACAACAGGTAAGGGTAACACTTGGGTTTCGCCCAATAATAGAATGATCACGCATGCACCACCCAGTCCCCAACAGAGCCCCCGAGCAAAGGAAGCACGCCAATATGTTGGGTGTTCTCCCATCAAACGCTTCCAAGCATGGGCTAACAAAGGAAGCAGAAAGGTAAACAACACTTCGAGCTTGACAAACCACAGCGCGGGATTGACAGCTGTCACGAGATGCTGACTGAAAACACCAGGCAAGGTGGGTTCCAGGAAGTTGAGCAAAGCTAAATTAGCTCCTACATAACGCCACCACTGCGGAGAAGTAAAATAAGCTCCGGGCGAAAGGCTGGAAACACTGACCAATCCGATGGCTCCCAACAGGACTACAGCCCAATAAGCCGGAAGAAGGCGGCGCAACCGATGAACCACAAATTCGCGGAAATGGGGACGACGTAACCAACTGACCCAACCAAAATAACCACTCAACATAAAGAAGAGGGATACCACGGTGTAAGGGTCTATCCAAACGGGCCACTGGCTCCCACTCAAACTGTTGACATGATGCACCACAATCGAACAGGCAAGTAAATAGCGCAATGCACCAATTTGGTTGGATGAGGAAGGTATAAAGGATACAGAAGTATTCATCAATTGGAATAAACAGGAGAGTAGAATGTCCGCAGAAATGGTACCGAAGAGATTTCACCTACAGCAAACATGCGAGGTTCGTTTCCCCCATGGCAAATGTGTAGAACGACTTACTCTGCTAAGGGATGTTGCTGAAGATATTCTACCAACTTCTTGACAGCTCGCGCACGATGCGAAATGGTATTCTTAGCCTCAACACCCAATTCGGCAAAGGTTTTACCCGTTGCCTCGGGCATAAAGACAGGGTCGTAACCAAATCCTTCAGTACCTCGTTCCTCCGTAGCAATCTCGCCCTTCACAATGCCTTCAAAGAGGTGCTCCTCTCCGTTTACAAGAAACGCGATAACGGTACGAAATTGTGCCGTACGGTCGGTTTTATTTTCTAATTCATGCAGCAATTTCTGGGTGTTCGCCACGGGGTCGTGTCGATCGGGATAAGCGTAACGCGCTGTATGCACCCCGGGACCTCCGTTAAGCGCGGTCACCTCCAGGCCAGTATCGTCTGCAAAGCAATCGTAACCATAACGTTCCTTGACCCAGCGCGCCTTTATCAAAGCATTGCCTTCAAGGGTATCCGCCGTTTCGGGAATATCGTCGTGGCAATCGATGTCCGCCAGACTAAGTACAGTGATGGTATCTCCGAGGATGGCACGGATTTCGGAGAGCTTATGTGCGTTGTTAGTTGCAAATACTAATTTCATTGGGATGAGATAAGATGTTGAAATGTGGAGAAAAGAATAATTGAAGAGTCTGCATTTGGAGAGGAAAGGAAATGCCATTTCGTATGAAGGATTATCCCCCTGGCTCCTCGTAAAAGTACACACGTCAAGAGTCGCACAATGATTGTACGAAAGTTGCCCTACTGTATGCGGTCTCCCCTTCGTTTAAAAACATTGAGTGCCCCAAGCATCAGGAGGCTCAGGGCACTCAAGAAATCGCAGCAAAGCGATTTTTACCTTATACATATAGTCCGTGGGACTATCCTTGTGTGTTCACAGACTTGGCTTTATCGCCTTTCGTTTTTTCAGCCTTCACCTTGATGCGGTCAAAGCCCTCACCAAACACACCGATAACGCGTGATTGCGAAACGAAAGCGGCGGGGTCGATGCCTTGGATAATACGAAAGATGTTGGTACTCTCACGACGCTTGGCCAATACGACCAACACCTTGCGTGATTCCTTCGTGTACCAGCCCTGACCATCTAATACGGTCACGCCGCGGTGTGTCGCACTAATGGCAGTCGCAATGTCTTCATACTTGCGAGAGAAGATAAAGAACTGTACAGATTGTCGGCCGCGATCGACCACATAATCCAGCAACAAGTTGGTAATAATCAGCGTACAGTAACCGTAAAGCAAGCGGTCAAGACTTCCATTCGGAGTAAACAGAGACGAGGTAATGATAACCAAGTCACAAAGCATCATCATCTGGCCCAAGGTTACATCCTTGTACTTGTTGATAATCGATGCGATGATATCCGTACCACCCGTCGAACCGTTGCTCAGGAAGACCAAACCAATACCAATACCTTCAACTGCTGCACCAATGATACACGACATGAAGATATTGTTCTTCACGACAGTGGGCAAGCCACTACTAGGATTGACATAAGAGAACCATTCCGGATGCAACGTAGCGAGCTCCCGCATCACCTCCTGGGCTGCACCGAGAAGGAACGTGAGCGCAAATACAGCATAAATGGTTTTGACACAAAACTTCCAGCCGAGCACCTTCACTGCAATAATCAACAAAACGATGTTGACCAAAAAGAAGGTATACTGTACGGGAAATCCCGTGGCATAGAAGATTACGGCTCCTGCACCAGCCAGACCACCCGTGGCAATTTCGTAAGGAAGTTGGAAACAGGTAAAACCGATTGCATACATCAGGAGTCCGATTGTAATCGTCACGTAATCACGGACATCCTGCATCAAGGAGAGCTTAAAGATTTTTGCCATGATAGCTTGTTATATAACTGTGTCCCAGCGGGGCGATTTACTTCACTACGATGTTGACGATACGTCCGGGAACCACAATTATCTTCACGATTTGCTTTCCTTCGAGGTACTTCTGTGCCTGTTCCGAAGCGAGTGTAGCTTCCTGAATGGCTTCCTTCGTTGCGTCGGCATCAAAGTCGAGTGTGAAACGAGTCTTACCGTTGAACGACACGCTGAGCGTCTGGCTTGACTCCTTGAGATACTCTTCGTTGAATACCGGCCAGGGAGCATCGCAAACCGTTCCCTCATGACCGAGCGTATGCCAAAGGTCTTCGCAAATGTGCGGGGTAAAGGGAGCAAGCAATGCTACCAACTGTTCGAGTACTGCACGACTCACACACTTCTGCTGTGCCAGTTCACCGACTGCAATCATAAAGGCGGGTACGGCCGTATTGTACGAGAATTCTTCGATATCCTCAGTCACCTTCTTAATGAGCTTGTGGAGGGTCTTGAGGTTATCCTTCGTAGGCTCGGCATCAGTCACTGCCCAGTCGCCATTCTTCGGATAGAAGAGGTTCCACGTCTTACGGAGGAAGCGGAAGCAACCGTCAATACCATTTGAATCCCAAGGCTTACTCTGGTTAATCGGGCCCAAGAACATTTCGTACAAGCGGAGTGTGTCTGCACCATACTTCTCGACAATGCGATCGGGATTGACCACGTTGTACATGGACTTAGACATCTTTTCAATTGCCCAACCACATACATACTTTCCGTCTTCGAGCACAAACTCGGCATTTGCATATTCTGGACGCCAAGCCTTGAATGCCTCCAGATCAAGTACGTCGTTCTGTACAATGTTCACATCCACATGAATCGGAGTTACATCGTACTGATCCTTCAGTCCCAGGCTGACGAACGTATTGGTATCCTTGATGCGATATACGAAATTGGAACGACCTTGAATCATGCCCTGGTTGACCAACTTGCGATAAGGTTCATCCTTGCAGGACACACCGAGATCGAAAAGGAACTTGTTCCAGAAACGACTGTAAATCAAGTGACCCGTAGCGTGTTCCGAGCCACCGATATAGAGGTCTACTTGTTGCCAATACGCATTCGCTTCCTTGCCTACCAACGCGTTTTCATTGCGCGGATCCATGTAACGCAAATAATAGGCTGAAGAGCCAGCGAAACCAGGCATTGTGGAGAGTTCTAAGGGGAATACGGTCTGTTGGTCAATGCGGCTGTTTTCCGTCACACAGCGATTCACCGTGTCCCAAGCCCAGCAGGTGGCATTGCCAAGAGGAGGCTCACCTGTTTCAGTCGGAAGGAACTTGGTCACCTCGGGCAACTCCAGCGGGAGGCAGTCTTCCGGAACCATCTGCGGCATGCCGTCCTTATAATATACGGGGAAGGGTTCACCCCAATAACGTTGACGAGAGAAGATGGCATCACGCAAACGGTAATTCACCTTCACACGACCCAATCCATTCTCCGTCACAAACTGCTTCGTAGCAGCGATAGCTTCCTTTACACTCAATCCGTTGAGCGAGAAACCTTTGAGACTTTCCTTGCCTGCTGCGGGAGAATTCTGTACCGTTCCCTCCTTGGCATCAAAGCTTTCTTCGCTGACATCAGCACCTTCGATAAGCGGCACAATGGGAAGTCCAAAATGCTTGGCAAAAGCATAGTCACGTGAATCGTGCGCGGGCACTGCCATGATGGCACCTGTACCGTAACCAGCCAATACGTAGTCGCTAATCCATACCGGAATAGCTTCGCTCGTAAAGGGATTGACTGCATACGAACCACTGAAGACACCCGTCACCTTGCGGTCAGCAATGCGTTCACGTTCCGTACGCTTCTTGGTGGCTTCTACATAAGCCTGAACCTCTGCCTGCTGTGCAGGAGTTGTCAACGTAGCGACGAGTTCACTCTCGGGAGCCAAAACCATAAAGGTTACACCAAAGATGGTATCGGCACGAGTCGTAAAGATGGTAAAGGTCACATCGGAATCCTTCACGGCAAATTCCATCTCAGTACCTTCCGAACGACCAATCCAGTTGCGCTGCGTTTCCTTGATCGAGTCAGACCAGTCAATAGTTTCCAAGCCTTCGAGCAGACGCTGTGCATAAGCTGATACACGCAAGCACCACTGCATCATCTTCTTCTGCACCACGGGATAGCCACCGCGCTCACTCACACCGTCCACGACTTCATCGTTGGCCAATACCGTACCCAATTTGGGACACCAATTCACCATTGTTTCACCTAAGTAGGCAATGCGATAGTTCATCAGCACCTGTTGTTGCTTAACCGCGTCCATTTGCTTCCACTCTTCCGCCGTAAAAGCGAGTTCTTCGCCTTGAGCGACGTCGAGTCCTTCGGTTCCTTGCTGTTCGAAGTGAGCGATAAGCTCCTGAATCGGACGAGCCTTGGCCTCGGTATTCGAGTAATAGGAATTAAACATCTGCTGGAACGCCCACTGGGTCCAGTGATAATAGGATGCATCGCAAGTACGCACCTCGCGGTCCCAATCAAAGCAGAAACCTATTTTGTCAAGCTGTTCACGGTAACGGGCAATGTTCTTAACTGTTGTCACAGCCGGATGCTGTCCAGTTTGGATAGCATATTGCTCTGCGGGCAAACCGTAAGCATCGTAACCCATCGGGTTCAACACATTGTATCCACACGAACGCTTGTAACGTGCATAAATATCAGAAGCGATGTAGCCTAACGGATGCCCTACGTGCAAGCCTGCCCCTGAGGGATAGGGAAACATATTGAGCACGTAGAACTTCTCTTTCGTTGCGTCGGCTTCCACGTGGTAAGTTTTCTCAGCTGCCCACGTCTTTTGCCACTTCTGTTCGATTTCTCTGAAATTATATTCCATATTCTGTTTCACTTATTTGTGGCCGCAAAGGTACTTCAAACGGAGCGCAAACGAAAGGAAAACATCAGAAAAGGCTGTCGAACGGCTGTCTCTCCCCCAACCCAAGGAAGCCTCGTTACTTTCTCTCTCACATTTAACATGAGAAAAATGGTTTTGCCGTAGTCTGTCAATTTATCACCTTTCCTTTGCCCACAGATTTACAAACCCTCTCATCTAACAAACTCATGAACAAGAACGACATCTGCCTCAGCCAGAAGGAAAAAGACCAGCTCATGCTTTCTTTCAACCTTATCGAACGCCTCACGCTTCTTCTTGCTAAGCAGCGTTGGGTACACCTGCTTGCCAAACTGTACACTTCCCTCTTGGGTGAGAAGGTTACATCCCGACAAACAGTTTTCTTCCTCTACGCCCAACTGGCTGCCACGACTATGTTGCTTCCTTACTACGAAGACCTTGGTTGGCGTGCCTGTTGCTTCATCCTATTTTGTCTGGCTATCAGCAAAACGCGGACAGAGAAGAAGTAAAGCTCCTGCTACGAAGATTTTACCCCGTTAGAAAAGGTTGGAACACTACAACACAGAAAGTCCCCTGTCTTCCGAAGTACAAGACTTCGATTAGACAGGGGACTTTTATGTTCCACTTAGAAACTACAGCTTATTCGGCGTTAACCAATCTCGGTGTAGTATAGATTTCGCCCTTGCGAACAACAGGTGCACTACCCTTTGTCAAAGCGGGCAAACGCTTCGTTTTCAGACGAGTTCCTACTTCATAGCTCGTAGAAGAAACCTTCTTGACAGTAGCCTGTGCGGGATCGATAACAGCCGCAGGAGTTTCATAGGTATCTACCTTAATCTTACCCCACTTGTTCAAACCATTCTTGGCAACAGTCAATACGACAAACTTCGTAGAAGGATTGATTTGGAAGTCGGCTTCTACTTCATCGTAGTGGAAGTAACCTACTATGGGGAAGGGAGGATCTACCGGCAGTTCATTCTGGAAGCCTTCCGGATCTTTCTGATACAGAGAGTCTAATACAACCTGAAGACGGTAGCAGTTCGTCTGGTCATTGGGAGTAAACTTAATGAACTGGCTGGGCAACATTACTTGTTGTCCTTCAACATCCCAAGGGGTATTCTTGTATGCCCCCAGAGTGGTCGTCACAAAGGCTTCACCTTCGCCACCCTTCATCTTCGTACGAACTGCAATCGTATCACAGGGAAGGAAGACACCAAGTGTATCCCATGCCTGAAGGAATACTTCATAATCTGTACTCGGAGCAAAGTCATCCCAAGTCACTGTACGAACCGTATCAGAGGGAACACCCCAAGCTTTAATCAATTCACCGAAGTTATCTACATTCATCATCGGGCCAAACATGCCAAACTGATCCTGAACGACGCCCTTTTCACCTGCAACTACAGCATAGCCGCCCACATCCTTGTTCGGACGGAATGTTATCTTGAAAGCATCCATACCGATACTGTCAACGGTATATTCAACCTTCGGGCTACCAGCCAAGGGCTTCGCCTTGGTAGTAAAAGGAACTCTACTTACTGAGCAGGGAGTACCATAAGAGTCGTAAGCCAAAGTAACAGCTACATAATCCGTTGCAGATTTCAAATCAGCGGTAGAAACCTGACCATTGGTAAAGTCCTGCCAATACATTTGGCCACCATTGGCATGCATATAACCAGCCATAGCAACATCGCTACTGAGTCGGGATGCCTTTACCTTAGAAATGATATTAAACTTGAATGCCTCGCAGATACCATTGCGCGTAACGGAGAATGACAAAGTGTCTGCACCTACGTTCAGCAATTCGATGTCGGCCGTTGCCTGACCTTCAACCTGCACAAACTTCACGCTATCTACACGCTCAGCAAGATAACTCGTTTTCTGACCATTTGCTTCATAGACAATCATACGATCCGGGCGCTCCTGAGCAAAAGCACCACCCGCCATCAACATGGAAAGGAAGAATGTAAAAAATTTCTTCATAACTGACTGGTTTTTAGTTATAGGTTATAGCTACCGTCACGCCCCTTTATCTGAACAGGACTTAAACGGAGTAAGTTGTTTTAACGCCACAAAGGTAGATATATATTTCAACCCACAAACTTTCTCCTTACTTTTTCTTTCAAAATTCTACAATTGAACGATGAATCAAAATATAAAGAGAGAAAAATGGTATGTTTATAAACATTCTGACAAAAATCCATGTTGTAAAGCATCTTCAATCATTCGCTCTTCTTATCCATACATTTAGAACATACTAACGAGCTTACCTCAGGTACGGGGAAAGCACCTCCGCTCATCTCTATCATCCTTGCCACTGAATTCCAACGAACAAAAACAAGGCCACAAAAAAAGAATTATTGCTGTCCGATAAAAGTTTTTCCTGCCAGATAAAATTAGGACTGACACCTATTACAGGAGTCAGCCCTTTCCGGTTACTTTGATTTTGGTAATAAAGAGATATAACCGATGAGTAAAAGTTGTCATTTTAGCGGACAGTAATAATAAACAATAGGATTTGATAGCGGATAAACTCTCAAAAAGCAGAAGGGAAGCAAACCCGCAGGTCTGCTTCCCTTCTGAATAACCAAACACGAATAGAAAAGGATTTCTATCGGCGGCTAATGCGGAAAAGCTCTTTCTTTTCTTCATCGGTCAGGCTGTCGTAACCCGACTGACGAATTTTGTCGAGGATTTCGTCCATACGTGCCTCCTCTGCTTTCTGACGCATATTATATTCGTAATCCGACTCCCGCGTAGCAGTACGGTGTGCATTGCCGGGCTGCACAGAAGTACGGGTAAAGGTCTTTTGCCAACGGGCACGGAAGCGCTGGCTCCAGGTCATGCGCTGGCGGCCCGGCACTTCCCAGCCCTGCCAACCGTTCTGAACGGGAGCCTGGTGCTGATGCTTCCAGTAATAAAGCAGCAACCAGCCGAAGAGCATACCGCCCAAGTGGGCGAAATGGGCCACATTGTCATTGGAAGCATAGGCTGAGAATACCTCGATGGCGGCATAACCTGCCACAAAGTATTTGGCCTTGAGCGGAATAGGCGGCAACAAAAGCATGATGCGCTCGTTGGGATAGAGCATGCCAAAAGCCAACAAGACACCATAACAGGCACCCGAGGCTCCGATGGTGGTCCAAAAGTCGAGGAACTGCCCCATAGGCAAGATGGACTGTCCCGTATTGACTAAAGTGTATTCGTGCAGGCCCTCAATATAATATTGTCCCAGTTGCCATACTTCCTGACAGAGTCCGGCTCCAATGCCACACACGAAGAAGTAGGTAAGGAAACGCTTGAAGCCCAGAGTTCGCTCGATAATGCCTCCAAACATCCACAGAGAAAACATATTGAAAAAGAGGTGAGTAAAGCTACCGTGGAGGAACATGTAGGTCACCAGCTGATAGAGGTGGAAATGATCAGCCAAGAAGAAATGCAAACCGAGCAGGCGATTCAAGTCAATGCCCTGCCCCTGTAAGACCAACTGCAAAAGGAAGCAGATGACATTGATAAGCAACAGGTTGCGGGTAATAGGTGGGATATTGAGCATAGATAAGAAATTCAGAGCAATCGGTTCATTGCCCGTTTGAAACGTTAAGTGTTTAAGAAATCGGTTGGGGAGACAAGGGGTTGCCGCCTCAGAAGTGGTCTGCACCATATTTCGGCTACTAGACAGAGCCCCGGCCTCAGTCGTTTAGTTTTCGCTAACTTTGCGCACCCTTCAAGAACAAGAGAGCGGCGGGAGGAACATCAAACATTGGTGTAATGCCACAACGTCACTCCGTAGACGGTCTCGGCACGAAGGCTGACCCCCACAGGCATACGGGGTTCGGGAACGCCGCTGCCCAGTTCCTGTTCAGAGAGTTCCACATAGGCTTCGTTCCACAAACCTTGGTCAATAAAGCTCTGGAGCGTCTGCGGTCCGCCTTCGACCAGCAACGAATGGACTCCCTGACGATAGAGTTCGCTCAGCATGGTTTCAACATCAGCAAAGGCCTGGAAACCACCCGGCAATTCACCTTCGGCTACTCGCCCCAACACCACACGCAAAGGGTTTTCCCCCGTCCAATGACGCACGGTCAAAGTGGGACGATCCATGCGGAGAGTCTGATGGCCCACGAGAATGGCTTGATGTTCGGCCCGAAGTTTGTGCACGTGCAGGAGCGAGTGAGGAGTAGAAAGTGCGGCAGGAGCTTCTTCCGCGCTTTCACGCCATCCGTCAACAAAGCCGTCGGCCGAACGCGCCCACTTGAGGGTGATGTAAGGACGGTGAAGAGTTTGTGCGGTCATGAAACGACGGTTGAGCTTCAGGCATTCCTGCTCCAACACCCCGACAGTCACATCGATTCCCGCCTCACGCAAGATGGCAATGCCCCGTCCCTGTACCTTGGCAAAGGGGTCGACACAACCCACCACCACACGCGGTATGCCCGTCTTGACTATCAGTACAGCGCAGGGCGGTGTTCGTCCGAAATGAGCACAGGGTTCAAGACTGACATAGAGGGTGCTCTCTTTAAGGAGAGGACGGTCTTCAGGACGAACCGAACGAATAGCGTGTACCTCGGCATGAGGAGTTCCGCAACAAGCATGAAAACCTTCGCCGATGATGCGGTCTTCGTGTACTATCACCGCACCCACCATGGGATTGGGCGCAGCATGTAATCGTCCGTTGCGTGCCAAGTCAAGGCAACGCTGCATATATTGTTCGTGGGACATAAGCTATGTTTATCAAATACGTTGAGGAGTTGAAAGGTGAAGGAGCTGAGATACGAGCTGTGCCAATGTTGCAAATTGAAAGTTCAGAGAAACAAGTTAAGACATCGTTAACTTATGAGCCTCTTCAACTCTTAAACTTCTAAACCCTCAGACTCTTCAACCTTCAACTTATCAACCGATCATTAATAGAACCCGTCTTAAACTTCTCAACTCTTCAACCTGTGTATGAACACATTATTTCAAACCTTTCAGCACCGCCTCATCTCCCGTTACGGAAACGGGGAGGCACGCGCCTTGACTTTCCTTGTTTTTGAGGAGGTTTTCGGCATCAGCCGAACTGATATTTATGTCGGCAAAGGTAGACATTTTTCAGTAGATGAGACTCAGCGGCTCTGGAATATCTGTGAACGGCTGGAAGGGGGTGAACCCATACAATATATCGTAGGTGAAGCCCTCTTTTGCGACCTACGTTTTCGGGTTACACCAGCCGTACTGATTCCCCGTCCCGAAACGGAGGAACTGGTCGATTGGACCGTGCAGACGTGGGAAGAACTCCGCCCTTCAACCTCCAGCGCTCCGCACATTTGGGATGCCTGTACTGGTTCGGGGTGCATTGCCATCAGCTTGGGACATCGCTTGCCTACGGCTCAAATCACAGCTTGTGATGTGTCAGAAGAGGCTCTCACTGTGGCCCGAAGCAATGCAGAACGGTTGCAGGTAGCGGTAACATTCGAGCAACAGGACCTGCTCCAACCGGCTCCGGCTCCTGCACAACCCTACGACCTTCTGGTCAGCAATCCGCCTTACATCTGCCTGCGTGAACAAGCGGAAATGGAAGCTCATGTACTCGACCAAGAGCCTCATCTGGCTCTCTTTGTACCCGATGAAGACCCTTTACGATTCTACCGTGCCTTGGCACACCACGCCACCCACGGTGCACTAACCCGCGAAGGAGCGATGTTGGTAGAAATCAACCGTGCCTATGCCCGCGAAACCGCTGATTTATTCCACGAATATGGATTCCAACAGGTGGAAATACGCCGCGATGCCTATGGTAATGAACGAATGATTCGAGCAAGCAAACGATCCTAAAGGAAAGTAGAAGCGGAATCACGCGAAAACAATATAGACAGCCTTACCACTCTTCAACTTCTCAGCTGAAGGAAAAACTTTCATCTTCTAAATCCCTCGTCATTTTTCCCTGCCCTTTCGCCTAAACGCAAAAGAGCAGGGATTTTTTAGCATAACCATACAGCATCGCTTCATAAGTATCGTGCGATAGAAACAAAATAACTTCCACCATGGGAAAGGAGGCATCTTGAGAAAAGAACGTTGCAAGCTTGCAAAGGCTTTTCGCTAACGCGTCTCTAAGAAATATCAAACACTATGCGATAGTCGCATAGGCGTATGCCCACCTACACACTCGGTAGCGAGTGTCCGTTGATTTTGCGGTAGAGGTCTAACGCATACACATCCGTCATGCCCGAGAGGTAATCGAGCACTGCCATAAGGCGGTCACCCTTGCGCTCTGCCCGCACCTCATACTGTGCAGGAACTTGTGCCAGGAGTAAGGAGGAATATGCCTTTTCAGGAGCCATGACGGCATCGGTCATCAGTTCGAGGAGGGTATAAATGATGTGATAACCGGCCAGGTCAACATTGGTAACCTCTTTGCAACGATAAATACGAGTTGCCGCCACTTCTTCACAGCGATGATAAGCTTCTTGCAACAGTTTCGGAAGGTGACTGATAAGCGAACCCTGGAAGGTTCCTGCCAGTATTTCTTCCTCATGGTTCATAAAAACTTGTACACACGCCCGTTCGAGTGCGTTGATCACACACGAACGATAGTAAACGATTTGGTCATCCACATCGGTATCGGTCGTGTAAAGTTCCCGAAGACGTTCCCGTTCCTCGGCATCAAAAAAGCCGAGAAAGAGGTCCATGGTCTGTTCGTCGGAAAGGATACGCAGTTTGTGGGCATCCTCGATATCCATAATTTCATAACAAATGTCGTCGGCAGCCTCAACCAAATAAACCAACGGATGGCGGGCATGACGCATGGAACCGTCTGCGCCCTCATCGAGCACCTGCAAACCTAATTCGCGAGCGATGTGCAAGTAGGTGTGACGTTCGGCTTCAAAATAACCAAACTTCGGTTTGCGCGTAGCACGGTCGGAACCATACGGATACTTGACAATCGAAGCCAAAGTAGCATAGGTCATCACAAAGCCACCCCGTCGACGACCATTGAACTGGTGGGTCAGCAAACGGAAGGTATTGGCATTACCATCGAAACGAATCATGTCCTGCCACTCTGCCTCCGAGAGATCTGTGCCGTCCTCGGTGACCAAATCATGCAGTCGGTTTCCCTTTCCCTCACTAAAGTAAGTACGAATGGCGCGCTCTCCCGAATGGCCGAAAGGCGGATTTCCCATGTCGTGTGCCAGGCAAGCAGCACTGACAATAGCTCCCAAACTAGTCACTTCGGTGTCTGCCAATTCAGGATGACGCGCAATGAGTTCACGACTAACGTCAGCCCCCAGCGACCGTCCCACGCTCGAAACTTCAAGGCTGTGGGTCAGACGGTTGTGCACAAAAATGCTACCGGGAAGGGGGAATACCTGAGTCTTGTTCTGCATGCGCCGAAAGGCTGCAGAGAAAATCAAGCGGTCAAAGTCACGTTGAAACTCCGAACGTCTTTCGACTAGCGGTTTCGGTGTATTCTCCTTACCCAAACGCTTGGAGGAGATGAGTTGAGTCCAATTCATAGGAATGTGAGGGATTAAGAAAAGCGGAGGAAAAGGAGCGAAATAAGTCGTACGCTTTCCGCCTTCCTCCGAGCGATTGTTTGCCGCAAATGTACGAAAAAATGGACGCTCTGAGGTTTTCCCTTTTATGGTCGTGAGTATGTGCCTTTAATTCAGTACTTTTGCCCTTCAGTTTTACCCCCTGTACAGACCTTCTATCCGAGCAAAGCTTCCCAAACAGAAGCTGTCGGCAAGGAGTGGCACGGGGTTATCCTCCATTCTCTTTTTTCCTTTCGCCCCATGAAGATTCAAATCATCAATCATTCGCATCATCCACTTCCCCAATATGCCACCCTACAGAGTGCCGGACTTGACCTGCGTGCCAACCTGGACGCCCCGGTCACCCTTCAGCCCCTCGAACGCCGCCTTATCCCGACCGGACTCTACCTTGCGTTACCCGTTGGCTACGAAGCACAGGTGCGTCCCCGTTCGGGATTGGCCCTTAAACAAGGTATCACGGTGCTTAACTCCCCCGGAACCATTGATGCGGACTACCGAGGCGAAATTGGCATCGTGCTCATCAACCTTTCTCACACAGCCGTAACTCTCAACGATGGTGAACGCATTGCTCAGCTGGTTATCGCCCGTCACGAACAGGCGGAATGGGTCACTGTCGAAGCTCTCGACGATACAGAGCGCGGTGCAGGAGGCTTCGGCCATTCGGGTAAACAATAAAGGTTTTCTCTGACTGATGTTGCGCATCCTCCCTCTTCTTCTCACACTCTATGGTGTCTGCCTACTGGCTTCGTGCGGTTCGCAGCGCACCTCGCAGTCTTCGGTTGCTCCGTTGGGAGCCACTTCACCGAAGAAGGGATTTGTCGTGCCCATCAGTGAGGAGTTTGTACGGAGCCGCCGCTTCAACGAACTCTTCCTGGAAGCCATCCGACAAAAAGGGAAAGGCAACTACGATGCCGCCTACGAACTCCTGGCCGAAGGATTGCGCCGCCACCCCGATGCCTCAGAGGCCGTCTACGAAATGGCTGTGCTGAAACTTTCCTTTTCGACCTTTTCCGACACACTTTTCCGTCACGAAGGCGACTCTTTGCTTCGCCGCGCCGTGGCGTTGGAACCTGATAACCTCTATTACAAAGAGACCCTGGCCACCTTCTTTGCCAACCGTGCCCAATATCGGGAAGCCATTCAGCTTTACGAAGACATTGCTGAAGCTCGGCTGACATACGAAACCCTGGCAACCCTTATCTGGCTCTACAAGACCAACGGTGATTATGCCGGAGCCATCCGCACCATCGAACGTTTGGAGCGACTCGACGGAAAAAGCGAGTTGTTGAGCATGGAAAAGTTCCAGACTTACTGGGCAATGAAGGACGGGGAACATGCCTTCCAAGCCATCGAAGATTTGTGTGCGGAATATCCACTTGACTTACGTTATCGTGTGCTCTTGGGCGATATGTATGAGCAATACGGCTATCACGAACGGGCTTTAGACATTTACCGCGACGTACTCACAGCCGAACCCGATAACAGTTATGCACAAATCTCCCTCCTCGCTTATTATAAGGCAGCTGGAGCCGATTCTCTCTATACAGACTACCTCCGGCGGGTGGTGCTCAATCCGCATACACAAAGCAGCGCACGGCTGGAGGCCATGCGATCGTATGCGGTAGATAATATCAAGGCGCATGCAGACTCCATGCCGGTCATTCGCCTGTTCCACGAGGCATTGCAAGCACCGCAGGAAAACCGCGACATGGCAGAGCTCTATACCTACTACGTAGTGGAGCGGAAAATGCCGCAAGACACACTGCTGACGGCACTCAACCGCATGCTTCGCATCGAACCCGACTATACCAAGGCACGTTTACAACTGCTTCAGATGCTCATCCAACGCCGCGATATGGCTGCCGTAGCTGAAATCTGCCGCGAAGGTATTCTCTACGAACCTTCAGAAATTACCTATTATTATTACCAAGGCACGGCACTCTATCAACTAGGTCAGGATATGCAAGCCATTAAAGTGCTGCAGAAGGGGGTCGAACGTATTGACGAAAATACAGACAAACTCTTGGCTTCGGACGTTTATGCTCTGCTCGGTGACGTGCTTCACGACCATGGATTAAAGGAGGAGGCCTACCTTGCCTACGACCGCTCCCTCAATCACAATGCCACCAATGGGCTTTGCTTGAATAACTACGCCTATTTCCTGTCTCTCAGCGGACGCAACCTGGACAAGGCGGAGGAAATGAGTCGCCGTGCGGTAGATTTGCAGAGTAGCGAACCCAGTTTCCTCGATACCTATGCTTGGATTCTCTACCTCAAGAAGCAGTATGAACAGGCCCGCATCTACATTGACGAAGCGTTACGCAACTTAACCGACACACCCGAGAATGCTTCCATCTTCGACCACGCAGGTGACATTTATTATCGCTGCGGGAAGAAGACCGAAGCCCTCATGTTCTGGAAGCGCGCGCTCCGCCTCAGTGCTGACAAAGACGCTCAACGTAAGATACAACGCAAGGTGTGGCGGAAACGTCCCTAGGGAAGCAGTGCCCCGCTGCTATGCAACTCCTCCCACCAGCTTTTAACCCACACAAAAATGAAACACTTCCTCATCCTCCTGCTAGCTTGCCTCACATTGGCTAGTTGTAAGTCATCCCGCAAGGCGGAACGAACCAACTATCCCGTTCACCACACGGACAAGTCGAAAACGACGGATCTCACGGCTTCGGCACACGCGGCCTTGGCTTATGCCTCGCGTGTGGAACGCGGTAAACTGCCTACACAGTGGGTCACGGCTTCTGCCAAGGTACAAGTGACGGGCGTGGGTAAGAAACTTTCCGTCAACGGTTCGCTCCGTATGAAGCGCGACGACGTAGTGCGCCTTTCGCTCCGCTTCTTGGGAATGGAAGTAGGTATCATGGAGTTTACGCCGACGGATGTACTCATTGTCGACCGCCTCAACAAACAATATGTACGGGCCACTTACAACGAGGTGAGCTTCCTGCGTCAGGCGGGATTGGATTTCTACTCTCTCCAGGCACTCTTTTGGAACGAGCTTTTCGTACCGGGCACCCGTCAATTACAAGACAACTTGAAGCGTTTTCACCTGACGGAGAACAATGGCACCTCAGTACTCACGCTGACCGATACGCCCAAACTCGCCTATGCCTTTTACACCCAAACCTCAACGGCTCACATCGAAACTTTGACGGTGAAGGGCAAGCAAGCGACCGACCGAGGAGAATTCCGCTGGAAGTATGACCAGTTCCAGGCATTTAACGGACGTTCCTTTCCCACCTTAATGCAAATGGAGGTGACGGGAACGGGTAAGAGTGACCTCGGACTGACGCTTCAACTCTCAAACTTGAAGAATAACGACGGTTGGAACACCCGTACAACGGTTTCTTCTAAATACACGCGCCGTCAGGTCGACGAAGTACTCAAAGGACTCAAGCTCTAAGCCTTGTTCTTCCAAGCCTACACTTGACAGATTGCTACTCTAACGAATTGTTATGTTTCGATACATTCTACTCTGCTGCCTGCTCATCGGGGGACTACTCTCTCCTGCAACGGCACAGACCAACAAGAAAATACGTTCCCTGCAACGTGAACAATCCTCGCTCAAGAAGGACATTGCCAACCAGGAACAACTACTGAAGAGCACCAAAAAGGATGTCAACACGCAGTTGGCAAACTTACAGGTGCTCGGTGCCCAGATAGAAGGGCAACAAAAATATGTCAACGGGATTCACACCGAAATCAAAACGCTGAGTTCGGACATTAACCAGCTCGAAAAACAGCTGGCAGCGCTTGAACGCGACTTGACGGACTGTAAACGTAAGTACCAGCGTGCCGTCACGTACATGTTTCGCAACCGTATGCGCTTTTCCCAGTGGCAATTCATCCTTTCGGCGCATTCCTTCCGTCAGATGTACCGCCGCATGCGCTACGTAACCGAGTTTTCGCGCTACCAGCAGGCTCAAGGACGAGTTATTCAGAAGAAAGAAGCCGTCATTGAGGCTAAACGCCAGCAATTGCTCAGTGCCAAAGCCGAAAAAGACCGTCTCTATACGGAAGGGAAGGAACAAACAGCCAAACTGGAAGGTCAGCAGAAGGAACGGCAACAGGTCGTTGACGAACTGAACAAGAAACAGAAGCAACTGAATGCGTCCCTCAACAAGCAACGAAAGAAATACGCTCAACTCAATGCTCGCATTGACAAGTTGATACAAGAGGAAATTGCTGCGGCTGAACGTCGACGCAAAGCAGAGGCCGAACGCCGTCGAAAGGCGGAACTGGCCCGCCAGCGCAAGCTTCGCCAACAGCGTGAGCAGGCTGCTGCCCGACGTAAACAAACAGCTTCTTCGTCTAAAAACAAGTCTTCGCGCAAGGGCAAGAACAATTACGATGCCGAGGAAACGGCTACACCTGACTTTACGGCTTCCCACGACGTTGACCGTGCCCTCTCGGGCAGTTTTGCCGCCAACCGAGGTCGATTGCCGATGCCCATCACAGGATCGTATGCCATCACAACACATTTTGGACAATACAATGTGCCAGGCCTGCGTGGTGTACAGCTTGACAACAAGGGTATCAACATCACAGGTCGTCCGGGGGCTCAGGCTCGCTCCGTGTTCCGAGGCGAGGTGACAGCCATCTTTGCTTACAGCGGTATGTACAACATCATTGTGCGCCACGGCTCCTACATGACCGTCTACTGTAACCTTGCCTCGACCTCTGTGCGTCGTGGACAGGAAGTCAGTGCGCGCCAGGTACTTGGTTCTGTAGCCAAGGATGCTTCGGGCAATTGTACGCTTCACTTCCAACTGCGCAAAGAAACAACCAAACTCAATCCGGAAAGTTGGTTAGCTCGCTAACCGCCTTTCCCTTTAGCTCCACTCCTTCATGATCAATTCTGCCAGTCTCGCCGAAAGTATTCTCCGGCTCTTCTCGCGCCTGCCTTTGTGGATGCTCTACCGCATCTCCGATCTGCTCTTTCTGCTGGTCTACTTCGTGGTGCGTTACCGCCGCAAAGTGGTACGTGAGAATCTGTCGCGCTCCTTTCCCGACCGCAGTAAACAGGAAAGAAGACTCATCGAACGGCGTTTCTACCGTTTCTTCTGTGACTATGCAGTCGAAACCATCAAGTTGCTGACCATCTCTGAAGCAGAAATGCGCCGACGCATGAAGGTCTTCGGCTGTGAGGAGATGGATGCCGAACTCGACCGTCAACCATTCTGCTTCTTGATGCTCGGTCACTACGGCAACTGGGAGTGGCTCTCTACGATAGCCCTGTGGAGCAAACACAACTGTGGACAATTGTACACGCCGTTACACAATGCCACGTTCGACCGCGTCTTTTACGACATGCGTTCCCGCTTTGGTACCGAAAATATTTCGAAATACAATGCGCTCCGCCGCATTCTCAGCCTCAAAAGCGAAGGAATTCCCTCACACATCGGCTTTATTACCGACCAAAGTCCGCGACCGAATAGCATTCACGACTGGATGACCTTCCTGCATCAGGACACTCCCATCTTTACCGGAGCTGAGCGCATCGGAAAGAAAGTCGGAGCGGCGGCCTACTTTATCCGCGTAACCCGTCCGCGCAGAGGCTATTACGAGTGCCACCTCGAACGGCTCACTTCCGATATGCGGGAGTTTGCCGATTACGAACTGACGGAGCTATGTATGCGACGACTCGAAGCCGAAATCAATGAGGTGCCTCACCTTTGGCTTTGGACCCACCGCCGCTGGAAACATCAGCGCAACCACTGATATCATATTTCATCGAACAATCATACAAACAATCCATACAATGAAAATTGAACAAAAACTCACTGCTGCCGTAATCGAAGCTGTCAAAGCTCTTTACGGTGCCGACATTACCGCCGAACAAGTGTCTTTGCAGAAGACGAAAAAGGAGTTTGAGGGCCACCTTACACTCGTAGTCTTCCCCTTCCTGCGCATTTCCCGCAAGGGACCGGAAGACACGGCCCGCGAAATCGGTGCATGGATTCAGGAAAATACCGACTTGGTGTCTGCTTACAATGCAGTCAAGGGCTTCCTCAACCTCGTGATTGCCCCTGCACAGTGGATCAACCTTCTCAACGAGATTCACGCCAATCCCGAGTTTGGTATCGTGCGCCCCACGGAAGAAAGTCCGCTGGTCATGATCGAATACTCTTCTCCCAACACCAACAAGCCCCTTCACCTGGGTCACGTCCGCAACAACCTGCTTGGTTGGGCCTTGGCCAATGTGGTAGGTGCCAACGGCAACCGCGTAGTAAAGACCAATATTGTCAACGACCGTGGTATCCACATCTGTAAGTCGATGCTGGCCTGGTTGAAGTACGGCAATGGCGAAACACCGGAAACGTCTGGAAAGAAGGGCGACCACCTTATCGGTGACTATTACGTCGCATTCGACAAGCACTACCGTGCTGAGGTCAAGGAACTCGCAGCTCGCTTCGTTGCTGAAGGCATGGAAGCTGAAGCGGCTGAGGAACGCGCCAAGAAGGAGTCTCCCCTCATGCAAGAAGCGCACGCTATGCTCGTGAAGTGGGAAGCCAACGACCCCGAAGTGCGTGCCCTCTGGCGTAAGATGAACGAATGGGTTTATGCAGGCTTTGACGAGACTTACAAGGCACTCGGTGTAAGCTTTGACAAGATTTACTACGAAAGTGATACTTACCTCGAAGGTAAGGAGAAGGTTGACGAAGGACTGGAGAAAGGCATCTTCTTCCGCAAGGAAGACGGTTCTGTATGGGCCGACCTCACCGCTGAGGGCTTAGATGAGAAGCTTTTGCTCCGTGCCGACGGTACCAGCGTGTACATGACGCAGGATATCGGTACAGCCAAGCTCCGCTTCCAGGATTTCCCCATCGACAAAATGATTTACGTGGTAGGCAACGAGCAAAACTACCACTTCCAGGTACTTTCTATCCTGCTCGATAAGCTGGGCTTCTCTTGGGGTAAAGATTTGGTACACTTCTCTTACGGTATGGTCGAACTCCCCAACGGCAAGATGAAGAGCCGTGAGGGTACGGTTGTTGATGCTGACGATTTGGTAGCAGGCATGATTGCTCAGGCTCGTCAGACGGTTGAAGAAGCCGGTAAATTTGATGACATGACCGAAGCCGAAAAGGACGAAGTAGCCCGCATCGTGGGTATGGGTGCCTTGAAATACTTCCTGCTCAAGGTCGACGCACGCAAGAATATGCTGTTCAATCCCGAGGAAAGTATCGACTTCAACGGCAACACGGGTCCGTTCATCCAATACACCTATGCCCGTATCCGTTCGATTCTGCGCAAGGCTTCCGACGCAGGCATCCAGGTGCCCGAAGTTTTGCCTACTGGCGTAGAGTTGTCTACGAAGGAAGAAGAAATCGTGCAGCACATTGCCGACTTCGCCGCTGTGATTCGTCAGGCCGGTTCAGAATACCAACCCGCCTCGGTTGCCAATTATTGCTATGAGTTGGTCAAGGAGTACAACCAGTTCTACCACGATTTCAGCATCCTCCGCGAAGAAGATACGGCCAAGCAGGCATTCCGCCTCGTGCTCTCTCAGAACGTAGCCAAGGTGGTACGCCTCGGAATGGGCTTGCTCGGCATCGAAATGCCCGAACGTATGTAAACCACGACATCCGTCGTCATTCATAGATGAGGTTATAAGGTTAGCCGCTTTCTGACAGCCAGACGCAAAGCTTTTGAGCTTTTGTGACTGCTGCCAGCGACGGCAGGGAAAAGTTCGACAGAACCATCCAGGTGCTCTCCATTGCTCCTCAGGTTCGCCCCGTTCGTTACAGCTTTCCCCAACCTTATAACCTCATTGTTTTAATATCCTAATCATCTGGAAAACCATGAGTAAAAAGGCCAAATACTACGTGGTGTGGAACGGCAAGGAGCCGGGAGTCTACACAACGTGGGAGGAATGCCAAAAACAGGTTGTGGGGATACCCGAAGCCCTTTATAAGTCCTTCCCGAGCGAAGCAGAAGCCCAAAAGGCTTTCGCAGGCTGTCCTTCAGACTACTTCCAAGCTTCCCACCCTACTTCGAAAGCCTCTTCTGCCCCTGCCTCAAGTGTTTCTGCTCCAGCTGCTTCCCGCCTCGCCGCCTCCTCGACGATGCCCACCCCGTCACCCAGTTGCAACGGGGTGCAGAATCCGCCCGACTGGCGTCACGACACTGTGCTCCCCTTGCCTCCCGAGGTCACCGCACAAGCCTGGGCGGTCGATGCAGCTTGTTCGGGCAACCCTGGCCCGATGGAATACCGAGGTGTTGACTTGGCAACGGGAGCAGTGGTGTTTCACTACGGTCCCGTACACGGCACCAACAACATTGGCGAATTTCTGGCCATTGTCCACGCCCTTGCCTTACTCAAGCAGCAAGGCAAAGTACTGACTATCTACACCGACAGCCGCAACGCCCTGTTGTGGTTGAAGAAAAAGACCTGCCGCACCACCTTGCAGCGCACCGCTCGCACAGAAAAGCTCTTCGACCTCATAGCCCGCGCCGAAACCTGGTTGCGCACGCACGATTACAGCGACATCCCCATCCGCAAATGGGAGACCGCACGCTGGGGCGAAGTGCCTGCAGACTTTGGAAGGAAGTAATCCCTTACTTCTCTGCTTCCCATCCCCCGTAACAAATGACTTCGACCGATAAGGAAAGGGCATACCCACTCAGCCTACCTCCTTCCGCATAGAGCAATACAATATTGCTCGTACGAAGGTATTCATCTACGCCCAAGCATTTAAACCTTCAACGCCTTCATTCATCCCACATAGAACAATTTTTATAAAACTCTTTATGATTAGTTCTATGAGACATTCACTCATTCTTCTGCTTTTCGTTCTCAGCCAACTTACAGCGACTGGAGCGAGTGAAACCTTCCGTCTGCTTCAGTGGAACATCTGGCAGGAAGGTACCAGTGTCAAAGGAGGCTATGAGGCCATCGTCAACGAGATTGCCCGCCTCCGTCCCGACTTTGTCACCTTCAGCGAGGTGCGTAATTATCACCAATCAAACTTCACTGCCAAGTTGGTCAATGATTTGCGCAAACGCGGAGAAACGTATTACAGTTTTTACAGCTACGATTCGGGCCTTTTAAGCCGTTATCCACTCCATGACAGCCTGACTGTCTTTCCTTGTGAGGATGACCACGGCAGTGTGTATCGTCTTCGTTGCGAAGCCAAAGGGGTAAAATTTGCAGTTTACACCGCCCATCTCGATTATCAAGACGATACGTACTACGAAGTGAGAGGATACGATGGAAATAATTGGCGCGAAATTCCTATTCTGCGTGACAGTGCTGAAGTCCTTCGTCGTAACAACCTTTCGCAGCGTGATGAAGGCATTCAGGCTTTTCTCCGCACCGCACAACAAGATGCCGATGCAGGTTACGTGGTTGTATTGGGCGGCGACTTCAACGAGCCCTCGCATTTAGACTGGACTAAAGCCACACGCTATCTGTATGATCACCACGGACTGGTGATTCCCTGGCCCGTCACAAGCATGCTGAGCGAAGCGGGATTCACCGATATCTACCGCGCACGATGGAACAACCCTTTGACACATCCCGGATTCACATACCCTTCAGCCAATCCCGCCGTGTCGGTCAATCGACTCTCTTGGGCTCCTCTTGCCGACGAACGGGAACGCATTGATTACCTATTCTGTAAAGGAAAAGGTGTCGAAGTAACCCATGCCTGCCTATTCGGACCCGAAGAATCAATTGCTTACTTCCGTCCTCGTCCCAACCCCACCCCTGAATGTTTCATTAAGCCCTTGGATGTATGGCCTTCAGACCATAAAGGCGTATGGGGTGAAATCCGCGTCATCCGATAACCCTTTCAGCCTCTGTTTCATCTCTCTCCTATCTTGATGGTCTGTTCGCTTCAGACATCAGCATACAAAAAAAGTTGCCGCACGAATGTGACGGCAACTTTTTTATTATCTGCCACTTAACCAAGAAGCAGCAAGCGTTTTCATTTACTCCTCTCCAGCAAAAAGCGGATCCCAAGCCGGAAGAAGGGTCGGTTTCTGATCCAAGAGTTTGAGCGTAGCGGCAGGTACATACTTCTTGTCCACTACCAAACGGAACATGTATTCGTCAAACCACTGATCCGTCATGATAAGGTGACCCTGGTAGCCATTAGTAGGTCCCCAAGAGTTCTCTACCATCCATTTGCGAGGCTTGCCATCCTTATCCAAGTCAACAGCCATGAGAGTCATGGCATGGCTGGATGCAGAAGCAAACGTACTGATGCGTTCGGCCTTGTTCATGGGGAAGTCCGTGTCAAAAAGTGACTCGTAATCGTAGTTACGGAGTGACAACACACCCGTCTGGCCGTTGAGGAACTTACCCACATCGCATGAGAAATACATCATCGTAGAGTCCTTAATAGATGCGATGGCCATTTCCTTGATTTCCTCCATCGGCAAATTGAGGAAAGTCCACTGCATACCGTCGTAAGTATGGCGGTCCATGTCAATCGTATAGGTCTTATGGTACGGACGCGAAGGGTCGTTCATCAACATGACGTAGGTATTCTTCAAGTCCGTGCCCACATATTCCTTGTAGAAGGACTGCGGCGTGTAAGTCTTCGTTTCAACAGGGTTTCCCTCTGCGTCACGACGTGTCCACGTAAATTCTTTTACGGGTTCACCCAAGCAAGTAGCCAAAATGCGGTATACAGTGGTGAGCATCTCCGCCTTGCGTGCTTCGAGCTGGCTTTGCTTTTCGCCTTGAGCGGCCGCCTTACGCAAGGTCAAACCGTATTCACGGAGTTTGAGTGTCAGAATTTGCGCCATCGTAGCCGTATTATTGGCACTGAAACTCTCGGGCATTACTTCGGCAGGCACCAAACCATATTTGCTCACACCATCCACCACGCCGCAGAAGGTTCCACCGTCTGAGAGGGGATTCTTAAAGAGCCATTCCACGAGTTTATCGTCCATGGGCTTCTGAGCATTGTCAATGACAGCCTGCAAGAAGAGGTTAGACTTCTCCAACTGGTCGTAGAAGAAGTTATAACTCTGCGAGAACTGGAAAGCACCGAGGTTGTATTGCTTAATCATCTTGGCACGCATCACGTTCATACCCGTAAAGAGCCAGCAACGTCCAGAACTTTGCTGGTCTGTGATGCCCTTTGAGGGCACTCGGTGTGAAAAATGCGTGTCGTTGGCATCGGGATTATTCGCCACCGTAGCCAATTTGTTGATTGAACTACCTGCCAACGCATTGCGCAAAGCCTTTGCCGTAGCAACCTTCGGCTGCGCCTGTTCCATTTGCTCCAACATCTTGGGAGAAATGCCACCTTTACCCGCTGTCTGAGCCGAAGCTACGAGCGCAGGGGCTGAGAGGAGAAGGGAGAGAATAAGTTTTGTTCTCATAGAAGGAGAAGGGATTGATTAGAAGATTATTGATGTGAATATTTCGTGATTTACTTGTCTGCTGAGTCGATTTAAATCGAAATAGGTCGACATAAATCGATTTAAATCGACTTAGTGCAAAAGGAAGGGAAAGCTTTAACGCCAAAGCTCGCGCAATGCTTCTCATTCTTTGCAAGAGCGCGTCCCCATACATTTCGGATAATTCATACAGCTCCAAAACTCATTTCCTGCATTATGTCCTTTCTTCGCCATACGTTTAATCATTTTCTCGCCACACTTCGGACATAAGGGAACATCGGATGCGGCTTCTGCATGCTGCTTAATTGTTTCGAGACGAACTGCTGTCAGATTTTCCGTGAAGCCACCTTGCTGCTTGAAGGCTTCCAATTGATTCGAAATTTGTTTATTAAGCATACGAATAAGGCGTCCACAGAGAATTAAGAGGGAATTTGCCGCAATAAAAGGCTCCATATTCTTCGCCCAAGCAGCAAAACGCTTTTCTTGGTTTAGAATATGAACTCCAACATCATGCATTAAGTCTGCAGAATAAGCCGGTGTTTCCAAGCGCAGGTTATGAACAGCAATCCATTCCTCTGAATCTTTAGACCAAGGAGATTGTCCATTAATTAAGAGAAATGTCAAGTAATCAGTAGCCAATTCATTCAAGCTTGCCCGCGCCACATCCGTCAATTTCATTTCAGTTTCCTTGGAGGTCTGCCTGCGGGCAGCTCCTTCGGCTATGTTTGCCTGCCCAGAGCGGGCTGCCTGTGTCATTTGGTCAAAAAGGCGTCCGCAAGGATCATTCTTGACATTCAGAAAACGCTGACAGAACTTCTGCGTACTAAGCTGAATCACGTTTGCCATCACCCAAGTATCCAAATAAAAGTGACCGACTGTTGTTCCTATATGAATTCCCATAATCCAAAGAATTTTAGTAACGCGCCCAATAAACCGACCAAGGCTCCTCTGAAAAGCCGTCAGACCTTATTATGGTATAACGAACAAACCTTCTTTTCAACCAGGAGTCGATTTAAATCGATTTAAGTCGACTTCTCTCGATTTAAATCGACTCAAAACTACAAAATCAATGGGAACTAATGCAGAGGGAAAAACGAAAAGCGTTGAATATCTATGAAAATCTTTATGCCGATTCGATTTAAATCGAAATAAATCAACCTAAATCGATTTAAGTCGACTCTAGGCAACAAGGCAAGCTCCTTACTTCTTCTGATAGATTCTTAGTGAGCCGGGGCTTTATCCTCTTCTCCTTTCCCCTGGCTCCACCGTTCCCAAACCCAATTACAAAAATAATAGAACACCACTGCCGTCACCAGTCCGCCAAAGACATCGATGAGGTAATGCGCCTGAATGTAGACCGTAGCACAGCACAGGAAGAAATAGAAGGGGAAAGCCAGCAAGGCAAGGTAACGGCGGTTACGATAAAGCAAGAACATCAACACCGTACTCATACCTACGTGAGAAGACGGGAATGCTGCGGTAGGACGTTCACCGCTTTTCTGCGTAGTTTCCACCAAGTCGTGGAAAAATCCGTCGGGACCCGGCGAAGGTGCCAGTTCCGTGTGGTAACGGAAGTAGTCACCGATTTCGGGGAAGTGTCCACTCTGAATCAACTCGAAGCCTACGGCATGGAAATAATACTGCGGTCCGGCCACGGGCAAGAACAAGTAGATGGTATAATACAGAAAGAAAGCAGTCAGCACGATAAATGCCGTGGGCTGAAACAACTTCCGGTCAGTAAACAAAGGAGAAAGTACCGTGAGGGCTATCATCGGATAATAGGCGAAGTACCCCATGTGAAACAACTCACTCCACAGCTTTTCGGGCAACCAAGCCTGAAAGGCAATCGACGGCTGGCAACCAAAAAGGAAGAGATCGGCCTTGGCAAACCAATGATCCAAGTTGGGGAAACACTGACAGAACTCATACGTGTCCGGATACCAGTAACCGAGCAAGGTCAAAGGAAATAGATAACGCAGGAAGAGCGTATAACGGTTAGGACGTGCCCGATAGATGAGGTAAATCAGCCCCATGGCTGTGAGTACCATCGCACGCCCTTCCAACAAGCGGAACGGATTGTTCATGTGCGACCAAAGCAGCACAATAATGAGGGAAGTAAAGAGTGTATAGGCCAGCGTCACCCACTCAATGGGCAAGGCTTTAGGTTGAGAAAGGGAGATCATTGGGATTTTGAAGGATTCGATAATGGGCATTTCGTACAATGCCAGTTTGAAAGAACCAGCCTGACTGTATCCAGGGAGGTTCTATCAATTAGAGTTTAGAGTTAATGAGTTTAGAAGTTTATTCATCCAGGCAATGACTTTCAACCTGAACACTTCCACCTTCCACTGTTCAACTGATTATGAATAGAACCAGCCTCAAGGGGAAAACAAATCCCCTTACCACATCGGCTGACAGAAACGCACACACGGCAACAAGGCTACAGACTGCGAAGGACTGTTTCGCTTTCGTTTCAGCCCTTTCCGAAGCGAAGGAATACTTCCCTTCGCGCATCACACCCCCACCGTGCGGATCAGGTTTTAGAGCCAGCCCGCTTCCTTGTACCAGGCAACGGTTGCTTTTACGCCGCGCACGAGCGGCCACTTCGGTGTGTAGCCCAACTCCTTGCGGGCGGGTGTAATGTCACACTGCCAGTTGCGCTGACTCATGATGCGGTATTTGTCTGGGTTTAAAGTGGGCACCGTACCCCTGCGCTCGGCTATCCATGCAGCCACCCGGCACACTTGACGGAGTACCCACAGCGGTGCCGTGATGTGCAACACACCGCGCACCCCCAATTCGAGTTGCAGCAGGTCGCTGAAGGCGCGGCTCGTATAGCTCTTGCCGTCTGTCAGGAAATAAGCGCGGCCCGTACGTCCGTGGCGAAGGGCAAGGAAAGCGGCCTCAACAAGGTCCTCCACGTAAATGAACGTCAACACCTGGGGTTTGAAACCCACGGCAAAGTCTACGTGGCGCGAAATGCTCTTGGCCATCATGAAATAGTCGCGTTCGCGCGGACCGTAAACCCCCGTCGGACGCAGAATGATGTAATTCAAGTCAGGCACATCTGCCAAGGCACATTCGGCCTGAAGTTTTGACTTTCCGTAAGCCGTATCGGGCACTTTATGACTGTCCTCCGTGATGGGACGCATGTCCGATTCTCGGGATGGACCATAGACACTCAGCGAACTGATAAAGACAAAGCGGCCCTGCGGTTGCAAACAGCCCGTTTCGAGCAAGGTGTATGCCAAGCGTTCCGTACCGCGGGCATTGACACGAAAGAAATCGTCACTGCGGCGGCATTTGGTTGCTCCCGCAGCGTGAATCACGTAGTGGAACACGCCCTGCTGTTCCCGATGAGCCTCCAGTTGTTCCGTCAGGCGGTCACTGTTGCCCAAGTCGAGCTCAATAAAGCGAATACGTTCGTCCTGCAAATACTGACGATTGGTCTGCGGACGGACGGCTGCCCAGACTTCCAGGTCTTCCTTGAGCGCACGCTCCACGAGGAAACTGCCAATAAAGCCGGACGCACCGGTAATGAGAATTTTCTTTTTCATAACGATGTATTCCTAAAGGTCGGCTGTCGGAATAAGCCAACTGGCACACGGTCTCACCGCTCCGAGGGGGAGTGACCGTGCCGTCACCAGCCTGCAGTGGCTTTCGCGGCAGCACTTCCGCGCATTACAGTTGGTCGTAACAGCTTTGAAGGAATGCCTTGGCAGCATTGACGCGGAAAGTTGACGGTCGCGGGCTCTCGCGGAAGGTGCTGACGGGCTGTGTCAGCAAGTTCAAAACCGAGATACCCGTAGGATCCATATAATAGATGCCCTCGCTCCAAGTATGGACGGCAGAGGGACGAATGTACGAACGGCTTAACACGTCCCGACTAAAGACAAAGTCGTCGTGTGGCAAGCCCAACTGCCCCAAAAGGGTGGCGGGCAAGTCTGTCTGGTTACAAATCAAGGGAATGCGGCGTGCCTCGCGCACCGCACCACCCGTCCAAATCAAGGGGATGTGCGAACGGCGTTCATCCGCATCACTGATGCCCTCGGGATAATTGATGCCGTGGTCGGGAATCAACACGATGAGGGTATTTTTCCACTGTTCCGTCTGGCGGAACCGCTCAATAAACGTACCGATGCAGTCATCCAGGTAAGCCATGGCATTGGCCACCTTGTCGCCCTTGATGCGGTCATAAGGCACCTTCCACGGCTCGTGGCTCGCCAAGGTCAGGAAACCTAAGTGCCACGGACGGTTCGTCGGATAGCGGAGAATGCGGTGATAGAGGCTGTCGAAGGTAATGCGGTCGGTCACCCCCCAGTCGTGCGTGCGTCTTACTTCCAACGGGAAGGAGTTTTCGCTGTACGCACGGTCATAACCCGTAGCCAGCAGGTAGCCCTTGGTGTTGGTAAAGTTGATGTCGCCCCCGTAAAGAAACTCCGTCGTGTAGCCTGCCTGTTTCAACGTGCGGGCGAGGGAGGGAAGCTGGGCACACTTGGATGCCAGTTTCATCACACTCACGTCGGGAAACGAAGGATAGCCGCTTAGGGTGCAAACGGTGCCGCGATCGGTGCGAAACGAGTTGGCATAACAACGACTGAAGACAACTCCCTCGGCAGCCAAGCGATTCAGGTGAGGCGTCACGTTGGGGTCGGCCAGCGAATCAATGGCGTGGACGAAAGTTCCGCCGCATCCTTCCATCAAGATGAGCAACACGTTGGGACGGCGGGTGTTAAGCAGGCTGTCAACCTGTTCTGAGCGGCTGTTGTAGTGAAGCATGCTCAATATGCGCTTCCGTTCGTCTTCCTCGAAGAAGTTATACTGGTCAGCGAAGTTGCGCACCTTGGTCGAAGAAGCCACCAAGCTAAACACTGGGTTTACAGCCGCATGGTTGTGAAAGAGTTGGTCGGAATAATAAGCCGTTCCGACATTGACGGTACTCTTGCCTACCCCGCCTCGGATGCCTAGGAAGAGCAAACCGCCGATGACCACCCAACCCAGCGTCCAGGGCCAAGGACGGTCACTGCGTTCCAACGTGCGCGGCAATGCCTTGCGCAACAGGAAGAAGAGTGCGGCAAAAAGGAAGAGTACGGCGAGGCTCACGCCCAAGGCATAGAGCGGGGTCACACTCGAAAGTACGCCCTGGGGCGAGTCGAGGTAGTTCCACACCGTGCTGTCCAACTTCGTACCCCAAAATCCATACAGACAGGTATCGGCTACCAGGATGATGGCTATCACCAACGCCAACAACGCGGCATAAATGCGGTTGAAAAGGGTCAATCGGGGCATTCGCACCCAAAGTCCTACGCCCAACACCAGCCACACGAGGGCTGAACCATAGCCCGACACGGACAAGTCGAGTGGCAAACCGTGTAGCCACACGTCACAGAGATCAGCCAACGTAAAGTCTTTCCGCACACTGGCTTCCTGCATCCAAACGAAAACGGGCTTGGCCAAGAGGAATACGCACAGGAGGGTGAGGTAAAAGCGCACAAGGGCGAGGAAATGTTTCATAAAGAAGAGATGTATTAAAGGGGTGTTCTATTCATTACAGTTTAGGGGTGAGGAGTTTAAAAGTTTATTCATCAAGCCAATGACTTTCAACAGAACCCCTTCAACCTTCGACTGATTAACTGATAATTGATAGAACCAGTCTAAAAAGAACGATGGGGAAATCGTCAGTAACCTTGAGAACGATGCTTGGGGGCGAAGCCTCTAGGTCAGTCGGAATCAGGAGCATCGCCATGCGCTCCGATCCACTTTCGTTCTCCCCTTGCGAGCCAGCTGCCGCCCGTTGCGGCATTCCGACCTTCTTTCCCCTTCAAAAGAACTCCGTTCCGACGACTTCAGCACAAGTGGGGAAGTTGGCGGAACGGAGCACACAGTCACCCAAGGGGCACTGCGTTACAGTTGCTGCATATCGTTGAGTCGTTTATAGTAACCGCCCTTCTGCAGAAGCTCGTCGTGTGTACCGCGTTCGACGATGCTGCCCTCATAGAGCACACAGATTTCGTCGGCATTGCGAATGGTCGAAAGCCGGTGAGCAATGGCAATGGTCGTACGGGTTTTCATCAAGTGTTCCAACGCTTCTTGAACCAGGCGTTCGCTCTCGGTATCGAGAGCTGAAGTAGCTTCGTCCAAGATGAGGATTGCGGGATTCTTCAAAATGGCGCGGGCAATGGAGATACGCTGACGCTGACCTCCGGACAGGCGGCAACCGCGGTCTCCCACCTTCGTGTCGTAGCCGTTTTCGCTCTCCATGATAAAGTCATGGGCGTTGGCAATCTTGGCGGCCTCGATAACCTCTTCCATCGTGGCACTTTCTACACCGAAGGTGATGTTGTTATAGAAGGAATCGTTGAACAGAATGGCTTCCTGATTTACGTTACCGATAAGCGAACGCAGTTCCGAGAGTGCCAAACTCTTCACATTGACCCCGTCAATGGTGATTTCGCCTGCCGTCACGTCGTGGTAACGGGGCAACAGGTCTACGAGGGTCGACTTACCCGAACCGCTCTGTCCCACCAGGGCAATGGTCTGTCCGCGACGCACGGTAAGATTGACATCGCGCAACACCTGGGTCGTGCCGTTATACGAGAACGAAACGTGCTTGAACTCAATACGGTCGTTCAGTCCCGCAATCTGCTCTGGATGGTCCACCTCGGTGATGGTATTGGGTGCAAGGAGTATCTTGTTGACACGTTCCATAGAGGCCATACCCTTCGGGATGTTATACGAAGCCTTCGAGAGGTCCTTGAGCGGCTGAATGATGCTGTACAGGATGACCATATAGAAGATAAAGGTCGGTGCATCAATCGGTGAATGGGCTGAGAAGATGAGCGTACCGCCATACCACAGCACCAACACAATCAACACCGTGCCCAGGAACTCACTCACGGGGTGGGCAGAAGCCTGGCGGGTGGCCACACGGGCCGAAGCACTCCGATATTCGTCCGTAGCGCGGTCAAAGCGGTCGGTCATCTTGCGTTCAGCCGTAAAAGCCTTGATAATGCGCATACCCCCGAGGGTTTCTTCGAGCTGAGACATGGTGTCGCTCCATTTCGTCTGCGCATCGAGACTCTTATGCTTGAGTTTGCGGCCGATGCGTCCCATCATCCACCCCATCAAGGGCAATACGACAATGGTGAAGACGGTCAACTGCCAGGAGACGTAAATCAAGACACCAAAATAGCAAATCAAGAGAATGGGATTCTTGATCAACATCTCAAGCGAGCCGGTAATGGAGGTCTCAATCTCATTGACGTCACCACTCATACGGGCGATGATGTCCCCTTTACGCTCATCGGAGAAGAAGGAAAGAGGAAGCGAAACAATCTTGTGGTACACACGGCGGCGAATGTCACGTACAATGCCCGTACGAAGGGGAACCATGATGCCAACCGAGGCAAAATAGCATGCCGTCTTCAAGAACGTAGTGACAATCAGGAACAAACCTATCAGCAACAGGGCGGTGGCGGCTCCGTGCTGATCCATCAGCTCGGTGGTATACCAGTACATGTTGTTCACCGCGATGTCCTTCAAACTCATGCCCACAGCCGACCAGGGAATGAACTCGTAACGGTTCTGATCGATGCCGAAAAGCATCTGGAGCATCGGGATGACGGAGATGAAGGAGAACACATTGAGCACAGCCGAAAGCAGGTTGAAGAACAACGATCCGACCAGGTAGAACCGATAGGGCTTTACGTACTGACGCATCACGCTGAAAAACTCTTTCATTTGATAAGGGGAAATTTGCTGGATGGAAAATAAACAAAGAAGAAGCAAAAAGCGAACGGGGAAAATGACCCTGGAAGTCCCCACCCTTGGGGATTTTCGCAAAGGGTCGCGCTACTCACGGAGTAAACATTGGCCGAAGCCCAGCTTTCTTGTTACTTCGTCTCCGATGGTTTCTACCCGAAAAAATGACGATTTTGCGCGGCAAAAGTACGAATAAATATTCAGAGAGGAAAGCAATCCCCGTAGGGGAGACTGCGAAATGAAAAACGGAGGAAAGACGAGGAGTACAACCAAAGCCCGAAGGGAGGAATGTCGTATGGGATTGGACATCGCTAAGCATCGTAGGTGCGACATAACACAGGATAGGACGGTCGCCCTATCAATAACAGTCTACATCCCCATTCCCTTCCGCCGCTTCAAGACCGAATCAATGATCATAAACGAGGGAAGAAAAGCTCTGATATCCACTCAAAACGAACAAAAGCACAATCATGTGTTACACATTCGTTATCTTTGCGGCAGAAATCAATTTATCGATATGATGGATGTAGCAATTAAGAGACAGACCGCATTCAGACTAGACAGTGACCTGCTGGATGCTTTGAAGAAAGCTGCCAAGCGTGAGCATAGGAGCCTTAATAACTTCGTAGAGTGCATTCTAAGAGATGTTGTGTACAATATGGAGCCGAATGAGGAAACAAAAGCAGCCATTGAGGAAGCGCGTTCGGGTGCGAGTGCCGGAACACTGAATATGGATAGTTTTGAGTCATTCATGAAATCGTTAGACGAAATAGAATGAAGACAATCCATTACAGCACGAAAGCCAAGAAGGATCTGAAGAAATATCGTAACAACATTCAGCTGATGAAAGCTTTATTCGATGTTCTGAATCGGTTGAAAAAAGGAGAAAGCATTCCAAAGGAGTACAAGCCGCATGAATTAATTGGTAATTACAAGGACTGCATGGAATGTCATGTTGGTAACGACTTTCTTCTAATTTGGATAGATGCCACATCGGATGTTGTGGAAGTCGTTAGACTCGGAAGCCATTCTGAGTTGTTCGGCAAAAAGAAGGGTGCGAGGTGAACTACCGCTACATTTTTAGTTTAGCGATAGTTCACCTCGTTATTTATTAAGAATCTGCACTAAAGTTATCAGCCACAATGCTTTGTGCCTTCACCACACAAATTCTCGTAATCACCTGTCTTGGTATGAAGTTGCATGCAGCGCGTTCGCGCCTTCCCTCTAGTACTTAAAGGTACTGCCACCCAAAAATTCGCGGAGCAACGAGGTGGGAGGAAGTCCGCGCGTAGAGATGGGGTGCAAGTACGTGAGGAACTTACGCAGGCGATAGGCTTCGGAATACTCGGGAGCGTTCTCGGGAACCTGTTCGAGCAACGGGAGAGCCTGGTCACGCAGGGCGGCAAGCTCAAAGAGCAAAGCGGTATTGACCATTTCGTCGGCTTCTTCCTGGAAGGGGAAAATCCACCGCTCCTCTCCGCGTCTGACAGAGGGCCACTGACGGATGGTCTCCTGAGCCGAACGTGCACGGTACTTGTAATCACGCACAATGCGGCGCAACAGGCGGTTGTCGGTGGTCGGAATGTAGTTGTGATCGTCGAGTAGGATGGTAGTGAGTGCCGAAGCGTAAATCTTAAACTTGTGGCAGTCGGGTACCCCTTCGGTCAGCCGTGGATTAAGGGCATGAATGCCTTCAAGCACCAGGATGTCGTGCGCTCCGAGCTTGAGCCGCTTGCCACTCTTCTCGCTGTGTCCCGTTTCGAAGTTAAAGCGGGGCGTTTCGACTTCTTCTCCGCGAATCAGGGCGTTGATTTGCTCCGTCATCAAGGGAATGTTCATCGCATCAATGTGTTCGAAATCGTATTCGCCGTTTTCGTCGCGCGGGGTGTCGGGCCGGTTGACAAAGTAATCGTCGGTCGAAATGGGCACCGGACGCAGTCCGCACGCCATGAGTTGTACACTGAGTCGCTTCGAGAAGGTGGTTTTGCCGCTGGAGGACGGTCCGGCAATGAGAATTACCTTGTAATCGGGGTGGGCAGCGATGCGGTCGGCCAAACGTGATATCTTTTTCTCCTGCAACGCCTCGCTCACGTTGATCAGCTCGTTGGTATGTCCCTTGGCACACACTTCGTTGAAGTCACCGATGGTCGTCACGCCCAATATTTCGTTCCAGCGGTGCTGTTCGCGAAAGACTTCAAACATTTTGGGCTGGTCAACCATGGGGCGCAACTGGTCGGGATTGTGGGGATCGGGAATGCGCAAGAGGAGGCCGTCGCCGTAACTGATGAGGTCGAAGAGATAGAGTTGGGAAGTCTGGATGAGCAACGAACCGTAGAAGTAATCGGCCGTGTCGCCCAGTGTATAATAAGTGGTATAGAGCGAACCGAGCCCTTCGAGCAAGCGTGCCTTGCTTTCGAGTCCGTCTTGGCGGAAACGACGAATGGCTTCCTCCGTGGGACAGGTAATGCGGTGAAAGGGAAGGTCTTCCTTCACGATTTCTTCCATACGATTCTTCAACCGCGCCACGGTTTCGGCATTCACAGACTCCCCGTTGCCGAGTTCCAGCTGGCAATAATAACCGTTAGACACGGGAGTGTCGATGCGCAAGCGGGCAAAAGCTCCGTACACATCGCGCACGGCCTTGTAGAGTACAAAGAAGAGGGAACGCGTATAGGTGCGCAGCCCCGAAGGGTTGGTGATGTCGAGAAACTCCACATCTTTATCATTGAAGAACATGAAGTGCAGTCCTTCTACCTTATTATTGACCTTCGCACTGGTGGCTCCGTGAGGCATCTGAAGGTCTAACATCTCATAAACTTCTTCGAGGGTGAAACCGATGGGCACGCGGTGGCTACGACCGGTATTCTTGCAACGAATCGTGATATTCTTGCTCATAGTAATTTCGTATTAGCAGGCGAATAAGGATTTACTCGCGCAGGATTAGTTTTTTGACAGCGCCAAATATACACATTCCACCGCACGCAAGGGGAGCATGGGGAAGAAAAGGCGAATAAAGAGGAACTTTACTAGCATTTTCGTCCCGCCTGACGAACGGAAGGGAAGTTTTGCCGTTGGCATCGGGAAGGGGAGATACCGCCGGACAAGGCTTTGTTGCGACACATCCGCTATGCAACCCGCCTCCACTGCCCCTGAGCGTAACGTACCTCGGACGAAAAGAAAAATGCGCAAAAGATTGATTATCAGTTTGGTCGGACAAAATAATGTTTGTACTTTTGCAGCCGCTATCCTTACGGAAAGCACATTTAATCATTCTCTTATAATTCATTTCATCCATGTACTTAGATTCAGCTAAGAAGCAAGAGATCTTTGGCAAGTACGGACAGTCTAATTCGGATACGGGTTCTGCAGAGAGCCAGGTAGCCTTGTTTTCTTACCGTATTGCCCACTTGACGGAGCACATGAAGGCAAACCGTAAAGATCATAACACTGAACGCTCACTCGTTAAATTGGTAGGTAAGCGCCGCGCGCTCCTCAACTACCTCAAGCGCAACGACATCGAGCGTTACCGTGCCATCGTGAAGGCTCTCGGCTTGCGTAAGTAATCCCGACGCACTTCTGACAGGCACTTGCCTCAAAGAAAACACTCCGCTGTTCTTTCCGAAAGGAAGGAACGGCGGAGTTTCTTTTTGTACATAGGAGATGAACAGCTACCCGTCATTATTCTCTGCCGAAAGAAGTTACTGCTGCTAGGAGGCGAAGGGGAAGTACGGTCGCGGCATGCCGCGACCCAATAGTTCAAGTAACTTCAACATCGAAAATATTACTGCTGCTAGGAGGCGCGGCATGCCGCGACCGTACAACAAAAGCAACCCAATAGTTCAAAGAATGCTTGCTGCGAATGAAGCACGGAAGCTAGGGAAGCGAAGAGGAAGTACGGTCGCGGCATGCCGCGACTCAATAATTCAAGTAATTTTCAACATCGAAATATTACTGCTGCTATGGGTCGCGGCATGCCGCGACCGTACAACAAAAGCAACCCAATAAGCTAAGGAACTGGCAACTCCGGGAATTATGCTGCTGCTAGGAAGCGCGGCATGCCGCGACCGTACAACAAAAGCGCCCCCAATAAGCCAAGCCACTCTCAGTAAAAGTAAATTCCCCTTACCCGCCTTCCCTACTTCACGCGGCGATTGAGTTGATTATTAGCCTTTTCAGGGCGCGACTTACCCACGCGCTTACCCGTCGCCTTTTTGGTACGGTTACGTTTGTCCGCCTTATAGGCAAAGGGATTGGATGATTTTCGAGAACTGTTTCGCATCGGATGAATAACTGTTAGAAAAATCGGATAACAGTGCAAAGGTACACACAACTTTGTTGAATAAAAAAGGTGCACACTCGCTGAGTGTGCACCCCACAGTTCGTAAGGTCTTATTTATTTGCCTTCTGCTCATTGGCTGGCATCACAGGCGTGATGATACCCGATGAACCTTCTTCTCCCTTGTCCGGATTGGGTTTCGGCTGGTCTGCCGACCCTTCACCCGTACCCTCTCCCGTTGACGGATTCTTGCCAGGCTCCTGATCGGTTCCGCTACCCTGCGACCCCGTTCCCTGCGAAGCATTGCCACCGGTCTGACCTTGCGACGGCTTTCCATCCGTACCCGGCTTCTTGTCGCCGCCAGCCTGCTCCTCTTCTTTCTTCTTGGCAGCCTTGCGCGCCACTTCACGCCGACGCATGACATCTTTATAATAGACGACAATGGCGTTTAACTTGGCAGAAGCCGCTTCGTAAGGCTCACCCATGACGACTGCCAAGGACTGAGTGACCAGAGCCAAATCTTGATAGGCCACATCGACAGCCTCACGCGCATGTTGCAAAGCCTCCTTCACATAAGACACAGAGAAATCACGGCTCAGTTCACACTGCTTCGCTACCTGCTCATTGACCTGCTTCAACTTGTTGTATAGTTCCATCGCATTGCAAGCCGTCAAAGCGGTTTGACAAGACTCCTCGGCGAGGTCTTGAATCAGGTTGCGGATGTCCGTGGTTACCCCCATGACATTATCTATGGTTTCCACTTTGTAAACACTAAAGAAAGCAAGCAATTTGCTAGCCTCAGCAGCTGCCGTACAGCCGCCCATCTCAACACCTTGAAGTACGGAAAGCAAAGCACGATACACTTTGTACCGATCGGTACTCAAACGGTTTCGTTCTGCCAAGTTTGGGTCCTTCAACCCACGCTTGTACCACTTGTCTTCCACCTTAAAGGCTGCTGCAAAAGCTTCTCTCGTCGTTTTGAACTTTTCGTTCTCTACTTCCATTGCCATGACATAGTCATAACATTCAGTCATCATCGATGCATGCATCTGATTGGGCAATCTCACTAATTGAATTTTGCTAATTTCCATAGTCTTATTATTTATCCTCATTTGGTTTCCCTGTTTACTGACGGAATGAGGTTACCCGCCGACGGCGCACCGCTGTAAACAGGCGTGCAGTTCTGCAAGTCGGTACCGATTACCTATCAATCTTCTACGAACTTCCTATATACTCTGAACCCGTGAGGAGGGAACGTCTTTCTTCATGGTAGATTCCTCAATGGGCGTGTTGACTACATCTTTCGCTTCACACTATACGGGGCAAGATGCCGACAGAGAACTAATCACTAACCGACAATACCTGGCAACAACTCGCTGTAACTCTCCGCGCGAACTCACTATCTCTCTGCCGACGATAAAGAGTCATTCTCTACCGATTAAACTTCTTTCTCGGAACTGAAATGCCCTACTCGACGCATCAGATAGCCTATCCTCTACCTCAAAAAACTTGCTGACAACACGCAGAAACCCATTTAGGGAGCTAAAAGCATTTCTGACAACACGCAGAAACCCATTTAGGAAGCTAAAAGCATTTCTGACAACACGCAGAAACCCATTTGGGGAGCTAAAAGCATTTCTGACAACACGCAGAAACCCATTTAGAGAGCTAAAAGCATTTCTGACAATGCGCAGAAACCCATTTAGGGAGCTAAAAGCATTTCTGACAATGCGCAGAAACCCATTTGGGGCGAAGTCCACCCTTCCTACCGTTTGCGCAAAAGAATCATCGGACGAGGTCAGGTTAAACCCCAAAATCGTATTTCTTCTGCCACTCACGGGTACACGTCAAGACGAAACTGGAAAGCAGTTTGCAAACAAGCAAAGACTTGAACTGCTCTGATAAGGTACAGTTGCGCCCCTCAGTCATTACCCGACGGTAAAGAAGACGGTGCCGGCAGAACCGGACGGCTTCGGAGAGCTACAATGTGTGATGGAAATATGTATGCTTCGCGCCTATTTTCGGTGTGGGCATGTTCTGAAACAAACTCTCAGAGAAGAAATCGGACGGAAGCCAATCAGTCAACGATGCGGATGCATCCGCTCAAAATAGTTTATTCAGCCGCTAGATGGTTGAAGGTAAAAGTGTTGACTTGTTCCACTGAACGGTGCAAAGGAAAAAAGAAAATCTGAAACAGCAAAATATAATTGACATCTTTTTTACATATACTTGCTATAATAGTTCTCTATCAAGCAATAAACACGCCATAAAAATAGGTTCACTTTTGTCAGAAGTGAAACAAAACAAACAAACCGTTCGTTTGGAAGAAAAATCTGCAAAGATAGGATTTATCCCAGGGAAATAAAGTCTTTGAATAGCCAAACCACCTTCATTTCCGCAGGGAATAAGCTTTTCCACCCCTTTTCGAAGCAGTTTTCCCAATTGCAACTCCCGCAACCCTACGCCCACACTTGCTTGCTGCTACCTTCGCTAAAGCCTTCCCGCGATTCGCCTCACCCCTTCCCGCCCCATGCCCCCTCTTCTCCACCTTCCGACCGAACGATTTGGCACCAAACAGAACACAAAACCTGCCATGAAACACCCTTCCAAATCTTTAATTAAAGTTTTGCTATTCAGAAAGGAATGTCTACTTTCGCCACGCTAACTTTACAATCAATGAAACCATGGAAATAATCAATCAACTGGCGGAGTTTTTGGCTTCGCCCACAGGGCAGGTAGCCATCGTTGTCACCGTCTTTGCCCTTACCATCGTTGCCTTCATTGCCGACAAGGTGCGTTCGGACATTGTCGCACTCAGTTCACTGGCTTTATTGCTGGTTACGAATGTGCTCACTCCCTCGGAGGCCCTGGCGGGCTTCTCTAACTCGGCTGTCGTCATGATGATTGGTCTCTTCATTGTGGGTGGCGCCGTTTTCCAAACGGGATTGGCCAAAATCATTTCGGGTCGCTTGCTAAAATTGGCTGGTACGAGCGAAGTGAAGCTCTTCTTCCTCGTGATGCTCGTTACTTCGGTTGTCGCAGCCTTCGTAAGCAACACGGGCACCGTAGCCCTCTTGCTCCCCATCATTCTTGCCATGGCCAAGAGTGCCGGAACCAGCCCGAGCAAACTGATGATGCCTCTGGCCTTTGCCAGTTCGATGGGTGGCATCCTGACGCTCATCGGTACACCGCCCAACTTGATTGTGGACGGCTATTTGCGCGACAACAACAAGTCTGGCTTCGCGTTTTTCGACTTCCTGCCCATCGGTCTCATCTGTCTGGGGGTCGGTTTGCTTCTGCTCTACCCGCTTTGCCGCTTCTTCCTTTCGAAAAAGACGAAGGACAATGTGGAACCGGGCGAGGAAGATTCGCTGGCATCCCTGCTCCACGAGTATCACATCCATGACTTGGTGTTCCGACTCCAGGCCAAGGAGGGAACCAGTGCCCTTGAAGGGCGCACGGTCGGCGAATTGGACATTCGCCGAACTTACGGGGTGACGATTTTGGAAATTCGCCGCGCCAATCGGTCGCTCTTTAGCCCGAACATTCAGGAGACGGTGAATATTGAAACGCTCTTCCAAACGGGCGATACGCTCTACATCCTGGGCGAACGCGACAAGGTCAATGCCTTTGCAGAGGCTTACAGTCTCGCGGTCTTTGAGGACGAAGAACGCGACGGTAAGGGCAAACTCGACTTCTATGAGATTGGTTTGGCTGAGGTTTTGATTTCTCCCGACTCGGCGATGATTAACCGAACGCTGCGCAATGCGAATTTCAAAGAACGCTTCGGAGTCAATGTGCTTGCCGTCAAGCGACAAGGAAAATATATGTTCCATCACTTCCTGGACACGGAGATTAAGAACGGTGACATGTTCCTCGTGCACGGTGAGTGGAAGGGCATTGAAAGCATGGCCAAGAAGAACCGCGAATGGATTGTCATCGGTTCGCCGACCAAAGATGCCGAGAGTGTGGCACTCGACCACAAGGCACCCTTGGCAGCGTTTATTATGGTGGCGATGGTGCTCTGCATGGTCTTTGCCGACCAAATTGGCATCAAGCCCGTGGCTACAGTCATCATTGCGGGCCTGCTCATGGTGCTGACGCGCTGTGTGCGCAGCGTCGATGCGGCCTACAAAATGATTGGTTGGGAGAGTATCGTGCTGATTGCGGCGATGATGCCGATGTCTACCGCGCTTTCGAAGACGGGCATCTCGGCTTGGATTGCCCATACGCTGGTCGAGAACCTTCATGTTTACGGTCCGATTGCCGCCATGGCGGGTGTTTACCTGGTCACTTCGGTGCTCTCGACCTTCATCAGCAATTCGGCAACGGCCATTCTCGTAGCACCCATTGCCTGGGCAGCAGCGGAACAGCTCGGTGTGTCGCCGACTCCCTTCATGATGGCGGCGGCGGTAGCGGCCAGTGCTTGTTTTGCCACTCCGATTTGTACGCCTCCCAATGCAATGGTGATGAATGCGGGTCATTATAACTTTATGGATTATGTCAAGGTGGGTGTGCCTTTGCAAATCATCATGGGCATCGTGGCTATCCTGACGATTCCATTGTTCTTCCCATTCTAAAAGGAGCACATGTATCATAAACGGGAGATACGGAAGCAAGAAACGTCCCTATTTCCCGTTTATTCCATGTTTCCCTGTGGGGCAATATTCCCACGGAGCTTTCCCAAAAGCCTTGCCTTCCTCGCTTCTTTCTTGGCTTTCAAGGAAGAAGCGGTCGAACGGAAGACACGAAAAGAACAGGAAGCAAGGAAACAATAAGATTCCGTGAGTTCTGTGTGTTCCGTGGTTCAACTTTATAAACCACGGAAGAAACGGAAAAGACGGAAGGAACGGAAGTAATAAGATTCCGTAAGTTCCGTGTGTTTCGTGGTTCCACTTTAATAACCATCCGAGTAAAACAAAACTATAATAGTTCGGCTCAGTCTATGACCGAAAGCAAGAGGCAGTGGTGCGCATCGCAAAAGAGCCAGCCGATAAATAGGGGCTCACTGCAACCGCAAAACCTGTCCGCTTGCCCAATCTCATAGCCAAGCCTTTTAATCACTCTATCAATCTATTTTACAATGAAGAAAATTACTTCACTGTGCATCGCACTCCTCGTGGCACTTACCTGCGCCACCAAAGTTCAAGCTCAATCCTTTGACTGGGGTATTGTAGCCGGTTTTAACCTCACGAAACTCCACTTGAGCGGTGACGCACGCCACATGTCGGAACACACATTCAAGTCTGACAACAAGGCGGGCTGGTATGTAGGTCCGAAAATTGCCTTCAACACGCTCATTGGCGTAGGCGTAGACGCTGCTTTGCAATACTCTGAACGCGATCTCGATATCAATGGCGAGAGCGAGAAGTACCGCACGTTTGAAATTCCCATCAACCTCCGTTATAACATCGGACTGGGCAAGACGGCTGGCATTTACCTCGCCACAGGCCCGCAGTTTGGTTTCGCCTTGCAAAACATGCGCTGGAGTAACCTCGGCAACGGCTCAAACTTTGACCGCAGCAACATGAACATGACGTGGAACGTGGGTGCCGGTGTACGTTTGCTCGGCCACCTGGAGCTCGGCGTGGGTTACAACTTTGGTATTGGCAAGACGGGTAAGGCCATCTTCGAAAACTTGGGTGGCAACGCGGGCGATTCTCGCGACTGGCAGTTGCGCTACCGCACGAACACCTTCCAGGTACAGTTGGCTTACTTGTTCTAAAAACCTCTCTAAACTCTATCACACTATGCTCAGACTCAATTGTTTTTTCCAAGCCAACGAAGGCCGCTATGACGAGGCTCTTCAGGCAGCCCTGGCATTGACTGCCGCTTCACTTCAAGACGAAGGCTGTGTAGCTTACGATGTTTTTGAAAGTGCAACCCGTCCCGACGTGTTGTTGATCTGCGAAACGTGGCAAGACGAGGCTTCGCTCGAAAAGCACATGCAGGCTCCGCACTTTGCCACCTATGTGGGCGTACTCGAAGCTTGCGGACAACTGAAACTGGAGAAGTTCCCTTTCCCCGAGAAGTAAAGTCTGTGCGTAAGGTCACACCCAAACTTCGATTCGAATCCCTACTCTACGTGACGGACAAACGCTCGCGCGCATAAAAATGCCTGTCACGCAGGACATACTATGCATTTCGCCCCCTTTCGTTCCTACCAAAGAACAAAAGGGGGCGAAATTTTATATGAACTCCTCTGCCGCACCTTCCAACGAGGCTTTCTAAGCGGACAGATAGGGTATAGACATAAAAAAAGGGATACCACTGTATCCCAACCTTGTTAACCTTAAATCTAATACTATGAAAAACACGATGCAAAGGTAGGGGTTTCCTTGAAAAGGACAAGTCTCCACGCGTTTTTTTCTTGCAAACCCCTATTTTTTATCAGAATACCTCGCAAAATGCCACGTTACCTTGATAAAACATGCTACACAACATACTTTGAAATTTGGTTGAGCAAGTAAGAAGGGCTTTTCACGCGCGGGGAAGGCTGTGCGAAAGTCGGCTGACGAGGTTCCTGCCCGTAACCCACACGACTGGGAAGGAAGAAAGATTCTGCACAACCCCCGAATAGCTGTCGCACCAGAAGGACGTGCGTGTGTTTCAATTTCACTACCTTTGCAAGCAATATGAAGCACTTGTACATTGAAACATACGGCTGCCAAATGAATGTGGCAGACAGCGAGGTGGTTGCCTCGGTGATGAAGATGGCTGGCTACGAACCTTGCGAGAGCTTGGACGAAGCAGATGCGGTCTTCCTCAATACCTGTTCGATACGCGATAATGCGGAACAGAAGATTATTCACCGCCTGGAGGCGCTAACTGCTCAGCGTCGCAAGGGAAGAAAGCTTATAATCGGCGTGTTGGGCTGCATGGCGGAACGCGTCAAAGAGGGATTGCTCAACGAACACGGAGCTGACCTCGTAGCCGGACCCGATGCGTACCTGGCACTCCCCGACCTCATTGCTCAGGCGGAAGCGGGTCACAAAGCGATGAACATTGAGCTGAGTACCACGGAAACTTACCGCGACATCGTGCCGGAACGCTTCTGTGGCAGCCGCATCTCGGGCTTTGTGAGCATCATGCGTGGCTGTAACAACTTCTGCCACTACTGCATTGTGCCTTACACGCGCGGACGCGAACGTTCGCGCGACGTGGAGAGCATCCTGCGCGAAGTGCGCGACCTCGAAGCCCGTGGCTATAAGGAGGTGACGCTGTTGGGACAGAACGTGAACTCGTATGCCTGGATTCCCGAAGGAGCTGACGGTGACGCTGAGGGCGAAGCGAAGACGATTACCTTCCCCGAACTGTTGCGCACCGTTGCGCGCGCGGTTCCCACGATGCGTATCCGCTTCTCCACTTCTCACCCGAAGGATATGAGCGACGACACACTGCGCGTCATTGCAGAAGAACCCAATGTGTGCCGCCACATTCACCTGCCTGTTCAGAGTGGCTCTAATCGCATTCTGAAGCTGATGAATCGCAAATATACGCGTGAATGGTACCTGGACCGCGTGGCAGCTATCCGACGCATTATCCCGGATTGTGGTCTGACCACAGACATCTTTGCGGGCTACTCATCAGAGACTGAGGAGGATCACCAACAGTCGCTCTCGCTCATGCGTGAATGTGGCTACGACTCTTCCTTCCTCTTCAAATACAGTGAACGTCCTGGCACGTATGCTTCGAAGCATCTCCCGGACGATGTGGACGAAGAAACGAAGATCAGACGACTCGAAGAACTCATTGCCCTGCAAAACGAACTGAGCGCGGAAAGCAATCAACGCTGCATCGGACAGGTGTATGAAGTGCTGGTCGAAGGGGTCAGCAAGCGTTCGAAGGAGCAACTCTTCGGCCGTACGGAGCAAAACAAAGTGGTGGTATTCGACCGAGGTGTTCACCGACCGGGTGAATATGTGCGCGTACGCATCACGGAGGCTTCGAGTGCTACCCTCAAGGGCGAAGAGGTCGTTGAAGGCTAAGACAGGCCTTACAGTGGCCTTTACAGGGACGCTAAACGATGGGACAAGGGGTGCGATGAGTCCCGAAGAGGTGACATCGCCTCAAACCTGAGGCGGATGGCCGATAGTTTTCATCCATTCGAGGCTTTGCAAACGCCATGTTCTGCATACTACTATCAAAAAAGAGGCAAACTCCCGATTTATGGAGTTTGCCTCTTTTCTTGTTATCAGAAACAACGATGCTGCGCTTACTTCTTGGCTGCGTCGTTCTTTACCTTGAGGATTTCTACCCTAAAGATAAGTGTAGAATTGCCCGGAATGTGCTGACCCGAACCGCGCTCACCATATCCGAGTTCAGAGGGGATGTAAAGGTCTACCACCGTGCCTTCGGGCAAGAGGGTCAATGCCTCACGCCATCCCTTGATTACCTGGTCGGGACGGAAGGTGGCGGGCTGATTGCGCTTATAAGAGGAGTCGAACACGGTGCCGTCGATCAACTTACCCTCATAGTGTACCTCTACTTCGGTAGAATCGGTTGCTACGGGGCCTTTGCCTGCGGTCAGCACGCGATACTGGAGTCCGCTGGGCAACGTCTTGACACCCTTGAGCTTCTTATTGGCTTCCAACCAAGCAAGATTGGCTTGCTTGTAGACATCCTGCTGATACTGGAACTGCTTTTCAACTACCTTAGCGGCGCTGTCAGCATTCATCGCAGTCGTTTGACCCAGCAATACCTGAGCAAGCGCACGTTCGAACTCCTTCTGATCTACGTAAACGGAATCTGCCTTACCACAAGCAGCCTTGCTGATTTCAGGAAGGTTCTTCGTGTTCATTTCCGCAATCTGCAAACCGGCAGCATAAGCCTTTTGCTGCATACGCTGAGCTTCGGTGAGGTTGTCGGTCATACCCTTTACGAAATAATCGATATAGGCACTGTCGACCTTCAGTTGATATTGAAGGTACTGCTTGAGTGAAGGACCTTGAGCGATACCGAGGGCATAGCTAAAAGTCTTACCGTCGACTGCCTCTTGTTTGGGAGTAGCCTGTACGAGGGCCTTCTTAGCTTGTTTCTTGGACTTTTTCTTGTTCTTTTGTGCCGAAGCCGATACGCTGCAAGCAGCGGCAAGGGCAATGAGGAGGAAAGATTTGATCTGCATAATAAGAATGAGGTCTGTATAAGAAACCGCACGGTTGTGGCCGCGCGGTTTCTGTTATCTAATTCGAATAAAGGGCTTACTTACCTACCTTTACAAGAGTAATCTTGAAGGTAAGGGCTGAGTAGGGAGGAATGCCACGCATGGGCTGGCTTCCATAAGCCTGATCTTCGGGGATGTATACTTCCCAAGTAGAGCCAACAGGCATCTGGGGAACGGCTACTTGCCAGCCCTTGATGACGTTCTTGAGGCTCATGGTTACGCCTTCTGCATTCACGCCTTCAGAACTGTCGAATACCGTACCGTCAGCCAAGCGGCCTTCGTACTTTACCACAACGCTGTCGGTAGCACCTGAGGGAGCGGCACTGGTACCCTTGACCAACTCCTTGTAAAGAATGCCGTTAGCGAGCTTCTTCACGCCAGCTTCCTTTGCCTTTGCTGCCATAAACTGGGCAGACTCAGCCTGCTGCTTCTTGAACATATAAGCCATCACTTCGGCGTAGGCTTCTTCGCGCGTCATGGGCTTGCCGTCCTTTTCGAGCACGACATTGTCGTTAGCCAAAGCCATGAAACCAGCGAGGAAGTTCTTCACGCTGATGTGCTTGGTAGAATCGCCCTGGAAGAGCTGACCTTCGAAGTTAGGCATACCCATCTTCAACTGAAGACCGGTCTGTACACCCATGTTGTAAGCCATCTTCTTCTTGTCATCGGCGGACTTCACACCGTCCATGATGCCCTTGAAGAATTCCTGGATGTAGGCAGAGTCGCTGCCTTGCATGGAGAGCATACGCTCAAAATCTTCCTTGGAACCCGTCTGTGCCAAACCGAGGGCATAGCTGACAGTATCAACATCGGTCTTCAAACTGGCCTGGGGAGCGGAGTGTTGGCAAGAAGCCATCAACGCAGAAGTGGCAACAACGGTTGCCATCACAATATTCTTCATGTTGTATGCTAAAATGTGGTTTTACTTAACGATTTCGAGGAGTTCTACATCGAACACGAGAGCGGCGTAAGGAGGAATGGCCTGGCCGGCACCGCGCTCACCGTATGCGAGGTGGTAAGGAATGAAGAAACGATACTTAGCACCTTCGCCCATAAGCTGAACACCTTCCGTCCAGCCGGCAATCACGCCGTTGAGGGGGAATACGGCCGGTTCACCGCGACGATAAGAGCTGTCGAACACGGTGCCGTTGGTCAACGTGCCTTCGTAATGGCACTTCACACGGTCGGTAGCGAGGGGCTTGTTGCTGTTACCTTCCTTGATAACGGTATACTGGAGACCACTGGGAAGTACGACTACGCCTTCCTTTTGTGCATTCTCTGCGAGGAAACGTTCACCTTCTTCGCGAATGGCACGACCGGCCTCAGCTTCCTTCTTTTGCATGAACTCTGTCACCAGCTTCTGTGCCTCGGCATCTGCCATCTTAGGAGTGGCACCTGAAAGGATGTCATTGACGGCCTGAGCAAATTCTGCGCCGTTGAGATTGTCTACTCCCATACCTTTGAGATTGTGGCCGATGACCATACCGAGAGCGTAGCTGAGCTTTTCCATTATAACTGAGATTTTGATGTGATTATGATTGAATAAAGGCTTGTTCTACCCATACAGGTGAAAGTGTGCAGGAACGAAAGAGTTTAGTTATAAAAAGCAGGGACTACCCGTATAAACTTTTAGACCTTAAACTTCTCGACTGACAAAGGATAGAAGCCGCCTTAAGTCTATTGAAAATCGGTGGGCAAAAGTACGATTTATTTTGATGTAAAGGGTTTTGACACAGGCTTTTTTCTAACTTTGCGCATACTCATCTATCAAACTATGGCTATGAAGAAACTGGTCGTATTGACAGGAGCTGGCATGAGTGCGGAGAGTGGATTCAGCACTTTTCGCGATGCGGGCGGACTGTGGGAGCAATATCCCGTCGAAAAGGTGGCTACTCCCGAAGGCTGGGAGGAGAACCCGAAACTGGTCACGGACTTCTACAACGGCTTGCGCCAACAATTGGTAAAGGCGAAGCCTAACCGGGGGCACGAGCTGTTGGCTGAAATGGAACGCGACTATGACATCACAATCGTTACACAAAATGTGGACGACCTGCACGAACGGGCAGGCTCGTCGAAGGTGATTCACTTGCACGGGGAACTGATGAAAGTCTGTTCATCGGCCCACCCAGACGATGCACGATTCATCCAAACGCTCGACACAGACCACCTCACGGTGGCGGACGGACAACGGGCGGCGGACGGGTCATTGCTGCGCCCGTGGATTGTCTGGTTTGGCGAAGCGGTACCCAATCTGGTACCGGCGGCAGAGGTGACCGCACAGGCTGACATCTTCTGCATCATCGGTTCGTCACTCAATGTCTACCCTGCCGCCGGCTTAGTGAGCTACACAAAGCCGGGTACTCCCGTTTTCGTCATTGACCCGAAGGAGGTACACGTACCTTCGTCGCGCCGCATCGAAATCATCCAAGAGGTGGCTTCGAAGGGAGTACAGGAGCTGTGGGAAAGACTGCAAACACTCGAACGATAACCGCCCACACGGACACTCCAGGCTACTCACGAACCTACTCGAAAACCCACATAAACAAGCAACCGACCCTGAAGGGCTGACAAACGGAAACAAGCGTTTCGATGTCAACCTTTCAGGGTAGGTTGGTCTGTTAGACAGGGAAAAATATTTCGAAGTATATCAGCCTAAACTGACGCTCTCAACTTCGACGGCTTCGTGCATAAAGAGCATGGCGGACTGGTTGAACTTCTCGGTGCTTTCGGTCGTGAGGTAGTGGCATTGTCCCCGACGGCTGAGCCGTTGCTCCATCTCAGGATGGCGCACAAGGTAATCGCGCAAGGAGGCTGCTACATATTCACCCTGAGGCACGATGCGTACGCCCGGGGGAGTGTACTTCACGATTTTATTCATCAACAAGGGGTAGTGAGTACAACCGAGGATGAGGGTATCGATGAGCGGATCGAGCCGCAGAATGCCGTCGATGCGCTTTTGCACAAAGTAATCGGCTCCGGGGGAGTCGAACTCGTAGTTTTCAACCAAGGGTACCCACATGGGACAGGCTTGTCCCGTCACAGTGATGTCGGGCCAGAGTTTTTTAATCTCCATGGTGTAGGAGCCCGAGTTGACAGTGCCCGCAGTAGCTAAGAGTCCGACGTGGCGCGAGTGGGTCAACGGACCAATGGCCTCGACTGTGGGACGAATGACACCCAACACACGGCGCGAAGGGCCAAGCCGTTCCAAATCGTGCTGTTGGATGGTACGCAGGGCCTTGGCCGAAGCGGTGTTGCAGGCTAAAATAACCAATTGGCAACCTCGCTCGAAAAGGGCCTCAACAGCCTGAAGGGTGTAGCGGTAAATTACCTCGTAAGAATGGGAACCGTAAGGGGCACGGGCATTGTCGCCCAGGTAGAGGTAATCGTACTGGGGGAGCATCTGACGCATCTGTCGCAGGATGGTGAGACCTCCGTAACCAGAATCGAACACGCCAATGGGGGAAGGAGTAGCGGACATAGGCTAACGGAATAAGGAGATGAAAAAACGGAAAGGATTGCTTTCCGTTGAGAAGTCGTTAATGGGTCAATCCTAACTTGGCACGCACGTAAGGAGTAGCGTCCTCAGACACTGCGGGATGCTTGAAGGGATAGGCATTGGAGTCTGTGTTGAGAATGTAATGATAACCGCGCTCAATGCCGACAGCCTCGATAGCTACCCGGAGTTTTTCCCGAATGGGGCGCAAGAACTGACGCTCAGCCACTCGCAAGAGGGAGTCGGCCTCGTGGCGAAAGGCTAAACCCTTCTCCATTTCGTCCTGCAAATCACGCTGACGCTTCAACAGGATGTTTTGAGGAAACTCTTGCTGGCCTTGCAGGAAGTCTGCATAAAGTCGACGGAACTTCTGCTCATTATAGTTGGCCTCTGCCTCATACTTCTGACGAAGCTGTTGCATCTGATGCTGTACTTGAACATACTCGGGCATGGCGTGGAGAAGGCTGTCGTAGCTGAGGTAACCATAAGCTTTGGCATTTTGTGCCTGTATTGTGCAAACGGCAAACATGCCGAACACGAGGGAAAGTAGAATGCGCTTCATAGAGAGAAAGTGAATGGGAAGGGAGTAGCGTTTAGGCTGGTTCTATCAATGATTAGTTGATAAGTTGAAAGTTGAAGAGTTTATGGGGAGAATCATTGGCTTGATAAATCAACTTTAGACTCATCAATTCCTAAACTGTAATTGATAGCACACCGTTTATTGATAGAGGTAGTTAATGGATGCCAGTCCGCCGTTCTTCGTATGGTAACTGCAGAGTTGTACATTGCCATTTTCATCAAGGTTGTACTCAAAGTCGATGAAGTAAGCCTGAGCGGGATCGTCGGAACTGTAAGTAACACGCTTCACTAACTTCTCGGTAGGACGACCGAGCAAACCGGCATAATATAAATGCTCGAAACCAAGACAACCCATCTCCTTGGTCACAGCGGGAGGCAGAATGCCATTGAAGTTATGACGGTCGTCAGCTATAAAATTCAACGTGACCGGACGACTGTTGTTGTCAACATAGTCTATCTTGCTCAAATTGCCATTCTCGTACTCAATGGTCGCTGAACTTTTATATTGCTGGGCCTGACCAAAGTTGTTCTCAAAGATGATTTTGTACCAGCCAATCAGGCGGTCGTCGGCACCATACACGAAATTGTAGATGTCACGCCCTACGTTCATGGTCTGAATGTAGCCCTTGGGATTGAGGGTCAGCCGCACTTGGTCGCCTGTGGAGTTCTTGATCGTGACACTGTGAGCTCCATACTTGAGACTGCTCGTGTAACGATAACTGCGGTCAATCTGGGCAGAAGGATCGCGCAATTCGCCCGTGGCTTGAACCAACCGACCGTTGAGATAGGAGAAACTCCAGTCGTAAGCGGTGATTCGCTCACCGACATGGGTTACTCGGTGTACATTGCTTCTGCCATTGGCCGGAAGCGTGGGTCGCATGGGGAGAGGATCGTCGTCACAAGCAACAAACGCGCCTGCTACCAAACAAAGTAGGCTGACGCGCAAGAGGGTTGAGATATAGGATGTGATGGACTTCATATCACTGAAAAAAGGATGCTTAAAAGGGAAGTAAAAGGCCTTCCGAGAGAATAAAAACAAAAAGTTTAGGAGCCTTCGTGAGGACTTGCGAACAGGAAGAGAGGCCCCCTTCGAAGTCGACGGCAAACTTACAGAAAATAGCGCAAACGAACGAATGATTTAAGTAAATTGCGGTAGTTGGTTGAAGATGAGAATAGAACGCTTCGAGAAGAAAAAGTTTGCCGAAAAAATCATCTTGGGAAACTTTTTCTTCTCCTATACTTGGCTTATCTTTGCCCTCGATTTCGCGGGATTGCCCTTCTAAGCAACCACATTAAAGAACGGAATAGATCAACCGTTCGCCTTCCTAAGCAATGTTTCAATAAAATCTTGAAGCCATTGATATTCAACAAAAAGGAAGAAACTTACCTTTTCACATCCGCTGAAAGGATGACTCAGGCAAGCTGCCGCGCAAACACTTTCGAGACGCTCACTGAGCAAATGCTCCTTGGGAAAAACATTGTTTCCTAAATGAGACAAAATGGAAAACTTTTCCTCCTCACTTTCGAAAAAAGTTTTCCAAAACCACACTATACTTTTTTATCAATACACGCTCGGGAGCCTCTTCCGACGGCCTTGTTGCGGCCCTAAGTTTCGGATGTAAGAAGCCCCTCCCCTAACCCTCTTAACCCTTCCTCTACTCATGTGCACTGACAACTTTCAGATTACCAAACGTGACGGATCTGTTGAACCCTTCTCTATTGAAAAAATCAGAACGGCTTTACTCAAAGCCTTCCAGTCACAAGGACAATCACTCGATGCCGAAGGACTGAACCGACTGATGCAACGACTGCGCTTCTGTAACGGCATGAATGTAGAGGACATCCAAAACCAAGTGGAAGTGGCCCTCATGGCGGAACAGCACTTCCAGGTGGCCAAGGCTTTTATGCTCTACCGCAAGCAGCACGAAACGGATCGTGAAACGGCTGACAAACTGCGTTTCCTCATTAACTACTGCAATTCGACGAATCCGGCTACGGGATCGAAGTATGACGCAAACGCCAATGTGGAAAACAAGAACATTGCGACCCTTATCGGTGAGTTACCGAAGCAGGGATTCATCCGCCTCAACCGCCGTTTGCTCTGTGACCGCATCAAGGAGATGTATGGCAAGGAATTGTCGGATCGTTATCTCTACCTGCTCAATCATCACTACATCTATAAGAACGACGAAACTTCGTTGGCAAACTATTGCGCATCCATCACGATGTATCCGTGGTTGCTCAACGGCACAAAGGACATTGGCGGTAACTCAACGGCTCCGTCGAACCTCAAATCCTTCTGCGGTGGCTTCGTCAACATGGTGTTTATCGTTTCATCCATGCTCTCGGGTGCCTGCGCTACGCCTGAATTCTTGATGTACATGAGCCACTTCATCGAAATGGAGTATGGCCAAGACTATTATATGCATGCTGACCGCGTTGTCGACCTTTCCAGCCGCCAACGTACGATTGATAAGATTATTACGGACTGCTTCGAACAGATCGTTTACTCTATCAATCAGCCCACGGGAGCAAGGAACTTCCAGTCCGTATTCTGGAACATTTCGTATTACGACCAATATTACTTCGAAAGCATCTTTGGTGAGTTCCGTTTCCCCGACGGTTCACGTCCTTACTGGCCTGCCCTCTCGTGGTTGCAGAAGCGTTTCATGAAATGGTTTAACCACGAACGCACAAAGGCTGTGCTGACCTTCCCGGTTGAGACGATGGCATTGCTTTCGAAGGAGGGCGACGTGATGGACAAGGAATATGCAGACTTCACGGCTGAGATGTATGCCGAAGGCCACAGCTTCTTTACATATATGAGTGACAATGCCGACTCTTTGGCATCGTGCTGCCGCCTTCGCAACGAAATCCAAGACAACGGATTCAGCTATACACTGGGTGCCGGAGGTGTGTCTACGGGTTCGAAATCAGTGCTGACGGTCAATTTGAACCGTTGTGTACAGCAAGCTACCCGAGAAGGCCGTTCTTATGTGGAATTCCTCACGGAAATTGTTGACTTGATGCACAAGGTGCAGTTGGCTTACAACGAAAACTTGCGCAACATGCTCGACAAGGGTATGCTTCCGCTCTTTGACGCGGGCTACATCAACCTCAAGCGCCAGTACCTGACGATTGGTGTCAACGGTATGGTGGAAGCAGCCGAAAGTCTGGGTATTACCATCTCGGACAATCCGGAATACGAACACTTCGTCAGCGACATCTTGGGACTCATCGAAAAGCTGAACCGTCAGTACCGCTCGAAGGAGATTCTATTTAACTGCGAAATGATTCCTGCGGAGAATGTGGGTGTTAAACATGCCCGTTGGGACCGCGAGGACGGCTATTTCGTGCCGCGCGACTGCTACAACTCTTATTTCTATGTGGTAGAGGACGAACAAACGGACATCATTGAGAAATTCCGTCTGCACGGCCGTCGTTTCATCGAACACCTCACGGGTGGCTCGGCCTTGCACATGAACCTCGACGAACACTTGTCGGCTCCCCAATACCGTCAGTTACTCCGCGTAGCAGCTCAGGAGGGTTGCAACTACTTCACGTTCAACATTCCCAACACGCTTTGCAAACACTGCGGACACATTGACAAGCACCATTTGGGTGAATGCCCCGTATGTCATTCGACTGACTTGGATTATTTGACGCGCATCATCGGCTATCTGAAGCGTGTCTCTAACTTCTCACTCGACAGACAGAAGGAAGCTGCACGCCGCTATTATCAAAAGATTCACGCGTAACTTTATGCACTCCACGGAAGGGATTTCCCTTCCGTGATAGCTTATCCATTCCCTATGCTGAAGTATGTCAACTACGATATTGTGTTCCAGGAGTTTCCTGACGAGGTTACACTGGCAATCAACCTTTCCTGTTGCCCCAATGGTTGCATCGGTTGCCACAGTGCTTACCTGCGAGGCGATGTGGGCGAAGAACTGACTTGGGAAAGACTGCTCGCACTGACGGAATCATACGCCGGAAACATCACCTGCGTTTCACTTATGGGCGGAGACAATGACCCGGCTTCGGTATTGGAACTGTTGGCGCGACTAAAGAAGCACTATGCAGGAAAATTGAAAACGGGCTGGTACTCGGGACGCACTTGGGAACCTTCTGCCGAAAGCCTCCGCGAGTCGCTTGACTACCTGAAACTCGGTCCCTACCTTGCCGCCCTCGGTCCGCTCAACTCACGCGACACCAACCAACGCTTCTACCACGTTAACCCGAAAGGGGAACTGGAGGACGAAACATTCCGCTTCTGGAAATAAGACGTCCTTGCTCTACACAGTAGGTCTTGTTACGCCACAGGCCTTATCAAAATGCCAACGGAGAACAAGTGATACTCACTTTCCGATTCTATGAAGGAAAGACAGCCTGCGCAAACAGGAGAACCCCGGAGGGGTGGAAAGGTCTTAGCCCAGGGTGGAGCGAAGCGGAACCCTGGGTAAGGGATTGCGTCATTTAAATGGTATCGAACCCCGGAGGGGTGGAAGCAAAAACGTATTCGCATCGAAGGGCATATCCCAGTTTCCCCTTTGATGTATTCAGCTTCCACCCCTCCGGGGTTCAAATGTATTTGAACGGACGTTTGGTTACCCAGGGTTTCGCTTCGCTCCACCCTGGGCTAAGTCGCTGTCACCCCCTTCGGGGGTTCATACAAACGTGAGCGGATTCGAATGTACATCATTGGAGGCGATTATACATACGCATGTCCCCTTGTATTCCATCGTATTTATTTCCCTTGACAAACACCGCGTACAGGACCCCTCGGAGGGGTGTGAAGCGAAGCGGAACCCTGGGTAAGAGATTACGTCATTTAAATGGTATCGAACCTCAGAGGGGTGAAAGCAAAAACGTATTCGCATCGAAGGGCATAAGCCTCTTTTCCACGCCCCTCCAAAGCCGTTTGCACAGAAAACACTACCTTTGCGCTACTTTTATAAACACTCAATCTCATCGTATTTTATGGAACACTCCTTATTCCTCTATAATACGCTTTCGCGACAGAAAGAACTCTTCGTTCCCGTTCATCCTGGTCACGTAGGCATGTATGTGTGCGGTCCTACCGTCTATGGAGATGCTCACTTGGGCCATGCCCGTCCCGCTATTACCTTTGACCTCGTGTTCAGATACCTGAAACACTTGGGTTACAAGGTACGCTATGTACGCAACATCACGGATGTGGGTCACCTCGAACACGATGCCGACGAAGGTGAGGATAAGATTGCCAAGAAGGCACGTCTCGAAGCGCTCGAACCGATGGAAGTAGCTCAATACTACACCAACCGCTTCAACGGAGCGATGGCACAGCTCAATGTATTGCCTCCCAGCATCGAACCGCACGCTACGGGACACATCATCGAACAGGAACAGTTGGTACAGCAAATCATGGACAACGGATTTGCGTACGAATCGAACGGTTCAGTTTACTTTGATGTGGTTAAATACAACGAAACGCATCGTTACGGCATCCTTTCGGGCCGTAACTTGGAGGACGTTCACGATGCCAGCCGTGAATTGGACGGTGTAGGTGAGAAGCGTCACCAGGTGGACTTTGCCCTTTGGAAAAAGGCACAACCCGAGCACATCATGCGTTGGCCCTCACCCTGGAGTGAAGGCTTCCCGGGCTGGCACTGCGAATGCACGGCGATGGGACGTAAATACTTGGGTGAAAAGTTTGACATCCACGGCGGTGGTATGGACCTCGTATTCCCCCACCACGAGTGTGAAATCGCTCAGGCAGTGGCTTCACAGGGTAGCCAAATGGTGAAATACTGGATGCACAACAACATGATTACCATTGCGGGTAAGAAGATGGGTAAGAGCTACAACAACTTCATTACGTTGGATCAGTTCTTCACGGGTAATCACCCCTTGCTCGAACAGCCTTACTCCCCGATGACCATCCGTTTCTTCATCCTGCAGGCACAATACCGTTCGACGGTGGACTTCTCTAACGAAGCACTCCAGGCTTCGAAGAAGGGTTTCGACCGTCTCATGGATGCAATTGCCCAATTGGATCGCATCGAAGCAGTTGCCAACGGTACACTGACGGAGGCTTATGCTACAGAAGTGGAAACCAAGTGTTATGAGGCAATGGATGATGACTTTAACTCCCCCATCGTCATCAGTCACCTCTTTGATGCCGCACGTACCATCAACCAACTGGCTGACAAATCGCAAACGATTACGCCTGCAGGTTTGGAACAGCTCAGAAAGGTGGTCAACACCTTTGTCTTCGACATTTTGGGCTTGAAGAGTGAAGCCGCTGGCGGTAACGCCGACCGTGAAGAGGCTTACGGTAAGGCCATCGAACTGCTGCTCGAACTCCGCGCCAAGGCCAAAGCCGCTAAGGATTGGGCTACCAGTGACCAGATCCGCGATGAGCTTGCTTCCTATGGCTTCGAGGTGAAGGACACGAAGGACGGAGCTACGTGGAAGCTCAATAAGTAAGCGAGTCGGACCAGACAAATTATCTTCTTAAACACAGGGGACAGGTGAGTGACGCATCACTCACCTGTCCCCTGTGACTTCTTGTATAGAAATATAAGGATTCACCCGACATGAGCCTACGAGGTGACATACAGCAGACAAAATACTAAAAAGCCCCGATACCGGTTGTCTTACCGAGTATCGGGGCTTTGGTATTACCTTCGCTCACGAAGGAAGCGGACTGTAAGTAAGGGGGAAATAGAAGATGTTAGTCTTCCGTAGACCAGCTTTCAGAATTCCACTCGTCCTTATCATTGCTGAGGAAACCAGCCTCAGTCGTGATGGAGTTGTCGCGATCTACACCAATCGTAGAACCAGCGAGCATAGACTCAGCCTGCAAAGCCATCGTTTCCGTTTGGGGAGCAATATATGTCTTCTTCATTGTTTTTCTGATTATATATATATATGTGTAAATGAATGAATGAGAGATGAGAGATTAGCGGATGAAAACCTTCTTACCCGTGTTCGTTACGTAAACACCCTGCGTAGGATAGAGTACGCGACGACCATTGAGGTCATAATAGATCGTTTCCTTAGCATCGTCAGCTACAACACCGTCAATACCCGTAGCTTCACCACCGAAGTTGAACTGAAGCATAGAAGCTGCCTGAGAAGCTTGATCGAGAACCGTAATAAGGATGTATGCCTTGTTAGCGGGAACGTAACCCTTGCTACCCTTTGCTTCATCCTTCAAAGCATTCTTCATGAATACAGCCTTATCACCACTTACGCCCAGACCGAAGGTTTCGCCTTCAGCAAAACCAAGACGCTTACAAGTAGCACCCTTCAACAGGTTGCCCTCTACATTAGCAGCCTCTCCAGTAGTAATGGTCAAATTGTAAGTGTTTGCTGCACCCGTAAGCAAGAAACCCGTGTTAGCGGGGATGATACCCTTAACTTCGCTCAACGTAAGAACATCGTTCTTGCAATCAGTAGCAATATAAGCCGTTACACCTTCAGGAAGAGATACTGCGAAAGGAAGTGCCATAGAAGCCCAGCCCGTAGCGCCAATGGTTACAGGGATAGTAGTAACCTTCTTGAATGACCACCAGTTGCCTTTATCACCAATGTGGTTGCCATTGTAGTCTTGCAATGTGTTATTACCATCTCCCTGGTATGCGTTGATCATATGACCACCAGTCTTGAGCAGGAACTTCGTATTGAATGAAGCTACACCATTATTATCTGCATTACAAGGAACGAATTCAATATTGTAATGGCCACCATACTGCTGATTGATGGGCATGTCAATACCGCTGGCAACGTAAGAACTCCAGTTGCAACCCGTATTGGCATTGCGAATATAATAAGCTCCATCACTCTGCTTCTCAAATTTCCAAAGACGGGGAAGAAGAGGAGCTTTGGCAGTAACACGACGAACGGTACGGTCATTGTCCTCTACACCATAAACACCGTCCTTGTTGGTAATCATTTGATCCGTAGAAGGATATTTCTTACTACCTTCATTCTGATGTTCAATTAAGTAGTATGCACCTTCTTCAAAGTTCGGAGCTAATACAGATTTTACAGCAGTCTCAAACTTCACATAATCTGCATAGGAAGTCTTACCCGTTGCTTCTTGAATGGCTTGGCTCAAAGCGGACTTCTTAGCCTCATCCAAGTAACCGACAAAAGTTGCATCCGCATTTTGGTTAATCAAATCGGCTTTATTAACCTTATTCGTAAGAGTTTTGATTGCTTCTCCGAAATCCAGAGCTGTAGTCTTTTCAAGATTCCAAGCCGTACCTTCTTTATCACCTGCAGTAGAATTCCAGCGACCGACACCGCTATTATGATTGTTAGCATCTAAGCAATGAGAACCGCTTGCAACTTCAGCGTTATCACTGATTGTAACGGCACCCTCTACATGTTTGTTTACTTGTACATACCAATCTTTTCCCTCAGTAGTAAAAGAGCTTTCTGATGCTAAAGCCTTACCATTGAAGTTATAAATCTTTACTGTGTTATCCGTTGAACCCGCCATAAAGTACCAAAGACCTTCTAGTCCTGCGGCTTCAACAGTAGCGACACGCGTAATGTTGGCATTGTCACCGTTGTAACGCAAATAAATGGCTGAATTGCTGTTCGTTCTGACAGACTTGATAAAGTAATAGATAGGAGCGTCCTTACTTGTGGTCAACTCCAAACCTTGAGGCAATTGCGCCCAAAGGTTTACCCCTCCCATCATCATAAACAGGAGAGACAGTAAACTGGTAATTTTTCTCATATTATATTTTTGTTTTAAAAAATGATTTTCCTTTCTATATCAATAGTATTATGTATCCTTTTCATTTTTCAAACAGCGGCAAAGGTATACATTCTCCTTTGACTAAAGAAAAATTAGATGGGTATTTTTTAAAATATACAAGAAATAGACCAGTAATCAAGAAAAGAAAGCGAGAAGGGAAGATCTTTCGGGGCTTACATCGAAAGACTTAGCTCATGGAAATACTTCCGGCCACACGATAAGAATAGACAACTTGTACTCCGGGTCTCCATTCAGGCTCAGGAATACGCAAAGGATTGTCATGAGCACTTCCCTAACCATCTAAATCTCATCCCTTATCACCCCATGCGCTACTTCACCCCCAACTTAAACCGAATCCGGAAGTTTTCACGTTCGACATCCCAGTTGGTACCGAGAAGAATGAACTCCACTAATTCACGAGTACTCGCTACGTGTAGACCAATACAAGGGCAGAGGTCATAGTCACCGATGCGAACGAGGCGAAGCATCTCGCTGGCATCTTCGGGAAGACGGTCAAGGGAAATCCCCTCGGGTACCTCGTCTGCTTGGACATATTCATAAGTAACGGGCAAATCGGCCTGAATCAATTCATTCATCTTTTGTACAATTTGCTCCACCTGCTCAACAGAAGGTTCTTTGGGAAGATGATAACTGATTTTACTCTTCTTCCGTTCGATATGCGCATTGCGCGAACGTTCACAACCAAACATCCGTACCATGGTCTGATTGAGTAAGTGTTCAGCTGTATGCATGGGCGGAAACTCCGCCTTGTTGTGTGCATTGAGTTCGATTGTTTGTTCCATATAAATCAATAGATTAGGAGTGAAGGAGGTTCTTTACGTAATGACAAAAGTAGAAAATCTTTCCCAGGCTCCATTCTCCTCCTTCCCAAACACATCAAAAAGCCCCTGTTTCAACCATCTCCAGCCTTCACCCGTTTCCTACCTGCTATGTCCCAAATAGAAGCAACCCCATCTCCTGTAGCCTCGCGCTGGTGCCACTGTTCCACACGACGTTTCGCCCCCAAAGCTTGGCATACTGAATGAGAATCGTTAGTTTTGTCCCCGCTTGCTCACCCTAGGAACAGCACGATTCTTGGAGACACGACATCCTCCTCTCAAGAACACCAAGCCCCTAGCCACAAGTACCTTTTATTCTCATTGTTTCATCATCAAAAATCCAAGCTATGAAACTTTGTATGCGCCCTCTTTGGTTAGGCAGTCTATGCCTAGCCTCCTTCGCCCTTTCACTGCCACATACGGCCCAAGCTTCGGCTGCACCTCAACTGACTACGGAAACCACCGTCGACGACCTGCAGACCATCCAGCTTGAAGCCTTTCATAAGGTGATTATCATGGGCAACCTTCAAGTCCAGATTGTTCAGAAGAAAGGGAAGCCCAGTCTAAGCCTTCCCCCAGGCAATCACTTAAAGGAAGCACTCGAAGTCCAACTAGACCACCGAGACGGCACACTCAGCCTCAGACCCCGAAGAGGGAAGGAACAGACTTGCGAGAACCTGCCGCTCTACCTGACGGTCAACGAACTGACCGACTTGGAGATTTTGGGCGGTGGCGACGTTGACTTTCCGAAAGGAATCCAAACGAACGCACTCTGCGTCCAGGTGAAAGGTTCGGGTACTGTAGACTTCGAACAAGCTGTACAGACGCAAGGCAATCTGTCACTCCAGGTGATGGGCTCAGGACACATTGAATTGGAAAAGGGAGCTTCCTGTCTGGCTTACGAAGGACGTATCAACGGGTCGGGAACAATCAATACAGAAGGTAAGCTACGCTGTACAAGCAAACTGAATGCCGAAATGTCAGGTTCGGGCTGTATCTCCTTTGAACACATCCAGTGTATGGCTCAAAACATCAAGCTACAAGGATCGGGCAAATATTATGGAATAAAAGTAAGAGCAAGCACGACGCAAGTAAACATTCTGGGGTCGGGCAAGGTCTACCTCGCAGGAAAAACGCACCAGGCGAACTACTCCGTACAAGGTTCTGGCTACATTGACGCACTCGACTTCCAGAGCGAACAGGTTGAGGTAGACGGAAAAAATCCCAGAAGCACCATTCGTTGCCATTCCGACTTGATTATTGAAGGAAAGATCCAAAACAACTGTACGTTGGAATACACGGGTAAAGCGCATTTGAATCTCAAGGTACAGGACGGAAACGTACGCAAAATCTGACAGCGAGCCAAGCAGTCGAAGACACGACCTGAAATGACTTCCGACTCGCTCTCAGACGGAAATTGCTTCTCCTCTAATTGAGGATCGAAAGCTTGAAAAGACGAAGAGTGGATGAGGTTGAAGCCTTCAAAAACTTCTGGCCTCATCTACTCTTCTCTAAACATGTAAACTCATAGACTTTTAAACGGGCATTGGGGAATATGCCCTCTTATCCACACGACAATGAAACTTTGGGAAAAGAACGTGCAGGTCACGGACGAAATAGACCGCTTTACGGTAGGTCATGACCGCGAATTAGATCGCTACTTAGCTAAATACGATGTACTGGGCTCAATGGCTCACGTCACCATGCTTCACCACATTGGCCTGATTGCCGACGAAGAGCTACCCCTACTCCTGGCTGAACTCAAACAGATTTACCAACGGGCAGCAACGGGCGATTTCGTCATCGAAGATGATATCGAGGACGTACACTCACAGGTAGAACTCATGCTTACCCGCCGTCTGGGCGATATGGGTAAGAAAATTCACTCGGGACGCTCACGTAATGACCAAGTATTGCTCGATTTGAAACTCTTTGCCCGCGATAAACTTCGCGAGGTCGCAGAAGCCCTGCGCAGTCTCTTTGAGGAACTACAGAAACAAAGCGAACGGTATCAACAGGTCTTGATGCCGGGCTACACCCACTTGCAAGTAGCCATGCCTTCGAGTTTCGGCCTTTGGTTTGGTGCCTATGCAGAAAGCTTAGCCGATGATTTGCTACTCCTCGAAGCCGCCTACCGCTTGACCAATCGCAATCCCTTGGGATCGGCAGCGGGCTATGGCTCGTCCTTTCCCCTTGACCGCCAGTTGACAACCGACCTGCTCGGCTTTGATTCAATGAACTACAACGTGGTCTATGCCCAAATGGGACGCGGCAAGATGGAGCGCACCGTTGCTTTTGCCCTTGCCGGTATTGCTGGTACCGTGGCAAAGTTGGCTTACGATGCCTGCCTCTTCAACTCCCAAAACTTCGGTTTTGTCAAATTGCCCGATGAGTGTACAACCGGTTCTTCCATCATGCCCCACAAGAAGAACCCCGATGTATTCGAACTGATTCGTGCCCGCATGAACCGTTTGCAAGCCCTTCCTCAAGAGGTCGTACTCATTATGAACAACCTGCCCTGTGGTTATTTCCGTGACCTACAGGAACTGAAGGAAGTTTTCATCCCTGCCTTCGACCAACTCATCGACTGTCTGCACATGACGACCTATATTATTGAGAAGATGAAGGTAAACGAACACCTTCTTGACGATACCCGCTACGATCTGATGTTCTCTGTCGAGGAAGTCAACCGCCTGGCCGCCGAAGGTATGCCCTTCCGCGATGCTTATAAAAAGGTAGGACTGGACATTGAAGCGGGAAAGTTCCGTCCGGTAAAGGAAATTCACCACACCCATGCCGGAAGCATCGGCAACCTCTGTAATCAAGAAGTGGCTGAACGTATGTTACAAACCTGGCAGCGATTTGGCTTTGAGCGCGTAGCGGAAGCTGAACAAAAACTACTGCAATCTACCAGATAAGTAAGGAATAAGGTTAGGTGGTTATCTAGTTTTTCGCTATTTCGAATAACCTCACAATCCCACAACCTTATAACCCTCAACCCACACAACCGCATGAAGAATCTCCTTCCGGCCTCTCTCCTCCTCATCCTCAGCCTTTGCCTCTCCCTCGTGAACAGCTGTGCTGACGATGTGGAGGATTTATATGCCCATCACCGTGCTTTTCTACGTTTCACCCCCGTTACAGCCGTCCATCCACTCTACACGGCACTACAAAATCCGGGGATGTTCTGCCAAATTACCATTGCCCCCAAGCATTTCCTCTTTCAGAATGCACAAGGTCAAAAAGCCTCTTACCCCATGACGGCACTCGAAGCCTACGGCAGGCCCGAGTGTATTGCCGGTTTTGTGGTAGGAACGCCTTCTATTCCCGACATGAACATGCAAACTCTCCCCGTTGCTTACGACTTGGTTTGTCCCACCTGTTACGAAAGTTCCGGAAGCATTCAGCGTTCCCTTCACTTCGTAGCCAAACGTGGTGAAGAACTCACCTGTGACCGTTGCCACTGTGTCTACGACCTCAGCAACGGAGGGCTGCTCAAAGAGGGAGAAGGCTGTCCCAAACTGTACCGCTACCGGCTGACCTATGCGGGCGATGTACTGGTCGTTATGAACTGACCCACTCTTTCAACGCAATCCACTATTCCATAAACATCCCACCCACTTCTACTTCTTGGGCTTCCGCCTATGAAACAACTCCTTTCCATTTTTTGTTGGTTTACCGTCCTCCTTCTATGGGGCTGTGCGGCTACTGTCTACATCGACCCATCCGATACAAGCAAGTACATCAGCCTCATCGGCTTAGGCTTTCCCTTCTGTGTGTTGTTAGTGGTTGGCACCTTGGTGTTCTGCCTCGTTTTGCGACTGAAGCAAGCCTTCATTCCCCTGTTCGGCCTGATAGCCTGTTACGGTTCCCTTCGGGATTACTGCCCCATCAACCTCAGTTCGCCTCCTCCCAAGGGGTGCCTCAAAGTACTGTCTTACAACACCCTGTCGTTTGGCAACTTCCAAAAGAACGAACAGGGCAATGTAGCCATTGCCGACTACATTTGTGCCCAACACGCTGACATTGTCTGCCTGCAGGAAGCCGCCTTCTATGGCGAAGAAAATCAGGAAAACATTCAGTCCCTTTTCAGTAAAGAAGGTTACCATTACCAATGGCATGACTTTTGTGGTGTTATGATGGGCGTAGCCTCCCGTTACCCCATTGCCCGTTATGAAGTAATCTGTCAATCCGAAGGCAACGGTGCCTGCGCCTTTTACCTTACGCCCTCGCCCCAAGACACCCTGATTGTGGTCAATACCCACCTCGAATCCATGCACTTGTCTTCAGAGGAGCGTAGCCACTACCATCAGATTGTTAGAAACCCTGACAAGGCAGATGAAATCACAGGAAAACGTGCCGTTCTCGAAAAGATTGCCACTTCGGGCAGAGACCGCGCGCTCCAGGTCAATGACCTTACCCAATTTCTCGATCGGAATAAAGGAAGGAAACTGATCTTGATGGGCGATTTCAACGACACCCCTATCTCGTATGCCCATCACGAAATATGCAGCCGCCTCACGGATGCCTACCGAAGTACAGGCAACGGCATCGGACGTTCGTTTAACAAAGATGCCATCTACGTACGCATTGACAACATCTTTTGCTCTGAACATTGGAAACCCTTTGCCGCTCACATAGATGCTTCCATCCCGTACTCCGACCATTACCCTATTGCGGCTTATTTACAGCCACAAGAAGGCAAAGTTTCCAAAGAGGCATTCCATTAATTAGCGTTGAGGAGTTGATGCGTTGAAAGTTTATCCGTCAGGACATCGATTTTCTGTATAAACTCTTCAACCTTCAGCTTATCAACTGGTTATTAATCGAACGAGTCTAAAGAGTAAACACCGTCTTCACCCAGCTTAGCAGCACCGTTCGCCCTCGCTCATCTCCCCTTCGGGTTGCGCATTCATCCCCCGAATTGCTCCAGATGAGACTTAGGGCGAACGGTGCTTCTGTCTTTATACACCTGGCAATCACCAAGCTATATGGATAAAAAATCTTACTTTTGCGCCTAATTAGAAATCAAATTCTCACTCATAGCTATGTCAGAAAGAAAAGTTCGCGTGCGCTTCGCACCCAGTCCCACGGGACCTCTGCATATCGGCGGTGTCCGTACTGCCCTCTACAACTACCTCTTTGCCCGTCAGCACGGCGGTGACATGGTGTTCCGCATTGAGGACACCGACTCCAACCGTTTCGTACCGGGTGCTGAAGATTATATTATTGAGTCTTTCAAGTGGCTCGGCATCGAGTTTGACGAAGGGGTCAGCTTCGGAGGCGAACACGGTCCTTACCGTCAAAGTGAACGCCGTGACATCTATCGCCAATACGTCAAGCAACTGCTTGATGCAGGCAAGGCTTACATTGCCTTCGATACCCCCGAAGAACTCAACGCCAAGCGCGAAGCCGTACAAAACTTCCAGTACGATGCCCACACCCGTATGGAGATGCGCAACGCTTTGGTACTCGGTGAAGAAGAAACGCAACGTCTCATTGAGGCAGGCGAACAGTATGTTGTACGCTTCAAGGTAGAACCGGGCGAAGAAGTTCACGTCAAAGACATCATCCGCGGTGACGTACGCATTATGTCTGACATCTTGGATGACAAAGTACTTTACAAGAGTGCCGACGACCTCCCCACTTACCACCTTGCCAACATCGTAGATGACCATTTGATGGAAATCTCTCATGTCATCCGTGGTGAAGAATGGTTGCCCTCTGCTCCCCTCCACGTGTTGCTTTACCGTGCCTTCGGTTGGGCCGACACGATGCCCGAGTTTGCTCACCTGCCGTTACTTCTTAAGCCCGACGGTAAGGGTAAACTCTCCAAGCGTGACGGTGACCGTCTCGGTTTCCCCGTATTCCCGTTGGAATGGCACGACCCCAAGTCGGGTGACATTTCTTCCGGCTACCGTGAAAGCGGTTACTTGCCCGAAGCTGTCATCAACTTCCTTGCCCTCTTGGGTTGGAATCCTGGAACAGACCAGGAGATTCTCTCCATGCAGGAACTGATTGAACAATTCGACCTCTCCAAGTGCTCCAAGAGTGGTGCCAAGTTTGACTATGTCAAAGGTCAGTGGTTCAACCGCGAATACATCCTCAAGGCAGACGATGCCACCCTCGCTCCGACCCTTGACAAGATTCTCAAGGAAAACGGCATCGAAGCACCCATTGAAAAGGTGGAAGCCGTTGTGGGCATGATGAAGATGAAGAAGATCAACTTCATCAAGGAGTTGTGGCCCCTTTGCGACTTCTTCTTTGTGGCTCCTACCTACGATAAGGAGGACAAATTCACCCGCAAGAACTGGAAGGAAGGAGCTGCAGAAGACATGAAGGAGTTGGCCGATTTGCTTGCCCAACTCGATGACTTCTCTATCGAAAGCCAAAAGGCCGCTGTAGATGCTTGGGCTGAAGCTGGTGGCAAAAAGCCCTGGAACCCCTGGCGCGTGTGCCTCGTTGGTACAGGCAAGGGGCCGGACATGTACGAATTGGCAGCCTTCTTAGGAAAAGAAGAAACGCTCCGTCGTATGCATGCAGCCCTTGAAGCGTTGGCCTAAGCGATCGCTTGCCCGTTGTGAGTTGAAGAGTTGAAGAAAAGAGAGTTGAACAGACTGACACAGAAGGTCAGTCAGCTCAGGTTCCTGCCAGGTTACCTGAAGCGAAACAGAACAATTCATTTTTATGCCGTCCGTTCAATGTCTCGTTTCTTCGACTCCTCAACTCTTTTCCACTTCTACCCATCCCTACTTTCCAACTCCCCTACTGTGTATTCCTTCATTATTTATCTGATGGTCATCGGTTGCCACATCGCCTCCCTCTTCAACAAGAAGGTGCGACTGATGGTACGCGGACATCACGATACCTGGCGTATCCTGCGCCAACAGATTGGCTCCGACCGTTATGTTTGGTTTCATGCTGCCTCCCTCGGCGAATTTGAACAGGGTCGTCCGCTTATGGAGAGACTGCGTCGTAAACATCCCGAGAAGAAAATTCTGCTGACCTTCTTCTCGCCGTCGGGTTACGAAGTACGCAAGAACTACGAAGGGGCAGACGTCATCTGCTACCTTCCACTTGATACACCGCTCAATGCCAAGCGTTTCATCAAACTGGCACGCCCCGAAGCCGCTTATTTCATCAAGTACGAGTTTTGGCGCAACTACATTGATTACCTTCACCGCGAAGACATCCCCGTCTATAGTGTTTCCAGTATCTTCCGCCCCAACCAGATATTCTTTCGTTGGTACGGCAAGAACTATGCCCGCGTATTGCACCGCATGACCCACCTCTTCGTACAAAACGAAACCTCACGCGAACTGCTTGCTACGTTGGGCGTGAACCACGTGACAGTCGTTGGCGATACACGTATGGATCGCGTCATCGACATCCGCAATGCGGCCAAGCCCCTTCCCCTTGTTGAGCGTTTTGCCGGTTGCTGGAAAGTCTTGGTTGCGGGTAGTTCCTGGCAACCCGATGAAGACATCATCATCCCCTATTTCAACACTCATCCCCACCTCAAACTCGTCTTGGCTCCCCACGTCGTTTCTGAGGAGCATCTCCGACAGATTGAGTCCAAGCTTCAGCGTCCCACCGTACGTTACACCGTTGCCACTCCCAAGAGCATTGCCGAGGCCGACTGCCTCATCATTGACTGCTACGGACTTTTGTCCAGCATCTATCGTTATGCAACGATAGCCTATGTCGGTGGCGGTTTTGGAGTTGGCATCCACAACGTACCCGAAGCGGCCGTCTACGGAGTTCCCGTGATTATCGGTCCCAACAATCAGAAGTTCCGTGAAGCCCGTGCCCTCCTAGCCAATGGAGGTTGCCGCGAAATCACCGGAGCAACCGACTTCGAAAAGATTATGACACTTTTCCTTACGGATAAGGAACAACTCCAACAGGCTGGCAAAGCCGCCGACGAATACATTCGTCAAAGCGCAGGGGCAACTGACCTCATTTTGGAAACAATGGAATAGGACCGACCGATCGCTGAGCTCCCTTATCAGGAGTCGATTGGATGAATCGTATTCCTACCCGCCGTTTAAGAAAAAACGACTCTCCATCTTCCTCAGCCCCTTACCCAACGTTTACAAATACCCCTTTTCCCCCATTACTTCGACCAGCTCCATAGCCCCAACTTCCATGAAAGTATTGCTTATCAACACTTCCGACCATACGGGTGGCGCCGCCATCGCAGCCCTACGCATCCTCCAGGCCTTACAGCATCAAGGAGTAGAAGCCAAACTTCTGTGCCGCGACCGCAACTTGCCCACCTCTCGCACGGACATCATTCAGCTCCGTTCTACTCCTTGGTTGAAAATGAAGTTTTTCCTGGAACGGTTGGACATCTTTATCCGCAACGGCTTCAAGCGCGAAGGACTCTTTTCCATTGATACGGGACGTTTCGGTACAGACATCACCCGGCTTCCTGCCTTTCAAGAGGCCGACGTCATCCACTTACATTGGGTCAACCAAGCCATGCTCTCCCTTCAGGATCTCAAGAAGATTCTTCAAAGCGGCAAGCGCATTGTGTGGACCATGCACGACATGTGGCCCTTCACGGGCATCTGCCACAATGCCGCTGACTGCCTTGCCTGGAAGGATGAGTGTAAGCAGTGCCCTTTGCTTCCCAAACCGGGAGCCAAAGATCTTTCGACCCGTATCTTCCGTAAAAAGGTCAAGACCTATGCTTGCGGTAAAATGAGCTTGGTAGGCTGTAGCCAATGGCTTACCCAGTTAGCCCAACAGGCTCCGTTGCTTCAAGGTCATCAAGTCACGAGCATCCCCAATCCCATCGACACGACTTTCTATCGTCCCGGAACCAACGAGGGAGAAGATTCACAAGAACAATTACGGGAAGCCCTCGGCCTTCCCGTAGAGAAACGCCTGTTGCTCTTCACGGCCTTTAAGGTAACAGACCCCAACAAGGGCATTGACTACCTTATCGAAAGCATCACCCTGCTCTGTCAGGAACACCCCGAACTGCGTGACCACATCGCTATCGTGCTAGCGGGCAAGGAAGCTGAAACGCTAACCAATGCCTTTGCCGTTCCAGCTTACTCCATGGGCTATGTAACGGATGAAGCCAAGATGCGCAACCTCTACCAGGCTTGCGACCTGTTGCTCATGCCCACCTTGATGGACAACCTCCCCAATACCATTGTCGAAGCCATGGCTTGCGGCATTCCCTGCGTAGCCTTCCAGGTTGGCGGTGTTCCCCAGATGATTGACTCGGGAATCAATGGTTTCCTGGCCGCTTACCGCAACAGCCTCGACTTTGCCCACAACATCTACCGGGCTCTCTATTCACAAAGCTACCCGGCACTCTGTCGCAACGCCCGTTCCAAGGCGGTTGCAGCTTATTCGGAGAAAGCAGTAGCTGACAAGTATATCCAACTCTATAGGGCTGAGGGCAACCCGCATTAGGGGATCAGATTATCCGTTGAAAAGTCGAAGGTTGAAAGGTTGAAAAGTCAAGAAGTCGAGAAGTTGAGAAGTTGAAGGTCAATCAGTCGATGTTGAAAGTCATTGGCTTGTTGAATAAACTCCAAACTCCTAAACTTTAAACTCCTAAACCTATAAACTCTAAGTTCCCAAACTGATAGACTCTAAGCTCATAAACTCCTAAACTCATATACCCTCCTAACTCCCTCTCAAACACCCCTCCTCATGCCTCCGCTTAAAATTACCGTCGCCACCGTGACCTACAACGCCGGAAAACTCATCGGCCGTACCATTGAAAGTGTAGAACGCCAGACTTATCCGCACGTAGAACACCTTATTGTCGACGGAAACTCTCAAGACGACACACTCGAACACATACACCACTACCAGGAACGCAACAGCATTGCTGCCGTTCCCCACGAAATAGCCTGTATCAGCGAACCCGACGAAGGACTCTATGACGCCATGAACAAAGCCATCGACATGGCTACAGGCGACTACATTCTCTTTCTCAATGCCGGCGACTGTCTGCATGACTCCGACACGCTCGCACATATAGCCCAGGCAGTTCCCGACAACCGCAACTTACCCGCAGTTATCTACGGACATACCAATCTTGTCGACGAACAAGGCACTTTCCTGCGTCGTCGTCGATTGGCCCCACCTGCTCACCTCACTTGGCGTTCCTTCAAGAACGGTATGTTGGTATGCCACCAGGCCTTCTTTGCCCGCTTAGATTTGGCAAAGAAGATTCATTACAACCGCAATTACCGTTTTTCTGCCGACTTTGACTGGTGCATCCGCATCATGCGTGAAGGAAGCCGCCGTGCCCTCCCTTTGGTCAATGCCCATATCGTTGTAGCAGACTACCTCAACGAGGGAATGACAACCCGCAACCACAAAGCCTCGTTGCGCGAACGCTTCCACATCATGACTGTACATTACGGCCTTATCACCACCCTCTTCCGCCATGCTTGGTTTGTCGTAAGAAGTCTGACGAAGAAGTGAGAATCGTAAGGTGCAGAAATTGAGATCGTTAAAGCTGGAAGCAAAGCCCATACGCTATGGACAAAGTGTCATCCCCTTCGGGACTACTCTTTAACTCACCACACTTCAACTCATCCCATCAACGCTTCAACTCCCCCTCCCATGGACTTTTATCTTTGGGCTTCCGCCCGTTGTTCCACTCAAGAATGCTGTCCCTCCGACATCGCTTCGAAGTTGAAGACCAAAGGAGCGACCTCTGAGGAAATCGAGGACATTCTCCACCGCTTAGAAGCCGAAGGTTTCCTCAACGAAGACCGCTTTGCCCAGGCTTTTACCAATGACAAAGCCCGCTTCGATGGGTGGGGACGCATTAAAATACGCTACTCACTCCGGCAGAAAGGCATCTCCGAATCGGCTATCGACGAAGCACTCAGCAACCTCTCCGAAACGGACTACCTCAACCGCCTGCTCGACTTTATTCAGTCTAAGCGGCGCACAACCCGAGGCGACTCGCCTTATGCCATCCGGCAAAAGATAGCCCGTTCGGCCATCACCCGAGGCTACGAGCCCCCCTTAGTGTTTAAAGCATTGGAGTTGGAAGAATACGAAGACTAAGAGAGCGCTTTCTCCCGCGCCCCCTTGGCCTGCCAACAACCTTCCCTCCTGCGAACAATATCTAACCCTACTAAATCTTAACACGATGCGACATCCTTATTTACTCCTTTCTCTTTCGTTGCTCTCCCTGAGCTTCTCTTGCTCAAGCGACTTGACGGAAGAAATCACTACGCCCTCTCATCAGGTAAACACTCCGATGGCGACCCCTACAGACGAAAACCTCTTTCCTCAGGAAGATGGTTCCCCTCGTCCCTCCTACGACCCAGCAGAGGCACTGAGCCAGTTGCTAAAGAAGTTTGACCCCACCAAAGCATTGGTGATGGGTGAGACCGAAATTAAAGAGGCAGAGTTCCAGGAAATCAAGGAATTTGTCGACCAAAATCTCAAGGCCGACACGCCGCTTAATACCTACAAGAACATCTATAGTTGGATTACGAAGAACATCCGCTATGCCGGAGCCAATGAGACTGCCTACCTCAACCCCTACGAAGTCTTTAAGCACCGTGTCTGTGTTTGTCAAGGATTTGCCAATCTGCTCAAGACGATGTGTATCACGCAGGACATCCCAGCCATGGTGGTCAACGGCTGGTTGAGCGACATTGGTGGACATGCCTGGAACTATGTCTATGTGGGTAAGGAGTGGTATGTCAGCGACCCCACCAACAAGAGAGACTACCCCATGAACAACCTGAATGCCTACCGCAACTGGTTGATTCCCGCACGCACAGACCTCAACCTCTTCGAGGACGAGAAGTTCTGTTACAACTTCCAGGACAACCACCTCACTCTCTCTGAAGTGAAGCCTACGGGACAACCCGTAGTGACTGTACCCTACAGTGTGGCAGGCTATAAGATTACGTCCTTCTGTCCGCAAGTAGCTGTCGACACGGCGTTTACCCAACTCTATGTGGGCAAAAACATTGAGTGCTTCGGTAACAACCCTTCGACCGTTATCAATAACTTCCCCTCGCTCGAACGCATTGAGGTACAAAAGGGTAATCCCCGTCTCGAAGCTTTCAACAGCCTTCTTTACATAGACGGAAATGAAACTCCCTACTTTGTTCCGCCTGCTATTCGCCGCGTGGAACTCCGCCCGTTGAAGGTTCTCGAAAAGAATACACTCTACGACCTCCCCAATGTGGAGGAAATCGTGGTGGCTGACGGCACGGTACGTATTGAAAACTATGCCTTCGAGAAATGCCCCAAACTTCTCCGTATCTATGTCCCCAAATCGGTTACGTACATTGCCCGCGAGGCTATCTACAACTGTAACAAGGACGTGGAAATCATCCGTGAGCAAACGGGTATTACGGAGGTGACACGATAACCTGAGGGGGACGAGGGAATTGAGGTAGAGCTTATGGAGCATTGGAGTTACTTCTGTCGCCTTTTCATACGGCAATTCGATAAAGTCAACAGATTGACATACCAACGCATTCCTCATCGCTACCCGCCCCGTTCCTCCCCTATCCCAGTCCACTAAATTTCCCAATACATGCAAGAAAAGAAATTCTCCCGCACCCTGGTGACCGCCGCCCTGCCCTATGCCAACGGCGGTGTGCACATTGGTCACCTCGCCGGCGTTTATGTACCGGCAGACATCTATGTGCGTTACCTTCGCCTCAAAAAGCGCGAAGTACTCTTTATTTGCGGTTCTGACGAACACGGCGTGCCCGTGACCATCCGTGCCCGCAAGGAAGGATGTACTCCACAGGAAGTGGTTGACCGTTACAACAAGGTCATCAAGGAATCTTTCGAGGGCTTCGGCATCTCCTTCGATTTCTTTGGCCGCACTACTTCCGAAGTTCACCGTCAGACAGCTTCTGACTTCTTCCGCACACTCTACGACAAAGGTGAATTTGTTGAGAAAGAAAGCGAACAGTACTACGACGAGGAAGCCCACACCTTCCTGGCCGATCGTTACATCACGGGCGAATGTCCGCACTGCCATGCCGAAGGTGCCTATGGCGACCAATGCGAAAAGTGCGGTACTGCTCTCTCGCCGACCGAACTCATCAACCCGAAGAGTACCGTCAGCGGTTCACAACCCGTCCTCCGCAAGACGAAACACTGGTATTTGCCTCTCGACAAGCACCAGCAGTGGCTCGAACCCTGGATTACTGAACAGCATAAGGAGTGGCGCACCAATGTCATGGGTCAGTGCAAGAGCTGGTTTGACATGGGACTCCAGCCCCGTGCCGTCAGCCGTGACCTCGATTGGGGTATTCCCGTTCCCGTAGAGGGAGCAGACGGAAAGGTGCTCTACGTGTGGTTTGATGCCCCCATCGGCTACATTTCCAACACCAAGGAACTCCTCCCCAATGACTGGGAAAAGTGGTGGAAGAGCGACGACACGCGCCTCATCCACTTCATCGGCAAGGACAACATCGTGTTCCACTGCATCGTGTTCCCCTCGATGCTCAAGGCCGAAGGCTCTTACATCCTCCCCGACAACGTGCCTTCTAACGAGTTCCTCAACCTCGAAGACGACAAAATCTCTACGTCCCGCAACTGGGCGGTTTGGTTGGACGAATACCTCGTGGACTTCCCGGGCAAGCAGGACGTATTGCGCTATGTACTCACGGCCAATGCACCTGAGACGAAGGACAATAACTTTACGTGGAAGGACTTCCAGGCACGCAATAACAACGAACTCGTTGCCGTCTATGGCAACTTTGTCAACCGTGCCCTCCAGCTCACGCAGAAGTACTACGAAGGCGTGGTTCCCGCTGCCGGCGAACTGACGGATTACGACCGCGAAACGATTGCCGAGTTCCAGGGTGTCAAGGCTGAAGTAGAACGCTTGCTCGAAACCTTCCGTTTCCGCGACGCACAGAAGGAAGCCATGAACCTGGCTCGTATCGGTAATAAGTACCTGGCTGACTCTGAACCCTGGAAGGTCATTAAGACCGACCCCGAACGTGTCAAGACGGTGCTCAACCTCTCCCTTCAATTGGTTGCCAACCTGGCGATTGCCTTCGAACCCTTCTTGCCCTTCTCTTCCGAGAAGCTCCGTGACATGCTTCACATTGAAGAAGCTGAATGGGATCGTCTGGGCAGCACGGAACTCTTGCCTGCAGGCCATGTGCTCGGCAAGCCCGAATTGCTCTTCGAAAAGATTGAAGACGCTGTGGTCGAAGCACAGGTACAGAAGTTGCTCGACACCAAGAAGGCGAACGAAGAGGCCAACTACAAGGCTGAACCCATCCGCGAAAACATTCCCTTCGAAGATTTCGAAAAGCTCGACCTGCGTGTCGGCACAGTACTGTCGTGCGAGAAGGTCAAGAAAAGCAAGAAGTTGCTGAAGTTTGAAATTGCCGATGGCCTTGAAAACCGTACCATCGTCAGCGGCATTGCCCAGCACTATGCTCCCGAGGATTTGGTGGGTAAGCAGGTTTGCTTCGTTGCCAATCTGGCTCCCCGCACCATCAACGGCATTGAGAGCCAAGGCATGATTCTCTCGGCTGTCAACTTTGACGACTCTCTCTCTGTCATCACCGTAGACCGCAAGGTTGCTCCGGGTAGCCAAATCGGCTAACTCGCTTCGATTATATCTCGTTGAAAATTCGGAGAAGAACTCCTTCTTTCTCCATGCTCTAAGTTCTAAGCTTCCGCAGCTCTTTCCTGCGGAAGCTTTTTTTGTGCGCTCAACACGAGCGATGAATGAAAAGCATTCAACGCGAATACGTTTTTACGGTTCACCCCTTGGGCATTCGACACCTTGTATAGAACATAATCCGTTACCTAGGCTTCCGCTTCGCTCCACCCTGAGCTAAGACCCTATCACCTCTCCAGGATTTCCCTGTACGCGCTGGCTTTCAAGGAAATAATTACGATACAGGACACTGGAACACGCGCTTGTACATGCTAATCCAATGATGTACATTCGAACACGCACTTGTGTGAACCCCCGAAGGGGGTGACAGCGACTTTTCCCAGGGTGGAGCGAAGCGAAACCCTGGGAAAAGCATACAGCCATTCAAATACATTCGAACCCCGAAGGGGTGGAAGCCAATCAGCCCAGAAGGAAAACTGGATGAAACGTATTCAACGAGAATACATTTTTGCTACCACCCCTCCGGGGTTCGATACATTATATAGAACGTTATCCGTTACCTAGGGTTCCGCTTCGCTACACCCTAGGCTAAGACCCTTTCACCCCTCCGGGGTTTCCCTATACGCGCTGGCTTTCAGTGGGAATAAATACGATACGATACATTAGAACACGTACTTGTATAAGCAAGTCCTTTCCCTGTAATTTATCAAGTGAGCCCTACAAGGCAGAATGCCGTATGACCAGCCCTAAATGTTGGAGATGACTCACCCTGGAACCGTAAAAGAAGGTCTAAACACTGGGGACGACTCATACGGAACCCGTAAAAGAAGGTCTAAACACTGGGGATGACAAACACGGAACCCGTAAAAGAAGGTCTAAACACTGGGGACGACTCACACGGAACCCGTAAAAGAAGGTCTAAACACTGGGGACGACAAATACGGAACCCGTAAAGACCCATCCCCACACTGGGGACGGCAAACACGGAACCCGTAAAAGGTCATCCCAACACTTGGGACGGCAAACACGGAACCCGTAAAAGGTCATCCCAACACTGGGGACGACAAACACGGAACCCGTAAAAGGTCATCCCAACACTGGGGACGGCAAACACGGAACCCGTAAAAACTCATCCCAACACTGGGGACGACAAACACGGAACCCGTAAAGACTCATCCCAACACTGGGGACGGCAAACACGGAACCCGTAAAGACTCATCCCAACACTTGGGACGACAAACACGGAACCCGTAAAGACCCATCCCAACACTGGGGACGGCGCATACGGAAGTCTGGGAAGGTAGCTCGAAACCCTTTTCAACCAGCTATCTCCCTCCCGTTCGACTTCATCCTCTAGGATTCCTTCCGATTACGCGGCAAGCATTCCAATACCTGTTTTTTGAGAAAGCTACGATCCAGGTGGGTGTAAAGCTGGGTCGTACCGATGCGTTCGTGCCCCAACATTACCTGAATGGCCCGCAAGTTAGCCCCACCCTCTAAGAGATGGGTCGCAAAAGTGTGACGCAAGGTATGGGGAGATATTTTCTTAGTAATCCCGGCCCGTTCGGCGTACACCTGCAAATTGTGGAAGACCGTGATACGTGACAAGTGTTTTCCACGTCGGTGACTCACAAAGACATAGTCCTCTTCACCGGGTTTCGTCTCAATGTGACAACGGTCGGCATACCAGCATTCCAGTTCCTGCAAGGCACGTTCGGAGATGGGGACTAAGCGTTGCTTCGACCCTTTACCCGTCACCCGCAGGAACCCTTCCTCTGCAAAGACATCGCTTAACTTCAACATACAAAGTTCACTCACACGCAGTCCGCAACTGTACAACACCTCAATAATGGTTCGGTCACGCTGACCCTCGGCCTGTGACAAGTCTATGCAGTTCTCCAAGCGGTCTACTTCCTCCATACTCAACACTTCGGGCAAGTGTTCCGGTTTCTTGGGAGCTTCCAGCAACTCTGTCGGATCGGCCTCCAGGTAACCATCCTCCAACAGAAAACGGTAGAACGAACGAATCCCCGAAATAATGCGGGCGATGGAGGTCAACGAGATGCCCAAATCATACAGCGATGCTGCGAAACGGTGTAAATCCTCCAACTTCACCTCCAGCACCGGTTTTCCTTCCGTTGCCAAATAATCGAGCAACTTCGCCAAGTCCTGTTCGTAGGCTTGACGCGTATGCTCAGATAAGCCCTTTTCGAGCAATAAATACGTGCGATAAGCTTCGAGTAAAGAAGAAAGAGCGGTTTGTTTCATTAAAAAAAAGCGTTTTGAAAGTGCAATGATACAAATTTATGAGTCATGGCCGAACGGGTACAAGAGGGAGGTGCCACAAACCTCGCTTTTTTTACCAGCTATACCCAATAACCTTTACCCCTTTGAATCCCTCATCCACAAAAGATTTCTTATCTTTGCGGCTTCATTAAACCCGATATCCTTAGACATTATGAAACTCCTTATCATCAATGGTCCTAACCTCAACCTTTTGGGGCAACGTGAACCCGGAATTTACGGTACAGGAACCATGGAGTCCTGTTTGGAAACATTACGGGAACGTTATCCTACAGACGAATTACTCTACTATCAAAGTAATGTCGAAGGCTTTCTCATCGACCGCTTGCAACAAGCTCGGCTCGAAGGCATCGAAGGCGTTGTGCTCAATGCGGGCGCCTATACCCACACCAGCATAGCCCTTCACGACTGCATTCGTTCGCTCACGTTTCCGGTCATTGAGGTTCACATCTCCAATGTCCACCAACGGGAATCCTTCCGTCACCATTCCGTTATCTCAGCCGCCTGCCAAGGCGTCATCTGCGGATTTGGGCTCGACTCTTACCGTTTGGGCATTGAGGCACTGCACGGCTTATCTTAAGGGATAGAGAGATTATAAAGTTCCTTCTTAGGCTGATTCTATTCATTATCAGTTGATAAGTTGAAGGTTGAAGAGTTCAGGTTGAAAGTCATTGGCTTGATGAATAAACTTTAAACTCCTAAACTGTAATTTATAGAACATCCGTTTAAAGATCATGAGTCGCTCGATTACTCTCTTGAAACGGCACCAGGTCGGAATATGGAAAGGACACGATCTCGAAATCTCGACTTAAAACAACATATCCTATCTTTGCGAGCAAGGAATCAGCCGAAGTTACTTTATAACTGATAGCTCACCCCTCCCCACACTCACACCCCACCCTTCCAAAAACTAAACACCCCACTCATGTACAAAAAAACAAAGATTGTCGCCACGATTTCTGATATGCGTTGCGACGTAAGCTTGATTCAGCGTCTTTACGATGCTGGTATGAACGTTGTCCGTCTCAATACCGCCCATCAGGATGCCAAAGGCATGAAGCGCGTGATTGACAATGTGCGCGAAGTGTCCAGCCACCTCGCCATCCTTGTCGACACCAAAGGTCCCGAAGTGCGTACGACCGTTACCGAAGCTCCCATTGAATTCCACAAGGGCGAAATTGTCAGCATTGTGGGCAATCCGGAACTCATGACTACGCGTTCTACCATTGCCGTAACCTACAAGGACTTCGTAAAGGACGTACACGTTGGTGCCCATATCCTCATCGACGACGGTGACCTCGGACTCATTGTCGACGACAAAGACGGCAACAGCCTGACCTGTCACGTGGAAAACGATGCCACCTTGGGTTCACGCAAGAGTGTCAACGTGCCCGGGGTACGTATCAATCTGCCTGCCTTGACGGAAAAGGACCGCAGGAACATTGAGTTTGCTATCGACTATGATGTGGCTTTCATTGCGCACAGCTTTGTACGTAGCAAGGAAGACGTGTTTGAGGTCCGCAAGATGCTCGATGCCAAGGACAGCGACATCCGCATCATTGCTAAGATTGAGAACCAGGAAGGTGTGGACAACATTGACGAGATTCTTGAGGCTGCCGACGGTATCATGATTGCCCGTGGCGACTTGGGTATTGAAGTGGCTCAGGAACTTATTCCGGGCATCCAGCGTCGTTTGGTTGATAAAGCCATCCGTGCCCACAAGCCTGTGATTGTGGCTACGCAGATGCTCCAAAGCATGATTCACAATCCGCGTCCCACCCGTACGGAGGTAACCGACATTGCCAATGCCGTTTACTCTCATGCCGATGCCTTGATGCTTTCAGGCGAAACGGCCTACGGCGATTATCCCGAAGAGGCGGTTAAGGTCATGGCTACCGTAGCCCTCCAGGCCGAAAGAGACTCCTTCAAGGAATTTGGCGGTCTGGACATTCCTCTCTCTGAGAATCCCGATGTTACGGAGTTCTTCTCTAAGGAAGCGGTGATGGCAACCAAGCGCATGAAACTCCGCGCCATCATCATGGACTCTTACACGGGTTGCACCGCACGCTACGTGTCCTCCTTCCGTGGCCAATGCACCATCTTGGCCATTTGCTACAAGGCTAAGACCGTGCGTCACCTTGCCCTCTCCTATGGTGTCTATGCCATCTACATGCCGATGAAGAGTTACGGTCACGAGTTCTTGCTCGCTGCCCTGCGCAAACTCTTGTCTGACAACATTGTCCGTCCCGAGGACCGCATCTGTTACCTTGGTTCGCAACGCAAGGAACAACGCACGTCCTTTATGGAAATGAACATCGTAAAGAATCTCTTCGAAAACGAAGGGGAAGAAACTTATCCCAACTAACAAAAAAGGCGCGTCATGCGCCTTTTTTGTTATCGTAATCATTCGCAAAGCTCGATAATTCGAGCTGTCGGAATAACGAGAGTCAAAACTTCGAAAGATCGACATCTCGGCATCACGAAATATCGTTCTTTCGACATATCGTCCTCTTGAGATAGCGGCATCTCGCCCTCACCTCCTCCCCCGCAAAATCACGCCAAGTTTCCTCTTTCCCCAACTCCCCCCAAAAGCCCTATGCAATCCTACATTCTCTCCCACACCACACCTCCCGATCCCTATCTGCAACGACTGTACCGCGCCACCCACCTGCACCTGTTGCGTCCCCGCATGGCCTCGGGACATCTGCAAGGCCAACTGCTTCGCATGTTCATGCAGATGATTCGTCCACAAACCGTTGTTGAGATTGGCACCTACTCGGGTTATTCTGCCTTGGCCATGGCCTCAGGCATGGAAGCTGGCAGTCGGGTCATTACTTTCGAGATTAACGACGAACAGGAATGCTTCACTCGCCCGTGGTTGGAAAATGCCCCCTATCCCGCCCGCGTGGAAATGGTGGTGGGAAATATCTTTGAACTCCTGCCGCCCATGAACCTCTCGATAGATGTGGCCTTTATCGATGCCAACAAACGGGAATACGTGGAATATTACGAGTTGCTCATGCCCTATCTGCATAGCGGTTCCATCATACTGGCAGACAACACCCTGTGGGATGGTCATGTCATTGACTCGGCTTACGACAAAGACCCTCAGACCCTAGCCATCCGCCGCTTCAACGACCATGTGGCCAACGACGACCGAGTGGAACAATTGATACTTCCCGAACGCGACGGACTCTCGGTTATTCGCGTCAAATAAGACCACTACAGTCCGCTCTTTTCGCCCTTTTCCTTCCTCCCAACAAGCTCGCCTAACCGCTATCTTATCCTTTTTCGTCCTTACGAAAAGGGCTCATTTTCCGACAATTACCGCTTTTGTTACCGATTTTGCGGTAAAAACCACCCCCCCTTTCCAAGGAAAACTCAAAGGCTGCATATATTTTTCATACCTTTGTCCCCGATTTTGCCGAAGCCTCCTTACAAGGCTGTACACACACGGTAACGACTTAGCGTAAATTTATAAGGGCGGGGTCTCTATATTTTTAGAGTCACGCCTTCCTATCATTTCCCTATCTAAATGAATAAGCTCCTCCTATTCCTCCAAGCATTTATCTTGCTTGGCTGCTTTACTTCGTGCATTCAAGACGAACCGCTCAACGCCGAGTGCGACATTACGGGTGTGGACTCCGTATGGTTAGGGCAGCATAAGCAAATGATTATCGGCGAACCGATTGTCACCAACGACCATGTCTCTTTCTCCATCCAGCAAGGCACGGACCGCTCGGCCCTGGCTCCCAAATTTTACCTGACGGAAGGAGCACGCCTGACCATGACAGTCGACGGACAGGAGGTTGATGCCAACGGCGCAACCCGCGACTTTGCTTCGCCTCAGCAATACACGGTTCACTCACAAGACGGTAAATGGCACAAGACCTATACGGTGGCATTTAATTATCCGACGCCGATTAGCCTACTTAGCTTTGAACACTTCGAATTAGACCCGACCAAACGCTTTCACGTATGGTTTGAAGTCGATACAAACGACCATCAGAATCCACGCCGCGACTATTGGGCTAGTGGTAACGGAGCCTATGCCATCACTGGCATGGGTAAAAAACCGGAGTTATATCCTACCACTAATGCCGCACTGGGAGTTGAAGGAAACTGCGTAAAACTTGAAACACGTCCGACTGGATCTTTTGGCCAAGCAGCCAAATTACCCATCGCTGCCGGCAACCTCTTTATTGGCCACTTCAACGAACGAATTGCCATGCGTAAACCCAGAGAAGCTACGGCATTCGGATTGCAACTCGTTGGTGGAAAGCCTGTCAAACTGACTGGTTACTATAAATACAAAGCTGGTGAAATCTTCACCGATGCACACTACAATGTTTGTCCCGACCGCAAGGATACAGCTGATATTTACGCTGTAGTCTATGAAGTCGACCCTCAAAAGTTTGTTTCACTCAATGGTGATGATGTACTGACTTCTGACCGCATTGTCATGATGGCACGTATTGCCGACCCAGGTGAACCGGCTGAATGGAAGCGATTTGAAGAACCCTTCCGCCTCCTTCCGGGCAAAACCTTCAGCGACGAACGTCTGCGCAACGATGGCTATGCCATTACCGTTGTCTGCACTTCCAGCCGTCAGGGTGCCTACTTCGAAGGGGCTGTCGGCTCTACCCTCTATGTGGATGAACTCCGCGTAGTGTGGGAAGGCGAAGAATAAGTCATGAAACCCTATAACGGAATGACTGCCTCCCCTTCAAATAACTTCATAACCACATAACCCCTCGAGTAACCTCATAACCGATTTCTCCACAATGAAATCTCTTCTATCCCTCCTTCTCGTCCTGCTTCCCGCCTTTTCCTTTGCCCAGACTACTGAGCCGAAAAGCACCAAGGAAGCTAAGGAAACCGATATCAACTTGATCAGAGCCGCCCTCAAGGGCTGGCATGTCCGTGTCGGTGCAGGCTTTAGCATTGGTGGTAGTGCCCCGATGCCGATTCCTGCCGAAATCCGTGCCATCAACCACTACAAACCTACCCTCAGCATTCAGCTGGAAGGAGCTGCCCAAAAGAAATTTGGCGACCATTGGGGCATGATGGTCGGTGTACGATTCGAGAACAAAGGCATGGAGACCGATGCCCGTGTAAAGAACTACCACATGGAGGCAGTCAACGCAGACGGTTCGGGTAAGATTGTCGGTGCCTGGACGGGTAATGTTAAGACCGAGGTCGACCTCAATTACCTTACCTTCCCTGTTCTCGCCACCTATTCCTTCAACGACCGTTGGCAAATTGCCGTAGGTCCTTACTTGTCGTGGATGATGCGCGGTGACTTTACGGGCAAAGCCTACGATGGTTACATCCGCGATCAGGATCCTACAGGTGAAAAGACGGAAGTTACCAGTGCTTCCTACGACTTCTCCAAGGATTTGCGCCGCTTTCAATGGGGACTGCAATTGGGCGGAGAGTTTAAAGCCTACAAACACCTCAGTGTCAGTGCCAACGTGCAATGGGGCTTAAACGGAATCTTCCCTGCTGACTTCCAGAGTGTCACCTTCGACCTCTACCCCATCTACGGCACCATTGGTTTCCACTATCTCTTCTAAAAGCCACGGGGTTGAAGCAAGGTTTTTCTCCATTCTCGTTTTGACTGACAGACTGCTAAACACACTCTAATTCTTTGTAATTACTCAATTCATTGATATATGAAAAAATTTTTACTTTCTCTCTCTCTCTGCTTCATGGCCATGGTTGCCGTAGCACAGACCTACACGGAAGACCTTTCCGTTTCGATTAACGGTAATAAAACCGAACAGGGAAAGAAGGACATTCAGGTAGAACGCAACGCCGACGGTACCTGCACCTTCATTCTCCCCAACTTCATCATGGCGGACGAAACCTCTGAAGTTCCCGTCGGCACCATTCGTCTCGAAAATGTGACAGTAAAGTCTCTCTATGGTGGTGACTCCATTGCTACGAAGCAAAACATTACCATCCTGCCGGGTGACAAAGAAGGCACACAGCCGAGTGACTGGATGGGTCCGATGCTCGGTGAAGTACCCATCGACCTCAAGGGTGTAATGACTGCAGACAAGCTCTCTGCTAAGATTGACATTAACTTCGCAGCCCTCGGCATGATGATTAAGGTAGCGATTGGCGAAACCACAGAAACGGGCATTGACCAAGCTGTGACCACTCGTCCTGCTTCATCAGCTGTATATAACCTTAATGGTGTACGTGTTGCCAACAACTGGAACAACAACCTTCCGAAGGGTGTGTATGTGGTAAACGGTAAGAAGGTAATCAAGTAAATAGTGCTTGAATGATGAGTTTGTAAATCAAACTCGATACTTTCCCCGAAGGAACAACTTATTCATAGAGTCTGGTCTAAAATTGACCTTCACTCCAATAGGTAGAAAGGATACGGTGTCCCTTCGGGGATTCTTATATCCGTATTCCAAGGGAAAGGATTTATTAAATACGTTCTATATCAATCATTTTAAACTATATCTTATAATGAAAAAGATTTTACTCCTCTCTGCACTGGCAGGAGGAATCGCAACGGGTGCGCAGGCACAGTTCCAAGTTGCAAACTCTGACTTTGAACAATGGGAAGACGTTAACTACGATTCTTATAATGGTCCGGAACCTTTAAACTGGAATTCCTTCTTAACAGGTACAGGAAGTCTTAAAGGAACGGCTGGTCGCAACCAAGTCGAAAAATCTACAGAGAAGCGCCCTGGTTCTACAGGAAATTACAGTGCAAAGATTGTATCCCGTAAAGTTCTCTTCAATATTATAGCCCAAGGCAATCTAACAACTGGTTGCATCAATATGGGTAGCATGAGTGCTACAGACGCTTCAGGCAATTATAATTATACCAACAAAGATGTCGTTGGTCAAAATATGCCTTTCACGGGAAAACCTGATGCTATGAAGGTTTGGGTCAAATTTGTATCATCAAAAAATACCAACCAAGCAAAGGTTATTACAATTCTCCATACTGACGGCTACTATCAAGACCCTGTTAATGAGAAGAGAACAGAGCCTACAGCAACACTTGTCGCTACAGCAGAAAAAATGGATGTAGCGTCAAAGAATGAATGGCAAGAGTTGGTTATTCCGTTTGTATACAAGAGTACGGAATCTCCTCGATATGCTTTGGTTTCATTTGCAACCAATAATACTGCTGGTAAGGGTACTGCTAATGACTATATGCTGATTGATGACCTTTCATATGTATATCATTCAGAATTGAGTTCCTTCACCCTCAACGGCCAAGCCATCGACATCCCCGCCGCTGGCGCTACGACTGACTGCAGCCAACTGACGTATGATGAAGCACAGGCTGCATTTACTTCAAACGGTCAAGGTGCTACCATTGAGAAGGCATACGATGAGGCTTCTGCTTTGTTGACTGTTACGGTGAAGGGTAATGACTGGAGCAATGAGAACAAGAATGAACACGTGTACAAGTTCCAGTTTAAGAAGGCTGCTGCCGCTCCCGCCACACTGACAGCAGTTAGCATTGCCGGTGAAAACTTCGCAGATTTCAAGAGCGACACCTATACCTACACGCTTCCCTTAGTTTATAACCCGGGTTACGTGATTAAGGGTACAGCTGCTGAAGGTTGCACCGTAAAGGGTGACTTGGCTGTTGGCGACAATGCTACCAAGACCTTTAAGCTTGAAGTAGAAAACAGCAAGCAAGAGGTAACGACTTATACCTTCAACTTTACCGATGCAGTGACTGCTGCTGAAAGCGGTGAATACAAGGGTGGTCTCTCCGTACTGCTTACTGCACTGGATGATGCAACTACGGCCACGCCTTTGGCCAATACGACTATTGCCTTGTCAAAGAACAGCAATAACACCTACAACTTGGCACTGAACAACTTCTCATTTGCAGGTATGCTTGTCGGCGACATCTTCGTTCCGAATGTTGCTCTTCAGAACAATAAGCTGGAAGCAACGCGTACGATTGTGATGACTTCCTCTACCCCAGGTGCAATGGGTAATTGGTTGGGTGAGCTTCCCGTAAAAGTATCGGTAGACTTGCTGAACACCACGGACAAGAAGGCTGCTGCTTCCATTGATATTATCCTCGACGGTTCATCCCTCGCCATGTCGTTCAAGGGTATCCATGTAGATTTTACTGCTTACACAGTAGATGAGAAGGAGCCTCTTACTGATGGTTGGGGCGGTCCTGCTTATTATCCCTTTATTAAGGCAGAAGGTCTTGTTACAAAGAATACGGCAAAATTCCTTCAGCTCAACAACCACTATGTAGACCAAGATGGCAAAGAACATAATCAGCCCATGACCTACATCGACCTCACCAAGGCTGACGTTGCAGATGACGTGACGCTCGCTGACATTATGGCTGGTGCACCTCAGGCCAACAACACGTTGGTTTATCTCCCTGCAGGCTCGAAGATTACGGGTGACAATGTCATCGTAGACGGTCAAGTAGCTTCACTCAAACTCACGGAAGCTCAGCCCTTCAACGCTCCGACTGCTTTCACTGCTACTACGGTTAACTACGACCGCGTATTCAGCACGGAAGCCAAGTATATTTCCAGCTTCGTTCTCCCCTACAGCATGAATGTAAGTGATGTACAAGGTGAAGTTTACGAATTTGCCAGTGTAGAAGCTAACATGATTAACTTCAAGAAGGCTACTATGGTTGAAGCCAACAAGCCTTACCTCATCGTAGCTACTGCAGCTAATCCTTTCAAGGCTACCAATGTAAAGGTTGAAGCTACTCCTGCTGCAATGGAAACCGTTAACGGTGACTACGCTCACGTAGGTACTTACACCAAACAGGAGGTAGCCTCTGACGCTACGACTACTTACTATGGCTATGCTAACGGTCAGTTTGTCAAGGCTAACACGGGTACGCTCAACCCCTTCCGCACGATGATTAAGGCTACGAATACTGCCGCTCCCGCTACGCTCAGCCTCAAGCTCGATGGCGAAGTAACAGGTATCGTAGGCGTAAACAGCGAACTCGGCAAAGTGAACGTATACAACCTCGAAGGTAAGTTGGTTCGCAGCCAGGTGGCTGCAGCTACTGCACTCCAAGGCTTGGCTAAGGGTGTATATGTCATCAACGGAAAGAAGGTCGTAAAATAAATTGTATATTCACACACTCATATCGTAAGACAATGAAACAAATCAATTATATCGCTCCTCACGCGGAAGTTATCCGCCTTCAAGCTGAACTTCCCCTCGCACTGAATACGGTTACCGGTGATCTTGGTGCCAAAGGTCAAGACAATGTAACCTTTGAAGGTAACAGCAAAGACAGTTGGGACAGCGAAAGCTGGAACGACACGGAAGAATAATCTTCTGCAACAATAGACTATCAAGCCCCGACAGACAAGTGCTGTCGGGGCTTGATGCTTACCCATGCGGACGATGCAAGCAGAATACTTGAAAAAAAAAATTGCACATCCGTGCAAGGTTCTCCTTGTCTTCCTATTTAAGAGGGTGTAATCACTCCTCTATGAAGTAAATCACTCAATAGTTTATATCTCTGTCTACCCCGTTTTTCACACGCTATTTTAATAGGGGAAACAGTTTGCCCCGCGACTTTACAGGCAGTCGCGGGGCTTTTTTGATGAATCGTTCTCAAAAAAACAGGAACGTTAAGAAGCAACGGTCTTTGCTACGTACGAGCCTTGCAGTAACTTTGCACTCAATTTCAATAGGAAACAGAAATCAAAATCTGTTGAGGAGTGGAGATGTTGAGGAAGTGAAGAGGTTACGATTGGCCGTCCTCAAAACTCTTATGTGATAAGACTCATCCTCCCTAAACGTCAAAGTCCTTGGACTTGGTATCTCCTCAACTCGCACTACTTGTACACTCTTAAACTGGCATTCTTAGAAATGCCCTTTATATTTTTCTTATGCAAGACATTCGTAACATTGCAATCATTGCCCACGTAGACCATGGTAAGACGACACTCGTGGACAAGATGCTCCTTGCCGGTAACCTCTTTCGCAAGAACCAAAATGCCGGTGAACTCATTCTGGACAACAACGACCTCGAACGCGAGCGCGGCATCACCATCCTCTCTAAAAACGTTTCGATCCGCTACAAGGACACGAAAATCAATATCATTGATACTCCGGGTCACTCGGACTTCGGCGGTGAGGTGGAACGTGTGCTGAACATGGCGGACGGCTGCATCCTCTTGGTGGATGCTTTCGAAGGTCCGATGCCTCAGACTCGATTTGTCTTGCAGAAGGCTCTCGAAATCGGTCTGAAACCTATCGTTGTGGTGAACAAGGTGGATAAACCCAACTGCCGCCCCGAGGAGGTTTACGAAATGGTATTTGACCTGATGTGTGACCTCAATGCTACGGAGGACCAGTTGGACTTCCCCGTTGTCTATGGTTCTGCCAAGAATAACTGGATGGGTGAGGACTATAATACGCCGACGGACAACATTCACTACTTGCTCGACAAGATTGTGGAAATAATTCCAGCTCCGAAACAACTGGAGGGTACACCGCAGATGTTGATTACCTCACTCGACTACTCGAACTATACGGGACGTATCGCTGTGGGTCGTGTACACCGTGGTACTATCACGGAAGGTATGAAGTGTACCATCGTACACCGTGACGGCTCAATGGAAAAGACGCAAATCAAGGAGGTACATACCTTTGAGGGGATGGCACGCCAAAAGACGGATGCTGTTTCTTCGGGTGATATCTGTGCGGTAGTTGGTCTGGAGAACTTTGAAATCGGTGACTCTATCTGTGACCTTGAAAATCCGGAACCGCTGCCGACGATTGCTATTGACGAACCGACCATGTCCATGCTCTTTGCCATCAACGATTCGCCTTTCTTCGGTAAGGAAGGTAAGTTCTGTACTTCTCGCCACATCAACGACCGTCTGGAAAAGGAACTGGAGAAGGACTTGGCTTTGCGTGTGACGCGTAACGATACGGGTGATAGCTGGATTGTGAGCGGTCGCGGTGTGCTTCACCTCTCTATTTTGGTAGAAACCATGCGCCGTGAGGGGTATGAACTCCAGGTGGGTCAGCCGCAGGTTATCTACAAGGAAATCGATGGTGTGAAGTGTGAGCCGATTGAGGAATTGACTATCAATGTTCCCGAAGAGTTTGCCTCGAAGATGATTGACATGGTGACACGCCGCAAGGGTGAAATGACTTCCATGCAAAACTTGGGCGAACGTGTGGATATTGAGTTTGATATTCCTTCACGCGGTATCATCGGTTTGCGTACCAATGTGTTGACGGCTTCGCAGGGTGAGGCTATCATGGCTCACCGCTTCAAGGATTACCAGCCCTACAAGGGAGATATCCAACGCCGCTCAAACGGTTCGATGATTTCACTCGAATCGGGTACGGCTTTTGCTTATGCCATTGACCACCTGCAGGATCGTGGTCGCTTCTTTATCAACCCGCAGGATGAGGTATATGCTGGTCAGGTAGTCGGTGAACATGTTCACGACAACGACTTGGTCATCAATGTGACGAAGGCAAAGCAGTTGACCAATATGCGTGCTTCGGGTGCTGACGAAAAGGCACGTATTATCCCGCCTATCATCTTCTCTCTTGAAGAGGCTTTGGAATATATCAAGGAGGATGAATACGTAGAAGTTACGCCGAAATCGATGCGTATGCGTAAGATTATTCTCGACCACTTGGCACGTAAACGTGCGGGAAGAGAGTAATAGGTCAAGATTTCGTTGAGACATTAGGTAACGTTATATCGATATAACGACCGAATGATTCTTCCAAACAAAAAAGGCTGTCATCGCAATGGATGACAGCCTTTTTTGTATTCTATTGTCTGTAAGGTTTACGCCTTCTGCTCTTCGTTACGGCGCAGCCCTTTAAACAGGGCTACGGCGAAGAGAAGCAGAATCAGACCTAAGGCGGCATAAGCTACGGTATTGGTAGTGGTCACTGAAACGGGTCGGAACTCCATTACTACTTCATGCTTACCAGCAGGGACACGAAGCGCACGGAGTACATAATTAACCCGACCTAATTCGGCGGGCTTGCCGTCGATGGTCACAGTCCAATCGGGATAGTAGATTTCAGAGAAAACAACTACACCTCCCTTATCGGATGAAACACTGTACTTCAAGAGGTTGGTATCATAGTGGGTCAATGCCACTGTACCCGAGTCGAGAGCTGAACCGTCAAGCTGGGCCTTGAAGCGTGCGTCGGCTACTGCGGCATGCTTCGTGTCAAGTCCCGTAAGACCTGCCATTTCTGCATCAGCATTGGGCACAAAGTCGAGCTTGGAAACGAACCAACCACAGCCGTTGGCATAAGGATTGAGTACGGCCATCGAACGGTCGCCTTGACCAAAGATCGCATACTTCGTATTGAGCATATTGAGCACAGGCGTAATGGAATCACCGGTCACGGCTCCCTTTGCCTGAGTCAGATCACCACCCGATGCTGTCACAGCATTGACGAAACGGTTGATTTCACCCATAAGCTGACGGTCGATGAGGTCCTGGTAACGATGGAGCTTTGCTGCATGGTATCCACCAATTGAATGATGGTAGTAAGCGGTCGCATTGGTTGTCTCGTTAAACGGATTGCCTGCCCCGAGATTCATCACACGGTAGTAAGTCGTATCCTGCAATATCTGTACATCGGCGGGGGTCTTGGCAAAACCTGACTCCATCACACTGGGTTCGGTAAAGCTGTCGTCGTTGAGGTAACGCTTATCAATATGCCAGAGATCGAGCAAAGATAGGAGGGCAAGCAATACGCAAACCATCCAACCCTTGATTTTGCCTTCTGCATAAGCCCATAAGAGCAAGATGCCAACGAGAATCAGTAAAGCAGAACGGAGGGCATCAGCCGAAAGAATAGCATGGTGCATGGAAGTCAAAGCACCTTGGTAACGGCTGATGAAATCGGCGGGCATACCTGCTTCCGTAAGGGCACGGAAGGTCTGTACATCACTGGCCGAAAGACAGTTGCCGGCAACGGAAGGTATCAGCCATACGAGCAGGCAGAAACCTAAGGTGAGGGCAGCCGCTACGGGTAAACCGATGCGTTTACGCCAAGAAGCATGAGCCCAGGAGGTTAACTGGAAGAGTTCCTTCTGCTGCATAATCTGGTAAAGGCAGAGTATGGCAAGCAATGGGATGGTAAATTCAACAATAACTAAAGCTGAACTTACGGTACGGAACTTGGAATAAAGGGGAAGATGGTCAATAAAGAAGTTAGTCAACTCGGGACTATTCTTACCCCAGGCAAAGAGCAGGCTGACTACGGTCGAAGCTAACAGGGCCCACTTCATGGGACCACGTACGTAGAAGATACCCAACACAAAGAGGAAGCATACGAAAGCACCGACATAAACGGGACCTACCGTAAACGGTTGATCACCCCAATAGAGTTGCAATCCGGGAGGATAAGCTTGCATACCGCTTTGCTGCATCATGGACTGGGTCTGTCCGGCAGACTCATAAAAGTCGGAATAACCGGGAAGGTCTTCTACGCCTTCACGGTCGAGAATGGAAGAGGAACCACCACCCTTATAATCGGGAATAAGAAGGGTCAATGTCTCATCTATGCCGTAGCTCCACTGGGTGATATAGTCACGGTCAAGACCGCTGGTAGCATTACCTGCCTTTTTAGCCTCAGCAGGAAGCGGTGTGAGCTCTGCCTTACCACGCATGGAGTGTTCGGTATAAGCGTACGTATGGTAAAGGTTAGGCAAGTTAGCCGCTACACCTAAGAGACCAGCAAAGATGATCACGAGTGTGCCCTTTAACCAGGCACCTAATTCCTTCTTGCGAAGTGCATCCACGGCATAGGCTACCACAAGGAAGAACATCACGAAGAGGAAATAATAGGTCATCTGTAAGTGGTTGCTCACTACCTGGAAAGCGGTGAACAAGGCGGTCACCGCTCCACCCCAAAGGTATTTGCGACGATAACAGAGCACTAAGCCACCAATCGTGGGGGGAATGAAGGCCAGGGTCATGACTTTCCAAATATGACCCGCAGAGATAATTATCAGGAAGTAGGAGGAGAATGCCCACAACACAGAACCTAATGCGGCCAAATAGGGCTTGAAGTTGAAGGCACGCAATAGGATGTAAAAGCCTAACAGATAAAGAAATAGGTAACTGATGGCTGGAAACAAATGACTGGTTCCCAAACCATAAATGCGAGAGAGTTGAGACAAGGTGCTGGTGGCACTGTACGATGGAGCTGTCTGGTAGGTAGGCATACCGCTAAACACGGCATTGGACCACCGTGTGACTTCACCGTCGTGATTCGCCATAAACTCATGCTGCTCTTGGCCAAGACCTACGGAGGCGATGCTGTCATGGCCACCTAAGACGAGGTCCTCACTAAAGGGCTTCAGAAAATAGAACATACTGACCAAAAGAAAGGCCAGTACGACGAGCGCATCGGGCGCTGCTTTCTTCAGAAGGTTGGAGAAATTCATAAAGAGGTTGATTACTTAGATTATTTGCTATGATTTTGAGGAGGGCAAAGGTAACGAATTCAAACGGGATATGGTCGGACAGGAACGAAAGGAAAGGAGGGAATGCCTTTCGAGAAAGCTCCTCAGGGCATTGAGTCCAACTTCAACGCTTCGCACTCGCTTCAGGGAGTTTTATCATGGAAATACTACCACGATACACCATGTCACAAGGCTCATGAAGCGATTTTCATAGACATATAAAAAACGAACCGCTTCACTCCTTATCGGAGGAAACGGCTCGTCTCATCAAATATATCCGTCTTGTCTATGAATAAAAGCCTACATGGGGATAGACATACCCAGTGAAACACTGGCATTGGTATTCTTCATGGGAATACCTTGCTTGCTGAGTTTACCAAAGAAGCGATCGGTACCAAGGAAGAAGTTAAAGTGCTTAGCATGGAAGTCGAGCACCAAACCACTCGTTACACCTGTTGAAGTAGCGGCCACATTCCAAGAAGCTTCAAACCACTTAACGGGACGCACAGTTGCTGCCAACATACCTTGATGCCAAGAATACTTACCTGCGATGCGACTCGTATAGAGGAAACCGAAACGAAGGTTGCGGTAATAGGGCAAGGTGTATTCGGCACCGAGATTAATCGTAGCGGCAAGCGCACGCGTATCGGTCTTCTTCGGAGTGGCATCCTCGTAAAGAGGAAGAAGATTTTCGAGGTCATCGGTCAAGGCATCCATCTGGTCGTCGAGTTTATTATTGCCCGTATCGGTACCACCACAGTAAATAGGGTTCTTGAAACCATCGAATGTCCAAGACTCTGCATTGGAAGCCTGGTAGGCGTCAAACCAACTGATAAAGCCCAAATCGGTCAAAGAGGCACTCACCTTCAAATCAGGCATCACCTGGTAGGTAGCACCAAGGTCGAAGGCAAGACCAAAACCTGAAAGGCCGGGCTTGAACTCATCAATACCACTGATACGACGACGAACCTGCTGCGTAGTGGGGTCGACATAATTCTTATCCGCATCCTCATATTCCAATTCGGACTTCATCAAAGCTGCAGAAAGGCGAATGTCACCATCAACGGCCCATTTCTCATCATTGAGATGAAGATTCAAGCGTTCAGCATAAAGGTCAGAATAAGCAGCACCAATGAGGAATTTCACTTTTGCACCAACGGTCAACTTATCCGTAATCTGATGTGAATGACCTAAGCCCAATTCGAGATAATTCTCTGTACGAAGGCCCAGATTGTCAATCTTATAATCTTCACGCGCACCCGTAGTCTTCATAAACTCGAAGAGGGTCTTCGGAAGTGTGAGCATGGTGTTCGAACGAAGATTAAGCTCTACGAGGTTCGTTCCACCCAATCCCTTGAAGGCTACGCTGGCCAGATTATACTTCAAATAAAGAGCCAAACGGTTCTTGTCACCCAGTCCGTCAAGGAATTGACCTGCATCGACATTGGGGTGCATGAAGGTCGTCAACGTATTGCCATCAACTCCATAACCCTGCCAGCCGGGTTGCATTTTATAGACATATTTCTCTAAACCCATGTTACCCGTCAATCCCAGGTTAAGGTTACCGAGTACCAAAGGCACACCAATATAGGCAGAGTCAAGCAACGCCGGATTCATCTCGTGACGATAATTTGATGTCTGCATAAAATAAGTGGTACGCAATTCCTGTGCGGCAGCAGGCATTACCGTCATCGCCGCCAAGGCAAGGCTTAATATCTTGTGTTTCATTGTTCCTTGTTTTTAGTGGTTGGCTTAATTAAAATCGGCAATGACCTGTCCCTTGAGGTAGAGCTTGATGTCATTCATTTCGAGGTACTGCGTAGAATAGAGCTTGTGAGCCTTTCCACTCTCCTTACCTGAAGCCTTGATATGGAAGAAAAAGCGATCGATCTTCTTCAAATCATTCGGATTCTTAAGCGTAGCTTCCAATACAACCGGAGTTTCTACAGCATTTGCACCATCTTTGCTAGGGGCAATAGTGGCTTGAGTAAAGACAACATCCTTCAACTCCTGATTGTTTGCATCTACAGCTGTGATAGAGGCAATGAGTTCGAGAGGAATAACGTTGGAAGCCGTAGCCTTAACAATAACACCATCTGCAGCATAATCTTCTAAATCATCGTTCATGCTGTCGGTAGAGTCATTATAAACAATCGTCAGTCCTTCATTAAATTCGAAGGGAACATATACATTGTAATCAGCCTTTGCACGGTAAGTGTTGCCCAGGGCGACAGTATATTCCTTATTTTGTACATTGATGCGACCCTCTTTCATATCGACCTTCACTTGGTCAGGAATAATCTCAAAGAGATCGCTAATGTTAGCTACTTGCTGAGTCTGTGCACCAGCCACCACACCATTCGGATCGTAGGGAGTTTCTCCTTGGTAGTAATAAGCTACAGTCTGCTTTTTCTCCTGCATTGCCATCGTTGGCAAGTTTACTGTTTTAGTAAATCCATCAGCACCTGCTTTTTCAGCCAAAAGATTCGCACTGAAGTTTACACCAACAGGAATATTGGAGAGATTGGCATCAAACTTAATAGTCGGATTATTGGCCTTGATGCGGACATCTTCATCATCTAAGAAATCGGGAAGTGAAGAACGAATATCGATAGGATCAATTTCGGGGTCGATGACTGGATTGAACACACCCGTTGCTTCATTGACAAAGATGCGGTCTCCCTGACTAAGCTGCAAAGCAAACTGTACGTCGGCATAATCGTTAGGATGCATCGTAAATGCCTGAGGAGTACGGAAATGCACCGTTCCGTTTACGCTTGTCTCAGTCTTGCTATCACTGAGCTTGATAATACCATTCTCAGGTACACCCTCTTCACCAAATTCTGCAACAGATACAATAAACTCACAGATGTGGTTATTCAAGTGTTCTTGGCTGGCAGTATGCAACACATTATTCTCGTCAATCGTCCATCCCGGGGTTAACGTACCAGCCTTTACACGAAGGAACTTGGGAAGCTGAATCGAGAAATCAGAAATCTTGTCGATTTCAAACTTCACAGCAGGAGTCTTAACCAGGGTCATAGTCAGAATCACAGGAGTTTCCTGCAATGCAACTTGACGAATACTTACAATATCCTCGGGTACATCGACTTCAAACTTAACATGTGATTTACCTTCAGCCAAACCATTCGGATTGAAGTCTGTATTGATAGGCAACTGAGTAGTACCTGCGGGAAGACCTGCCTGCTGAAGGGCATCATCAAATGAAAGTACACGTTGAGAGGTTTCTATCACAGACTTTTCAAACTTCGCATCGACGTTATCAACCTTCACATCAATATCAGTAGAACCATCCTCTACCAAGTAATAAAGATTGCTTTCATCTGTTTGAACCGAACTATTAGCATCAATCTCTAGAATATCTTCTAGCTTGATTTTCTCTGTCTTACCCAACTTGACACCAAGACCGTCACTGCCCAGTCCCATCGTCATGTCGATGTTGTTCAAGTCCCAATCACTAGCACAACCCGTCATAAAGAAAACGGAACCTGTACACATTGCACCCATGAACAACCATTGCTTAAGGGGGAAATTTGCCATAATGCTTGCTATTATAATTATATAGTAAAATTCATTTCTGTGTCACCTATCATCGTCTAATACTTAATATATCGAGCAACGCAATTAAAAAGTGCTGCAAAGATAAATATTTCATCGCATAGGAAACACAACACTCTGTTACATTTTTTAGAAGCAAACGAAAAAACTGCCACCTTGTTTGACCTCCAAAATTCTGACAACCTTGCAGAAATAAGAAAAGGTTTCCAAATGCCAGTCTCAAAACAGACTGTACACTTGGAAACCTTAGATAGACAAGTAAATTAATCAGCTTATATTAAGCTTCTTCAGACTTGGCCTCGATACGATTTCTACCCAATACCTTGAAAGCAATCGGAGCTGCAAGGAAAATAGAAGAAAGCGTGCCGAATACAACACCCAAAATCATAGCGAAAGCAAATGAACGGATGCTGTCACCACCGAGGAAGAAGATACAAAGCAATACCAACAACGTCGTGGCTGAGGTCATTACCGTACGGGTCAACGTGCTGTTCAACGAATCGTTGAAGAGACGGAACGTATCGCGCGTAGGATAGAGACCGATGTTCTCACGCATACGGTCGAAGACTACCACCTTATCGTTGATAGAATAACCGATAGCGGTCAACACGGCACCAATAAAGGTCTGGTCAACCTCAAGTGAGAAGGGTACCCAACCCCAGCAGATGGAGTACATACCGAGGATAAAGAGCGTATCGAACACCAAAGCTACCGTAGAACCTACAGAGAAGGCTACATTGCGGAAGCGAATAAGGATGTAGATAAAGATAGCAATCAAAGAGAGCATCACAGAAACAATAGCACCCTTTGCCATATCGGCAGCCACCGTAGGACCTACCTTCTGGGCAGAAATAATAGAACCGCCTGCGTGGTTATCACGGTCGATGAAGGTTGCATAGTCAGCCTTAATCAACTTCGCATCGTGCAATGCGTCAAAGATAAAGCGTTCTACTTCCTGGTCGATGTTTTCGTTGTCATCATCAATACGATAGTTGGTCGTCAAACGAACGGCCTCATTGCTCGTAGTCGTAATAGCAATGGCACTTACCATCGCATTGGGATCCTTTGCATGAACCTTGGCAGCAACAGCCTCACGAACCTGTTCGGGAGTTACACCCTTCTGTTCAAATTCGATGACATAGTTGCGACCACCGGTAAAGTCAATACCCTTAGAGAGGCCACGCGTTGCCAAGAAACCGACAGAAACAACAGCACCAACAATAAAGATTATAAAGGAAGCCTTTGCCTTACCCATGAAGTTCACCTTCATGTTAGTCAAGAAGTTACGGCTAATACCCGTTACGAAGGTCAGACCCAACCACTTATCCTTATTGAGGAAGTGTTCGTAAACCATACGGGTTACCCATACGGCGGTAAAGAACGAAGCACAAATACCGATACCCAACGTCATAGCGAAACCACGGATAGGTCCTGTACCAAAGTTGTAGAGGATAATGGCCGTGATGATAGAAGTCAAGTTTGAGTCGAAGATGGCAGAGAAAGCATTGCCATAACCATCAGTCAAGGCGGTCTTGATATTTTTACCTGCACGGAGTTCTTCCTTCGTACGTTCGTAAATCAATACGTTCGCATCGACTGCCATACCGAGTGAAAGCACCATACCGGCAATACCACTCATGGTCAATGCAGCCTGGAAGGAAACGAGTACACCAAAGGTGAAGAAGAAGTTGAGCAAGAGAGCAATGTTTGCCACCATGCCCGGAATCAAGCCGTAGAACAAGCACATGAAGATCATCAAGAGCACGAAGGCTACGATACAAGCCGTGAAACCAGCCTCAATAGAAGCAGCACCGAGGCTCGGGCCTACTGTTTCTTCCTGTACAATCTTAGTCGGTGCCGGCATCTTACCACTCTTCAATACGTTTGCCAAGTCGCGCGTATCGTCTGTCGTGAAGTTACCAGAGATTTGAGAAACACCACCCGTAATCTCAGACTGGATAACCGGAGCACTATATACAAAGCCGTCAAGTACAATCGCAACCGGACGCTTCAAGTTCTTCTTGGTGATAGATGCCCATTCACGACCACCATTCGTCGTCATCGTCATCGAAACGATAGGATTGTGTGTTTGGTCGAAGTCGTCCTTGGCATCTTCAATAACGTCACCTTCCAAAGCAGGCTTACCATTTACCTTACGGAGTGCATACAACTCGAAGATATTGCCCTTCATTTCAGGAGCACTCTTGACACCCCAAGCAAGCTGAAGGTCAATAGGGAGTACAGACTTAGCCGCTTCACTCTGAAGCATGCTGTTGATAGCAGCCGTATCAGCAGCCGCAGCAAAACCTACGACACATCCGTTGGGAGCCATTCCCTGGATTTGTACCAACTTAGCAAATAAAGGATGCTGTGATTCAATACCTGACGCCGGAGTTGCCTTTACAGAATCCGTAGCAACTGAATCAGTTGCGGTTGAATCTGCTACAGCAACATCACCCTTTGCCAAACGAGAATCCAAAGACTGCAAAGCGGGGAAGACTTCTGCAAGAGTATAAGTCTCCCAGAATTCCAAATTGGCAGAACCCTGAAGCAACTTACGTACACGCTCAGGTTCCTTGATACCAGGCATCTCGACCATAATTTGGCCAATCTGTCCCTTACCACGCAATACCTGGATATTGGGCTGTGCTACACCGAAACGGTCAATACGTGAACGAACTACCTTATTAGAGTTCTCAACGGCCACGTTGACTTCCTCATTGAGCACCTTCTCAATGTCCTTGTCTGAAGAAGTATAAGTGATGTTCTTAGCCTTCAACTTGGAAGCAAAGATACCACCCAACTTGTTTTCACCGTTTTGCTGGGCATAAGTACTTACGAAAGCATGAACGAAGTCCAGGTTTTCGCTCTTAGCCAACTTCTGCGCATCCACGTACGCTTTCTTGAACTTGGGGTCGTTTGCGCTTTCGCCAGCGAGGTTCTTCACCACGTCGGGTACGCTCACCTCAAGCACTACATTCATACCGCCTTTCAGGTCGAGACCCAGGCCGATTTGCAGTTCCTCACACTCCTTGAGCGTCTTCCAGTTCAAATAAACCTTCTCATTACGCATAGAGTCAAGGTAAGCTGCTCCGTCTTTGCCTTGTGCCGTCATTTCTTCCGCCTTCTTCTCATAGCTACTTGTCACAAATGAAAAGGACAAGTAGAAAAGGCAAATCAAAGTCAGCAACACTGCAATTACTTTAACAAATCCTTTGTTTTGCATTGTGTGATTGTGTGATTATTATTTTTGATTATTGTTTTTCGGCTTAGCACAAAAAACGGGTACAAATCCTGCATGTACCCAATTTTGAACGTGCAAATATACGCGAAAATTCCGAAACCCTATGTTTTACACCTCTTTTTTGGGATTCACAAAGGCTATACAAAATGCCTCCTAAGAAATACCTACCCTCCCATTCTTTTAAAAGTTGGGATGAAAGCAGATTCGACTTATCTTTGCACCGATTCTATGTATTAACACTTCCACTATGAAGCATATTTCTCTCCTTACTCTACTCTTCCTTTTATGGAACTCATTTACGGTCACTTCCGCTCAAAGCCTTCAGCTGCCCGCTCCCTTCAGCGATGGGATGGTGCTCCAACGCAACCAACCACTAACGATTAAGGGTAAAACGGAAGCTGGTACGGCTGTCAAGGTAAAACTGGATAAACAAACACAATCTACGACGGCAGACACCCAAGGGAACTTTACGGTGACACTCGCCCCCTTACCTGCCGGCGGTCCTTACGAATTGACCTTTGAGACACCCCAAATCAGCCGCACTTTCCACAATGTGTGGATGGGTGAAGTATGGCTCTGTTCCGGGCAGTCTAATATGGAAATGCGCCTACGCGATATCGCTACAGCCCAACAAGATCTGAAAATAGCTGAGAAAATGCCTCGCGTACACCTTTATAACATGGAAAGTGCGTTCCCTGTCTATGCCCAAATTTGGGAGGAAGACCGCATGAAGGCGATTGACCAAGGTAATTTTATACGTCCCGCTCAATGGAAGGTTTGTACCCCGGAGGACGCGGCACGTTTTTCTGCCATCGGATTTCACTTTGCCCGCCTACTAGCTGACAGCTTAGGGTGTCATGTCGGTATTATTTCCAATGCAGTAGGCGGTTCTACGACCGAAGGTTGGATAGATAGCACTTCATTAAGCACGACGGTTCCCGAAATGTTGCAAGGTGATTGGCGCAAGAACCCTAACATCATGAAATGGGCACGCGACCGAGCAGACTACAACTTGCAAAAAGACAAACAACGTAAACACACTCACCCGTATGCACCAGGCTACCTCTATTATGCCGCTATCCGCCCTATTGCGGGTTATCCCTTACGAGGTGTTCTTTGGTATCAAGGAGAATCAAATGCGGACTTAGTTCAAATGCATGAACGATTATTTCCACTCTTAGAAAAGTCATGGCGAAGCACCTGGAATAAATCAGACCTCCCCTTCTATTTCGTACAGCTTTCGAGCATCTCAACTCGCCCTACTTGGCCCGAATTCCGAAACAGTCAACGCTTATTGGCAGACAGCCTTCCCCTGACCTATATGACCGTTTCGAGCGATGTAGGTGATTCCTTAGACGTTCATCCCAAAAACAAACGCATTGTAGGACAACGCTTGGCACATGCTGCGTTACACCATACTTATGGCAACACTCAGCTTGTACCCTGTGGGCCTCAACCAGTCAAAGCCACTTATACTAAAGTCGGTGAAGTACGCATCGAGTTTACTCATGCCCAAGGGTTGCGATTTGCTGGAGTCCCCGATCCAGCCTTTTTTGAAGTAGCTGGAAAGAACGGAATATTCGTTCCAGCCCGACAAATTAAAATCGAAGGTAACAACCTCATCATACGCTCCAACCGAATTACCCATCCGGTGCAAATTCGATATGGCTGGAAACCCTTCACACGAGCTAGCCTCATCAACAGAGCAGGCTTTCCCTGTTCAACCTTCCGCTTAGAAGTAGAAAACTAACAGGAAGTTAGAAGTAACCAAAATTAAACGCCACAAGAAAGGGTCTCTACACGAAGTTTCGTATATTTGCGCCCGTAATCAACAACATTATAATCCACTTAAAAACATATACTATTATGGCATTCTTAACAGACGAGAAACTCGTTATCGTAGGTGCAGCCGGTATGATCGGCTCCAATATGGTTCAGACCGCTTTGATGATGGGTCTTACTAGCAATATCTGTCTTTATGACGTATTCTCTGCTGAAGGTGTAGCAGAAGAAATGCGCCAGAGCGGTTTCGGCGATGTAAACATCGTAGCTACTACGGACAAGGCTGAAGCTTTCAAGGACGCAAAATACATCATTTCTTCAGGTGGTGCTCCCCGTAAGGAAGGCATGACACGTGAGGACTTGCTCAAGGGTAACTGCGAAATCGCTGAACAACTCGGTAAAGACATCAAGACTTACTGCCCCGATGTAAAGCACGTAGTAATCATCTTCAACCCTGCTGACCTCACGGGTCTCGTAACCCTCCTTTATAGCGGTTTGAAGCCTTCTCAGGTTACAACGCTTGCTGCTCTTGACTCCACTCGTTTGCAAAGCGCCCTCGCTAAGAAGTTCGGCGTAATGCAGAGCGAAGTTAAGGGTTGCGCTACTTACGGTGGCCACGGCGAACAAATGGCTGTATTCGGTAGCCAGGTAACGGTTGCTGGTCGCAAGCTGACTGACCTCATCGGTACGCCCGAATTTACAGACGAAGAATGGGCACAGATGCGTAAGGACGTTATCCAGGGTGGTGCTAAGATTATCGAGCTCCGTCGTCGTTCTTCTTTCCAGAGCCCCGCATACCTCTCTGTTGAAATGATTCGTTCCGTTATGGGTGGCGAAACCTTCCGTTTCCCCGCTGGTACGTTCGTTAACAACGAGAAGTACAACCACATCATGATGGCTATGAACACGACGCTCGACCAGACGGGTTGCCACTACACAATGCCCGAAGGTACGGCTGAAGAATTGGCTTCTCTCGATGCTTCTTACGCTCACCTCTGCAAGATGCGTGACGAACTCGTTACGTTGAATATCGTTCCCGAAATTGCAAAGTGGGGCGAAATCAACCCGAACTTGAAGTAAATAACTTCAACATTAGTTTCATAAGCAATGGAAAGAAGGTGTGTCGCAATACACGGCACACCTTCTTTTTGTTTTACCATTAAACCACAATCGTCAGTTTATCTCTTTTCAAACTACGACATTTTGAAAAAAGCTTGAGATGAGAGAGAACACAGACACTCATTTTCCCACTAACACGGGATAAAATATACTATGAAGATAGGAGGCTAAATGTAGCCTTGAACCTTTTCAAACTTGAAAATCGAAACGAATTGGTAGGCATCTACTCCTTCCTTACGACTAAGAGTTTTGCTTTTGAACGGAAAGACCTTTAAGATTTATCCAATTTGTCCAAAACATCTATCTTTGTGTTTTTGATACTGCATTTCTTCATTCAGCAACCAATACTTGTACTTGGCACTCTACTTTTGAAAAGTCTTATTGTTTTATACTGAAACCATGAAAATAAAATTCATCACCTCTCTCATCTTTGCGTTCGTTGTCCTGACAGGGCAGGCACAAACTTTCACAGCACACCTTGAAGACAGCATCGACTTCATTATTAGCGGTACCACCACCAGTCAACACGACAGTGTGGCGGCCTTCCCGTGTGCTCCACATGGAGAAATTAAAAAATTCCCCATTGTTGATGGGGCATTCACGGTGACGGGACGATTGCCACGCCACACATTCTTACAAATTGGCGACAATATCGGCAATGATCTTTATTTCATTATCAACGAAACCCCAACCAAAGTCAACTTGGTAACAGGCGAAATAAAGGGCAGTGCCTTGCAGGAAGAATTCATACGGATTCAGTTGCACGAACGTGACATTGAAGCTGATCTAATGACTTGGTGGTATCAAATCAGTGATAACGAAAAAGCTCGCCTCTACGATATGTATGAGGGAGAACTGGATGATGCTACGCCCGAGGACTCCGCCCGTTTCAAAAAATTCAAGGCTACGATGGACAAAAGGATGGAATTCGTGCGACAAATTGTTCGTGACAATCAAGACAATGTCATCCCTGCCTGGTATCTCTTTGTCAATCACAACAACCTCAGTTACGAAGAAATGCAGGAATTTATCCGTGATGACGCGCCTTATGCCCGACACCCTGCCATGGAATTTCCTTGGAGATCTTATTGGCAACAAACAAAACAGATGCGTCTCACTGGCAACCATGCTCCCGACTTCGAAGCCATAGCTCCTGATGGAACTCGACATAAACTCTCAGAATATCTCGGCAAGAAACAATATGTCCTTATTGATTTTTGGACTTCATGGTGTGGTCCTTGTATTGGTTCCTTTCCCTTTCTCAAGAAGTTATATTCTCAATACCACGACCGAGGACTTTGTATGATAGGTGTTTCTGGAGACAAGGAACGCAACGCCTGGCTTAATGCGCTCGAACGTCACCAACTGCCGTGGATCTCACTTCTAAGTTCGGACAAGGCTGAGAATGATGCCTTGAAACTGTATAGCGTAGAAAAAATTCCTACCACCATTCTCATCAGTCCTGAAGGAAAGATAATAGCAACTGATATCAGCAATCACGACCTAAAAAGATTGCTTCAACAACTCCTCGGAGATATGCCTAACAGTAAATAAATGCACCATAATAGCATAAAATGAACCTTTGATAAAAGAATGCGTGAACTTTGGCACACCTTCTTATTTTTATCGGACAGCAATAAATCGCAATAGCCACGATCTGCAACGACTACAGAATGAGGTGAAACGGGGATATCCCAAGCCCCCTATTGTCACCGCATTTGCCATCGGTCGTGTTTACGAATTCAGGAAGAAGACTGTCATCATCAAGTAATGTGTGCATCTTCACCGCGCCTTTCTTTGTTGTGTAATGTGCCCATTCGTAGAGCGACATGGTCAGCGTGATGGTAGATGAGTCCAGCAATTTGATTCGCATCTTGAAACGGAACCTGGTGCGTTGCCATATCGTCTGCTGTCCAAAATGAGCAAGCAGTGCATAGAATATCCGTCGGAACACGCCACTGTTCCTTTTTG
>UQJC01000003.1 GCA_900541335.1 uncultured Prevotella sp.
CCATAGCAGAAGTAAACTATAGCACGGATAAAGTTGCATTCACTAATGGGTCGCGGCATGCCGCGACCGTACAGCACCAGCGATTCCCAAGCAGCAGTAACTACTGCCACCGAAAAAGTTACATTCACTAAAATCATTCCTTCTTTTCTCCCGCTATACCTATTCTTAAACCCATCTTCATTCTCTAAATCTTCCCCTATTGTATGGAAGTACTTTACGAAGACAATCATATCATCATCGTCAATAAGGACGCAGGCGAAATCGTGCAAGGCGATAAGACAGGCGACCGTCCCCTCAGTGATCAGGTGAAGGCCTATATCAAGGAGAAATATGCCAAGCCCGGTGAGGTGTTTCTCGGTGTCGTTCATCGCTTGGATCGCCCCGTCAGCGGTGTAGTCGTCTTTGCCCGCACAAGTAAGGCACTGACGAGGCTCAACGAAATGTTTCGTACGGGTAAGGTGCAAAAAACGTATCATGCCATTGTGGGCAACTGTCCCGCTGAGCCACAAGCCACTCTTTCGCATTGGCTCACTCGTAACGAAAAGCAGAATAAAGCCTATGCTCATCCGAGAGAAGTCAAGGGAAGCAAGCAGGCTGTGCTTGACTATCAACTGCTGGCTTCATCGGAGCGTTACCACCTAGTCGAGGTACATTTGCATACGGGCCGCCATCATCAGATACGTTGCCAACTCGCCGCTATCGGTTGCCCGATTAAGGGTGACTTGAAGTATGGAGCTCCGCGTTCCAATCCCGATGGCTCCATCTGCTTGCATGCCCGCAGCGTCGCTTTTGAGCATCCCGTCAGTCATCAGTTGATTCGCGTAGAAGCTCCTTATCCAGAGCGCATTCCGTTGTGGAATTGCTTTTGATATAGTTAAATTATGATTACAGGGGGGGCGTTTGCTTGCAAATATTAAAACGAAACTTTATCTTTGCGTCGTCTAATTTGTTGTAAAAGTCATGATACCTACGCAAAAAGCTATCCGACTCTGGAGCTTATTTGTTTAGGAAAAAATGTAAGCAAATTTTCCTTACTCTGTAGAACACAAACCCATTAGACATACAACCTATGGTTATAGGAATTATCAATGCCATGCAAAAAGAGCATGAGCAAATCGTCGCGCTGCTGCAAGAGGTTCAGACCGAAACGGTAGGGCGTTCGAGTTTTGTCAGCGGGACACTCAACGGTTGCCGACTTGTACTCTTACAATGCGGTATCGGCAAGGTAAATGCTGCCGTTGGTGCCGTTGAACTCATTCATCATTTTCATCCCGACTTGTTGATTAACACGGGTGTAGCGGGAGGTATCGATGCTCGCTTGCAAGTGATGGACGTCGTAGCTGGTGAGCGCGTGGCTTACCACGATGTAGACTGCGGTCCCGAATCCGAACTCGGTCAAGTGCAGGGACTTCCGCTCTATTATGAGGCCGATCGCCGACTTTACGAAGCCGCCTTGCAGTTGCAAACGGCTACCCGTATTCATGGCGGCTTGATATGTAGCGGTGACCGCTTTATCACCGATCGCGCCCAACTGGATGCCATCAAGGCTCAGTTCCCTGACGGTCTCGCTGTTGACATGGAAAGTGGTGCGATAGCTCAGGTTTGCCACCTCTATCAGGTTCCCTTCTTGAGTTTCCGCATCATCAGCGACACACCTGGAGCTGAGGAACACTTTGCGCAGTACCAAAACTTTTGGGGCGAAATGGCTGACCGCTCTTTCGCTGTGACTCAATCTTTACTTGAAACGATTACGCGGCTATGAAAAAGATACCCAGCTTTACAATTGACCACTTGCGCCTGGAGCGCGGTGTCTATGTGTCACGCCAAGACGTGGTAGGTGGTGAAACCGTGACGACCTTTGATGTACGAATGAAACTGGCGAATCGTGAACCGGTGCTCGGACAAGGGGCTATACATACCATCGAGCACTTGGCAGCCACTTTCTTGCGAAACCATCCTGTGTGGAAGGATCGCATCGTTTACTGGGGGCCAATGGGATGCTTAACTGGTAACTACCTGATTGTGAAAGGTGACGTGACTAGCCGTGAAATACTGCCGTTGTTGCAAGAAACCTTCCGCTTCATCGCTGAATACGATGGAGAAGTACCAGGCACAACGGCAAAGGATTGTGGCACCTATCTGCTTCACGACCTGCCCATGGCACGTTACGAGGCAGCTAAATACTTGAACGAAGTGTTGCTCTGTGCAACGGACAATAATCTCAACTATCCTGCCTAAGGATGGTGTTGAAGCCCAATCGAACCGGTGGATTGGTGAAGAAATGCGCGAGTCCACCGATTCGTTTTGCCAAGACCTTTCTCAAGGAATAGCTTATTCCACAACGAGAACCGTCTGATTCTATTGAAATAACATATTATTAATCCCCAAATACTATGGAAAAAAAGATTACAATTCTTCTTTCCTCGCTTTGCTTGGCAGCGTCACTTCCGCTGACAGCCCAAGCTCAAAGTGATTTCAAGTTGGAGCAACAAACTCTCGCTAACCCCGAGAATACACCGCTTCCCGTTTTCCCCGTGCCGACCGAACGTCAGCTGAAGTGGAACGAAACAGAGTTTTATGCCTTCTATCACTATGGTATGAATACCTATACCGGCCTCGAGTGGGGTAATGGTGATGAAAATGTCAATCGTTTTGCACCTACGAAGGTGCCCAATCCTGAACAATGGTTGAAGGTAGCTCAATCAGCAGGCATGAAAGGCGGTATCGCCGTAATTAAACACCATGATGGTTTCTGCCTCTGGCCTACGAAAACAACGAAGCATAATGTGACGTCTTCAAGCAGTCAAAATGCGCAAAAGACCAATATTCCTAAGGATTTTGCTGCAGCCGCAAAGAAATTGGGTATGAAATACGGCTTCTACATTTCTCCTTGGGATCGTAACAATGCGCATTGGGGCGAAAAGAAAGATGGTGTTTATACCTCAACTTATACCAATGAAGTATTTTTGAGACAATGTGCTGAGGCTGCTGAATATGGTCACGACCAATTTGAAATGTGGTTTGACGGCGCACGTGGTGGTGGCGGCTACTATGGTGGTGCTGGGGGTAGCCGTGATATCCCCAATGCCGACTTCTATTACGATATTCCCAATCTTCGTGACTCTATCCATAAGGTTTGTCCCGAAATCATCCTTTGGGGTGTAGGCGGTGAAGCACGTTGGATCGGTAACGAAGCTGGCTGGGCCGGCGAAACCAACTGGGGAATGGGCGGCGGCGAATACGGCGACGAGAACGCTTGGCGCTGGAACCCGGGTGAAAGTGATGCGAAGGCAACCAGTGGTGGTTGGTTCTGGCATGCAGGCGAAACGATTCACTCTGCTGAACGCCTTTTCCAAATGTACCTCGAAACCGTGGGACGCAATGCTACGCTTATCTTGAACCTCCCGCCCGATCAGAGTGGTTATCTCCCCGATCACACGGTGAACCGTATGAAGGAATTGGGTCAGATGATGAAGACCCGTCTTGGAAACGACTTGGCTCGCACAGCTAAGGTTGTGGCTACGGAAGAACGTACGAAGGGCGACACGACTACTTATGTGGCTACGAACGTTATCGACGACAATAAGAATACCTACTGGGCAACCAATGACGGTACGACCTCTGCTACGTTGACCTTTACGTGGGACGAAGCAAAGGATATCCGTTACGTCTCTATGATGGAATTTATCCGTTTGGGACAGCGTGTCAAGAGCTTTACCATTGAAACGAGCGAAGACGGTCAGACCTTTACGAAGCGTGGAGGTAACATTAAGACGACAACAATTGGTTACAAGCGTATCATTCCTCTCAATGGCAGCACGTCAAACAGCTACGCTAACCCCGTACGCGCCAAGGTGGTGAAGATTACCATCAATGATGCAAAGGCTTGTCCGTTGCTCCACACTGTTTCTATCTACTAATATACAACTGATTCACCATGAATATTAAGAAATATATCAGTCTGGCAGGATTACTCTTTCCTCTCGGTCTGGCTGCCCAAACTGAAGCTCAAAAGGTCATTTGTGATTTCGAAAGCGATAAGGGCTACACCAAGGTAGGTGTATATGATACTTGGGAGAATTCTCCTTTCCGCACTGGCAAGCTAACGGGCAATGTAAAGGTTTGCAACAACCCGATGACCGAGGTAGACTCTATCCTCGGTTTCGCACCGAACGATTCAAAGCACGTATTGGGTGTACAGCGTTCGCGCTATGGTAGTAATACCTTTGGTGCACTCGTGGCATTGAAGGAACCCATTGCTTTGACGTTTGAGAAGAAGTATATCCGTGTCAAAGTTTATACGACAGAAGAAAGTCGCTTCATGCTCATTGGCTTGGGTAAGCGTAAGGACCGCCCGGGACAGAGCAATATGACGGAACAGCTTTGGGAAACCAGCATGACAAAAGTGGGTGCTGGCAAATGGTTTGATGCTGTATTCCCCATCAGTGGTAATCCGGGAGCAGAATTGCACAATTTGCTGATTGTGCCCGATCTCGCTTCACCGCACAACCGCAAGAGTGACTTCCTGTTCTACATCGACGAAATCGACTTGAGCAACGACCCGACGCCGCGTTTCACGAGCACGTATTATGCCATCAATTATGATGAAGTACAGGTGCAAGACCGTGGCGACCGTAACTTGACTTCGATTTCATTCCAGGCTGCAGGACAGAAGGCTCAGACCTTGGACGTGAAGCAAGGCGATTCACGCAAGCTCTATACGAAGTTGTTGAACAAGAGCTTTACAGCCAAGGCTGGTCAAAAGATTACGCCGACCTTTAGCTATAAGGGTAACTGGATGAATGGTTACGTTTATCTGGACGTGAAGCAGGACGGCCGTTTCAATGTTGTAGCAGACGGTACGAATGTGACGGACAAGACAGACATCATGTCTTTCTCTAACTATAATGGTAAGAACAGCGAAGGCAAGGCTACAGCCAATGGTGGTAATGTATTGAATCCGCCTGCCTTCACCATCCCAGCTGATTTGAAACCGGGTATTTACCGCTTGCGTTACAAGGTTGACTGGTCTGAAGTAAATCCGGGTGGTAATACGTCAAGTGGCAATAGCATCGTGGCAAACGGTGGTGCAATTGTTGATACCCGTCTCATCATTCACGAAGACCACGTAACCATCAAGCGCGGTAGCCGTGGTACGAGTGGCGGTTTGAACGGCGATGTGTTGAACTCAAAGGGCGAAAAGCTCGAACAGGAACAGATTCCGTTCGGACAGCCTTATACGGTGAAGGTTAAGCCTGCTCCGGGCTTTAAGTTCTCTCACTTCCTCATCCGTCACGGTCAGATTAACCAAGACAGCTTGGTTTACGATACGCCGCAATACTTCGACGTAACAGTACCGGGTTATAAGGTGAAGAATGATACCTATGTAATTCCCGCTGAGTATGTGGATGGTGATGTAGAAATCACGCCGTACTTCAAGAGTACAACGGGCGATACGGGGGAAGAGGGCGCTTATGCCATCAACTTCGATAAGACGTTGGAAATTACGCGTACTGACCGTAAGTTGAACAGCTTTACCATGGCTACCAGCTCTAACGAGCGTACTAAGGTGACACTGGCTACAGGTGGTAAGAACTTGGTCTATCGTTCGATGATGGACACCGAAGTATCGGTTCGTCCCGGTGACCAAGTAACAACGACTACGGACTATACGGGTCGTGCCATGCACGGCTACCTTTACATCGACTTTAACAACGATGGTGAGTTTTCAACCGATTTGGCTGCAAACGGTAAGCCCGCAGAAGGTGGCGAATTGGTAGCTTATTCACACTATGAAGGTAAGAACAGCCTCGGTGAAACTGTCAATGCAGGTTCTGTGGCTGTAGGTATCCCGGTTTTTACCGTTCCCACTGATCTTCCCGCTGGCAATTACCGCGCCCGCTACAAGATCGACTGGTCAAACATTGACCCTGCTGGTCAGTGGGCACAAGGCGGTAACAACCAAATCGACGCAAACGGTGGTTACGTTGTAGACTTCTTGTTGAACGTACACCCTGAAAAGTCCGACCTCGACATCCGTACAACCAACGGTTCGATTGTCGGTGCGAACAACACCGGTATGCCTCAAAAGGCAACCTTCGGTCAGGCGCTTGGCATTTTGCCCGTTGCTGCGGCTGAGGGTTATGCAGCCAAGGAGCTCATCGTGCGTCATGGACACGACCTCGACGGTGACCAATACATCATGGGCAACCGTCAGTGGAAGGAAGATACGCTTGCCATTACAACCAAGAGCTTGCCCGCTTCGATGATGAACGGTGAGGTGCGTATTACGGCTGACTTCCAGCCCAGCGCAGACGCTGCTTATGCATTGAAGTTCTTTGATGAGTTTGATCAAGAGGACGGCAAGGTAGATTTGACGAAGTGGAGCTATCGTAATCGTACGGACGGAGTGACCTGGGCACGCTTCATTGCCACGACTCCTGAAGGTCGTGAAATGACTTCATCTGTCAAGAATGGTAAGTATGTAGCCCAATGCTTTGCCAATCCCTTCGACGCTGAGAAAGACAACAAGGGTAACAAACTTGAAATGATTAGTGGTGCCATTCACTCGGAGAAGACGTTTGCCTTTACTTATGGTAAGGTAGAAGGCCGTATGACAACGACACCCCACACGGGTAACTTCCCCGCTTTCTGGATGATGCCTGTTGACGGACAAGGCGGCTGGCCCGCTTGCGGTGAAATCGATATTTGGGAACAGATTGATATGGAAAACAAATCCTACCACACGATTCACTCAGAGTGGGGTAACACTCACGGTCAAGCCAACAACCCGAAAAAGAGCTATACACAAAATAACGTTGTAGCCGACCAATACCATGTATTCGGTTTTGAGTGGACGGATAAGTTGCTTACCTGGTATGTAGACGGCAAGAGAGTCTTCTCTTACGCCAAGAAGGAAGGTGATCAGAATGCTTTGAACAAAGGTCAGTGGCCGTTTGACAAGGATTTCTACCTCATTCTCAATCAGAGTGTAGGTAATGGTACTTGGGCAAAGCCTCATGACAAGGGTTTCACGTACGAAACGCTCTTCGACTGGGTACGTGTTTATCAAAAGCCCGGTCAGACCACAGGTGTAGAAGAGGCTGTGACCTCAACGCTTGACTTCTACATCCAGCCCGGTAAGATTCGCCTCGTTGCTCCTGTGCGTCAGCACGTTCGCATTGTAGACCTGCAGGGTCGCACGATGTTCAACAGTGAAGTACAGGGTAATGTAGACGTAACTCTTCCCCAAGGTGTTTACGTGCTGAACGGCAATAAGGTGTTGGTTCCCTAACGACCTTGGCTTTCTCTCCTCCGAGGAGGGAAAGGAACAATACAATGAAAAAAGGATGCATGCCCGTGAAGGGGGTGCATCCTTTTTTTGATTAGTAGTGTGGAGTTCCTTACTTTATGTAACAGTGCATGGATACCAATTTGTATGATGAACGGATGGCAGGGGGCTTCTTATGAATTTGTTATTGATCTTGTAGAGTAAGTAAGGTAGGAAATCCGTATTTTCGCATCGTCAAATCGTTTTACTTTCTCATGAAACTAATCTATTTCCACGGCTTTGCCTCTTCCGGTGCATCGGGCACGGTGCAACTTTTGCGTAAGATCTTTCCTTCGGGTGAAATCATTGCTCCTGACATCCCTGTTGATCCCGAAGAGGCTTTGCCTATGCTCAAGGAACTCGTAGAAACGGAACAACCTGATGTGATTGTCGGTACCAGTATGGGCGGTATGTATGCTCAGCAGATGCACGGCTATTTACGCGTCTGTGTGAATCCAGCTTTTCGCATGTCCACCATGAGCAAAACCTTGCACACAGGTGTACACAAGTGGCTCAATGGTCGAAAAGACCACGAAAAGGAATTTCGCGTGACGAACGACACGCTCAAGCACTTCAATCAGATGGAGCGCACGCAGTTTGACGGTATCACGCCCGAGGACCGTGAACTTTGTTACGGGCTCTTCGGTATTCGTGATACTTCGGTCAATCCCGTCAATGCGTACAATACGTTTACGAAGTATTACGCCCATGCGGAACGCTTTGAGGGAGAACACCAACTAAATGATAAGGTAATCCATAAAGTGCTTCTTCCGTTGCTTAAGCAATTGCTCGGTGAGAAGTATGACGAAGCTATTCAGCCTCCCCTTCCCGACTATATGAAGTGGCAGTAAGTCAACGTTTCGAAATCCGTTGGTGTGCGAACTTCCTGTTTTTGTAAAAGAAAAAGCCCCGTGTCTTGTCAAGCTCTGTAAGCGACAAGACGCGGGGCTTTGTTTGGTAGATGAGTGAAGTCGTTTTTCTTTATTCAACCGCAGTTTGTTCCTCTTCTCCTTCCTCCTTGGTAGGACGGCGGAAGAAGCTAAAGTTTACACTTCCGTAGGCGCGGTGTTCGAGGAAGTCGGGACGGTCAGAGAAATCATAATTCTTGCCATGCTCCAGGACAAAGAGAGTGTGGTCATGGACTAAGGCAGAGGACATGACACGGTCGGGAAGTTCGGCGAGTTCGGGAAGCGCATAGGGAGGGTCAGCAAAGACGAGGTCGAACGATTCGCGGGCACGGCTGATGTAGCGCAAAGCATCGCCACAGAGTGGGGTCCAATGGGCATCGTCGAGGGTGCGACAGCATTGGTTGATAAAGCTGAAGTGACGGCGGTCTTTTTCTACCGTCAGCACTCGGCAACCGCGGGAGAGCAGTTCCAGGGAAATGGAACCAGTGCCTCCGAAAAGATCGAGCGCACTCGTTTCCTCGAAGTCAAGGTAAGCACGCAATACATTAAATAAATTCTCTTTGGCAAAGTCCGTTGTGGGACGCGCCTTGAAGGTGCGCGGCACTTCAAAATGCCGTCCTTTATATTTACCAGTAATGATACGCATGAGAAGGATTGTAAGTTTGGATGAAAAGATAAATGTTTGGGAAAGAGGAGGCTGTCGCCGGTGGGCTGCAAGCGTCAGGCAGAAGCGACCCTCTTATTTCCTTTCCGTTCGGAAGGCGCACATCAAGTCGTAGGGTACGCCTTCGGTCGTCGTTGCGGGATGGCGGTTAAAGTCTGCTGTGGGATGGATGGGGTAGACCCGTTGAGCATACTTGTGGAACTCCGAGACTAAAGGATCGCGCAGTTGCGATGTGCCCGCTATAAAGAAGGGAATGTTCTTGAGGTCGAGGTTGAGGTGGCGTACGAGGTTGAATGTGAAGTAAATGACATCCGACAAACTGTGCACTCGGTAGCTATTGAGCATCAGCAGACGTTTCTCCTCGAAAACAGCCACATCAATGGTACCTTCGTGGGAATAGACAAAGACTCGGGCAGAGTCCGAGGTGTCAATCCCCTTGGTAGCCCAGTGTTGAACTACGGGCATGAGGGACGAGGTGTAGCGCACTTGCCCGAACACGTCCTCAATGGCGTGGCAAGTATTTTGTGCTAAAGCAAAGAGCAACACCACGTTGGCAGCGGGTACGGTATCGTAAAAGACAGAGCGTTTTTGGTCATCCGTAAAGCAGAAGTTGTAAGTGTCGGTAACATCCTCTTCTTGAAATTCAGCCAGCGGAACCAATGTCACGGGGGCACTGACGAGGAGCTGTATGCGTTCGTCAGCTTGAGGTTGGAACTGCATAGCCTGGTTCGTTTCACGCAGGTTGACAGTCAACGGCAATTGAGGACGGAGGGGAAAGGTTTGAAACTGGAACTGCGATTGGGTTCCTGATTCGTATCGGACATAGTGGATGTCCGTGTCAGAGATACGGATATGAAGACTCACGGAGATAGGCTTGGAGAGTAAGACAAATAATCAGTCAAAAGAGGTAGCCCGAAGGGCGGGCTATTCTTTATTTCCGGTGCGAAAAGCGTGCTTGGTAGAGGAGGGCTCCCGCATAGGCTAATAAGACACCGCTGCTGTTGGCGAGGAAGTCCATCCAGTCACCGCTGCGATAGTCCGTACCATATTGTTGAGCTAACTCGATAAGGCCGCTCATCAAAATGGGTGCTACTACGGCTCCCAACAGGGTGGGGCGAAAAGCCATGCGTGTATGGGAACGAAAGTATTCTACCCAGAACGTACCGCAAGTGCCGAGGTACATCACCACGTGCACCACCTTGTCTATTCCGACAAAGGTCGGAAAGGAATAGTTGTCGGGTACCTTAAAGAGACAGAGATACCAAATCAAAGCAATGCAACAGAGGGTAAGGGGATAACGGCGAAGAATGTTCATTACCAAAATTTGTTTTGTTCGGGATTGTATTCGAAGCCAGCCTGTGCCAGCTCGTGTTCCAATTCCGCTTTGTTTACATCCATATCGGAGCAGAGTGCGTCCAGTGAATCGTATTCGTCGCGCAGTTTCGTATTGACTACGCTAAAGAGCATCATAGGGTCTTTGGGAAGAGACATAATAAAAGGAAGGGCAGTGCCCAATGGGTTAAAAAATTAGAGAACGATGAATAGCCGGAGAATCATGGCTTAATCAATGACAAGTTTTCCTGGAGTTGTTCCAAGCGGCTGACACCGACAATGACACTGGTTACGGCAGGATGGCGGAGTACCCAGCGAAGTGCAAACTGTGAGAGTGTCAGTCCTTCGGATTCCGCTTCTTGTTGCCAGCGCAGAAGGCTTTCCATAAGCTCGGGCGTTAGTACTTCCTCCTTGAGCGTCACGTCTGTACGCATGCGGGAATCTGCAGGGATGCCGTGTAAGTAGCGATTGGTCAGTAGTCCTTGTGCCAAGGGAGAGAAGGCGACAAAACCGCAACGGGTTTCTTCTACAAAGTCAAGCGTACCATCAGACTCCACGGCGCGGTCGAGTAGGTTCAGCCTTCCTTGGTATGTAAGCAGTCGGACGCGTTGTTGCTGGAGGTAATTCTCGGCATAGCGTGCAGCTTCGGCTGGCCAACGGGAAAGGCCGACATAGAGAGCTTTGCCCTGATGCACGATGTCAGCGAGTGCCTGAAGCGTTTCGTCAAGCGGTGTGTGAGGGTCGTAGCGGTGGGAATAGAACAGGTCGACATAATCCAAGTTCATCCGCTTCAGACTTTGGTCAAGGCTTGCCATGAGGTATTTACGTGAGCCCCAGTTTCCGTAAGGCCCTGGCCACATGTCATAGCCAGCCTTGGTTGCGATAAACAACTCATCGCGGTAGGGACGGAAAGATTGGTCGTAAACCGTACCAAATGTTTCTTCAGCACTGCCATACGGCGGACCGTAGTTGTTGGCTAAGTCAAAATGCGTAATGCCTTGGTCGAAGGCATAGTGTAAGATTGCACGGCTTTCAGAAAGGGGACGATTGGCTCCGAAGCCTTTCCATAATCCTAAGGAGATGCGGGGCAGTAATATACCGCTGTTGCCACAGCGTTGATATAGTTGGTCGGCCAGCGCATAGCGGTTGTCGGCTGCACGGTAAGAAAGAGCGTCACGCATACAAGAATGATAAAAGATGAAACGCGTTGAAGTTAATGAAGAGGGAGCTTGTGCATCCAAGCAAACTGATGAAAAAGAGTATGCTCAGGACGGTGGAGTCCAATTGACCAAGTAGACCCTTCCCGTGGTTCGGGTAAATGCCGTATAGAGCCAACGCAGGTAGGGAGTACCTGTGGCGTCCTCGGGAACAAAGCCTTGATCTACATAAACCCGTTCCCACTGACCGCCTTGCGCCTTGTGGCAGGTCACAGCATAGGCGTATTTCAGTTGGAGCGCGTTGTAATAAGGGTCTTGACGAAGTGCCTTCATGCGGTCCTTTTTGAGCGGAATGTGTGCATAATCAGCCAGAATCGATTCGTAAAGTCGGTTGCTCTCGTCCGCAGTAAGGGAAGGAGATTCGGAAGTCAAGGTAGAGAGCAATACGCGGCAATCTAGTTCGCAGTCATCGTAATCGGGAAAGCGTAACGTAGCATCTGCAAACTGAAAGCCGTATTGTTCGTGCACATTGCGTAAGCGGAGAATTTCCGCTGTGTCACCGTTGGCTATGAAAGCCATCGGGAAACGCTCATTGGCTGGTAGTTGCTTGGTAAGTTGCTCAATCCAGTAATAATTGTTCTTTACCGCCATGACTAAATCACCCCGGGTCAGGATGTCTTCGCGGTCGAAGATGCGTGCGCGAATGCCTTGGTTGTAGATGTTAGCCCGTTTGTTGCTTCGTGTCACCACAATGACCTGATCCGTACCCAAGTTTTGGTAATCACTGACCAGGCTTTCAATGAGTTCGTTGCCCGGCATTGCCCGCACTTCGCCGTGTGGGTCGGTATGAAGGGGCGGAATGCCCAAAAAGTCTTCCGCTTGCAATTGACGGAGAAGGGTTGCACCTGCCAAGACATCGCTTTCTTCGTGTTGACGCACCACGTCAGTCAAGTCGACACTGCCCACAGTCAGTCCGTAACGTGCCAACACCGCTTCATTCAATGCCGGACTCTCCGTTTCACCCACTGGAGGCAACTGGGCGGTGTCGCCCACCATCAGCAGACGGCATCCAAAGCTCGAGTAGACAAAGGAAATAAGGTCATCTAACAATTCACCGGTACCAAAAAGGGAGTCTCCCATCATTCCCTTGCCCGAAGCAATCATGGAAGCCTCGTCTACAATGAAGAGGGCTCCACGGAGCTTGTTGAAGTCTAAGGAAAAGTGTGTGCCTTCGCCTTGAAAGGTCTCTTGGCGGTAAATGGTGCGATGAATCGTGTAAGCGGGCGTGTTGGCATGGTGGGTAAAAACCTTAGCGGCGCGTCCCGTTGGAGCAAGCAAGACCACGGGTAGGCCCATGTGCTTCATCACTCGCACCAAGGCACCGACCAACGACGTTTTACCCGTTCCCGCATAGCCGCGCAGAATACACGCGGGTCGCACCTTATCCGTGCAGATAAAATGCGAAAGAAGAAGTGCCGCCTGTTGTTGGCTCGGCGTATAGGGAAAGGCAAATTCCTGCTCCAGCAGCAGGTAAATTTCTTCGCGGGTCATGGGGAGGATTGATAGCAAACGGTTTGTCCGTCGGTGTATTTAACGCAGTGATACAGCTTAATGGGAGGGAATACAAGAAGACGACATTTATCGAAATGCCTATAAATAAAATTTGAAGAGCAACAACCAAGCAAGAATCGCTTGAATCGCTGTTTATTAGCGGGAGCAAAAGTACGAAAAAACCTTCGTTTGAGGGAGCTGGAGCGAAGCGGGGAAATCTGGTATTAGCTACGGATTGAGGACCGGACACTTAATCGTTCTGTTTTGTTTGTTACGAAGGTATGCTGGAACCGATGTGGGGTCGTTTCCTGGTAGAGGAGAGGAGGTTGGTCATGAAGTAACCTGCAATTCTATCTTCCTAGTTTTTTTAGGAATGAAGAATTTGCCGTTTTCTTATCGGTGATGCGTCTTTTGTAGGATGACAGCCAAGCATTCTTCCTCAAAATTCATTTTTTCAGACCAAGTGTTGAACACGAGCCAAGTAGGTTTCTTCTTAGGGTCTTTCTCTATTCTCTCCAAGTCTTTCACGATTCCGTCTTTTTTATCATTGATGAAAGGAGTAACTTTGCCGATTGTATGAAGAAAACCGCTAAAATATTGCGATGGTTGGGGGTCATCTTACTGACGCCGTTGGCTTTGTTTTTAGTTGCCGCCATCTTGTTATATATTCCCCCCGTTCAAAACTTTGTCGTTCATCGAGTGGCCAGTTCCTTGTCTCGCTCGATGGGCATGGACATCTCTATCCAAGAGGTGCGCCTCGCGTTTCCCCTAGACCTAGCTGTGCACGAAGTGCGTGCTGTAGAAAAGGGCGATACGTTGCTTGAAGCGCGTTCCCTCTATTTGAGTGTTCCCCTTCGTCCGTTGTTTAGCGGACAGGCAGACATTGATGGCTTTGCACTCAGCCAACTGAAATTAAACACCAAAAGCTATATCTCAGATACCTATATAAAAGGTACAGCCGAAGAATTGACTGCCGCCGCTCATGGGGTAAACTGGCAGCAAGAATTAGTGCGCTTGGATCGCGTCAAGCTTCGTGGAGCAGACGTCTTTGTTGCCTTGAGCGATACGGCACAAAAGGATACGACCGAAAGTACAGCTAAGTGGCGCATAGAAGTTGCCCAAGCCGAAATCGAGCGCAGTGCCGTGCGACTGACGATGCCTGGAGACTCCATGCGTATAGCCGCCCGTATCGGTAAAGCGGTCTTGCAGAAGGGAAATTTTGATACAGGACGCGGCATCTACGCTGCTCGTTACTTCGAATTGCGTGACGGCGCGGTAGCATACGACCTGCCTTATGAAAAGCCCGTAAAAGGTCTTGACTATAACCACTTGGCCATCGACCAATTGGGCTTAATCGTCGATACGCTTTGTTACGGTCCGGGAAACCAACTCAAAGTCGGTATTCGTCGGGCTTCGCTTCGCGAGAAGTGTGGACTGCAGGTCAATGGTTTACGTGCCCAAGTTGGCATGGACAATACGCAGTTGCGTTTGCCCGCTTTTCATCTGCGCACTCCCTATTCGCAAATCGACCTGGAAACCGCTTTTGACTTCCGTTCTTTTGCCGCCCAACCCGCTGGACGCACGGTCGCACGGATGAAGGCTACCCTCGGTAGAGAAGACGTGAAAGCCCTCGCGGCCGCTTATCTGGATCCAGCTTACTTGAAGGCACTTCCGGCTCAGCCGTTAACGCTCGATGCACAAGTAAGCGGGAACATGAATCGCATGGTGATAGACCGCTGTGAATTGCAAGTTCCCGGTGTGGCTCAATTGACGCTCGAGGGCAGTGGAGAACAATTGATGACAGCTACCCGTCGGGGGGAGGCACAACTTCACCTTCGTACGCAGGACCTTCGTCCACTTCATGCGCTGTTGCCAGCTGATTTGAAAGAAACGGTGAATCTACCGTCTCATCTTACCTTGCGTGGCAAGGTCGGAATGCGCGGTGACCGTTACTCGGCAGACCTTCGTTTGGCGCAAGGGGGAGGCAGTCTGGCAGCTCGTGGCGAAGTAAACCTTCAAAACGAGGGCTATCGTGTGCAGGCACAGGCCAAGCAATTTCCCTTGGCGAACTTCCTCAAAGGCCAACCTTTAGGTCCCTTTACCGGAGAACTTAAAGCGCGTGGTGCAGGCTTCGACGTCATGGGGACTCGTGCTTTGTTAAAAGCAGATGCCCAAGTGCAAGCCTTGAACTACGAGCGTTATGACTTGAGCGGGCTTAAGCTCGAAGCGCAGCTCCGACAAGGCAAGGCACAGGTACAATTGGTTGCAGCCAACCCGTTGCTGGATGCTACTGCTGATGTGGCTGCATACATGGGTAAGAAAGACATCGCAGTGGACTTGAATGCAAACATTCGACGCATAGATCTCTATGGTTTAGGCGTGACCGCCGACACCCTTGATCTGGGTACGGATGTGGAACTTCATGCCCTTACCAACCGTCAGTTCACAGCCTATTCGGTTGTGGCAGATGTAAAGCATAACCGCTTCATTACTCCCCAGATGAGTGCGATGGCAAAAGACCTCCACTTGGACTTCGCTACTTCGCGCGACACGACAACGGCTTACGCGACGGCTGGCGATTTACGTTTGCGTTTGGGAGCTAAGGGGGACGTTCCTTTGCTGAGTGGACAGATTGGCACGTTCCTTTCAGAAATCTCCCATCAGGTAGGCGAGCGTGCTATTGACCAAGAGAAGCTTAAGACCCTCATGCCCGTACTTTCCGTTTATTTAGAGGCCGGGCATGATAACCCTCTCTACAATTTGGCAAGAATGAAGCAGTACGGCTTTACGTCGGTTTACTTCAATCTCAATACCGACCCGCAACGTGGCTTGACAGGGCTTACCCGTGTCGGTAACCTCAAGGTAGGTGGGCTTTTGCTCGACACCATTGACAGCCGTATCATTCACGATTCAACGGGAGTACAACTCTTTGGTTTGGTGAAGAATGGCAAGAAGAATCCAACGCCGCTCGAAGTGCGCTTGAAGTCTTACTTCTTGAAGGCTGGTGCGGGCATTGAGCTGATTTACCTCGACAGCGAGGGCAAGAAGGGTGTAGACTTGGGACTGCAGGCAGAGCTGACGGAGAACGGAGCTTACCTCCATTTCTATCCGCAACATCCCATCCTTGCTTATCGTAATTTTACGGTCAATAAAGGTAACTACCTTTTCATCGGAAAGAATAAGAAAATCCAGGCCGATATGGACTTGTTGGCTGATGATGGAACGGGACTCAAAATTTATGGGGAACCGCGGGATTCTCTCAACGACTTGACGGTTAGTGTCAACCAGCTCAACCTCGATGAACTTTCGAGTGTCTTGCCTTATATGCCCCGTTTGGGAGGTATGCTAAGTGGGGATTTCCACATTACAACCGATACCACTTTCCAAAACATCTCGGCAGTAGCTTCGATTGATACAGAAGCTTTTAAGTTTGAAGGTACGCCCTTGGGCAATGTGGGCATCGAAGCCCTCTACTTGCCTAAGAAGGGAGGCGAACACCATGCCTCTGCCTTTATCAGTTCGAATGGCGAGGAAGTACTCGCATGCAACGGAACCTATTATGACCGTGACGGAGGTAGCTTCAAGGGCGACGCGCAGTTGCAGCGTTTCCCCCTTCGTTTGCTCAACGGTTTCATGGTCGGTACGGATGTCGCCTTGAAGGGACGTGCTTCGGGTGACATAGAGATAGAAGGTTTCTTGGACAAACCGCTACTTAACGGTAGTCTGGATTTGGATTCCGCTCACATCTATTCCGATGTCTATGGTTTCGATTTCCGTACCGATGAACGGGCCGTGGAAATCAAGGACAGCCGCATTCTTTTCGACCGTTACAATCTGTACTCTACAGGTAAGGAACCCTTGGTGCTGAATGGCGTGTTCGACATGTCTAATTTCGATCGGATGAAGATGGACTTCACCATGCGGGCACAAAACTTTGAGTTAATCAATACCCGCAAGAAGGCGCAGTCTATGGTCTTTGGTAAAGTCTATGCTAACTTCCTCGGCTCCCTGAAAGGTACGACCGACAATCTTTCCGTTCGCGGCAAGTTGGAAGTTTTGGATCGTACGGACATGACCTATATCTTAAAGGATTCGCCCCTCTCGGTGGATAACCGATTGAACGACCTGGTAGAGTTCGTGAACTTTAAGGATACGACTAAGGTAAAGCAGACACGACCCGTGCCCGAAGGTAGTTTTGACTTGACGTTGGGTATTTCGGTAAGTGATGCGGCTCGCTTCCATTGTGATTTGAGTGAGGACGGACAAAGTTATGTAGACCTTGAAGGTGGAGGTGACCTCACTTTGCGTATGACGCAACAGGGCGAAATGCGTATGACGGGACGCTTTACCACCAACAGTGGCGAAATGAAGTATGCCTTGCCCGTGATTCCGCTCAAGACCTTCCACCTCGTACAAGGCTCGTATGTCGAGTTTACGGGTGATGTGATGAATCCGACCCTCAACATAGCTGCCAAGGAGCGCACCAAGGCAGTGGTAACGGAAAACGATAAACCGCGTTCGGTAGCCTTCGATGTGGGTGTGGCTATCACCAAACCGCTCAATGAAATGGGCTTAGAGTTTACTATCGAGGCTCCCGAGGACTTGGCTATTCAAAACCAGTTGGCTTCCATGTCTGCCGAACAGCGTGGCAAGGCTGCCGTCACGATGATGGCAACGGGCATGTATATGACAGACGAAACGATGATGTCGGGTTCGGGCTTCAAGGCAAACAATGCACTGAATGCCTTCTTGCAGAGCGAAATCCAAAACATAGCGGGTTCGGCACTTAAGACAATCGACATCAATCTGGGCGTGGAAAGTGGTACGACCGCAACCGGTACGAGCACAACCGACTACTCCTTCCAGTTTGCCAAGCGTTTCTGGGGCAACCGCATCAGTGTCATCATTGGTGGTAAGGTGTCTACCGGAGCCGATGCTCAGAATTCAGCCGAGAGCTTTATCAATAATGTGTCGGTGGAATATCGTTTGGATAAGAGTGCCACGCGTTACGTCAAGGTATTCTATGATCGTGACAGTCAAGATCCGCTCGAAGGACAGCTGACCAAGACGGGTGCCGGTTTGGTGCTTCGTCGTAAGACCGACCGACTGGGCGAACTTTTCATCTTCCGCACCAAGAAGAAAAAGGTGACGGAGGCTGAAATGCCTGTCGTTAGGTAGGGGGCTGAGGCGGTCGCTTACATAGCACTCAAGCCTCTGTTTGCTGCTTCTACCTCCATTCTCATTCATCTCATTATTTCCCTATGAAATATCTTTCTCTATTATCCTTTCTGTTCGTCCTGCTTGGCATCGCCGCCTGTTCGACGACTTCGGCTTTGCCCGATGACGAACAACTCTATACCGGTATAAAACAAATCACTTATACCGACGATCCGGCGCGGTTGGAGAAAAAAGAAAACCGTGATTCAGCCGGTGTAATCGTGGCATTGGCAGATGCTGTGACTGCCGTAGAAAATGTGCTGGATGGCAAACAAACCAAATCGCTTCAGTCGCTCCTGAAAGGGGAGAAAAAGACCTTGACCAAGGCAGAGAAGAAAATACTGGAAGCGGCTCATAAAAAGAATGAGGAAGACTTTGCGTTGGCACGCGAGGAAGTTGATGCCGTATTGGCCTTTCCCCCCAACAATGCCATCTTCGGTTCGTCCAGCATGAGTTGGCCCTGGAAAATTGGTCTGTGGGTGCACAACGGATTTATTGACAGTAAGGGAAAGTTAGGCAAATGGATCTTTCGCAACTTTGGTACGGACCCCGTGTTGATCAGTAAGGTGAGTCCCGAGATGCGTGCCAAGGTGGCAACCAATACGCTTCATAACTATGGCTACTTTCACGGTAAGGTAGATTATAATGTGCACACGCAGAAAAATCCGAAGAAGGCGAAGGTCAGCTATCAAGTCAGTGCCGGACAGCTTTATCGTCTCGATTCGGTGGCCTATTTGCACTATCCTGCTCCGATGGACAGTTTGCTGCGGAAGTACGAAAACCGAAAACTCTTGAAGCGTGGTGACGCATTCAGCGTCATTAATCTCTCCAATGAGCAGACGCGAATCGAAGAGTTGTTCCGCAATGCAGGGTATTACTTTTACAATGCCGCTTATACCACATTTCGGGCAGACACCTTGCAACGCAAGAACTTTGTACAGCTTCAGGTATTGCCTGCTCCCGATCGTCCCGAACGCGCCAATCGTCCTTGGTATATCGGCCGCACGGTAATCAATGTGCGCGACAACGAAACAGCCCCGCTTGAAAAGCAAGTGACCTGGCGTAACTATACTTTCAATTATTCGGGAAAGAAAATGCCACTTAAGGGCAACCTGTGGTTGCATGCCATTACGCACCGCCACGGTAAGCCTTACAGCTTGCGTGACCAAAAGATGAGTCTCGAAAAGATGGGAGCGATGGGCGTATTGAGCCGAATGGACATTAACTATGTGCCGCGCGACACCACGCCAGATTGTGACACGCTCGATGTCATTGTCAGTGCGACAATGGACAAGCTTTATGATTCGACCTTTGAAGTCAATGCTACGATGAAGAGTAATCAGCAGGCTGGTCCCGGTGTATCTTACGAGTTGGCCAAGCGCAATGCCTTTCGTGGCGGTGAGAAGGTATCGTTTAAAATCTTCGGTTCGTATGAGTGGCAAACAGGAGCGGGTGCTCAGGGAGGTAATTCGCTGTTGAATTCCTATGAGCTGGGTACGCAGCTCGCGTTGAAGTTTCCCCGTTTCATCTTTCCTGGTGTGACAAAGCGCATTCAGCGTTATTACTCTTCGACAGCCTTTGCCCTCGATGCAGATTGGAAAAATCGCTCGGGTTTCTTCAATATGGTCAGCATGGGCTTGAGTGCCACTTACCGTTGGTACAAACGTGAGACCTCGCAACACGAGTTGACGCTCTTCAATTTAGAGTTTGACAAACTCAACCATACGACGCATGTCTTCGACTCCATTATGACGGAAAATCCCGCCCTTTATGTCTCGATGCGTGACCAGTTTGTCCCCTCGCTGACTTATACCTTCACCTACCAGTCGCGGAAGTGGCGAAAGAATCCTTGGTGGGCGCAATTCTCTATTAAGGAAGCCGGTAACTTCGTGTCAGCTTGTTATGCAATAGCGGGACAAAAGTTCAGCAAACGGAATAAGGAGCTCTTTGGTAATCCTTTTGCTCAATATGTCAAGGTGACGGGCGAAATCCACAAGCTGTTCCGTTTGACCAAAGATGTGAATGTGGCGACGCGTGCCTTTGCCGGTGTCATCTATAGTTATGGAAACAGTGTTTCAGCTCCTTATGTAGATCAGTTCTATGTAGGAGGTGCCAACAGCATCCGTGCGTTTACCGTGCGCTCGTTGGGTCCGGGTTCGTTCCGTCCCACCAATTCGAAGTATTCCTATATGGATCAAACGGGTGATGTGAAGTTTGAAGCCAATGCCGAACTTCGTGCGCGATTATTTGGCGACCTACACGGCGCCGTATTTCTTGATGCGGGTAACGTGTGGACCTTACGCCATGACCCGAAGCGTCCCGGTTCGCAACTCAAAGGCTCTACGCTGAAGAATATTGCTTTAGGTACGGGTCTTGGTGTGCGTTACGACCTCGATTTCCTAGTACTCCGCTTTGATGTGGGCGTAGCCCTTCATGCACCTTATCAGACTTCCAAGTCAGGCTTCTATAACATTGAGAAGTTTAAGGATGGGTTGGGTTTACACTTTGCCATTGGTTATCCATTCTAATCAGTTTTTACCGTCTTCAACCTGCCGACGTATTCCTTGGATGCAAGGAGTACGTCGGCAGGTTGTTTGTGAAGTAGCTGTTTCTGAAGCACTTCTGCTCTCTCCTCTTCTCAAAAAGGCTGACTCCCTTTCCCAATCCAGAAAAAAACACCAATTTTGCAACCCCGTTTAACCAAATAGTCCACTTTCGTATGACCTCTTCCCCTCAGCAAGCCTGGCAGTATTGCCTCCAGATGATTCAGCAACGGATTCCCGAACAGCATTTTAAAACGTGGTTCGAACCATTGGAATTTGTCGCTCTGGAGACCAATCGACTGACCTTAGGCGTTCCGAACAAATACTTTGCTGAGTATTTTGACCAGCATTATGCTGCCTACCTGATGGGGGCGGTCAAGACGGTGTTTGGTACGGGAGTAGGTTTGCAATATCGGTTACCGCAAGAAACGGTGGGCAATGTGCAACCCGATCCGTTGCTGAAGGTGGGACCGGCGCAAACACCGGCGGTGAACGGGAAAAATGCACTCAGTTCGGTGCAGCGGCAAGGACCATTGCCCCAACTCGACTCGCAGCTTAATCCGCGTTACACGTTTAAAAACTTTGTAGAGGGCAGCAGCAATCGTTTGTCGTTTAGCGTGGCGCAAAGTATAGCCGAAAATCCGGGTAAGAATACCTTCAATCCCTTCTTTCTTTACGGTCCAAGCGGGGTTGGTAAGACCCACCTGGTCAATGCCATCGGTGTGCGCATCAAGGAACTTTATCCCGAGAAGCGTGTGCTCTTTGTTTCTGCTCACGTGTTTCGTACCCAGTACGTTGACTCTCGCTTGCATAACACGCAAAACGACTTCATCCATTTCTATCAAACCATTGATGTCCTCATCATCGACGACATTCAGGAGATTACGACCGCCAAAACGCAACAGGCATTCTTCCACGTGTTTAATCACTTGCAGCAGAATAACCGACAAATCATCATCACCTGTGACCGTCCGCCTGTATTGCTCGAAGGAATGGAAGACCGCATGCTTACCCGATTTAAGTGGGGTATGACGGCTGAAATGGAGAAACCTGACACGAAGTTACGCCGAGACATCCTAATCTCTAAGATTCGTCGTGACGGTTTGGTGATTCCCGATCCCGTCATTCAGTACATTGCGCAAAATGTCGAGAGTAGTGTACGTGAGATTGAAGGCATCATCAACTCGATTATGGCTTACTCTGTTGTCGACAATTGCGAAATTGATTTGCAACTCACGCAGCGAGTCGTAGCGCGTGCTGTTAATCTGGAGAAAAGGGAGCTGACCACCGATGACATTATCGACACCGTCTGCAAAGCCCACGGCATCAAGACGAAGGATATTGTATCTAAAAGCCGCAAGCAGCAATTCGTTCAAGCTCGTCAGCTCGCCATGTATCTTTGTCATAAGTACACCAACATTACCTATAGTCAAATAGGACGTATCTTTGGTAAGCGCGATCACAGTACGGTACTCTATGCTTGTAGCCAAGTAAGCAAGCGCTATTCAGTTGATAAGAATTTCCGCCGTGACGTGGAAGATCTCGAAGCTACATTGCGTTAATGAACGAAGGGTTAGCCGAGCTTTCTAAATATGTTTTTCGTTTTGAAGCCCCATGCTTATTGAGTTTCCATGTCATCATGGGGCTTCATCTTCTCATAAAAAAGCAGAAGGCAAAGGTTGGCTGTTTCGGAAAATCTTTTTACTTTTGCCGACAGTTTCAGCGGAAGCCCATAAACAACTATAAGGAAAGGTGCTCGAGTGGTTGAAGAGGCACGCCTGGAAAGCGTGTAAACGCCTAAAGCGTTTCGGGGGTTCGAATCCCCCTCTTTCCGCCAATATTAGCGTGAGTTTGCTTATTATCAGCAAATTCACGCTTTTTTCTTTTGTAGTGGTGGGACAGAAACAGGACAGTGATTTTAGGTGTATTGTCTCCATTGGGGCTTTATGCCCTCCCCCAATGCCTACAAATCAAAAAACACATGCTTAGCAGTATCAATGCAGAATCTGTAACATGCCAAGTTCGAATAGCTTTCTACTGTTGGGATGGCTCAAACATCGTTTATTCGAATAGCTTTTAATCGTTGGGATGACTTAGACATCGTTCGTTCGAATAGCTTTCAACTGTTGGGATGGCTCAAGCATCGTTTGTTCGAATAGCTTTCAACTGTTGGGATGGTTCAAGCATCGTTTGTTCGAATAGCTTTCAACTGTTGAGATAGCTCAAACATCGTTCGTTCGAATAGCTTTCAATCATTGGGATGGCTCAAACATCGCTTGTTCGAATAGCTCTCAACAGTTGAGACGCTTCAAACATCGTTTGTTCGATAGGTTCTCAATTGTTGAGACGCTTCAAACATCGCTTGTTAGAATAGCTCTCAACAGTTGAGACGCTTCAAACATTGTTTGTCCGATCGTTTCGCAACGATTGAGCATATTCAAAGAAGTTGGTTCACAAGTACAAAGAATGAGGAGTAGCGCCATCACGGAGCCACTCCTCGGGCAAGCTTTTATAAATGCTTGGAACAATGCTGCCAGTTTACACCCAAGAAAACTTGTGAACTCAAGTGTGGCAAACGCAATAGGGGGATGCAATTGGTAAGGTGATTGCTAACCAGTGCTTTTTCGTTTTAGTATTTACATCATAAATTTATTATGAAGAATAAGAGAGAGGTAGGAGTGATGTTCGCATAATGGCCAAAACTCAGTCCTTTTGCTGATTATTCTTTCATGCTAAGGTCCTGTTTTTAATATAAATCGATGGAAATGATTCTGACAAATAAAATGTATTGAGAAGGAGAATTTGTCGGAGAATGGCGTTTGTGAAAATAAAAACGGACGCACGCTTCGTAAGCGTACGTCCGAATGGGTGTGGGAAAGTTGTGTGCTTGTATCGGTACTAGAGGTGACCTTTTTGTAGAGCAATACTCTTGTGTTTTCTATAGGAAGCTATACCATGCACCGCCAAGGGTCAAAAGGGCGCTGAGGCTGGCAATGACAACGGCTGAACGTTCGTAGCCTCGGCGATAGCGATCTAAACTAACAAAGAAGAGGGCAAGGGGAATCACCCACAACAATTGCGTGGCAAGGTAGAGGAGAAAGCGTACGAAACTGCTTTCGCTCGTGCCGAAGGGTTGGGCAGCAAACAAATAGAAGGGGGAACACAGAACGGGGAGAAGGCTGATACCTGCAAGGGCCAGGAGCCATTTGGGAAATTCGTTCATGACGGGTGAAAATACTGGGGATAGAGAATCAATGAAAGGGGCGGGTGGAGAAAATAGGGCTTGGAAGGGGAAAGAAGCTCTTGCCTCGTTTTCCCCCTCCAAGTTGCGGACTTCTTATTGGTTGAGCAGTGCGTGTAATGCGTTAACCAAAGAAGAAGCCGTTTCGCCTTCGGGAATCCCCTCTGCACGGAAGCGATCGACGAGGGCATTGAGTCGGTCGAGTGCGGCAGTATTGCCCTGCTTGGTGTACGTTTCGCGAAGGATGCGAATCTTCTCAGCCATGGCGACACCTTCCATAAAACGCTCGTAACGAACGGACGAACGCGGACCGGGATAGATGCAATACGTATCGCCTGGAGCAAAGAGACGGAAGCGTGAGTCGGTCATTGACTTATCGTCCCAGTTCATCCAAGCCCAGCGCAGGTAACCGTCAAATTGATTGGCTACGCAATAGATGGGCAACCATGCTCCTTCGGAGGGCAGACTGTTGGAGAATATATTGGGCTCGGGTGTACTGCAACAGGTGTAGGTCGTCGAAACCCAACCTTTTGCGCGGCGTGCGGCTAATTCTTCCGGACTGAAGTCTTCCCCGTAAGCAATGCAATAGTCATAGAGTTTGTCTACCAGTTCCTTGTGGTAGGTTCCTGCGAGCGACATCTTCATGTCGGGCACGGCTTCTTGAAGTACGCGGTACGCATCGAGCATATTGGGCAACCCACGTTCGTCCATGGCAATGCACGTCTTGTCATACCAACCACGCTCCTTGAGATGGGCGGCAAAGTTTTGAAGGAAGGAAGTCCACAGAGCTTTGTATTCAGGTGAAGAAGTGCTGGTGCGCAGGTCGATATCCTTACCCGTTGCCTCGTCGAAATAGCGGAAAGACATGTCCCAAGGAACCATTGAGAAGCAATTGATTTGGCGGTCAATGCCACATTCGGCACAAAGTTCCACCCAGCGGTCAAAAATCGTGTAGTCGTAGCTCCACGTACCGTCCTTGCGGCGAGTGGTGCGAATCATGGGGTCAAACTTGTCAAAGCTCTGGTCACCCCACGGTTCGTAGAAGAGGATGGCCGAAACAACCTTCTGTCCCGAGCGTGCCAACAGACGCAGGTAAGGCTTCAAGGCTTCCATGTGTTCCTTGCTCCAGCGTTTCAAACCGTATTGGCGCGAAACGGCATAAGGCTGTTGCCAGAAGTCTACGTGAAATTGTTGATCGGCAGGTGCAGGGAGCGTGCGGTCAAGCACCCTGACCGAGAGAGCCAGTTTACCCACCACCTTTTGCGTAGCCGAGTCCGTCACTTCGAGTGCGAGTTTGTGAACACCCGGTTTCGCGTCGCGTGACACATCGAGCGTACACCACACAGGGCGCGTAGTTTCGGCTTTCAGTTGGCAAGTTTCTTCCGGCAGGTTGATGCGGTCGGGAACGGGATAGGCAGTCAGCCCTTGCGGCGGATAGCCACAGCCCTGAAAGTTATTGGTCAGTACATAGTCAACGAAGTGAGCCGTTGCTTGGGTAAAAGCCGAGTGGCCTTTCTGCTTTTCGGTGAGCTTTACTTGCAATGTCCCCGTAGCTTGCGGCGCATAGACAACGGCTTGCACTGCAGCACGTTCGCCGCGCCAAACGGTGACGAGCGTGTCGCGCTGATTGCGCAATGCAGGACGGAGGTCAGAAGCATATTGAATGTCCTTAGAACCCCAGGAGAAGTTGACTGGAGCTTGAGCCGCAGCCGAAAGTGGAAGGGCAAGCAGGGCAGAGAGAATGAGCTGTTTCATGAGAAAGGGGAGAGGGATGAAGAAAGTGAAATGGCTAAATCTGAAATCGAACGGTTGACACTGGTAAAGCGTGCTTGCAGCTTATCGGTTGTTTGCGATTTCGTCATAATGCTGATGGAATCCCACAATGGCCGTGATGCCTTTGTGCACCATGTCGAGCGGGAAGTTTTCGTTGGGTGAATGGATGGCATTACTTTCGAGTCCGAAGCCCATAAGCACCGTCTTGACACCCAGTTCGCGTTCGAAGTCACTGATGATAGGAATGCTACCACCGCGACGTACAGCCAGGGGACGTTTGCCAAAGGCTTCTTCAAAACCCTTTTCAGCTGCTTGGTAAGCCGGCAGGTCGATGGGGCAAACATAGCCTTCGCCTCCGTGCATAGGGGTCACCTTCACACGTACGCATTGGGGAGCAATGCTTTGAATGTAATCTACAAAGAGCTTCGAAATCACTTCGTGGCGTTGGTGGGGAACCAGGCGGGTCGAAACCTTGGCGTAAGCCTTCGAGGGTAAGACCGTCTTAGAACCTTCGCCCGTATGTCCGCCCCAAATGCCGCATACGTCGAATGACGGACGGCAAGCGTTGCGTTCAATCGTTGAGTAACCGCGTTCGCCGCGCAGTTCGTCTACGTCGATGGCACGTTTGTAGCGTTCTTCGTCAAAAGGAATGGAAGCAATCATGGCGCGTTCTTCTGCTGAGAGTGCTTCCACCTCGTCATAGAAGTGAGGAATGGTGATGCGTCCGTCAGCGTCAACTACCTGGGCTAACATTTCACACAACACGTTGATGGGGTTCGCCACCGCCCCGCCAAAGTGTCCCGAATGGAGGTCACGGTTGGGGCCTGTCACTTCAATTTCCCAGTAAGCCAAGCCGCGCAGTCCCGTTGTGAGGGAGGGAAGGTCAGCCGCCAGCATGGAAGTATCACTGACCAGAATCACATCGCAGGCGAGCAGTTCGCGGTGTTTCTGCAAGAAGCCGTTGAGCGAAGGAGAACCGATTTCCTCTTCGCCTTCGATAATGAATTTTACATTGTGGCGCAACAAGTCGTGGCGCACAAGGTATTCGAAAGCTTTGAGTTGAAGGAAGGCCTGCCCCTTGTCGTCATCGGCGCCGCGAGCCCAAATGCGACCATCGCGTACTTCGGGTTCAAAGGGGGCACTTTTCCACAATTCGAGTGGAGCCACCGGCATGACATCGTAGTGACCATAAATCAGTACAGTCGGTGCCGTATCGCTGATGTGCTTTTCCGCAAAGACCAATGGATTGCCTTCCGAGGGCATGATTTCAGCACGGTCAACGCCAGCTTCCAGCAAAAGCTCGCGCCAGCGTGCTGCGCAGCGTAACATATCGTCGTGGTGTGCCGGTTCGGCACTGATGCTGGGAATGCGAATAAGGCTGAAGAGTTCTTCGAGCAAGCGCGGTTCGTTGTCCGCGAGGTAAGTTGAGAGGGAGTTCATAGTGGTGGGGTGTTAGGGTTATGTGGTTAAGAATGGTAAGGGAGGTAAAGTTACTTCTGCCAGGGGTCGCGGCATGCCGCTACCGTACAACTCCTTCGCCCTTACCGCCTTCTTTATCTGTTTATGCGAAGACCCATTCCACTGTCAGCACATTGTCAGCCACCTGTTTGCCTGCGGCTAACAGCGTGTAGCGGGCTGTAAAAGTGCCACCTTGGGCATCCAGTGAGAATGAGTGAGAGTGCGTAAAGAGCGAAAGGTCGAGCGGACCATGCTGCGTTTCGTAAGGGCAGGGTAACAGGCGACCCTCGATGAAGGTCATGCGTGAACGTGTGCTACCGTGTCGTTTTAAGTCTGCCAAATCATTCGAGAGCAGCAAATGTGCCGTGCCGTCGTTATCAGCTTCAGCATAGCGAAGCATAACGGCCGTCTCTTCGATGAGGCAGGCACCGTCGCTTTCAGTGCGGATGATGTCTTCGCCATTTTCGGTCGTAGTAACGAGATGGGTCGTGATATGAGCTTTCTTAAGCATGGGAAAAGAGATGTTTTTTTATTCGTAGGCCTGTTGCTTGACATGGATGCAAGTCAATGGGCGAAGACTTTCTTCAGTGCATATCGAACTGTTTTGACAGGCTTCGCCCTCGATTACTTGATGTAAATCTTTCGAGTGTCTCCGTGTTCGCGTCGCAAATATACGCCGCGTTCGTGAGGTTTCGAAATGTTTCGTCCGTCGAGGGTGAACCATTGAACTTCTGTCGAATTCTCCTTCATCACGGAGTTTATATCCGATGTCGAAGGCATTTGGAACGAAAGCGTTTGTACAACGCCCCAACTTTTTCGGAGGCGGAACGTGTAGCTCGCACCAGGACGAAGGGCTGAAAAACGTACCGTTTCCGTCGTGTCAGTTTGCGGCGCGAGGTAGAGGTAATGGTCGATGCGAGCACTCAAGCCCGTTGAGTCGTCAAGCAAATCGTAGATGAAGGTCTCCGCTGCGCGTTCGTTTGCGTGTCGATTGGCATACCGCTGTGTGATGACAGCAGTATGAGGGTCAAGGAAACTCACCTGCGGTTGTTCGCTGATGATGTCCTTCGTACCCCTGTTTCCAATGTCAATCGGCAGAGAGAAAGTCAACTGTTCACCGTCCGGACTGACCGATAGTAAATGTGCTCCGCTTCGGGGAAAGAGCGTATGAACGATGACCGTGTCGCGTTCGTGCGCACGGAGCGTGCGTCCGGTATAGTTGAGCCAAGTACCTTGTTGAGTCAACGCCGTGTCCATCGGTACGTTGAGCAACAGGGCAAAGGGGGTGGTTAGCGATTGGTCCGATGTATTGTGAAGTACCAGTTGCAGAGGCGTGTAGCAATTCGCTTGTGGACTGCAGAGGGGAGTCAATGATTCGATGACCACTTCGCGTCCCGTACGGTGCAACGTATCGGGCAGGGAGGCATCAGTCACAGAATCGGGACACACCACCAAGGCTTCTTGGTTACAGAAAAAGCCACTCTCGACGAAGTCCTCCCGATTGGCTGCGGGAACGGGGTGAGCCAATACGTCGAGGCGGAAGTAGCCGTCAAATTGCCCATCGTACCCCCAGTTGACGTGAAACATCCCGCGTTCGTCCAGCCCGTCGAGCACAAAGGCATGCCCCCCCGTCTGCATAATCGAGCCTGCATAATAAACCGGACGGCGGTGTTGAATCTCCTGAGCCAGAAAGTTCCAAAAGGCAGTCGGTTCGTAGCGGTAACTGTCCAGGTAATGTACGTACTTCAGTCCGAAGGCGCGGCGCAAAGGTTCTGCCAGGCGGCTCGTATTCGCTCCGCTCGATTCCAACCCCCAATTCATGTGCGCCGCCACGCCCAGATAATACGACAGACGCGCCACCGCGTCGACCTCAGGAGTACCCGTTTCCGTCAGTTCATAGTGGTCGCGAATCAAGCGGCTGTCCACCGTCTTGCCGGGCAATACATCGTCAATGGTGTAGTGTTCCGTCTTCCAACCCTGTAAGGTGTCGCAAAGCGTATACGTGCGGCGGTAGTAAGTCAGAATCTGTTCCATAGCCGTAGCCACACAGCCCACGATGCAACGTTGCTCCGACACCTTGCCGTCTGCATCCGTCCAATAAGGACAAGCCGCGTTGTAGGGTGCATATTGATGGCGCGTAGTGGTCAGCAACGGAGCGACTTTTTGCCACTGTGCCCCCTCGGGAGGATAAGTGCGGTTTCCGGTAGCGCGTAGCTTGAGCGGAGCTGCCAGGAGTGCGCGGAGAGCGGGCGGCAAGTTCGCCTCAGTGCTTCGCGTCGTGGGCGAAAGGATGGAGGGAGAACGCTGCGTGGTGCCGTAGCCCAAGATTTCGGGCAGGCAGTCGTCGGTAGCCACGACGATAAACTCGTTTGCGTGACCAAAGACATAGCCTGTAGGCATGGTGGCATATAGTTGCAGTGAGACAGGAGTGCGTTGTTCGCGCAATTGCCACCACCGCCGAGCCACCTTGTGTGCTTCGGCTATGTCGATAGGCGAAGCATAGGCACTACCCGAAAGAAAGAGTGCGAAGAATAGAAACAGATAAAAACGCATACAGAGGAAGGCTGTGGGGTAAAACAATTGAGCTGAATAATCTGGAGTGAAGCCCTTCGTGCAGAGTGCAAGGTTCCTTTCGGTTGGTTTTCGCCCCCATGTATTTCAGCGTAGGTAAGCTACACGTCTGCGTAAGCCGATTGATTCTTTATCAATGTGGCTTCGTCACCTACGAGTACACAAAGAGTCTCTGTCAATGTGTTCTTGTAGGTGACGAGTACACATTGTAGGGCTGTCGATGTGTTCTCGTAGGTGACGAGTGCACATTGTAAGGCTGTCGATGTGTTCTCGTAGGTGACGAGTACACATTGTAAGGCTATCGATGTGTTCTCGTAGGTGACGAGTACACATTGTAAGACTGTCAATGTGTATTCTTCCACGACGAGGACACATTTCGGTTAAGGCAGGGGAGGTCTGTCATGGATATGGAAAACTATGCTCCTATGCAAGAGAAATGGTTTCATGACGGGATGTCAGATACACTTTTAGCGATAGTATTTACAAGTCTGCCGCAGTGTCATTTCCGTAGACAGTCTTCTTCTCAAAGAGCATCCCTTCAAATATCCCGTGCATTTTGACCTGTGGCTTAACGTCGTGGACTTCTTTCTGAAGCGTATTGTCTGCTTTGGCTGGAAGGCTGTTAAGCAAACGGATAAGGGATCTTCCTATTGCCCAGGCCAGATTTACGGGTACTGCATTGCCGATTTGTTTGTATTGAGCTGAAAGTGTTCCTTCAAAATGCCAATCGTCTGGGAAGGTTTGTATTCTTGCATATTCCCTGACAGTGAGTGGACGTGTTTCGATAGGATGGCACCTTTCTGTTTGTTTTTGAGCTGGCGCACAAGTTAATGTAAGACTTGGCTCATCCATGGCCAATCGGCGAGCCATTCCTGTTTTACCGCCTCCGAGTTCGTAGCTTCCTTTCATAAATTCTTTAGCCACCTCATCGGGTAGGTCTTTCCAATTCCCCCCCTCAGGAACCAACTCCATCACCTTCCGTTTATTTTCGGGGTACTTCTGACCTGCTGATGGCGGTACATCCGTATCGTAAAGACAGCCCTTGTAGAATGCATCGCGTAAAGTTTGGATTTTTGGACACACGTCAGGCCATTGGAAGGTTACATGCGGAGCAATGTCATTGCGGATGCCAATGAGAATAAGACGCTCGCGTTTTTGTGGAACGTTATATTGAATGCTTCGTAACACCCTGGGTTCAATCAGTGTGTATCCAAGTTCCGATATCACGTCCTTGATTGTTTGGAGTGTTCGTCCTTTATCATGCTCGAGCAATCCGCGTACGTTTTCACCGAGAAATACTTTGGGTTGAATTTCTTTGATGGCTCTTGCCATTTCAAAGAACAATGTACCTCTTGTTTCTTCAAAGCCCAAACGCTTTCCGGCATAGGAAAAAGCCTGACAGGGGAATCCTCCGGAAAGGAAGTCTACTTTATCACGAAGAGGGGTAAAGTCAATTTCATGAATATCTCCTTCTATTACTTTCCATTGCGGACGGTTTTTTTGGAGCGTTTGGCAGGCTGCATGATCCATTTCGTTCAGTAGAAGATGATGAAAACCGGCTTTTTCCATACCTAAAGCTAAACCGCCGCCGCCTGCAAACAGCTCGACGGAAGTGTAGATGTTGTGCGGTTGAATTTTTAGTTCCTCGTCCCAGTGGGTCGAGAGCATAGCCTTAATTTCAGGAATATCTTTTAAGTCGGACAGTTGGAAATATCGTTTTCCGTCAGCCGCTTTGTGTACAGAGTATTTACCATTACGTATCCATGCTTCAACCGTCGCGCGTGAAACGTTTAGGAGGTCTGCAAAGAGATTGACTGGAAGGGTTTTCATAGGACGAAATGCAATTGAAGAACTCAGTAGAAGTGTATATTCAATACTAAGTTCGGTTGTGTATGTATAGGAATGACTATTGGGCCTGAATGTCTTGGAATCCTTCGTAGGTTGAGAATGCAAGAAGGTAGATAGCTTTCAGTAAATCGGTATTCTTTTTACTTAACTCTTCATAGACCGTATTCTTAAGTAAAAGTGTCTTATCTTCATTGATGACGTCTTCAATGATATCGGGCAATGCCATACATAGCTTGAAAAAAGCAGTTGAATCGCCAAATACCAACTCGTAGAATTTGTCGATAGACATTCTACGAATTTGTTTATGTGAACGTTGTTTTTTATCCAATGAAATAGTCCAGACTTCGTCTTTAGAGCGTTTAGATATAGCTTCAACTAAGTAGCAAGTAGCCTGATCATCATCAAGAAGCTTTGCTTGCATCTTCATATACGTTTTTTGTGAAGAAGCAGAATTCATCGTATTATGCTTGTTCTTCATTTCAACGAATATATGAAAATCATTGTTTTCCACATCAAATCCTTCTTCAGGAACAGACCAGCCGTTTCCTGCATACTTAAATAGATTTTGGTGAAAGTAGCCAATGCGGTTGGTATTTGACTTGTCTATTTGTCTGAAGCATTCGTCTTCAATTGTTTGATGAATGTTCTTCCCATAGACTTTGGCATCAAATGTCATTTTGATAGGGTCAACGATGTTCTCGTTGAATTCTGCAAGATTAATTCCACGACGATAGCTTTCAACGGTTTCCTTGACATGCTTATAAATGGCTTCGTCTGATATGAATCCTAGCTGGTATGATTTCATTTTAATCTTTGTTTTTTAGATATTAAACTGCCGTCCCTCTTTGCCGTCTTCAACCCCTTTGGCATAGCCTTCGCGGTAGCCCGACACATAGTCCGCTTGTTCGCTTTCTTTGCGGAAGTTGTTTGACTCGTCGTACATGGCGTGGTCGTTGCCTGTAGCTCCGTCGTCACAGCCCGCCGCGTATCCATCTTCGTAACCCGCTTCGAAGGGTTCGCGTTTGTCCTTACCAAGCAGGGTGTCGGAGAGCGTGGAAGGGATGATGGTATCGGGAGTAGTTGAGAGTACGTCCGAGCCAATGCTGGTATCGGGAATGGCTATGGGATGTGATGCGGTCGATGTTTTGCCGGAAAACGTGCGTGCCTTTTCCTCCGTTGTCGAACGTTTCATATAGATAATGGCGCATACGATAAGCAGACAGGCTGTAAGTGTCAATGCGATGCGGCTACCTTTTTTGGGTTGGTGATTATGATTGTAATTCATTGTCTATAGTGAGAGAGTGATTATGCTACGATGAATTAGGAAGTGTATCAGTTACGGCGCAGTACGCGGCGCGGACGGCCTGCGTCAATGCGCAATAGTATGAAGAGCATCAGGGTAAAGCCCCAAAGGGAGGAACCGCCGTAACTGAAGAAGGGCAGCGGGATGCCGATGACGGGCGTGAGACCCATAACCATGCCTATGTTGATGAATACGTGGAAAAGGAGGATGCTCAGCACGGAATAGCCGTACACGCGGCCGAAAGTCGTGACTTGGCGTTCACTAATCCAAATGAGTCGCAGAATAAGTAGCAGGAAGAGGAGCAGCACGCCGGCTGAACCAAGGAAACCTTGCTCTTCGCCCACGGTACAGAAGATGAAGTCCGTGTCTTGTTCAGGCACATATTTGAGTTTCGTTTGCGTGCCGTTCATAAATCCCTTGCCTTCGAGACCGCCCGAGCCAATGGCGATTTTACTCTGATTGACGTTGTAACCCGCACCGTGGTTGTCTTCGTTCATACCGAGTAGCACCTGGATGCGCAAGCGTTGGTGCGGTTCGAGCACCTTGTTGAGTGCGAAGTCTGCGGTATAAAGGAAGGCGGTACTGCCGAGGGTAAAGACAGCGATTAGCAGACAGCTGTTCAATCGTTGTCCCAGTGACTGCCAGGCGAGGTAGCCCGCCATGAAGAGGCAGAGGGCAAGGAGTAACCAGGAGATGTCAAAGGGATAAAGGAAGTTTGACACCAGGAGCGAGAGCACCAGGGTGGCGGTGCCGACTCCGAGAAAAAGCCGTTCGTAGCGGGTATGAGGGGCATAGATTTTGACCATTCCCATGGTGAATATCCAGATGAGCGTCAGCACGGTAAACTCGCCAATCGAGGCGGTCGTGCCTGGAAGAATGTCGGCACTGAAGCGAATACCGATGACAAAGTAGCTGACTGCAGCCACAGCGGTGAAGAGGATGCTGCCGGGCATTCCTTCGCGGTAGAACATCAGAAAGAAGGCGAGGTAAACGAGGGCAGAACCCGTTTCGCGTTGCAGGATGATAAGCACCATGGGGAGCAAGATGACTGCCGCTGCCTTCATGAAGTTGCGCATGTTGTTGAGGCTGAAGTTGTACTGATTAATCAGTTTGGCAACAGCCAATGCGGTCGCACATTTGGCAAATTCCGCCGGTTGTACGTTGCAGAAACCCAGGCTGACCCAGGAGTGCGAACCTTTGATGTCCTTGGCGATGAAGGGAGTGATGAAGAGGACGATCATCATGACCCAATAGAGCAAGCCGGCCAGGGTGTCGTAAAATTTGTCGTCGGTCATCAGGATGATGAAGCCTAACGAGAGGGCACAGCCTATCCAAACGAACTGTTTGCCCGTACGGGTTGTCCAGTCGAGAAAGTTGGTGTCACCCAGTTCGTGGGTGGCTCCGCAAATGCTGAACCACCCGCAGACTAGCAGGACGAGATAAAGTAAGATGACGACCCAGTCTACACGGAGAATGGGGTAGGTCTTGGATTCGTTGGGCATGAGAGAAGAATGTAATTTAAGGGGCGGCTTTATCGTTCGTAGTCCCCGTACTTAATGCATCGTTTCTGGAAGTCATCTGCTTTCTTTTGCGAAGCCTCCGAAAGTTTGCCATTGAGGTATTGTTCCATGATGAGCGCACCGATAGGCACACCATATACGTTACCGAAACCACCGTTTTCTACATAAACAGCCACGGCAATACGTGGATTGTTCATTGGCGCAAAGCCCATAAAGGCAGAGTGGTCGTGGCCACGGTTTTGCGCCGTACCCGTTTTGCCGCAGACCTCATGGTCGGGCAGGTTGGCACCGCGACACGTACCATTCAGCACAGCTTTGCGCATACCCGCTACGGCATATTCGTACCATTTTGGGTCAACGCCAGTGTATTTCCGTCGGGTATAGAGCGTATCGAGCTGACCGTTTTGGATGGACCGTACCACGTGAGGCACGATGTAGTAACCGCGATTGGCCACCGTAGCTGCAAGGTTGGCTATTTGAAGCGGTGTGGCGGTAACCTCGCCTTGGCCGATAGAGATGGAGATGACCGTCAGTCCGTTCCACGACTTGCGGTAAGCCTTGTCGTAATAGTCCGCATTCGGAATCATACCGCGCCGTTCGCCCGGCAAGTCGATGCCCAATTTGTAGCCGAAGCCCATAGCCACCATGTAGTCCTTCCAACGCGTCATGGCGTTTTGTACCGAACCGTACTTGCGGCGGTTGCTAAACATGCGGAAGAGATTCCAACAGAAGTAGGAGTTGCACGAAGTACCGATGGCGGGCACCAGGTTGATGGGTGACTGGTGTCCGTGGCACCCCACATGCAGGCCTTTGTAATTAAAGCCGTGGTGGCAAGGGAAGGAAATGTTCGGGTCGATGGCACCTTCCTGTAAGCCCACGAGCGCTTGCGTAATCTTGAAGGTAGAACCAGGCGGATAGGTACCCATCATGGCGCGGTTAAGCAAGGGTTTCATCGGGTCTCGGCTCAGGCGAATGTGGTTCTTGCCACGGTCGCGTCCCACCATGATACGCGGATCGTAGGTAGGTGATGAAGCCATGCAGAGAATTTCTCCCGTCTTCGGTTCGATGGCGACGATGGCGCCGAGCTTGCCTGTCAGCAATCGTTCGGCCAGTGCCTGCAAGTCGCGGTCGAGTCCGAGCGTCAGGTTCTTACCCGGTATGGCCTGTTTGTCGTATTTGCCATCCTGGTAGTGTCCTTGGGTGCGGCCGTGCACGTCGCGAAGCATGATGCGCATTCCCTTCTCACCGCGCAGTTGTTTTTCGTATGAGCGTTCTACACCCAGTTTACCAATAAAGTCTCCCCGTCGGTAATATTGCCCCGAGTCTGCATCCAGTTCCTTTTGGTTGATTTCGCCCACATCGCCGAGAATGTGCGCTCCCATGTTCGTTAGGTATTGGCGTTTCGAGCGTTTCTCAATGCTGAACCCGTTGAAGCGGAATAGCTTTTCACGAAACAGGGAAAACTCTTCCGCAGGAATTTGCGCCATGAAGAGCTGCGGCGTATAGCGCGAGTATCCCGGGTTCTTGTTACGATCCTTGATTTCCGCCATGCGTTTGATGTAGTCCTCCTTCGTGATGCCAACCGTTTGGCAGAAGTCGAGCGTGTCGATGCCACGTTGGTTGTTCATCACCACCATGATGTTGTACGACGGTTCGTTGTACACAAGGATGCGCCCCTTGCGGTCGTAGATGAGTCCGCGCGAGGGGTATAGAATGTCCTTACGGAAAGCGTTCGAGTCGGCATTCTTCTTGTAGTCATCGCTCCACAGTTGCAGGGTGAAGAGTCGAATCATGTAAATCAGAATAATGCCAATCGCCACGCCTCCGATGACAAATTTGCGGTTGGAGAATACGTTATTTTTAGTCATGAAGATGGGAGAGATTGGGGGACTGGTTGGGTGTTATGCGAGATGAGGTAATGGGGAATAAAGTAACCTCATCTCCCCATTACCTTATACTCCGTTTATTTTGTTCGTACCAGCTCCATGGCCACTACAATCAAGGTAGTCAGCAAGGAACTTCCCCCGACTTGAATCAAGAGCGTGGCCCAGTCGAAGAAAGCGAATGCTTCGATGGTGAAGAAGGTGAGACAATGCAGAAAGACCGCACTGATAGTAAATTTCAAAAACGAACTCCATTCCATGCTACGGTGTGAAGGTTCAAACCCATCGTCGCTGTCTGAGGGTGAAAACAGTCGCAACAGCAAGGGGATAATCAGCCCTGAGAGACAAGTCGTGAAGGCTGCCATGCCCGGTGTATTCGTGAAGAGGTCGATCAGCAGACCCAGCAGGAAGCCAGAAAGTATATAGAGCCAGCGGGGAGTAGCCGAAGGAAGAATCAGCAGAAAGTAAATGTAGGGTAGGGGAGTCGCGTAGCCGAATATGTGGACATGGTTGAAAATCATCGTTTGCAATAAGAGCAACACGAAGAACCAACCGATGCGCGAAAGAAGTGTTTGAAGCATAAGAGAGGATTAGTTGTCAAGGAGACTTTCAGCGTTGAGCAACTGGTGTTGCAAGGTGTCAATCTCTGCTTTGTAAGGAGTGGAAACAACCGATACGTCACGCAAGTTGGCAAAGTTCGTACCCAGTGTAATGTCGATGCGATAGCTTTGTCCGTCGGTTGAGTTGCGGCGTTCGCGTACCCGGCCGACAAAGATACCCGGTGGGAATACAGCCGAGAAGCCGCTTGTTTCGACCACCTGGCCTTTTTCCACTTTTGCGTAGCGGGGAATGTCGTCTACATAGGCGTGGCGCAGGCTCGAACCGTCCCATTGCAAGTAGCCAAAGTAGTTTTGTCCACGTACGCGGCAACTGATGCTTGATTTGCGGTTGGTTATGGGGATAACGAGTGAATAGTTGGGGCCCGTCAGGTAAACAATGCCCACCACGCCGCCACCACCGATGACCCCCATTTCGGGGCGCACACCGTCACGTTCACCACGGTCAATGACCAGGTAATTGTTCGTGCGTTCTGAACTATTCGATACGACCGTAGCCGGAATCAGTTCGTAGCCTTTGAGCTTTTCAGCCATAACCTTTTCGGTCTGTGTCGAATCACGCGTTGCATCGTAAAGCGCTTGACGCAGTTTTTCCGTTTCAGCCTGAAGGGCAATGTTTTGCGTTGTGAGTTCGCGGTTCACATCTTGTAGGTGAATGAAATAGTTCACATCGCCATACACGCGATTCACCTTAGCCACCGCGCTGTTGGCCGCACTGAACCACACGCTGCCGTGGAAGCTGTTGAAGCGGAACAGGAGCGTGAGACTGAGTATTTCGAGAAGAAGAAACAGAAAGACGTAATTGTATTTCCGAAGGAAATCAAGCAGGTTGTGCATGTAGAAGGAAATAAGAAGGGCTGGTTCTATAAATCATGAAATTATAGAACCAGCCCGGATGGAGTGTCACGTAGATGATTATCGCATAAGGAACGTGAAGTTCTCAATATTCTTGAGTGCGATGCCAGTACCCTTTGCTACACAGAGCAACGGATCTTCTGCTACGTGGAAGGGAATCTTGATTTTGTCGCTCAGACGCTTGTCGAGACCTCTCAGCAAGGCACCGCCACCCGTCAGGTAAATACCGTTCTTGACAATGTCAGCATAGAGTTCAGGAGGCGTATTGCCCAAAGCGTTAATCACCGCTTGTTCAATCTTGGCAATCGAGATTTCAAGACAGTGAGCGATTTCCTGGTAGCATACGGGCACCTCGACGGGCATGGTCGTAATTTGGTTCGGACCGTGTACCACGTAATCCTCGGGTGGATTAGGCAGGTCGGTCAAGGCGGCACCTACATTGATTTTGATGCGCTCTGCCATACGTTCGCTGACCTTCACGTTGTGCTGACGGCTCATGTACTCCTTGATGTCGTTGGTAAAGTCGTCACCCGCCATCTTGATGGAGTTGTTCGAAACGATGCCGCCGAGTGAAATCACCGCGATTTCCGTTGTACCGCCACCGATGTCAACAATCATGTTGCCTTCGGGGGCGTTCACGTCCATACCGATACCAATAGCTGCAGCCATGGGTTCGTAGAGGAGGAAGACATCGCGACCGCCGGCATGTTCAGCAGAGTCGCGCACAGCGCGGAGTTCCACTTCCGTCGAACCACTCGGCACACCGATGACCATGCGGAGTGAGGGAGAGAACAAACGCTTACCAGAGTGCACCTTCTTGATAAGGCCGCGCATCATCTGTTCGCAAGCGTTGAAGTCCGCGATTACGCCGTCGCGCAAGGGGCGGATGACGCGTATTTTGTTGTTCGTCTTTTCGTACATGCGCTTAGCGGGTTCACCTACGGCAATCATCTTTTCAGAGTATGTGTCGAGAGCCACGACCGAAGGCTCGTTGATTTCGATCTTGTCATCTGCGATGATGATTGTATTGGCCGTACCGAGGTCAATCGCAATCTCCTGCGTGAACGAAAAGAACTTGGAGAATATTCCCATAGACGTTTTTTGCTTTATTTCTGGTCAAACCAAGCGTGAATAGCCGTGTCGTAGTGGCTGCTTACGCCGAATGCGCGGGTAGCGAACCAGCGGCGGTCTTCGAGTTCAGTTTGTGCACCATTTTTCGTTACGATGTCAAGCAGGGCCTTGTATTCAGCCTTGGAGGGAACGATAACCACATCGTTGAAGTTCTTTGCACCAGCGCGGATAAGCGAGATACCACCTATGTCAATCTTCTCGATGATGTCCGCATCGCTTGCACCGCTTGCCACCGTCTGTTCAAAGGGATAGAGGTCAACGATGACGAGATCGATTTCGGGAATCTCGTATTGTTGCATCTGTGCCTGGTCGTCGGCGAGTTCGCGGCGTCCGAGGATACCGCCGAAAATTTTGGGATGCAACGTCTTCACGCGGCCACCGAGGATAGAGGGGTAAGTTGTCACGTCCTCTACCTTTTGGCAGGGATAGCCCAACGATTCGATAAACTGTTGTGTGCCACCTGTAGAAAGGAATTGCACACCTTCTTCATGCAACTTGGCGAGAAGTTCTTCTAAGCCGTCTTTGTGAAATACGGATACCAGTGCGGTCTTGATTTTTTTAGTAGAGGACATATCGTTTGGATGATTGGTTTTCATTTGTTTGAATTGCGTGCAAAATTACGGCTTTTTACCGGGGCACCAATGGAAAGAAGTTAATAAAAACAGGAAGTAAAAAGGAATGCAACAAAGGCTGTGAGCCACGTATTTCTATTTTTCGCCCCATCGGTATCGCGATTGCGTTATCTAGTGACAGGTAGCTGAGAGCAAACTGTTTGCCCCGTACGCTCGGTGTAGTTCCTTCCTTCTCATGAAAAATCCCCCAAAGCGAATAACCGCCTCGGGGGATTTTTCAAACCGAATAATCAAATGGAAATTATCATCTTCATCATCAAGCATCCACGTTGAGCAGGTCTACTTATTCGGGAAGTGGATGACCAACTCCACCACAGCCTTGTCGCGTTCAGAAGGCTTCGCAAGGCTCAAGTTGTCGTAGAAATACTTTTCGTAGTTCAGACGGATGTCTGCATTCATCTTTTTGGCGAGACTCAGTGTGATACCGCCAGTAACACGTTGACGAGCTGCGTCGGTCAATTTCAGCGTACCATCTTCATTGACCGTGCCGTCAGAGTGGTCGTCCATGCGGTCGTAACGGCAGAGAAAGCTCATCTTACGGAACACGCGGCGCAACGGCTGGTCGTAGCAGATAAGTGCATTCAGTGCATTGACGTCCTTAAAGTTAGTGTTCGTATAGTGCTTGTGTAAGTATTCACACTCCACCGTCCAGCGTTGTCTTTGGAAGGTTATGCCGCCGTCGTACAGATAAATATGTCGGCCGTTGGGTGAAACCTTTTGGACGGAAGCTTGCAAAGTAAAGCCCAGTGGCAAGGTGTATTGAGCCTTGGCTGAGAAGTTCAGATTCTTAGTCCAGTAGTCCTTTTGGTTGGTTAGTCCCGAACCGTTGAACACACCGCCTTCCAGTTTCAAGTTTGTTTTGGGAATAGAATAGCCCGCATAGAAGCCTACATCGCGCACGTTGCCTACCTGTTTGGCAATAAATGAACGATTGGCAAAGTGTTGCTTGTGCGGTGAACGGTGCGCATCAATGCTGAAGGGTACACGCATCTGACCGATTCGAAGGTTCATACCTTGGGTTGGAAGCACACCCGCATAGGCATCGAGCATTTTGATTTTACCCTCGTCCGAGAGGTCAATCTCTGCTTTGTATTCCACCATCGGGACGATGCGTCCGTCAAGGGCAATGCGTGCCGTACGCACTTCAAAGCGGCCTTCCTTTTCATTGGTCTGAAATTCGGCCTTACCGCGAATGGTTCCACTTACATTGGGAAACCATTCGGGCAGCAGGCCTTTCTTCTCTGTCTGTATCGTGTCATTTTGTGCTTGTGCGCTGAGAGCGAATGTCGCACAAAGAAGCATGCATTGAAATTTCATGTAGGAGGTAATCAGTGAGATTTTAAGCGTTTCAAAGTGGATGCATTGGGGAGTTGAAGAATTCAGTCGCAGGCAGGTATTCCTTTTTTCCTTTCAACGTCTGAACGCTTCAACCCCAAACAATCAGGTTACAATCTGTTGAGACTTGTCTTATAACATTTGGCGGTAAGCCTTTGCGTGACGCAAGAGGTCTTGAATTTCCACTAAGAATTGTTCCGTTTCTTGTACCAGGTGGAGCAACAGCGTCGTGGCGTTCAAGTTGGCATCCGTGCTTTGGATGGCTACACTTACGTCCTTATAGAAAGACCTCAGTTCCTGGCGTACGTTGTCGCAACGTTCCATCAGTGCATCGTTGTCCTCGCATCGTTGGTTACGCAGGTTCGAAGCAATTTCGTCCATCAAGTCCGTGATGCGTCCACGCAGTTTGCAGTAGCGTTCTGCTTGGAGCTTATTGATCGGCGTAAAGTTGTTGTCCACGTGCTCGCGGGCAGGTTCAACGATACGGATAAGTCCGTAGAGCATTTGGCGCAATGCGTTGTGAACCAAGTGGAAGTTGGTGCTCAAACGAACTCCTTCCATCATCGGTTCAGCCCGACGCAAGCAGATTGTTTCGCGACGGCGCAAGTTCTTCAGTTCGCGTTTTTCCTTGTTAAGGAAGCGTTGAGCGTGACGCATCGGTCTGAGCTGTTCGGCAAAGAGTGCGTCGGTTGAAGAATGTAACGTTTCGCGGTATTTTTCGAGCGTCTCAGCTACGTTAACATAGAGGTGACGTGTCAGCATGGGGACGATAGCCGTGCGATCCGTTGTCTGCAACATTTGCTGGAACAACATGTCACCCTCTTCAGCCTCCATCTTTTGCTTCTTGGCAAAGCGTCGCTGGCTGTGAATGATGCTGTAGATACCCAGTGCTACAATCAGAACTACTGCAACAACACCACCGAAATTCATCGCAGAAGCGACAAAGAAGCTTGCAGTGAAAGCCACACCGGCCGTCATAAACCAACCACCGATTACTGTGAGCACACCCGTGATGCGGAATACGGCACTTTCGCGGCTCCAGGCACGGTCAGCCAGTGAAGAACCCATGGCCACCATAAAGGTAACGAAGGTCGTAGAGAGCGGGAGCTTCAGTGAAGTACCCAGTGCGATGAGCAGTGAAGCCATCACCAGGTTAACCGAAGCACGGAGCATGTCGTAAGCCGCCTTGTTGTCAGCTTCGGCTGCTGCCGGCATTTGGAAACGGCTGTCAATGTAGCGTGCCACAGGAGCCGGAGTAATGTTTGCCACAGCCGATGCTACGGAGTTACCCCAGCGCACCAGGCTTCGAGCGGCCTTAGATGAGCCAAACATTTCGTCGCCTTCGTTCTTGCGAGAGAGTCCCACTTCCGTTTCAACTACCTTGCGAGCCTTTTTAGATGTAGCCAATGAGACAACCATAATCAGACCCGCAATGGCAAGGAAGTAGAAAGGTGTCTGCGCTGAGTCGTGGAGTGAAGCCATCATGAAGGTCTCGGGCGTGCTACCCGCACCGTTGGCTGTAAAGTCAAGGAAAGAAGAGTAACCTGCAAGAGGCACACCGATGAAGTTTACCAAGTCATTACCGGCAAAGGCCGTAGCAAGTGCAAACGTACCGCAGAGCACAATGACGCGGAACACATTGACGCGTAACATATGAAGCAACTGCATCAAGATGGTAGCCACCACAAACACGCCACCGAGAATCGTCAGAATGTGCGTATTGATGTAAGCCTTCACGTCAGCGTTCATAAACGAAAGGTCTTTCAGACCCTTGAAAAGCATGAAGTAAAGAATGGCTGTGATGGCCACACCGCCGAAGATACCAATCTTCCAGCGGATGTTCTTTGTGAGGTCGAAGGTGAAGAGAATACGGGTCAGATATTGTACGAGCGAACCGAATATAAAGGCTATAGGCACACTCATGAAGATACCGAGAATTACTTCCAAAGCTTTTGACGTGTTCAGATAGTCTGCCATGCCCAAACCGAGCGTGTCGCCAGCCATCTTAATCATCACGAAGGCAAATGAAGCTCCGAGCAATTCGAAGACCATCGAAACGGTTGTCGAGGTAGGCATACCGAACGTGTTGAACACATCGAGCAGTACGATGTCAGTCACCATCACTGCCAGGTAAATGTACATCACTTCGCGGAAGCTGAAGTACTGCGGTGTGAAGATGCCGTGGCGAGCAATGTCCATCATACCGTTGCTTAAGATGCAGCCCAGAAACACACCGATCGAAGCAATGATTACCAAGGTGCGGAACCGTGCTGCCTGCGAACCAATCGCGGAGTTAAGAAAGTTGACCGCGTCATTGCTGACACCTACCCAGAGGTCGAAGGCGGCGAGGATAAACAGGAATGCTACCATTCCCAGAAACATCCATTCCATACTGTAATAACGTTAGTGTAATGTTTTGAGTGAGTATTTTTTCGGGTGCAAAAGTAGAGTTGAGGTGTGCGTAAGGTGTGACGAAACGGTTAAGAAAGTGTTACAACGCGAAGCGAAGCGGCATTTGTGAGGTTACAATCTGATGAAGGCTCATTCCCGTTCATTCTGAAACCCTTTTCCGTTGATTATTCACAAAAAATTAACAGCCCAACGCCCTTTCCTCGTGGGCGAAAGGCGTAATATTGCACCGCGAAAATGAAACATGTTACTGGTTGTAACCTGTTTGTAACACACGCTTCTCCGTTCAACTCATCAACTTAATCAACAACACATTATATATATAGTATGTCCTACAAAATTCTGATCGTGGACGATGAGCCCGATTTGCGCGAAATTCTTCAGTGTAATTTGGAAAATGCAGGCTATGAAGTCGATACAGCCGAATCAGCCGAAGAAGCTCTTCATCTGCTTTCTCCCGAACACAATCTCATCTTGCTCGATGTCATGCTGGGTGGCATGTCGGGTTTCCGTATGGCAGAACGCCTTCGTAAGGAATTGAAGAATCAAACGCCGATAATCTTTCTCACAGCCAAGGATACCGAGAACGATATGCTGACCGGTTTCTCTGCTGGTGGTGACGACTACATCTCCAAGCCTTTCTCCCTTCACGAAGTGCTGGCACGCATCAAGGCCATTCTGCGCCGCACCCAGGCTACGCCTGCCCAGACCGAAGTCAAGGTAGGTGAAGTTGTAGTCGATCATGTCAAGAAGGTAGTACGCATCCATGGTGAGGATGTGCGTCTATCGCCCAAGGAATTTGGTATTCTCAGCATGCTCGTGAAGCAGCCCGGTCGTGTATTCTCGCGTGAAGAAATCTTGGCAGAGGTTTGGCATGGCGACAGTTATGTTCTCGATCGTACGGTCGATGTTCATATCGCTCGCGTGCGTCGCAAACTTGGCGATTATGGTTCTCATCTCACCAATCGTCAGGGCTATGGCTATTGTTACGAAGAATAGTGGAAGCTCCTCCTTGTTGAAGGGCACGCTGAATGATATTGGTAAATTAATGGTTCGCAGCATGTTGTACGGTCGCGGCATGCCGCGACCCAAGGTAGTAGTAACTTCCCTGTCGAATAACACGGGCAAGCTGATGAGCAGCGACCCAATAGCCAGACTTCGCCCTTCCTTTTCTAATATCCTCTTTCCTCCCATGACTTACAAATCTAAACTACTCTTCAACTTCCTCGCCCTCTTCGCCATCTTTACCGCCCTGCTCGTCATCTTTCAGTACAACCGCGAGCGGCAGTACAAGCGCGATGTGCTTGAATCGAGGCTGGAGAGCTACGCCGATGTCGTAGCTGCCGAAGTTGATAAGTATTCCCTTAATGTCAACAACCCGCAGGACAACACTAAGTTTCAGAACCTTGCCGAACTTCTGCCCGTCGACCTGCGTCTCACCGTAATCAATCGTCGGGGCAAAGTGCTCTCCGAGTCTACGGGTCACAGTGTCGAAACCATGGAAAACCACATCGGGCGCAGTGAAGTGCAAGCCTCCTTGCGTGCCGGTAGCGGATCGGATGTCCGTTACTCCAGTACCGACAATCGCGAGTACTTCTATTACGCCAAGGCCTACGGCAACTACATCGTTCGCGTAGCCCTACCATACGATGCTTCTGTTCAGACACTGATGAAGGCCGACAACGTCTTCCTTTGGTTCGTCCTGATGCTCTTCCCCGTAGTCCTTGTTTTCCTTATCCACATTTCCGACCATGTGAGCAAGTCCATTGACGGTCTACGCGCCTTTATGCGTTCAGCCGATCGTGGACTCGTAGACTACGACCACATTAAGTTCCCGCGTACAGAGTTGGGTGAAATCAGCCATGCCATCATGCTCAAGTATCGTCAGCTCGAAGAGACTGGACGGGTGGTAGCTGCCGAGCGCGAACGCCTCATGCGCCACTTCCACTATTTTGAGGAAGGTATAGCCATCTTTGGTCCCGACCGTCAGCCCATCTATGCCAATCCTCGTTTCACGCAGTACGTTAACACCGTGCTCGACCGTCCGACAGCTGATCTATCCCTCCTGTGGCAAGCCAAACCCTTTGCTCCCGTGTTAGAGTTCCTAACCCTTCATGGCGGTTCGCGTCCCTTTCCCGAGGAAGCACCCATCTTCCGTTTTACCGTCAAGGGTGGAGGCAATACCTTCGGCGTGCAAGTGCTGATCTATTCTGACGGTGGATTTGAGTTAAGCCTTTCCGACATCACACGTGCTGAGAAGAACAAGATACTCAAGCAGCAGATGAGTAACAACATCACCCACGAACTCCGTACCCCTGTCAGCAGCATCCGTGGGTACATTGAGACCATCACCAGCTGTCCCAATCTTTCCAACGAACGCAAGCAGTATTTCTTAGAGAAGGCTCATGCGCAAGTCATCCGCCTGACTGATCTCATTCGTGACGTCGCCCTCATCACCAAGACCGAAGAAGCCGCCGACCTCATGCCGCGTGAAGAAGTCAGTGTAGCCAAGGTCATCGACGATGTACGTGAAGATTTGGGTGAAAAGTTGCGCGATGCTCACATGCAACTCTTTATCGATCTGCCTGGCAATCTCACCCTTTACGGCAATTACTCCCTCATTTATTCCATCTTCCGCAACTTGATGGAGAACAGTGTGCGCTATGCTGGCGATGGTCGTGAGATTCATCTCAGTTGTTACAACCTCACCTCCGAGTTTGCCTACTTCTCGTTTTACGACACCGGTGATGGTGTCTCCGAAGAACATTTGCCCCGTCTTTTCGAGCGTTTCTATCGGGTAAGCGAAGGTCGCACCCGCGACAATGGCGGTACGGGCCTGGGCCTTTCCATTGTTCGTAACGCCGTTCAATTCCACCAAGGCGACATCTCCGTGCGTAACCGTAAGGACGGAGGACTCGAATTTCTCTTTACGCTCAAGGTGGGTTAAACGCCTATCCATTTTCTCATCGATAATATTTTGTTATCAAGCTCCTGCCCTGTGCAGGAGCTTTTTTTGTGTCGCAGCCTCACTTGTTCAGCCCGTTTTTCTAACAGAAGGCGGCTTCAGTGAAAGAAATGCGGCATCCGTCAAGGGTAGCAGCAATGATTGGGGCGTGCTAATCGGTGGGAGAGGGGAGAGTGTCTCTGTGATAGGGCACACGTCCCATCCTATGTTTATGGTGCTTTGCGTTCCCATCAGCCCAGTATGGGCGGCATCATACTTTATCCTCCCACAAACAACAAGAGCGGTCAGGACGTTGAGTCCTGACCGCTCCGTGTCAAAATAGTGTGTATGGGTCATGAACTTCACTTTACCTTCACTACGCCGACCGCCTTGCCGTCCCGTTTCACCTCTACGATAGCCGTAGCAGGGAGGAAGGCTTTCACATCGTGGGTGGCAGCAGAAGCCGTGGCCGTGGCGATGAGTTTGCCGTCGGTAGAGAAGATGCGGATGAGGTCACCCGGTTGCGTGCCTTCTATGCGGAAGGTGTGTGAAGCGATGCGACGAACGCGAATTGCCTGCGTCAATCCCGAATCCTTGCGGACAAAGCTCAGTGTAAAGCGTGTCTCCGTTTCGCAAGCCTCGGTGACAGCGAAGTCGTAAGGCATTTCTGTCAAGTCAGTCGACAACCCCGTGACCGCATCGTGAAGCAGTACCACTTCGTAGTTCGTCAGATCACAGTCCTCGGGAATCGAGAAAGTATACATACCCGCTTCGGGAAGACTGACACCCGCCGTCACCGTACCTTCTCGGTTGACAGCCGAGAGGAGTGAGTAGTGACCGCCGTTCTGTACAGCATACAGCTGCGGCATTGCCGTCAGGCTTGTCCACTTCACACCGTCACTGCCCAGGTCAAAGTCCGTACGCGCTTCGGAGGCATCCACCGCATGGAGTTGGAGGATGTCGGGTTTCGTGTCAGCTGCATCGGCGCGGGTCGCAGCTTGTTGGGCAATAGCCACTTTCAGGGTTGTTTCCTGATTAGCATAAGCTGTTTCAGAGTTTCTAGATGTCGGCAATTGCACGGTGAACCGTTCCTCATCTTTCAGCGTAGCCGTCTGTGTAAACACCGCATCTCCTGCAGGAATATAGCCTTTCGGAGCAGAGGTGCCGTCATCCTTCGGATACGTCTGAATAGGTACGTACTTACCGTCCTGATACCCGTAAATCACGCGTCCATACTCCATATCGGTGTACTTCATTGCGCAGAGATACGGCGAACCGAAGAGGTTCCAGCTCATGTTCTCCTTGTGGGTGAACTTGTAGCTTTGTGAGATGGAAGGATTCCAAGGCTCATTATGGTTTGCCTTCATCAGCGAGACTTGTTTCAGCGAAGAGTCTTCCTTGTAATCCTTGCCATAGAAACGCACCTTCGTATTGGGCTTCCCTTCGATAAGCCATCCCCTGGTGTAGTTGTTATTGCGGTCTGCATCATAGGACGTTGTCTTCCATGCCCCTTTGATGCCCTCCGTAGTAACATCATCAAACTTAAAGTTGAAGCTAGCACGTTTCTGCGCATCGTAGCAATACAACTTAGCATCTTCTGGATATTCTTGGGATTGAATACCTTCCGCGTTAGTCACGATAAATGGCATCACCGCCAAGTCATATACCTTCGTGTCGGCAGCTGTTGCATTGGCTTCAGCTTGGGCTTGTTCTTCCGCCTGTTTTAATGGGAGCAACTGACGTTCCACAGCAAAGTTTGTCAGAAACACTTCCTGCTTGTTACCGCGTAGCCCCGCTTGGTGTTCAAGTAGGAGGAAACCGGGATTGAAGGGGGAATCTATGGTGTACGATTTGTCAAGTTGTAATTCCTTGCCACTGCGTACATAGACTACCGATTGGCCTGCAGGGAAGTTTTCAGCAGCAACCACTGTGTCCGTGACCACGTTCCACGTTTCGAAGCAACCATTGTCCACCTTACCGCGCACACGTTTGTTACCAATCAAGTCGCGGTCATGACCGACAGCGTTTATATAAGGATCTAATTTCACCGTTCCCTTGTCAAGGCTTTCGTAGTCCGTTTCATTCAGCTGATATTTCCAGTGATCAGTCTTTATGTAGCGGTTTTCCGCTTCGGTTGTTACGTTAAAGCGGTTATTACCACTCTCGCTTTGAGCGGGAGTAATGGTTCCCGTAGCGGTTACATTCACCGCCTTCAAACCGTTTACGTTGCCATAAACCAGCGAGTTGTAGAGCAAGCCTGTTGTGTTCTCTTGATTGGTTACGACCGCATCCTTGTCAGTCGTCTTGCCCACAATCGAAGTCGAGAGTGTACCCGCATTGACCACAGCTTCTTGTTCCACTTCGAAACCATCGACCACAGCGTCAGCATTCAGTTGCAACTTAGTCAGTTTCGAGTGTTCACGCTGCATCAGCATGCCTGTGCGTTGGCTGAGCAGATGCTTGACTGTTGCTTCTACATCCTTACTTGGCTGTCCTTCCTCATCGAACAGAATTTCTCCGTACATACCACCATAAATTTGGGCATTGGGGAGCGAAATGGTCAGTTGTTCCTTGGGATGCACATTGCGGTCTGCAAAGACGTAAGCCTTCTGATCCTTATTAACCTCGGCATATAGTCCAGCGAGATCGACCGCCCCTTGCAAGTCACCTGTCGCGTCTTTCCAATTTGTACCGTCCGCCTTACCTTCAGTCAATCCTTCCTTGACGTAGATAATCTGCTGCAACAAGGCCTCGTATTCGTAAGCACCGATGTCGATGTTTTTACCCACTTGTCGGTTAGTATGATACAGGTCCTTTACACTATCTGGTATCGATGTTGGTAAATTATCACCTTTCAGCTCCATCGCGTGTTTTTGGTAAAGTCCAATATTTCCCTTATCCAGCAAGGGTAAGCTCGGACGGATACGGTAGTCACGCTTCGACTCATCGGCATTCAGCGGGTCAACGAAGTTGGGTCCTTTCAGCAATATTTTGTTGTGTACGGATGCCTCCTCCTTAAACGTAAAGACTTGGTTGTAGTACTTACGCTCTTCTGCTGCTGCATGCGGGTCATCCTTCGGCATATGGTTTCTTCCATTGTTCCAAGCCACCGAGTTGTAAGTAGCCGGAACGGCGGTGTTCATATCGGCCGTCTGGTTGTTTGCAAAAGTCGTATTGACCAGTGTGGCGTGATTGACAGAGATTGAGTCCTGTTCATCGAAAGCTAATCCTGTTTGGTTATCCGCAAAGAGCGTATTAACAGCAAGTAGCTTGCCACCTTCTTGGAGTGCATACTTTCCGACTTCCATTCCCACGCGATTGCCTCGTAAGGCGACTTGGCGTAAAGCCATTTGGCCATACTTTGCCACTTTGGTGAGCTTAACAGCCGTGCCACCCTCCTTTTCAGGTTTCGCATTTGTCATACTAAAGCCCTCCAAGGTCAAGCGTTTGCCTGAGTTGACTGAAATGTCAAACAGTTGTTTAGTTTGAGCAGTCATTTGTGGATGAGCTGCAATATAGCTCGGTTGGCTAAAGTTTTGGACAGCCTTACTGCCTAGTCCTATACCCGTACACGAACCCTTGATGGTCAAATTGAGTTGCTTGCCGCTGGTCAGGTTACTCGTATGAATCGGGAATGCCGTGCCATCTTGGTTGAGCGAAGGTGAAACGTAGTGTCCGTGCTTCACATAAATAGTACGATCTTCCTTTGCATTTTGTTCAGGATGAGCCGCACCGATGATGGCGCCGCGCAAGTCATCCGTTGCATTCTCCCAGTTATCGCCCGTACCGCGTCCAGCACGTTGTTCTGCCACATAAATTTGAGGCATGGTAGAGAAACGGGAGATATACTGATACTCGTAGAAGCCAATATCAATAGGTCGGGTCAATACCTTTCCCGAATCTGCATCAAGCGGTCCCGAGTAGCGTGTGTAGCTATCGGGGTCTTCTTTAGTCGTACTTTTTGTGATGTAGACTTGCTTGTATTTTTGCAGCGCTTCCGGAATAAATTCTTCCCAGCAACTTTTATAGGTAGGCATTGGTTTAGTGGTTTCCTCATGCTGATCATTTCTCTGATCAATCATACCACTGCCATGATCCGTAACGGGTGAAATAGCAATCGGGTTCCATTTGGTTTCGCTATTATACCCTTCCACACCAGCGTGGGTAGAAGGTTGCCAAAAGTGCGGTCCCTTCTTGCTGTGGTTCTCCGAATCAATCAACCTGTTGTGATTCTTGTTTTTACCCTGTTCTTGATTCTTATCGCCAAATTTATCGTGATAATCCACATCACTTGCACTGTAGGAAATATTAGCCGTAGCTTCATTTTCTCCAAGAATGTCACCTTGGTTTCCCCACAGCAGGCAGTTTACCAAATAGCTTTTGGTGTAACTACCGTAAATCACCGGAGCAGCAGAAGCCTGATTGTGTACAATCGTGTTGTTGGCAAAGCGTACTTCAAACTTGGTGTGCGAATTTTTTTCGTTATAGATGGCGACAGCCCCTCCCTTATGCCTGGCACAGTTGTTAGCCCAGAGGTTGTTGATAGCCTTGACATGGTAAGTTTGTTGGGCAGTGTTACTTGTGGCAGCCACAACGAGTGCACCTCCGTACGAAGGTTCATTAGCCCCGGCTCGTGGAGGCATATTATCTGCTTGGTTACCCGCAAAGAGATTGTTGAACAGGTAGAGATCGGCATCCCACAGGAAGGCACCACCGCCGCGCACGGCCTTGTTTTCCAACAGACGGCAGTTAGCAAGCACATAGTCTACCCCCTTGCTGTAGACACCGCCACCCCGGCCGACTTCGTTTTCGGCCAATCCGCTGCCGCTTTGTTGCAAGCTGTTGTGCGTAATGCCCTTCATGATGGTCAAACCATCGAGTACTACCGTTTGGGAGTCAGGAACTTCCATCGGTTGACCGTTGGCATCGAGCCCAGGCAAAGCCTTCTCGCTATACACCACGTGGTAAGCATTCTTTTCCGTTTCCGAGATATTCAGCTCCCCCGAGAGTACCGTCTGCGCAGCGAGTTCCCAGGGTTCAAACAAGAGGTTACCGTTGTGATCAGAGCGAGAACGTTTTTGGCAAAGTGAATCAATGAGTTCATACTTTTGCAGTGTAATATTTTCCCCCTCGATTACAGGTAATTCTGTATTGTCTTTAAATGAAGAATACTTCTCTTCGCCCGAGAATCCACCGTAAATCTGCACGTTATAGGGAATGGTAAACGAGTTCAAGCGTTGGTCATAGACCGTCGTTGCCGCATTGACACGTTGACGCTGTGGTTTGTAAGTACCCTTCGCCATGAGAATCTCAAAGGTTGTCTTGCGTGCCTCTTTACCGACTTGAGCGTTTTTTCTGACAGCATTGATGTAGTCAATCGCATCTTCAAGCAGGGTAAACGAAGTGTAGAAACTTCTGCCCATGAACTTTTCTTCTGTACCCTCCTTAATCATGACATCATTGGCTGGTGACACAAAGAGACGCTTCACGACGGTGTCGGTCGGCATCACTCCGCCCGTATAGGCATAAGCTCCTACATCAATGCGTCGGAGTGGATCTTCTTGCTGTCCTTTACGTCTTTTTCCTTGCATATCATATTCAGCCACACCGATTTTCTTCACCATGGCATCTTGTATCGATTCCAGCATACCCTTGTTAATCAAGATTGAATAGGGCTTCAGGGTAAAGAACTGGCCGAAGTAATCGTTGCGGTTTGAGCTCATCACCGAGTTGTTGACATTGCCCGGCACCTCAAACTTTTCAATATAGCTATAGTTGAAGGGATACCATTCAGAAATCAACTCCTTCAGCTTTTTGATCATATCGCCAAACTGTATGTCAGTAAAGAGTCGGTCGCTGAATTTCTGGTTGACTACACCGCTGACATTCTTGTCCGTACCAGCCGTATTACCCCAAATCGCTACATTGACACTAAGTGCAGCCCCATCTTCCAGATAGATACCTCCACCCGTATTCGCCTTGTTCTCCACAAGGGTGTTGGAGATAAGGTGCGAACGGATTTCATCGGGTTGGGATGAATTCATACTTTCCGATTGCTTATCCTTGCAGGCATAGATACCGCCTCCTTCAAGGGTCGCTTCATTCTGCATAATACCGCAACCTGTGACCAAACCACCGGGCAAAACATAAAGACCCCCACCTTGACGAGCCTTATTGTTACGCACAACGCAATTGCGTAGATGTCCCCAAGCGGGTACAATGGTACCACCGCCACGGGTACGTGAGTCTCCCAGAGGCGCGAGCGAAGTAGCTGCACCGTCTTCCAAGTACACACCGTCTACCAAGGTCATCTTTTCCTTACCATCGGGCCATTCTGCTGGCTTTTCGCCAAAGGTGAGCGCATGGTAACCGTTCACGTCTTGCGTCGTTGTGCCTTGCTTGATAGCACTGAGAACCGTCATAAACTGCGCAGCATCGCGATCCACCTTGTTCCAATTGGCTTCGTACTTTGTATTGTCAATCGTCAATCCTTCGCAATAACCGCCAATCAACGTCACGCCATAAGGCACCACAAAGCTGTAGCTCTGCGGGTCATTCGGATTACTGAGCGTGTTGGCATGGTAGGTGAAGGTTTTACCAGGATAGCCAGCCACCTTGACCACTACCTGCTTCTCGTGATATTGCCGGGCCACTTCACCAGCCCGAGTCAAGACGCGTTGCAGCTTCATGGCACAGGCAGCATTGTCGGGATTCTCCCCACTACGTGTACCTGCACCATTTTGTGTGACGTAGTAGGTGAGGGTTTTCGCTCCCTGTACATTTTCTCCTTCCGCCTTGATATTTTCCTCGTTTTCTGACTCATAGGCACCCGCATCCACACGACAGTCCTTGATACGGTCGGTAAAGTCCATATCAGTATAGTACTCCAGATAGATGGTTGCACTGTCAACTACAGGGGCATCATTACCCATGTTGAGAGCAGGAGAACCTGCCTTGAGACGGAAGTCTTTCTTGGTAGCATCCCTAAAAATTGATTGGACATCATTGTTGCTATGCGAATTGTGATAATAAATTGCTTTATCATTGCTTCCTTGATTGGTAGCACTGCTCGTAATCGTATGATGGCAATTGATAACGCCTTTATTTCCGATGGCTATATCTGCACTACCCATGACCCCTTTCTTGCCTTCATTACCAACCACAATGCAGTTGTGAATGTCCAATTGTGACTTATTGCCACTGGTCCAAATACTAATACCGCCATTTCCACGCACACTACCTTTGGAAATATTACCAACTACCGTATTATTAAAGAAGGCACCATTTTCAATAAAAATGCCCGCACCATCAGCAGCTTGAGCCGTTCCTGTATTATTGTTTATTACACAATTATACATAGTACCCCTGTAAAGATAGATGCCTGCTCCATAACTGGTATTACCCCATCTTGTTCCAGAGTTACTTAAAGTGTTATTTTGAACATAACAGTTAATGACTGTACCTTCATCACAATAAATACCTCCACCACGGATTTCTATTACTATATCTTTTTCAACTTTGATGTCATATTTACAATCTGTAACGATACAGTTTTTGAGTGTGACGTTATTATAGATTACAGCCCCAGCACCACCATTACGAGCGCTAGATTTAACGGCTTGATTTAGTTTGCCGTCACGAAGGGTGAATCCATCCCAAGTTGTAGGATATACAAAATCCTTTTGTTGTCTATTTTCGTATGCTCCATTGCCTTGACCTACGTCTTTATAGCTACTTGGCGTATAGAGATAATTGCCATAACCTTCACCTACATAGGTAAATTCACCCTTTTTGACGTGAACGTAATTTCTTCCATTGTCAATATAGAATCCTGTTTGTTCAGCATAAAAGTGAGTGCTTACTGCACTATTCGCTTTCACAAAGGCATCCTGGTCTGAGTAATAGAAGTTGCCTTTACCCTCGTCGACATATTCCATCTGTGAAGGAATAAGATTGTATCTTCCCTTTCCTTCGCCTACATATACATAGGCAGTGGCTTTTGAATTTGTGACGGGGTTGTAAATGTAGGGTTGACCCAATACACGATGATTATCCTTCACTCCTTCCGTTGGCTTCAATATTGTTTCATACTGGCTTACATCAGGGTATTTCTTTTGATCGTAGTAAATAGAATTAGAAACGAAGGGATGACGGTCGTCCATACCAGGCATACCTGTTTTGGGGAAGGAACCAAATACATTGACCCCATCTACGATTTCAAAGCAACTAAAAGCCCATGTATTGTTTTTGTTTTCAGGATCCTTTTTCTTATCAGGGTCTTGCATATTGACAGGAGCTTGCTGGTAAGTACCCGCAGCGACCCATACTTGCGGCTTTTCACTGTTTATAGTCTTCTGCTCTGAAGCTTTCAGTACTGCATAACGTACCGTTGCAAAAGCCGTACCCCATGAAAGACCATCATTCGTATCGCTTCCACCATCAGCAGACGTCCGCACATAATACACCCTTCCCTTCTTCGGTAAGTCCGCTTCATAGGCACCGAGGTCGGGAATACCTCCAAGGTCACGATCGTGTACCATCGTGATATCATTTGTCAAAGGACTGTCTGTTCCTTTCGTGATGGGACTTACTACGCACTTATTGATAACTTGAGCGGCATCCACTGATGACGTGAGCGGGCGGAACTCCGAGTAACCACCCAAGTAAGTGTCGAAACCGAAGGTGGCTCCGACTTTATTCGTCGGATTGGCAAAGTTCTTTGCTCCTCCTTTTTCACCCGTGGTGGCAAGTTCGAGCGTATTATTGCTTCCTGTATTGCCAGCAGCAAAGGAATTGTAATTGTGCTCCTTTGTGATGGTAGCAGGAATCGAACCTATGTTATTGACCACAGTCAGGTGGTCAAACGTGTGGGTCGTTTCCTTACCTGCTGGTACACCAATAACCGATTCAGAATCGCCGCTCGTGTTGGTATTGTTATTGACCACACAGTTAATCATGGTCAAGTTCTTTGCCTCACGTGCATCGACAGCTGCAGCCGTGTGTGCAGTATTGTTTTCAATGATACAGTTGCGCAGAGTTACGTCTGATCCTGCTTTGGCGAGAACACCTGCACCACTTTGGATAGACGCTGTTGAGGCAGCATAACCATTGATGATGTGGAAACCATCGAGTACTAATTTCGCATTCGCATCGATATTTACACCGTGGTAAAAACCTTCTTCCTGCGTCTTACCATTGAAATTGGAATTGAGAATGCTGCGAAATGCCAACGGGTTGCGTTCCCATTGTTGTTTTTGTTCGTTTTGATGCCAACTACCTTCGATGACAATCGGCTGACCGCTTTTTGTCACAGGAATGCGCAACGTGGCCGTTTTCGGATCCTCATTTGAAAAGGCAAATTTGGGCCATAATTCTTGCGCCTTCACACGGATCACCATTTGCTTCTTCTCTGGGTTATCCCATCGAGCAAACCAGTTAACCGCTTCCGTCAACGAACGGTGTGCCTTGTCCCAAGACGAACCGTCAGCCTCAATGCTCGTATTTTGTCCGTCTACGTAAATGATGTATTTGTCTGTTTCTGAAGTTTCGTCAGCTTTAATAACTGTAGGAATAACCTGAAATGCACCGATGGAGGGTTTTTGATCAAAGAGATCCTTGCCGGTGATGTCAAGTTCCGGAGCCATCAATACGTGTTCGGGGAACTGTCCGATCGGTTGTCCGGCTGCCCAAAGATTCGAACCTTGCTTGGGTTGCCAATAGTAATAAATCCAATCGGCCTCTCTTTGTGCTCCCACACGCTTCAGCAAAGCCTCGTCACTGGTCATAATCCCTTCAGTTTCTACCGTGAAGTCAGGGCCCATCTGGTTGCTGTCTGTTGTATTGTTATCGCCCAGTGTCAGCGTATATTCCTGCAAGGTATTGTTCCACACCGCGTTGTTAGGGCAGGAAATGGCATTGTAAAGGAAGCGCACCTTCTCCTTGGTCGGATTGAGTGCATAAACCGGAATGTCCGTAGCCTCATCAGAATTGCTTGCTCCTGTCAGGTTAATTTTATTATTCCAGATAATGGAGTTGATTACCATACCATACTCGTTGATATACACGCCGCCCGTTTGTGCAGAATGCCTGTTTGCCAAGTCGGGCGAAGACGGGGTATAGTTGTTGGTAATGGTGTTTTGCGTCAATATGCCTCCCTTGTTGCAGTACACTCCACCGTTAATGCGTGCCGTATTGTTGCTGATAACACTGGTTGAAACCACCAGGTAATTAGGCAACAATTGGTCTTCATTGTTCAAATAGACGCCCGCACCAAGTCCTGCCGTATTGTTTACCACCATCGATCGGAGCACCATACCCGTTTCGTCAACAAAGACTCCACCGCCTTTGCCATTTTCCGTGTCGGCACCAGCATTACAATTGTAAATCAGCGAACCGATGATACGCCCGTTCTTCAAGTATACACCGCCGCCCGCCACTTTCGCGGTGCTGTATTTCACCACGCAGTCGCGCAAATAGGCGTTGGCATCGTTCATATAGATACCACCGCCGACACTACTTTGAAAGGTTGCTTTGTCTGTCGATTCACCCAGAGCATGTCCCCCTTCAATGCAGACGCGATCCAAGATGGTAGGACGGGTGAAAGCTGGTGCTTGGGCATCACTGTAAGTTGCAGGAGCAAACCATACGACATGACGGGAACTGGAATTGATGTTCCAACGATTGTCCGCCAAAACAGGTTTATTGTTGTATTCTTTAGCAACTAAATAAACTGTAGATTGATCCTTTTCTGTTTCCCAAGGAAATTGGTATGTAAGACGTTGAGATTTAGACGTTTCGTTTCCCTTAAATCCACCATAGACACTGATACCGTCACGCATGCAGAAAGTTGCGGTATAGTTTTCACCAGTGATAAGGAAGGTCTTAGGCCTATAGGTACCTCCGGCAATCCATACTTCGCCCGGAAGGTTGTTGAGATTATTTGTAGCCAATTCGTCAATCATGGCTTGTAAGTCGCCTGAAGCATCTTCCCACGAAGTACCCTTACCCGTTCCGTCTTGTTTTACATAGCGACGGCGACCGGGAGCCAAGGGCTGAAACTCGTAGGCACCGATGTCAATAGTACCTTGTATACGTGTTTGGCCATTGAGGTCCTGGTTTGGATTTTGGGTAAAGGTTATGTCGTTATAGAGTTTATTGTATCCCTTGTCGACCAAGGTCGTTTCCTCCATTGGTTCCCAGTTCCACTGCGGATAGGCTTCTTCACGGATTTTGAACTCAATGTCATAGCCTGTACGGGTTGAAGGCAGAGTAAATGACGGGCCTGCAGCCTCGTTGTTCTTCTCGCTGAGCAACAGGTTATTGAGCCCCGGGTCTGCTCCGAGGGTTCCTGCCTCGGGATAGGCCGAGTATTGGAAGTCGGGCATATTGTCCGTGACATTGGTGGTCAGCTTGGAGTTACCCCAAATGACGGAGTTGTGTACGGGGATATTCTGATCCGCTTTTCCTGTATTTTCCTGGGGGAGTGTAAACCCGTCGACTCCTGCACCCGTATTCCGTGTAATGGTACAGTTGATGATGGCACTACCCGTTTTGGTTGCCAGCACCCCGCCGTTCTCGTTGTTGTAGATGGTCGAGTTGAATACATAGCCCTGACCGGCGATGCAGACCGCACCGCCGTAGTTAGAGCTCTTTTCGCGTTCACCCGCCGCATTGTTGAAGAAGGCACAGCGGTCGATGAGGTTGGCACCGTTGTTGACATTCTTTACTTCTGCCGCTACATAGATAGCACCGCCATAATAGCCGTAGTTTTCTGTGAAGAAGCAACGTTCGATGCGGAAGATGCCGCCGCCCGTATTGTTGCCGTGGATGTAGATACCGCCGCCGTTCTGTTGTGTGGGGTTCGTCGCATCATAAGCATGACCACGTGCAACGATACAGCCGTTGACCACCGTTGCCGTCGTATTCTTGTTCCCACTTTGTACTGTGGGTGTCATGTCTATGTCAATGACATGGCGGCGGTTGTTGTCGCGGTTGTTGTTACCTCCGGGGAATATATAGTTTACAGGGTCTACTACGTCATTACGGTTTTCGTCACCCGTCAGAATCGTACGGTAGCGCAGGCGGTACAGCTGGCCGTCCGTACGACGGTCCGTCTTGTTCTTTTCATCACCGGCGAAGCCACCGTAAATACTTACGCCCGACTTGAGCTTGAATCCGCCATCGGGAGCTTGATAAACCACCGCATCGCCCTTTGCCCCCATTTCGTAGCCTTTGATCCAGATTTCATCGCCTGCTTGGGCATTCTTTAAAGCGGCTTCGAGGGTAGATACTTTGGTTGTATCCATCCATTCCTTTTGTAAGGTAATGCCTGGAACGTTTGCTGGGTTTACGGGCTTGCCGTCTGCCGTGACGTAATAAATGTTATTGGATTGCGCAAAGCTTGACACCGAAAGAAGGAGCCAACAGAGCAAGCTTATCCAAAGGGAATGACTTCGTATCATAGTGGTAGTATTTAGCGTGTTTAGATGGGTATGGAGTAAATCGTAAAGAGTAGTCGGGTAGGTATTTGTGAGGGGGGAATACCCAGAGGGAGTGAAGCAGAATATAGAGGTGTTTATGCCCTTAAAGATTCCGCATTCAATCACAGAGGAGGAACTTATCGTCGTAGTCTATTCCGTAAAGGTCTAAAAACTTTCTGTACTCTTCATCGAAACTGAAGTTTCGGTGATGTTCCTTTTGTTTTGTGATATAATTCATTGTTTTATCCACCATGGATCGGCTCACCGAGAAGGCAGCATATCCCGCTTGCCACGCAAATGCGTGATAGGGTTGTCCAAGGTTTTTCAGCCATCGCGTTGTATGCGTTTTAATAAGCTTCACAAGGTCGGCAATGTTTTGTTCACGTGCGAGCGTAAACAAAATGTGTATGTGGTTTTGTGTGCCACCTATAGCCAGTGCATTATCTCCCTTGCTTTTGATGATTTCAGTCATATAGGCATGCAGTCTGCTTTGTTCAGACTCTTGAATCATCACACTGGTCGTCTTTATGTGAAAGATGAGATGTATATATATTTGGCTGAAAGACTGTGCCATAAGTGTGGTATTTGTTTTTTGAGTTGATTGTTAAATGTATCGGGATGTATTGTTTCCAAGATAGTTGGCGCGTATAGGGAGAACCCATAACCCCCAGCGCGTAGAGGTAGAACCCCGTAGGGGTGATAGGGACTTAGCCTAGGGTGTAGCGCAGCGGAACCCTAGGTAAAGGATTACGACTTTTAAAATGTATCGAACCCCGGAGGGGTGGCAGCCCCCAACGAATGTGTATCGGATGGAATCCCCCTTTGCCGTATTCAGCTACCACCCCTCCGGGGTTCGAATGTATTTGAATGGACGTTTGGGTTAACCCAGGGTTTCGCTTCGCTCCACCCTGGGCTAAGTCCCTTCCACCCCTTCGGGGTTCACATGTTGGCGCGGAGGCAAATGTACGTTCGTGGGGTAATATGTATGTAAGCAGTTTCAAATGTACATTCGTTGATGTAACATGTACAAGCGAGTGTACCAATCCACCGTGTCGTATTTTCTTTCCCATTGATGCCAGCGCGTATAGGAAGAACCCCGTAGGGGTGATAGGGACTTAGCCTAGGGTGTAGCGAAGCGAAACCCTAGGTAAAGGATTACGACCTTTAAAAAGTATCGAACCCCGGAAGGGGTGGCAGCCCCCAACGAATGTGTATCGGATGGAATCCCCCTTACCTTATTCTGTAGCCGTAGTTGCGTTTTTGTCGCTTACAGTAATGTTTGCATTGCCAGAAAGGCCTTTGATGTTTACATTGACCTTATACCAAGCGGAGGGGATGAGAGGCTTTTCTTCACCTTGGGGGGTAAGCGTGATTGTATATAAATAATCTTTTGTTGAACCATCTTTCATCTTCCCAGTCAACTCGAATTGTATCACAGGTGTCGTCACCCCGTCGGGGAAGACGTAATGATATACTCTGCCGTTGCGTTGGCTGACGGGAGAAGTGTTGATAAACTTCTTCGATCCGATAAGTGGTTGGACGTTTTCGCTGACCAACGTAGGAAAGAGACGACCCGAACCAGCGTCCGTAGGGGCTGGGGTTGCTTTGGGCTTGATGTTCACCTGTTTAACCCTTACTTCGTGAATACCTGCCGCATCGACTGCATCCCACTGAATGTCAAGTTTCGTAGCCAGACGTTTCAAAGTCAACTTCGCAAAGCGTTCGCCAGGTAAGAGTCCATCCCCGGGTTTGATTTCATAGGGAGTGATAGCCCCCGTAGCCACACTCAGCATTTGGCGAAGATGGTTCTTGTTAGACTCCCATTTATCGCCATTTTTCGTTTGTTCGGCATAGCTATTGGGTATTGTCAACGCCTCTATTTGTTGTTTCGCTTTTGTCCAGTCTTTGAGAGCTTGAATTGCTGTAAGCTGTTTATCAATCTCCTCTGCTCCTGAAGCTTCTGCCGTATAGGTCAGTGCATAGAGATAAACCTTGCCAGGCAACATCTTTGTAATTTGAATCTTGCGGACGTTGGTATCGTCATACGTTGGAAGTTGGTTGTATTCTTCTTGTGTATATGACAACCGCCGGACGGTCGGTTGATCCCCAAGGTGTTGTTCAGCCACAATCACGATGTCAATCTTATTCCAGTCTGCTTGTTCTTCAGGCTGCGAGGTACCAGGGTCTCCCGGTGTGCGCATCAGCGGTGTGGGAAAAGCATCACTGATTAGGATGTCCACTGTTTCGTAGTCTCCTTCGGGCAACACAGAGGCTGTGTCCTTATCACAGGAAAGAAAACCTGTCAAAAGGAAGATAAGCAGGATGGCATGGGTGTATGTAAATCGTTTGATTATCATGTTTCAGTAAGTTGGTAAAGCTTAGGATAAACTCCCTTCCGCCCAGTAGGGCGGGAGGCTAAACGGGCGGTAATGCAGTACGGTCGCGACACGCCGCGACCCATTGCAAAGTTCTTCTTCAGATGATAGAGAAGTTACTTCTGCTTTGGGTCGCGGCATGCCGCGACCGTACAACATCTGCACCCGAACTTGTGCGTAGGGAAGGAATTTATCGGATTATTGAGTTGTTGAGGTTATAGTGGTGAGAGCTTACAAGGACTTCGAGCAGACTCGATTTAAATCGATATATATCGACATCATTCGATTTCATTTGACTCGTGGCAGCAGAGGTAACCTCACAGCCTCACAACTTAAATCTCCACGTCATGATCTCCGCCCGGTTTCCAGTCCAGTTCGATGCTGACACCGACATCCGCTTCCGTAGAGGCAATGCCGCCATCTTCGCGGATGTGAGCTTTGATGACACGGAGTTTGCCGGCTTCCAGCGGTTGTTCGACAGAGAGTACACTCTTCGTCCATTTGCCGTCCATCTTCAGCAACACGTGGTAACGCCAGAGGACAGGGGCACCAGCGGTGCGTCGCAATGCAGCTGAGGTCGAGGCAGGAAGGGAAGGAAAGCCCGTGGTGTGGAAGGCATGGTAGCCCGTCGTGGTGAGTGCGTGTGTACGCAACACTGTGGGACGGGTGAACTGAAACGTGCTGTCGCAGGGTTGAAAGGCAGACGAAAGTCCCGTTACGTAGGCAATGACCTCTTCGGGATGAAAGCCCCGGTCGTCAATGACCAAAGCCCCCGTACAGTTTTGCATGTAGAGACTTACGTTGTACTGATTCCGTTCGTCCTCAATCCGCATGGGCACATCGCCGACAAAGACTGCGCGGTGGTGCGGGTCGAGTGTGTCGCCCTTTAGTTGCTCAATGCGCAAGTCCGTTTCCCGTTCCTTGTGGTTCACCTCAAGCTGCGGAATCGCTTGCAGGTTGGCTATCGCATAGTGATGGTACGAATTGGCAGGGAGGTAGAGTGTAAACGAAGCGTTGGATGAATGAATGGCGTGCTGTTCGTTGTAGCTCAGTTGTCCGTTGGTATAGAAACTGAGGTCCACATCGTTAGCCACGTTCGAGAAGATGGGGGCGAGAGCCCGTTCCAATTCCTTTCGGATGGGCACCTCCTTGGGTTCATCCAGAGCCTGTGCCAGTTCGTTTTGCAGCTCCGTCACCAGTTTCACCTGACAGGTAATCTGGTAGTCTTTTCCACAGTCGGAGAGGTCTTCGTCGATGCAGGAGGTGAGGGTTGCACTGAGTGTAAGCCATGCCATTCCCAACGAGCAAAGACCATACAGTCTGTGATATATCGTATTGTTATCTTTCATGTTTCCTCCTTTGTTTGGCGGTCAAAAGTCCCCCACGGTCAGAAGATTAACGATTATCTGCCGCTTCTGAGGGATAGGGAGCGGCAACCCTACGAAAGGTTGCCGCTCGGAAAAGTGTCTACTATGAAGTAGCGGAGGGGTATTATTCGATAGTTACATCAAATACGTAACCCTTCTGCCAAGTGAGATCTACAGCAAGACCAAATGACAGGTTCGTTGCGCGGAGGTCGGGCAACGTGTAGTAAGCATTTTTCAATGTCTTCAGTGTGACGTTAGCAGTAGTCTTGTAATCCTGCTGGAAGATTCTGGTAGCCTTCTCTTCGTTAGCACTTTCGTTACCAGTAGGAGTTTTTTCCTTCGTCATCTTACCTACAACATAGAAGGTAGCACCATGGGGGATGAAACCGTCCTTGCCATAGAAACCTTCTGCATCATTCTTGAATTCAAGTGCGAAGTGAATGTTGTCGTCAGTTTTCTGCGTCGGGAGAACGAGCGTGTAGTTCGTACCCTTAGCACTGTTAGCGATTGCCTTTACACCTTGTACGTCGCGGTCATAAACAGTATAGGTGCCGCCGTTTTGGCTTCCTTCTGTTATAGGATTAAACTCATAGTCAACCTTTTGGTACTGACCACCTACGAGTACACCCGTTAAGGTGAAACCATCAGTAGGAACAGCTACAAAGTCATTGCCATTCATGTTGACTTCTGCTGCGGCCTGTTTCTTATCTTGTGTACCATTGGTCGGAAGTAGAACACCATCGCACTTTACAGTTACTGCAAAGTTGGCTACACCATAGTTCACCTTGTCTGCAAGGGCTACAGACTTCGAGTTGGTCTTTACAACCTTATCCCAACCATCGAAACTCCATCCAGTAATATTGGAGGGGATATCGGCTGTTTGGGAAGCAGCAACTGCAGATTTTGAAGTGTAGTAAAGAGAAGCGGGGTAGGTAATCTTCTTTTCATTGATTGCCATACCCGAGTTACCTCCCCAAGCACCAATGTTTGTAGCAGTTACATACTTGAATGCATTGTTTTCAAATGTAACTTGAGCTACACCTTCGGGAAGGTTTACGTTTTTGGGGAAGGTCTTGTCTGCCTTCCAAGTGAGCGTAACGTTACCTGTTTCAGTGTTAGATGTTCCAGCATTGAAGAGAGCTGCATCTCCAGTTGTAATGGCAGATTTGATAGCTTGGGCAAGAGTTGGTTCACCCGTGTTGAACTTTTCAACAGCGTTGTACAAGTCCTCCATTACAAGCTTAATGCTATTGGCAGAACCAGCTTTGAGCTTGATGAAGTTGTCATAAAGCTTCTTAGCTGGTGAGTCAGCGGTAGCATTGGCCCAACCTTCTACTGTTGCTACAGCATTCAACTGATTCAACAAATCGATTGCTTCCTGGTCATTGGCAATGTTAGCATCGTCTGCAACAGTGGTAACCATGCCAAATTGAATACCCTTTAAAACATTTACAGCAGTAACATTTTCCGTCAGTATACCCAAAGAAAAACGTTCGTTAGCTTCTCCGTCGGCAGAACCCTGAGGTGCGTGACCATAGAAGTAGAAACTCTTTGTACCAATGGGAATATTGACATCGCTGTACTTCTTTACGCCATTAGTCAAACCATCGTTATTGGCAATGTTGCCGAGTCCGATGATTGATTGGATTGCAGTACTACCTTCGAGACTACTCGGTTCCACGCTGAAAGGAATAAGACGAATCTCATTTAAGCCGAGGAATTGAACACTTTCTCCATTTTGCGTATTGCCTGCCGTCATTCTCGCACTCTTAGCACGCGGAATGTTGATTGCAAATTCCGTCTTTACGCTTTCGCCGTCCGCGCTGAGTCCCGGATTCTCAGCCACTTCGTCAGAAGAGCATGCAGTGAGGCATGCTGCACCCGTCATCAATGCTACACTGATCAGGGTAAACTTGTTGTTAAGTTTCATAACAATGAGTTTTTAGTGATGAATAATAATTGAATTGAAAATGAAATCAATGTGTAAACCGGGAATCTCCGGTCAGTATTAGGAAGCAGTGCAACAAGAATGGTTGTGGCTGTGCTTCCTTGTTTCCGCTCCCCCTGATTGCGTGGAGCGGGGGTGATGTGTTTACTTCTGCCGTTCCACCTCCAAGGCCTGTTGAAGATTGTCCTTGGCCTGTGCGTTGCCGTTTTGCGCCGCCTTTTCGAAGTATTGTTTAGCTTCGCGACGGTACCCCGCATACCAGTAGGCTACGCCCAGGGCATTGTAAGAGCGGGCATCATGACGAACGGAAAGCAGGAGTCGGAGTGCTTCGGCTACGCGGGCATCGGCTGCCAGGGCGCGTTCGGCTTCAGCCAGTGCTTCGGCTGAGAGTGCCTGGTGACGGTTGAGCGGATGAGCCGCTGAGGCTTCCTGCAAGCGTGCGGTGGCACGGTTGATGACGGGAGCCACCTTGTCGGGCACATAGTCGTAATAGATGCGGAGGTAACCCGAATTACGCTGGTCGCCCAAGATGTGGTCACGAAGCTGGGCATAGGGCTGTCCGCCGTGGAGTGCCTTCAGCTTCTGTTCACGCACATTGGGGTCGGGTGTCTGGTCAATGAGGTCGAGCATCTCCTGCTTGTACGGCAGGTCGTTGTCGACAATCGCCGCGCGGAGTTCCGTCCAAGCTTCCCCGCCATTTGCCAATTCATACAGGCTGTCGGGCGTATGGATTTGGCTTTGAATGTAGCCTTTGAGGGCTTCGGCACGGTTGGCAGCGAGACGAATGTTGCGGTCGGCAGGTCCTTCGACCGAAGCCATACCGATAATCTGAATGAGCTTGACCGTAGAAGTGGTGTCAGCCAAAATCTGACGGGTGATGTCTACGATACGGTCAAGGGTGGCGGCATTGTCGCGGAACTGGTGGAGCAGGCGGTGACGGTCGAGTTCGAAGTGAACCCAGAGTGCCCCTTTTTCCTTGTACATCACGCGGGTGTCGTCGTAGGGACGGTATTGCGAGATGTGTTGCAACACGGGATTGTCGCGTTGAAGTTCGCCCGCCTTACCTGTATTGTCCTCCACAGGCAGCAGCACGGGGCAGAAGGGTGCGCGGTACTGCAGTTGTGCCACGGGACTGGCAGGGAGTGAATCGACCTGGCAACAGCCTTCGGCTTCGCGCAGGGCATCGAGGCGGATGCTGTCTTCCCATAACCAGGGATAGGTGCGGCGGTCGAAGGAGAGTTGGTAGTCTATGGTGTCGCCCAATGCACCTTCGCAGGCTTTGCCCTGTACAGGCAAGGGGCGGAGCGTCTGGGGTTGGTAGAACTGCTGCCGTTCGTGCAGTCGCTGGTTGCGTTTGCCGCGAAAGATGCTGACGGGCAAGTCGAGGCGGTGGCCCTTGGTGTCGGTGAGTACGGGAGTGGCCCATATGGCGTAGTCGCTCCCAGCCTTGCGGTCTTCCACAAGGGAAAAGCCTAAGTGCAGGCTGTCGTCGCTCCACCGTGCATCGGTCAGATGCTGGGCACTGAGGGGAAGGACGCTGAATAGGGAGAGAAGAGGGAAGAGTTTCATAGAGGCTTGGGGATAGGGGAGGGGAGTTTCAAGTTACTGTTTGAAGGGTTGTGAGTCGTTGTGTCGTTGTTTCGAAACGGCGTGAGGCTGTTGTGGCGAATTGTCGTTGTCTCGAAAATTCGGAATCTTGGAATCTCGTTATCTTGTAATCTTGTTATCTCGTTATTTCGACATATCGAATGATCGAGTCATCGAATGATTCCGACTCCTGTAGCAGTAGTTACACCCCTAAATGTTCATCGTAACTAATTGTCAGAACAAGTTATACACGATCGAGACTGCGAGTTTGGTAGGGAGGAAGAACCATTTGTTGTCCTTTCCTACTTTGCTACCGCAAACTTCACAGGCATATTTATCGTAACGGGTATAGCCGGCACCCAGTCCGACGACCGCTTCAATGTTCCACCGCTTGTTGGGCAACATCCAGCTATAGCCATAGACCAATCCGAGGGCACCGAGATTGCCTTGAAATCGGTGGTGCTCCAGTTCGGAGAAGATGCCAAAGGGCAGTTTGATACCGCCTGCGTTGTAGTGGGAGTAGAGCACGTTGGCACCCACAAAGTGACCAGCAAAGGAGGAGCAAAGCCAATAGCGGGCTTCGGGTTGGAGGGCGATGTGTTTAATTTTCTTGTTGTTGTTAAAAGTAAATGGGTTATATCCTATTGAGAAATCAAATGTCCACCGGGGGGCAAGTTTCAACTCTAACGCAACATTCGGTGTGGTCGTAGCCCAATACGGAATGTTGGTTTTGATCGTTGCTTTCTGTGCAAAGGCTGTGGCTGTGGCAAAGAAAAGTACAGCGACAAGAGCGGTTAAGTTCTTCAGACGTACAATCATACTGTGATGGATTGCGTTAATACTAATTCTGCGAGCAAAGGTATGGGAATCTATTTTACTAAACAAGCCATACGAGTACATTTTTAATAAAAAAGATTCAATATAATTGGGGGGGGGTAAAATGTGTTAATGATTTTCTGAGCTTTGTGTTCTAAACGGTTGTATCTTTGGTTATCTTAGCTATCATGCGTTTATATCAGATAAGCCATCTTTGGTTGCGTGGAGGATGAGGATGGGAATATTGAATAAACAATGTCAGAATGTAGTCGTTTGTTCTCTGTTTCCGTGTGGGGCATCCCAAGTGTCGAGATGATGTTTTACGTTTTCCGTGTAGGTCGTTCCGAGTGTTGAGATGATGTTTCCTGGCTCCCGTGTGAGTCATCCCAAGTGTTGGGATGACCTTTTACGGCTTCCGTGTGAGCCGTCCCAAGTGTTGGGATGACCTTTTACGGCTCCCGTATGAGCCGTCCCAAGTGTTGGGATGACCTTTTACGGCTCCCGAGTGGGTCGTCCCCAGTGTGTGGATGGGTCTTTACGGGTTCCGTGAAGGTCGTCCCCAGTGTTTAGACCCTCTTTTACGGGTTCCGTGTGAGCCATCCCCAGTGTTTAGACCTTCTTTTACGGCTTCCGTATGAGCCATCCCCGGTGTTTAGACCTCCTTTTACGGTTTTCTGGTGGGGAATTTCCAGTGTTTAAACCTTCGTATCCTGCTTTCGTAGCCAGGGATTCATTATCTTCGTGCCGTTATGCAAGTGGATGAGGTAGTCATCCCTTTCGTTTTTCATCTCAAAAAAGTATACTCATGTCTTCCTTTGTACAGCGTTTAACCTTGTTCTTGCACCGTGATCTCTGGAAACCCACTACAGGAAAGTGGCGGAAAGTCTGGATGGGAGCCTTGAAGCGACTCTATCTCACCATTCGGCTCTTTCTGCGCGAAGGGTTGGCTTACCGCGCTTCGGCATTGACCTATTCTTCCCTGCTTTCGCTGGTACCTATCCTGGCCATCATCTTTGCTGTGGCCAAAGGTTTCGGACTTGCCGCCTTTACCGAGGAATGGATACGCAGCAATGTGGTCGCTAAACCTGAAATCATTGATACACTCGTGGGCTTCGTACAGTCTTACCTTAATCATACCCAAGGGGGCATCTTCTTAGGCTTCGGTTTGCTGATGTTGCTTTATACACTCTTTAGTCTGACAGACTCCATCGAGAGTGCTTTCAACGAGATTTGGCAAGTTGAGCAACCACGTTCGCTCTTCCGCATGGTGACGGACTACACCGCTGTGTTCTTTCTGCTACCTATCTTTATTGTCGTCACCAGCGGTTTGACCTATTTCATCTATTCTGCAGCCGACGAGTGGTTGCCCAATGTCATGTTGCTGCGCCCCACAGTGTTGTTCCTGTTGAAGTTTTTGCCCTACCTGGTGATGGTGCTGTTCTTTACCTGCCTCTTTGCTTTCATGCCCAATACCCATGTGAAGCTGCGGAGTGCCTTGCTGGCAGGCACCCTGACGGGTGTGCTGTTTCAGTTGCTCCAGATCGGTTACCTGCATTCACAAGTATGGTTGACTTCCTATAATGCCATCTACGGTTCGTTTGCCGCCCTTCCGCTCTTCTTGCTGATGTGCCAGATAGCCTGGATGCTCACCCTCTTTGGGGGTGCCCTGGCCTATGTTGACCAGAACTTGCACAGCTTTTATTACGGTCAGGAGAGTGTGCGGCTCAGTCGCGTTGATCACGACTGCCTTTGTGTGCAACTGGCCGCTGCTGTTTGCCGTCAGTTTGCCGCATCGCGTCCGCCCCTGTCCGCACGCCAATTGGCTACGCAGGAGAAGGTACATTTGCGGGTGGTGACAGACATTCTCGGTGAACTCTCGCAAGCGGGAGTCTTGCTGAAGATACCTGAAACGGAAAACAATCGCGAAACGACGTACTTGCCTGCCGGGGACATTCACCGCCTGACGCCTGCCACGCTGCTCGAAACGTTGGACCGTCGCGGGACGAGTCTGCCCCTGACAGAGGAGAGTCCGTGGCGTGCCTTCCGCAGTTTGCGCAAGTCGCTGTTCAGCGGGCTCTATGCCGACATGCCGTTGCATGAGTTGCCGAAGAAGGAATGAATGGATGCTTTCAACCGGTGGTAGGGTTGTACGGTCGCGGCATGCCGAGACCCGAAGCAGAAGTAACTCTCTCGCGAGAAGATTATGCTGTAACGCAATGGGTCGCGGCATGCCGCGACCGTACAGCTCCTTCGTATGTATAGCAGCTGTATTTTCTGCGGTGATCATTCATACAGGTGTATGGTTGGGTCGCGCCATGCGGTAAGTATTCCCGCCCCTTCGCCCTTTATCGTCTATTATCTATTCCTGTTTATCGCAAAAAAAACTCTGTGCCGCCCTTGGAGAGGGAAGCACAGAGTTTTGTCGTATAGGGTGGTGACCCACACCTTATTATATATAGCCATCGAAAGGTCGAAGCTATCTAGTCAGCAGAATGGGGAAGCTGCTTACTTCTGCTCAACCTTGAGGTTCGTCACCTCGCTTTGGAAGTTGCCTGCCTGGCGGAGGGGGAAGACGAGCGTAGACTGATAGAAGATCTTGTCAGAGGGTTGGTATACGATGGGCTCGTAGGGAGAAGCACCCTTAACCTGGTAGTGTGCACGATCGGTATCGCGGATGACATAAAGCGGTTTCGGTGCAAGTTCTTCGCGCTTCTGACCGTCTACGTAGAGCGTGGTCTTGCGGTTGTCACCTTCAATCATGAGGTTCACCTTCTTACCCTTCTCAACTCGGTAGTTGAATGTGGTGAGGTAACCGTCGCGCTCGAAACCGAGTTTGCCTTGCTGCGGGTCGGAGAGGTAGAACACAGCATTGGCCGAACGGAAGAGTTCGGTACCCTTGGCTTCCTCCTTACCGTTGAGTGTGAAAGACACCTGGTAGTTGTAACCAATCTCTTCGAGGTCTTGCTTCTGACCCGCCTTGACAACAGGTACATTGGCTACGGTGCCCGGTTGACCGATGCGGCCCAGTTCGTTGACACCCGGAGCTTCACTCAAAAGTACGCGCTGCTTGTTGAAGTCAGCATAGGGAAGCTGTGCCTTCTTGCCCGTCCAGCACTTGACAGCCAACGTTTGGAGTGCGGGGAACACGCGGTGGTGAACATCCTTGACAGAGATACCGTTGCCTACGTGATCGTTCCATACAGCAAACATACCGCCTTCAATGGCAGGATCCTGTTCCTCGAAGGTCTGGTTGCCGATCATCGCGGGCGTCCAAGAGTTGTAAAGCCATTCGCAGTTGAGGTAGTCGTAATAGTAACCGGCGGCGGGCACGATGTAAACGGCACCGTCGGGGATGCTGACAAGCTGGTAACCCAACTTCTTCATGTCCTGCGGATTGGCGTAACCGTTGTACCAGCAGTTCATGAGCACGTTTTCAGCCTTGACGGGCGTTTCACCCTTGGCGTGCGTCAAGGCACCCCAAACGACAGCCTGCTTACCGAAGCCTTCTACAAAACGGATGTAGTGGTCGGTAAATTCGCGGAACTTCTCTACCACTTCCTTCTTGGCATTGGAATATTCATCAGTACCGATGTGTACACGCTTGCCACGGAAGACAGGTTCCTTTCCGCTGAGGTATTCGCGGAAGAGTCCGTCGACAAACTTGTAGGTCTCGGGATTGAAGAGGTCGAGGTGGTCCATACCATACTCCTTGCTACCAATCTCGGGCTTGTACTGTGTGAAGGCAAGTGAGTGAGCGGGTACGTCGATTTCGGGAATGATTTCCACCCCATTGGCTTCAGCCAGTTGTTGCAGACCGATAAATTCCTTCTTGGTGTAGGAACCGTCCTTGGCCGTGAGGCCGGGATAGGTGTCACACTCCAGACGGAAAGCAGCCTGTGTCTTCATCCAGTCACCGCCAAAGTACTGACGGAAGCCGTTGTCGTTGAGGTGAACCTGGAGGGTATTCATCTTATAATAAGCCATGGCCTTCGTGAGGTTGCGGAGGTAGCTCATGGGGAAGAACTTACGGCCACAGTCAATCATGAAGCCACGGAGGCGGTATTCGGGAACGTCGGTCGTCACACCACAGGGAAGGGTGCGGTCGGCCTGTTGCTCGGTGAGCTGGAGGAGGGTACGGGTAGCCCAGAAAGCAGCCTGGTTGGTGGGAGCCTGTACTTCAATCTGCTTGTTGATGTGGAGTACGTAGCCTTCCGTACCGAGTGCCTTGTCTTTGCTTAAGGTCAGTACGATGTCGCCAGCCTGTGCTTTGCCCTTGACAACCTGAAGGTCTTTGCCGAACATTTCTTTGTAATCGTTGGCCAGTGCCTGAGCAGCTGCCATCAGTTTGCTGCTCTTAACGACGATGCGTCCAGAGGGAGCGACGCGGCCTTCAGCACCCGTCCAGGTCTTCAGTTCGGGCACAACGAAGGGCTTCGGGTTGATTTCAGCCCAAAGGGTGCCTGCAGAGAAGAGGCACGCAGCTGCTACAACGAGCAACTTCTTCATAGAAAAAACATTTTTCATGTGAGGTAAAGTGATTATGATAAGAGAAAAGTAATATGCTTTGTTATTGAGGAACAGCGGGGGGAGGATAGGGCGTGAAGATTAAAGTCGAGGTAACGAAGTGACGAAATAACGAATTTGCGTAATAACGAAGTAGCGAGATTGTGCAGTAACGAAATTGCGAAATCGCGAAGTGACGAAATACCGAAATCGCGAAGTGACGATTGAAGCCGACTCTGAAACTGGTAACTTTCTGCGCTTCTAACCTTTTCCCCTGCTCACCTTCGAACCTTATTTCTTCACCGTAACGTCGATGACCATTTTAGAGTGTTTCGGGTCGTTGGTGATGAGGAGGATGCGGCGACGTCCCTTAAAGAATGCGCTGTTTCCGTTGATTGAGATTTTCAGCTTCTGGCTACTGCCCGGCTTGATCTTTCGTTTGTTGAGGCTGACACTGATGCCCGGGTTGTATACCTGAAGAGCCTTGATCAGCAAATCAGCCTGTCCGGTATTCTTGAGAACAAGTTCGCCCTCGGCACGGTTCTTCTTATTGAGTTCGCCCAAAGTAATGTGGGTACTGTCAAGTTCGGCAACGGGAACGTGGCTGCTGAGAAGGTCTTGCTCAGAGAACTCAGGCAACAAGGTTGTAGAAACATTGATTTCAGTCTCCTTGCTGACGCGGTCGCCCATGAAACGACTGAGGTAAATATTGGTCTGGGTAAGTCCCATCGTAGGTAACTGGTTACTGTCGAGCGTGATAAGCATACGTCCGACACGTCCCGGACGAATGACCGCAGGGTCAGCTTCGGCACTGAGGTACTTAGGCAGGTGCATCAGTGCCGGATGGAAGGTCTTCTTGCTGGCATTAAAAATCTGAAGCACAAAGGTCGGACGGTCACCTCGGTTGACATCGTCGAATTCCACGTTGTCCGTGCTGAGGAAGTAATCACCGATTTGGTAAGGATATTCTTCGGTCGGTTCTGTGCGTGTCATGGACACCTGTCCCATGAGTGTGAGGTAGTGTGGCTGTTCGCTGAGATTGGTAAAGACAGCAAGTCCCTTGTTGAAGTGTCCCAGCATTTCGGCATCGTAGGTGGCACGGATGAAGCCCGTGCTGCCCGGTCCGATAGGAGTGCGTGTCCATTCAGCATCGGTACAACCGCAGTCGGTGCGCACCTCCTTGATGACGAGGTCCTGCGTACCTTTGTTGGTAACCTTGAAGGTTGCAGTTTTAGGTGTATGCCACAGGAGGGTACCCATTTCCTGGGTGGTTTGGTCAAATGATATGGTGGGTTGCGCCTGTACTGCAGAAACGGAAAGGAATGCGGCAGTCAGGAGAGTAAAGAAAGCCTTCATAAGTAGTTGAAAATGTAACGTGTTCAGGGTAAAAAGGTGGCGCAAAGGTAAGAAAAAAAAGCGAGCGCGGGGAGGTGTGGTGATTAGTTGCTATATTTGCGCAGTTAGTGCAGGCATAAACGGAGATTCGTGGTTGCCTGAGAGGAGGAGAGTTTCTCGGGTTGAGGAGAGTTTATCGAGTTGATGAGTTTATCGAGTTGACGAATTCTCAACTTCTCAACTTCTCATCCTCTCAACTTCTTCTCTTTTCTATTGCGGGAGTGCCTAACTCATATAAACTGTTTTTTTGAATATGAAATTTATCTCTTGGAATGTAAACGGTCTCCGTGCCTGTGATGGTAAAGGATTCCGCGAATATTTTGCTAAACTGGATGCAGATTTCTTCTGTTTGCAAGAAACGAAGATGCAACCCGGACAATTGGATATAGCATTTGACGGTTACCGTTCGTACTGGAATTCGGCTGAAAAGAAAGGCTATTCGGGTACGGCCATCTTTACGCGTCACGAGCCTTTGTCGGTGACTTACGGACTGGGCATAGAAGAACATGACCACGAAGGACGGGTCATTACACTCGAAATGCCCGACTTCTTTTTGGTTACGGTCTATACGCCCAATTCACAAGACGGTTTGCGCAGACTGGATTACCGCATGACCTGGGAGGATGCCTTCCGTGCCTATTTACAGCAGCTTGATCAACAGAAACCCGTGATTGTCTGTGGAGACTTGAACGTAGCGCACCGTGAAATAGACTTGAAGAACCCGAAGACCAACCGTAAAAATGCGGGTTTCACGGACGAAGAACGTGCGAAGTTCGGTGAACTGCTGGCAGCAGGTTTTACGGATTCCTTCCGTTACTTCTATCCGGACTTAGAGGAAGCTTACTCCTGGTGGTCGTACCGATTTAAGGCACGCGAGAAGAATGCGGGTTGGCGTATTGACTATTTCTTAGTGTCCAACCGCTTGACAGACAAGTTGACGGGCGCGGCTATTCACTCGGAAGTGTATGGCTCGGATCACTGTCCCGTTGAGGTAATGATAGACTTGGATAAATAAATGAGACCATCCGTAGCCGAAGGGATACCCGATAGAATGGGAGAGGGCTTGACGCTCTCAACCATGGCGGTATTTCTACCTCCTACTTTATAACCTAAAACAAACCACAATGAAAGAATTCTTCAAATATGTATTGGCAACCGTTGTCGGTATCCTAGCCGTGACGGCATTTGCAGGCTTTATGAGTCTGGTGATGTTAGCCTCCATTGCCTTAAGCGGTAATAGTAAACCGGTAGTGAAAGACGGAAGTGTATTGCGCATTTCGCTCAGTGGACAAATAGCCGAGCGCGTGGTGGATAATCCCTTCCAAAAACTGATGGGCAACAAGGCTCTGCAACAGCAGGGACTGGAAGATATGCTGAAGGCTATTAGCGTGGCACAAACTAAGGACGAGGTCAAGGGTATCTACCTGGAAGCTGGAGCCATGGCCGCAGACTTTGCAGCCTTGGAGGAATTGCGCAAGGCTTTGCAGGAGTTTAAAAAGCAAAGTGGTAAGTTTGTCGTGGCTTATGGTGACATCTATACGCAGGGAGCCTACTATGTTGCTTCGGTTGCCGACAAAATCTACTTGAACCAAACGGGTATGATTGATTGGCACGGTATCGCTTCGCAACCCATCTTCTACAAGGATTTGCTCGACAAGGTCGGGGTAAAGATGCAGGTTTTTCGCGTGGGTACGTACAAGAGTTTTGTAGAACCCTATGTGCTGACCCAAATGAGTGACGCCAATCGCCAACAGACTCAGTCGTTTATTGATGACATTTGGGGCGTGATTACGCGCGACGTGGCGGCTTCGCGTAAGGTAAAAGCAGACAGCCTGAATGCGTATGCTGATCGGTACACGATTTTTACAGACACGAAGAACTATGTAAAATATCGCTTGGTAGACTCACTGACCTATGCAGACGGACTCCGCGACCAGCTTCGTGCACTGAGTGGGCAGGACCAGGTGAACTTTGTGGAACCCGCAGTGTTGGCCCAACTGGAAACACCTAAATCGAGTGACAACGAGGTAGCGGTGTACTATGCCGAAGGAGGTATTGTAGACGAAGCTTCCCGCTCACCGCTCGGTTCGGGCGAATCCGAAATCGTGGGTAGTAAGGTGGTACGCGACTTAGACGCATTGGCCAACGATGAAGCTGTTAAAGCTGTGGTACTCCGTATCAATTCAGGGGGTGGCAGTGCGTTTGCTTCCGAACAAATGTGGCGTGCCATCCAGTTGCTCAAGAAGAAAAAGCCCGTAGTGGTATCGATGGGCGGTATGGCGGCTTCGGGAGGTTACTATATGTCCTGTGGAGCGAATCAGATCTTTGCAGAACAAACGACCCTGACTGGCAGCATCGGTATCTTTGGCATGGTGCCCGACGCTTCGGGACTGTTGACCGACAAACTGGGACTGCACTTTGATGTAGTAAAAACCAATCAGGCTTCGGACTTCGGCGCAATGGGACGTCCGTTCTATCCCGCAGAGTCGGCAGCTATGCAAGCCTATGTAGACCGAGGTTACAAACTCTTCCTTCAGCGTGTGGCCGCTGGTCGTGGTATGAAGGTAGAGGAAGTTGACCGCATTGCGCAAGGTCGTGTGTGGACCGGTCAGCAGGCCTTGAAACATAAACTCGTAGACCAACTCGGTACGCTGGATGAGGCTATCAAAGCGGCGGCAAAGTTGGCAAAGGTAACGGATTACGCTACGACAACCTATCCGGGCAAACCGTCGTGGATGGACCAGCTGATGGATGTGACGGCAGGGGACGATTACCTCGAATCCAAACTCCGTACGACGCTGGGTGTGTATTACGAACCCTTGCGCTTTGTTAGTACGCAATCGGCTTATCCGATCTTGCAGGCACGCATCTTCTTTGAGCCGAACCTGAAGTAAGTTCGCATCGTTCTTGCGCAGGTTCTGCTGATTCTCTCTCATCTTTTCTCATTCTCTAACTTCTTTCCCGATATGGCTTTCCTTCCTCTTCTCACAGCACCGCTATCCCTCCTTTGGGGCACAGTTTCCTGGGTGCGCGGTAAATGCTTTGACTGGGGATGGTTGCCTTCCACGTCTTTTCCTTTGCCCGTTATCTGTGTGGGCAATCTGGCTGTGGGCGGTACGGGGAAGACTCCCCACGTGGAATACCTGCTTCGCATGCTTCATGGCGAAGGTTACCGTGTAGCCATGTTGTCGCGTGGGTATGGGCGAAAGTCCAAGGGGTTTCGCTGGGTGCAAGCTGAGAGTACGGCCCGTGAGGTGGGAGACGAACCGTTGCAGATGGCACGCAACTGTCCTTTTGCAACAGTTGCGGTCTGTGAACACCGTGTGGAAGGCATCCGGCAATTGTTGGCCAGTAAATGTCCGCCGCAGGTCATTGTGCTCGATGACGCTTACCAACACCGGTATGTGCGGGCAGGACTGAATATCCTCTTGACCGATGCTTCACGCCTGTATACTCAAGATCACCTCTTGCCTTGGGGACGGCTTCGCGAATCAGCTGCGGCAGCCCGACGGGCAGATGTGGTCATTGTTACGAAATGTCAGTCGGGACAGTATCCGCCGCTTGCGGTGGAAGCGTACCAGCAACTCTATTACAGCGAAATCATTTATGCTTCTCCTTATCCGCTTGTGGGCAAAGCCCCGACGGTTGCTCCGTCAGTGAAAGGCAGGCGGGTGCTTCTGGTGGTAGGTATTGCCAATCCTGCGCCGTTGCGCCGTTACCTGGAAGCACAAGGTGTGAAACAAATCGAGGTGCTTGCCTTCCCCGATCACCATCGGTTTGGTGAGGCCGATGCCCGCCAAATGACGGCACGCTGGGAATCCCTGCTTGAAGCTGCCGGCACAGACGAGGTTTCACCCTGGGTGATGACCACCCAAAAGGATGCTACGCGGTTGCATGAATTGCTCCCGTTGCTTCCTCCTTCTTTTCAACAATCCGTTTACGTGCAACCAATCACCGTAGAGGTGAAGGATGTGCAACGTCAAACACATACATTCCAACAAAAGATTATCAACTATGTTATCGAAAATTCAAGAAACTGCTGCATGGATTAAGCAGCACACCGCCATGCGTCCGCTTACAGCCATTGTATTGGGTACAGGTTTGGGCCGTTTGGCAGCTGAGATAGAAGTCGTAGACGAGTTTCCTTATCAGGATATTCCTAACTTCCCAGTGTCAACCGTCGAAGGGCATTCCGGCAAATTGATATTCGGCCGTCTCGGTGGTAAGGATGTGATGGCACTCCAGGGCCGTTTCCATTACTACGAAGGTTACGACATGAAGCAGGTAACCTTCCCCGTACGTGTGATGTATGAACTGGGCATCAAGAATCTCTTTGTGAGCAACGCTTCGGGTGGTATGAACCCTGACTTTGAGATTGGTGACCTCATGTTGATTACAGATCACATTAACTTCATGCCCGAACACCCGCTTCATGGTCCGAACTTCCCCACGGGTCCCCGTTTCCCGGATATGCACGAGGCCTACGACCATGAGTTCTTGGATATGGCGCGTGCCATTGCCAAGGAACAGGGCATCCGCACGGTAGAGGGCGTTTACTTGGCAACGCAGGGACCGACGTTTGAGACTCCCGCCGAATACAAGATGTATCGCATCTTTGGTGCCGATGCAGTCGGTATGTCCACAGTTCCCGAAGTTATTGTAGCTCACCACTGTGGCATCCGTGTCTTTGGTATCAGTATCATTACAGACCTCGGTGTAGAAGGTAAGATTGTCGAAGTGAGCCACGAAGAAGTACAACGTGCTGCTAACGAGGTGCAGCCGCTGATGGCTTCCATCTTCCGCGAGATGGTACGTCGTATCGACTAACCGACTTACATTCCATCCTCAATCAAACGGAAAGAGGCTGGTATCCTATTGGGGTACCAGCCTCTTTTGTGGTTGAGTGTCGTATGAACGAATAAGTATTGGTTACTTGATATTTTGGCGAATGCGGGTGAGGTAATTGTTGAGTGCCGTTTCGTCTTTTTGGTCAATGATATCGAGCAATTGGGAGAGTTCATCCCGAATGCGAGACACTTGACTCCCTGTGCGCGGATTGAAGAGAATTTCGCGGAGCAGGCAATCGTCTTCACCCAACACACCACGGGCAATGTTCATGTGACGCTTGAAGGTCGTACCCGGTGCGTCTTGGTGTTTCATAACCGCAGCAAACACGAAGGTGCTGACAAAGGGAATGCTGAGTGAGTAAGCGACCGTCTCGTCGTGTTCGTCGAAGGTGTATTCACAGATGTGTAAACCCAGGCGGTTATAGAGATCGCGGAAGAAGATGCGGCCCATATAATCCCCTTCGGTAATGATAATTGCATTTTCGTTTTGCAAGGCACCAAGGTTGGCAAACGTGGGGCCAAACATGGGGTGGGTAGAAACGTAACGCATGCCGCAGGTGGCATAGAACTCCTGCAAGCCAGTCTTGACTGAAGCGATGTCGCTCAAGATACACTCACTGGGCAGGTGGGGAATCACGGAGCGGAACACATCGAGGGTGTATTTCAGTGTGACGGCATTGATGACCAACTCGGGGCGGAAGGCTTCAATCTCTTCGAAGGTGGTGAAGCGGAGGGTGTTGTACATGAAGCGCAGGCGGCGGGCATCTATGTCGTAAACAGCCGTTTCGTGATCGAAACTGAGCAGGTCGACAAAGAAAGAACCCATCTTGCCTGCTCCAAGGATGAGAATTCGCATGGGGTAGGGGATTAGGAAGGAGGAGAGGGACGGAAGCCTGACTTGTTTCAGTTCCCGTCCCTCTACTCTCAAACAGATTTAGTTATGATTCAGTACGTCCATTTGCTGACGTACACTCTCTTCGTGGATGTTTTCGAAAACAGCCTTGATAAAGTCGGCAGACATACCGCAGAGTACGCCTTGAGCCCCACGCTTGTAGAGAATCTCCGTGTAGCGGTTGGTCTGAACGACTGTCATGTCGTGTTCCTTCTTGTATTGACCGATTTCGCGGCTGATGCGCATACGCTTGGCCAACATTTCGATGAGTGCGTTGTCGATCTCATCAATTTGGTGACGAAGGGTGTCGAGACTTTCGGTCGATTCGGTAATCTTACGGATAACGAGTTTGTCGAGGATAAAGTCGAGCACATCGGGGGTAACTTGTTGCTTTGCATCGCTCCAAGCTGCATCGGGGTTACAGTGGCTTTCAATAATCAATCCGTCAAAGCCAAGATCCATAGCTTGCTGGCAGAGTGGTGCAATGAGTTCGCGCGCACCGCCAATGTGACTGGGGTCACCGAAGATGGGCAGTCCAGGAATGCGGCGGCGAAGTTCGATGGGAATGTGCCACATCGGGAGGTTGCGGTACAGTCGTTTTTCGTAAGTAGAGAAACCACGGTGAATGACACCCAAACGCGTGATACCAGCCTGGTTGATACGTTCCAGACCGCCAATCCAGAGTTCGAGGTCAGGATTTACCGGATTCTTGACTAAAACAGGGATGTCTGCGCCCTTCAGTGCATCGGCAATTTCTTGCATGGCAAAGGGGTTGGCAACGGTACGTGCACCAATCCAAAGCAAGTCAATGCCCGCCTTGAGTGCGGCTTCTACGTGTTGGCGGGTAGCCACTTCGGTAGATACCTTCATGCCGAGTTCGCTCTGCACGCGATTGAGCCACTGAAGGCCTTCTTCACCAATGCCTTCGAAACCTCCGGGCTTGGTACGCGGTTTCCAAATACCGGCACGGAAGAGTTTCACACCTTTGCGAGCCAACTGTGTAGCCGTGTTCATTACTTGTTCTTCTGTTTCAGCAGAACAGGGACCGGCAATAATGACCGGACGTTTCATTTCTTCAGCTTCACCGAAGATATGGAGGGGTTGAAGATTTAATTCCATGATAGGGGATGGGGGTTATGAGGTTATGGGGGATGGGGATGTTGGAATATCGAGAGGTCGAATGATTGCAGTGTTGAATTACCACATAGCGACTTACCGATTGACCAATTTGCCGAATGATTTGATTAGAACACAGCACGTATTCTTTCGAGTGCTTCAGCCAGTTTATCTTCTTTGGCACAGAGCGAAATTCGGATGTAGCGTTTACCGTTTGAGCCGAAGATAAAGCCAGGGGTAAGGAAGACACGGGCTTCGTGCAATACCTTTTCGGTTAATTCTTCGACATCAGTATAGTGTTCAGGAATGCGACCCCACAGGAACATACCTACTTGCTCGGGATCGTACGTACAACCTAAGGTTTCCATAATTTCGCCAGCTAATTTGCGGCGATGTGCGTAGACCACCATGTTGGCCTGCTGGTGCCACTCGTCACTGTTGGCGTATGCCTGGGCGGCAGCCAATTGAAGCGGGCGGAAGGTACCCGAGTCAATGTTGCTCTTGACCTTCAGAATCCAACTGACAAAGGTGGCATTGGTAGCAAGCATACCGACACGCCAACCCGGCATGTTGTGGCTTTTGCTCATCGAATTAAATTCAATGCAACAATCCTTGGCACCCGGAATTTGCAGAATGCTCAAATGTTCCTTGCCTAAGATAAAGCTATAGGGATTGTCGTTGACGACCACAATCGAATGACGGCGGGCAAAGTCTACGAGTTTTTCCAACGTTTCACGGCGGGCAGCTGCACCTGTCGGCATGTTGGGATAGTTTGTCCACATCAGCTTGACACCGCTAAGGTCCATCTGTTCGAGTGCTTCAAAGTCTGGTTGCCAACCGTTTTCAGGGGTGAGGTCGTAATTGACAATTTCACAACCAAGCAGTTTAGACAAGGACGTGTAGGTGGGATACCCCGGGTTGGGGACCAGAACCTTTTCGCCCGGATTGACAAAAGCCAGTGTGGTATGAAGGATGCCCTCCTTCGAACCGATCAGCGGTTGAATTTCAGTCTGCGGATTGAGTTCCACACCAAACCAACGTTGGTAAAATCCAGCCATCGCTTGGCGTAACTGCGGGATACCAGCAGTGGGTTGGTAACCGTGTGCATCGGGTTTGCGTGCTTCCTGGCAGAGCGTTTCAATGGTTTCGTCAGAAGGAGGCATATCCGGACTACCGATGGCCAGCGAAATAATGTTCTTTCCTTCTGCATTCATTTGGGCTACTTCCTTTCCTTTTCGAGAGAAGTAGTATTCAGATACCGACTGCAAGCGGTCAGCCGGTTGAATGTTTATTAAGTCTTGCATGTTAGTTTACAGTAAACAGTAAAGAGGGCCGTATATTACTTTCCAGTGTATTCACCTAAAATCTTCAGTTCGCGCAACAATGGGCGTACTGCATCAATGCTCTGGCGGTAACGTACGTAGTCATCGTAAGTCACGTCGACATAGAAAAGGTATTCCCATTCGCGTCCGATAATGGGCAGTGACTGAATTTTGGTCAGGTTGATCTTATAGAAGGAGAAGATGCTCAAAACCTGCGAGAGCGAACCTTCTTCGTGTGGGAGAGCAAAGACAATGCTACTCTTGTTCGTCTTGTGTACATCGCGTTGCTTGTCAGCAGCCCAAGGGTCGCTCAACAGCAGAAAGCGTGTGTAATTGTGTTTGTTATCTTCAATGCGATTTTCCAACACCTTCATGCCGTAAAGAGGAGCAGCCCCGGCGTGACAGATCGCAGCATGACCGCGCAACTGTTTTCGGCTAATCATTTCCGCCGCTCCCGCCGTGTCTTCTACTTCGACCAATTTCATCGACGGATGTTGGCTTAGGAAGTTGCGGCACTGCATCAAGGCAACGGGGTGAGAATTGACCTCTGTAATCGTGTCCCAGTCGTCTTCGGGAAGACACATAATGCTGTGTTCGATGTGGAGTTTGTGTTCACCGATGATGGTCATACCACTTTCGCGTAACAATTCGTAGTTGTGAAGCAAACTACCCGCGATGGTGTTTTCGATAGCCATCAGTCCGAGGCGGGAATAGTCATCGCGCATTTCTCGAAAGATGCCTTCAAAGGTGTTGCAACAAATGAGTTCGATCTCGTCGTTGGCAAAATACTGATGAGCGGCGATATCGTGAAAGGAACCGTGGATTCCCTGAATTGCGATCTTCTTCATGAGAGCAAATAGCAAGATACGTCGAAGCGTATCTGAATAAAATATGTAGTTGGAATAAAAGAAGAAGTCCCGCAACCTCTACGGTAGCGGGACTTCTTTATGAATTGTCAAGTTATTGATGTTGGCATACGACTTCCCGCTTTACTTGTCCAGTAAAGTAAAAGAAAAAGCAGAAATAAAAGAATGCAGACATCATAATGTAGTCAGGAAAATGAAGATTACGGCGGCAAAAGTAATACCTTTTTTCTTCTCTGCCAATACACCGTTAAGCTTTTTGCGGGTTTATGTGGCTTAAAGCTATTGAGCGGTTGCTTTATGTAGCGTAGGAGCGAAGCCGTACGTTAAAGGGTACGGAAGGGTCTTTGTAAGGCTTCTTGGATGCCGTTCAGGCTGTCATTGAAATGAATGCCGTGTGATTCGATGACGGAGCAATCCATGGATAAGTTTCTTTCTTGATCGCTGAATCGTTCTTCATCTGGTCGAATCCATGCAGTAGCATTTTGCAGTTCCATCAATTGGGCGGCTGACCGATAGAGTTCATAGCTGTTCTTATCGTTGCCGCTGCCAAAGTTGTAAATACCACCAGGAAGTGCAAGGGCCTTTTTTATATTTCTCACCACTTCCCATACGTAGGTTACGCCGCGATATTCGTGTCGTGCTGCTTGGAGGAGACTTCCTTCTCGACAGGCTTTTTCTAAGTTCACCAAGAGGTTACTGTTCATCTTCAGTTTGCTATGGGGTAAATCATACATCCAAGTCAGTCGCAGACCGACGGATTCAGGCAGATTCCATTGGGCTCTTTGTTCAGCCTCTAACTTATGACGACCATAGACGTTGACAGGTTGAAGCACTTCATTCTCTTTGAGCGCACCGTGTACGGGCGTACCGTTATAGACCTGGTCGCTCGACATGAAGACAAGTTTCGCCCCTATCTGTTTGCACGCCTTGGCAATCCGCACCGTACCTTGCACATTGACCTTATGTGATTCGTCGGCATGTTGTTCACAATACCACGTATTGCTGAGCGCGGCACAATGAATGATGAACTCCGGACGATGTTCTTCCAAGTAGGCTCTGACCGCTTCTTCACGGCTGACATTCAGTTCGCTATGGGTGGGAAGTAACAGGTCGTATAGGTTGCGGTAGTAGTAAGCCAAGCGGCTGCCAAGGAAACCACTGCTGCCCGTGATGAGTATCTTTTTCTTCATATTTGATGGGAGTTGGTGTAGAACATGATAGTATATTCATTCAGTTGAAGTACTATCCAATCCATGCCTGCTTCATTTTCAGACCGACTTATTCAATGGTCTCCAAGTAAAAACTAACCGGACGAAAACCGTCATTGCAACTTATCATTGCACTGTAAGGGTTCTTCATCCACCCCTCATAGAAGTTACCTTCTCCCCGGGCCAGTGCTTCGACAAAATCTTTCATTGTTTTCCATGCTTCAGGACAAAGCCCTTCTGGGCATTTTGCGTTGATGCTAATCCATGATTGTCCCTCGCATACATCACAAGCATGCTCAATTGGGTTTTCGTACTGTAACATGAGGTCGTGATGTTGCACCTTGCGTGTTGCAGTAATCTTTACTTGTTTCATACTTTTTGTAACTCAATCATCTTGATTGGGGAAGAATGGATAAGTGCTTTAGGGGTTTCCCCGATAAATCAGGGAGAGAAGTATTTGCTCATGGGATAGAGTCGGGAATTATCGGATGAGTCCGCATTGTTGTCTCCTTACTATCGTACTCGTTCCATGCAGCAATTGGAGTATACAAAAAAACGGATATACATCCGAGATGTATATCCGTAATATTCTTTTGAGCCGAAAGCCGGACTCGAACCGGCGACCTATTCATTACGAATGAATTGCTCTACCAACTGAGCTATTTCGGCGATAAGAAGATGTCGCTTGAGCTTCATTTCTCATTTGCGAGTGCAAAGGTAGTGCTTTTGATATTACACACCAAACATTTGCTTACTTTTTTCGCAAATATTTTTGGATACACCTTCTTATCTTCTGTTTTTACACCTGTCGGCAGCAGCCGAACTTGCTCTGAGAGGCAACTGACTATCAACCCTTTTAAGGGTTTGAAAAGCGAGAAAGAGTACGATGGGCAAGGAACAACCAAACCGACCTCTACGCGCATCGTCCCTTTCTCGTTAGTTCGTTGAGATAGGCGTTGAAACGGGTCACATACCATTTCGTAGCATCTTTCTCTTTTAAATAACTTGCAGTACCAGCGCTGTCAATTGATTCCAATTGTTGGCAAGAAGGAAACGCTTTTAGTTGGTTTCCGCTTCGTTTCTGCGAATACGCAAGGTAAGACGTATTTGTGATTCATAGTGAGCATCTGGTTTCAGACTGGAAATGCGACATTCAAAGAGTTGCTCCCACCCCATATCCAGAAAGCCTGCCAAGAGCTCATTATCGTTATGGGGGATATAGCCCAGCATGAAGGTTTCTGCTTCTTGTTCTTCAGTTGCCGGACGCTTATACATGACGGCAACCGCACGGGGATCATAGTGATTGTCCGCATCGCGTACCAATTGCAATAAAGTGCCAATCTTCAGTTCATCCCACACTTCATCGACATCATAATACATACGACCCGCCAGGTGACATTCTTTGTAAAAGAGTTTCTTTGCTTTCATCATTTAGGAATTTAGTTTGCATAGTTCCGTTGGGTTTCAGTTGTCAAACAGGTTGGAACCAGCGATAGGTTTATTTGCGTTGCAAAAGTAAAGAGGGGATGTCTCAAATCGCGAGACACCCCCTCTTTACTTGTTATTTTTCTGCTTATTTCCTGCTATTCTTCTCTATTTTCATAGCGTTTCAGCGTATCGTGTAGCATATTCACCACTTTCTGACGAACTGATTCTGGAGAAAGAACTTCCAACTGACTACTCCGACTCAATATATGTCCACAGAAGTCCATGGTCGGACGAAGTGTAACCCGGAAGTCGGCATAGCCATTACCCTGTTCTAACTCTTCCTGGCTGTCATGGATGGGCACATCGCGCAAGCGGCAAGCTTCCGTGCCATAAGCGCGTAGGCGAATGGTTTCTACAGGTTCTTCTTCGCTCACATAGACCCCAAAACTGTATTTGAAGTAATTCTTGGCTGAAAATCGCGGTAGGAGTGTAAAGCGTTCGACTCCCAATTTCAAGTCCTTGATGCGGTCGAGTGAGAACATGATAAGTCGGTCGTTTTCTTTCTCCTTGTCTGGTGCTTCGTCTTGCACCCGTCCCAATACGTACCAGCGCTGACGAAATATTTTCAGACAGTAAGGGTCAATCTCGTAATCTTTGACCTCGGTGCAACCATACTTCTGATACCGCATTTTGACTTTTAGTCTGCGTTTCATGGCCTCAAGCAAAGTAGCTAGGTCCACCGTATTGATTGGCGTATATTCCAACAGAATACGTTCCTTCAATGAGCGGCTTTCGCTAATCAGTTGGTTCACACTCAGCGTAGACAGCATCCAGTTTTGTACCGTTTTTTCGTCTAATACTTCGTCATTGACAATGAAATATTTGAAGCTGTCACACCGGTTACACTTGATTTGTATGCCAAATATTTCCTGTATGGCATCTTTGTGACGGTGGAATGTGGCACGCGAGAACTCCTCGCCGTCCCCTAAACCAGATTCGACCCAACGACGTTGTAATTCCGCTTGTGTAATGCGTCCTGCACGATGGATGGTATTGACCAGCCATACGTATTCTCTAAATTTCAATGGTACTTTCATAATGGGCAGATTTAGTTAGATGTTGGTGCAAAGATAGTATTTAAATATGGCTGTCATCGTTCTTTACGAAAACTCTGATTCATTTTTTAAGGCAATTCTTCTTGATATCCTTCACACCTACTTACTATTTATGGAGGCATTATCCAAAAGCATGGAACAATCTCGCAGTAGACTACGATTATCGGAATGTATTCATGGGGATGGGATAAATATCTGAGCCGACCGTTTTCAGTACGTTTATTTTTGTACTTTTGCAACGCTTTGCTCAAAAAGCTGATTTTTGGGCAATTATTCCGAGAGGCTTTAGTACCCTTCGGTTTTTATTTCGGTGGAGCTTTTCCTCGTTCCCTTGAGGGAAACATGTATCCCCGATCCGTCGATAATAAATCATTCCTATATACATAGTATCCTATGACAAAACGTAAGATTCAATTCAGCCTTGTCTATCGCGACATGTTCCAAAGCAGCGGTAAGTTTCAACCGCGCAAGGACCAGTTGGAACGCATCGCACCTGTCATTATAAAAATGGGTTGCTTTGCCCGCGTTGAGACCAACGGCGGTGCCTTCGAGCAGGTTAACCTTCTCTATGGCGAAAACCCCAACCAGGCTGTACGTGCCTTCACGAAGCCCTTTAACGAAGTGGGCATCAAAACTCACATGCTCGACCGTGGTTTGAACGCTTTGCGTATGTTCCCCGTTCCGGCAGACGTGCGTAAGTTGATGTACAAGGTGAAGCATGCACAGGGTGTAGACATCACCCGTATCTTCTGCGGTTTGAACGATGTACGCAACATTATTCCTTCAATCCGCTACGCCATCGAAGGCGGCATGACTCCGCAGGCTACGCTCTGTATCACTAACTCTCCCATCCACACAGCTGAATATTACGCTAACATTGCTGACCAGCTCATCGAAGCCGGTGCACCTGAAATCTGTCTGAAGGATATGGCAGGTATCGGTCAGCCCGCGATGCTCGGTAAGCTTACTAAGATGATTAAGGACAAGCATCCTGAAGTGATCATCGAGTACCACGGTCACTCCGGTCCCGGTCTTTCTATGGCGACCATCCTCGAAGTGTGCCGCAACGGTGCCGACGTCATCGATACGGCTATCGAACCGCTTTCTTGGGGTAAAGTTCATCCCGACGTGATTTCAGTACAGTCTATGTTGAAGCACGCAGGTTTCGATGTACCTGAAATCAACATGGAAGCTTACATGGAAGCTCGTAAACTCACGCAAGAGTTTATTGACGATTTCCTCGGTTACTTCATGAACCCGGCTAACAAGTTGATGAGTTCACTCCTCCTTGGTTGCGGTTTGCCCGGTGGTATGATGGGTTCAATGATGGCTGACCTCACGGGTGTGATGGGGGCTATCAACAACAATCGTAAGGCAAAGGGCGAAGCTGAACTTTCAGAAGACGAGTTGCTCGTGAAGCTCTTTGATGAAGTGGCTTATGTATGGCCGCGCGTAGGTTATCCCCCCCTTGTAACTCCCTTCTCACAATATGTGAAGAATATTGCCCTCATGAACCTCTTGACCGAGTCTATGGGCAAGCCTCGTTACTCGATGATGGATAATTCAATTTGGGGTATGATTCTCGGTAAGAGTGGTCGTCTGCCGGGCGAAGTTGCTCCCGAAATCAAGGAACTGGCTAAGGAGAAGGGCTTCGAATTTACCGATGCCGATCCGCAGAGCTACTATCCCGATGATCTTGAACGTTTCATCAAGGAAATGGAAGAGAATGGTTGGGATCGTGGTGAAGACGACGAAGAGCTCTTTGAGTTTGCTATGCACGAAACCCAGTACCGTGACTATAAGAGCGGAGCTGCCAAGAAGCGTTTCCTCGCCGACTTGCAGGCTGCTAAGGATAAGGAAGGTGCTTCGGGTATGTCACTTGAAGAAGCAGCTGCCTTCAAGCACGCTAAGGCTGATGCAATCGTAGCTCCTGAAAGCGGTACGCTCCTTTGGGAAATCGGTGGTGACGGTGAGTGCGTGAAGAGCATCGAACCCTTCATTGGTAAGGAATACAAGGAAGGTGATTTCTTCTGCTACATCGAAAACATGCACGGTCAGATTGTTGAAATTCCCGCTGCACTCGGTGGCAAACTGGTTGAGATTAACGCGAAGCAGGGTGCCCGTGTGAATAAGGGCGATGTAATTGCTTACATTGAACGTGTATAATCGTGTAGATTATAAATAGATTGAGGTCATAAAGCACTGAAGTAGAAACTGTCTATTTAGCAGTCACTACGAAGGACTTTATGACCTCATTTTTATATGTCCTTAAGGGGAAATATGCGGCTTATTCGATCAATAGGGATTAGCTGACAAATATAAGAACTGAGGAGTATAGAGGTGTTGGGACTGTTCAAACACATCCTATTTGATAGGTTTTCCGCTGTTGAGATGACTCAAACGTCGTTTGTTCGATAGGTTTTCCGCTGTTGCGATGACTCACACATCGTTTGTTCGATAGGTTTTCCGCTGTTGAGCGGTTCAAACATCGCTTGTTCGATAGGTTTTCCACTGTTGAGAGGCTTCAAACATTGTTTGTTCGATAGGTTTTCCATTGTTGAGATGACTCACACGTCGTTTGTTCGATAGGTTCTTCACTGTTGAGCGGGTTCAAACATCGCTTGTTCGATAGGTTTTCCACTGTTGAGATGACTCACACATCGTTTGTTCGATAGGTTCTCCGCTGTTGAGATGACTCAAACATCGTTTGTTCGATAGGTTCTCAATTGTTGAGAGGATTCAAACACAGATCGTTCGGTAACTTTTCAGCTGTTGAAAGGACTCAAACATTGATTGTGTGAGAGATCTTCAACTATGGAGATGGTTCTACCAAAAATAGTGGAGAAGTTAATTTGGGCGGAGAGGGTGCTTCACAAGAAAGAATCGTATTCGTGATCTTACTTTTTCTATAAGGGGAGGATCATGATGAGTTGATCATCTCATGCTTCAAGAGATATAAGCTTACCAGCTCTTTCATATGGCGTGGAGTGACAAATCGTGAGTGATTCAGACAGCATAAAGTTCAAAATAGAGGTATGAAGGGAAAAGATAATTCGTGAGAAATATTACCTTTGCCAATTAAACAACGGGTAGCTGAATCGTTGTCGTTCAGTTGTTTTATATCCTATATCAAACAGCTAAATAGCTCTTTATTTATCCATTAATCATGAGTAAAAAGTCAGACTATAAACTTCGCAACATGGCCTTCTTGAAACAAGTCAGTGCAGAAGAAGGTATTCACAAAGCAGCTAAAGGTGTGCTTTATCGCATTTTGCAATCGGGGGATCCGGCAGGAAAATGTCCTAACTTGCGTAACATTGTATGTGTACACTATACGGGACAATTAATTAACGGTAAAGTGTTTGACGACAGTCGTACTGAAGCATGTCCGGCGGCTTTTCGCCTCTATGAACTCATAGAAGGCTGGCAAATTGCGCTGACCCAAATGCGTCCAGGAGATCGTTGGCAAATCTACATACCTTCAGAACTGGGCTATGGTTCGCGTTCGGATGGAGACATTCCAGGTAACTCCACTCTTATTTTTGATATAGAATTGATTTCAATAGGGTAGTGTACCCTTCTTTATGACTATACACATGAAAAAGAAATACCTAAATCCTACAATAGCCGTTTTGAGTATAGCCTCTTCACTCCCTCTGGTAACCTCTGATCCACAGCAACCTACTATTGGTAACGGATATGACAAAGACGGAGCTCAAGAACAGTTCTCTCAGAAAACTGATTGGAGTAATTCTTGGAATCAAGATTAAACGTGGCTAATCCTTAAACTATACGCCCCCGCAGGCAGCATTCACCCACTTGCGAATGCGTCAGCGGGGGTGAAATATATATGACTCAAGCGAATAGCTTTGCTTATAGCCAGTTTTCTTGGCTTTTGGGGCTACAAGGTTGTATGCTTCTGCTAGAATCATGTATAAATTCGAAATTATTTCTGAATATCTTAAGCAAAAGGTCTACCTTTGCCAGTATCATATAACGATATGTAAATAAATTGAGAGCAAATGGTATTTCTTCCTTTATGCTCCCTAACGTTCATAGGGAACGTTGGGAGGTAATGAGTAGCCCATGAGCTCTGTCCAATACATCTTAATCTATTCACTACATTATGAAGAAGTTACTTTCTGTATTCCTTCTGAGTTTCCTTGCCTGGCTCCCTAGTTGGGCAGGAAATGAAACGCAGCCGGTGGCCGACCTCGTTAATCGAGTTTGTGGAACGGGAGCTACTGATCATTTTAGTTTTCAGCTCAATCCACAGTTGAGCAACGGTAAGGAGGCTTTCCAATTGGGTTATGCCAATGGGAAAGTTACCGTTACAGGGTCATCGCTGTCAGCATTGACCACAGGGCTTAACTGGTACTTGAAGCACGATGCACACGTACACATTAGTTGGAATAATCTGACGGAGAAGCCTGCTAGTTATCCTGTGCCCAAGGATAAACAGGTACATGCTTCCGCTTCAGAATTTCGTTACTATCTGAACTATTGTACATTTTCTTACTCCATGTCCATGTGGGATGAAGATCGCTGGATGAAGGAGTTGGACTGGATGGCACTACACGGCATCAACTTGCCTTTGCAAATTGTCGGTATTGATGCCGTTTGGTACGAAATGCTGACTAAGGACTTCCACTTTACGCACGACCAGGCCAATGAATTCATCGTGGGACCCGCCTTCCAGGGTTGGTGGTTGATGAATAACATCGTAAAGTTGGGCGGACCGAATCCCGAATGGTGGTACAAGCGTTCCGCTGCCTTAGGTAAGAAAATCACAGACCGTATGCGTGAATTGGGCATGAAGCCTTGTTTGCCTGGTTTTGTGGGAATGGTTCCTCGCAAGTATGTAGAAGACAATAATTTGCAGTCCTTCAAGATGGAATGGTGCAACATGCAATCACCCGACATTTTGGTACCGACGCAGACTGAGGCTTTCAACAAACTCGCCGAGAAGTACTACGAACGTATTATAAAGGTATACGGTTTTGCTCCTGAACACTATTCGCTTGACCCGATACACGAGCATGCATTACCCCAAGGCATGACACCTCAGCACTACAAGGATCTTTGTGACAATGCCCGTAAGGCGATGGACACTTGGGGTGTTCCCAAAGGTAAAAAGGGCTTGTGGGTAGCACAGGAATGGCAGACCAATGCGGACCAACATCGTATTGATGCGTTGCCTTCAGAAAACACCTTGTTGCTTGACCTAGCTAGCGAACGTTTGAGCTACGTGGACCGTTTTGGAACGCATCCCTACCTCTTCTGCATGCTTCACAACTATGGTGGCAATATCGGTTTGTTTGGCCGTATCGCGGATATGATTCACCGTTACCAGATGCACGTAACGAAGCACAGCAATATCTTGCGTGGTGTGGGTGCTACGCCTGAAGGTATCGAAACGAATCCAGTACTTTACGATTTGTTGTTTGAGTTGCCTTGGCTTCAGCAAACTCCTGATGCACAAGCTTGGCTCAACGAATACACGGAATGCCGTTACGGCATCAATAGCCCCGAGGCGAAGGACGCATGGAGCAATTTGCTCGTAACACTCTATCAAGATGTAGACGACCAGCAACAGGGTTGCCGTGAACCGGTATTTTGCGCTCGTCCGAATTTGGACGGTAATGATGCATCGCAATGGGCTTATGCAGACTTCGACTGGGACAAGTCGAAAGTGATTCGTGCGGCCTACCAAATGATTGCAGCTAATGGTACGAATGCGAACTATACGTATGATATGGTTGACATCGTGCGTCAAGCATTGAGTGACTATGGTCATACCCTGCAGATGGACATGAAGGCAACTTCACAGAAGGAGGGATTCCAGAGTTCACGCTTTGATAAGCAAAGTCAAGCATTCCTCGGACTGATTGATGACCTGGATGCATTCTTGGGTACGATTTCCGATTTTCGCGTAGGACGCTTTACAGAAGATGCTCGTCGCATAGCTACTGAAAATAAGGATGCTGGTCAGCAAGATTGGTTGGAACACAACATCCGTATGCTCTTCTCAACCTGGGGTGAGAATGGTGAAATCTTGGACTATGCTAACCGCGAATACCAGGGTATGATGGCGGATTACTACAAACCGCGCTGGGTACGTTATTTTGAGGATTTGAAGAAGAACGGAAACAGCAATCGTGATTACTTGAATGAAGTTGAAAGACCTTGGATGAAGGGCGAAGCTGCAAATGCTCAGTTTGGTAAATATAAAGCTGCAGCAGAAAACACTTCGTATGGTGATGCAAAAGCTACGGCCAAGGCTTTGATGGATAAGTACTTCGGAACGGTGAAGGGTGGAAGCTATTACACCGCTCTGACGAACAACGACCTGACGGCTACTTTGAAAGTGGCAATCGCTTCGGTAGAAGATTTGAATCATGTATTCGAACGTTTGCACACAGGAGCTAGCATTGCTTCTTATGCCATAGACCTTAATCAAAACGGTGTATTAGATGAAGAGAAGTCTATCAATACTCCGCTCTCCATTCCTGCTATGGCTGCGAACGACGTGAAAGCACGCGTCATCTTGAACGACGGAACCCGCATTGATTTCCTTGCCACTATTGGCAAGGAACTCGCGCAGGGTCGTTTGGTATGTGCTTCTACCAATGATCCGGCATTGGGCACGGTAAATATCAAGGGTTCTACTACGAATGGTATTTTTTCAAAAGGTGCCATTACGCTTTCAGCCCAACCTATCGATCATTCACTCTTTTTGGGTTGGATAAAGAAAGACTTAAGCTGGGTCAGTGCCAACAACCCTTTTGTCTATGCCGACGCTCCGTCTGAATCCTTCCAGGCCTGCTTCGGCAAGAATGTGTGGAAGAAGGTGGAGTCGGCTCCAGAAGGAGTAGGGGAAACGAAAGACCACAGTGCATATATTATGCTGTTTGAATACAGCATCAATAAAGGAGAATTCCTTCCTCTTTATACAGCGAACACTGCTCCTGATGAATTACACCAACGCATTACGCAACCTATACCAGTGAAAGCTGGTGATGAACTGACCATCCGATGGACAGCTGGTAATGGTATGAATTACTGCTTTTTGACTGCTTATGTAGATGATGTGGCTGGAGAACGCGGTACGTTTAATAATTGTTTCTATAAACATGGAAATCACGGAGGACAATGCGCTGACTTACTCAATCATTCTGCTACTTATAAAGTTAGCCCGAATATTAAAGAGGGGATGACTACCTTGCGCCTACGTTTTGATGGTGCATGGAATAGTCATGGTAGCTGGGATGAAGCAAACGGTCGTTTTACAGCTGACGGCATGACCAACCGACCTGTGTACGACTTTACTCTAATTGTAGGTAAGCCTAGCCATACAGCCGTATTTGATCGCTTTAATCAAGATGGTTGGGAAGTGGCTTGTCAAGAAACTGGAGAGAATACCTTAGCCTTAACGGGTGCTTGGCATACGGGAAATCAGACGAAGCTAAATGTACCGGCTTCGGTTCAAGGTACTCCTTTAGGTAGCACGATCGTCCAAACTTATCAGGTGGTCTCTTTAGATGAAAAATTCTTTTCTGCCAATCCGACCTTAACTGAAATTACTCTTCCCGCTTCTTTGCAAAAGATTGGAAATGCTACTTCTTATCAGACGGTGGCTGAAAACAAGAATGGTAATCAGCAGACATTGGATCTCGGTACGACTTTACCCGAAGATGCTTGGAGTATTGAGGCAAATGTCAAGATGCCTGCTACAGCTCTTAACGCATGGGGCTCTTGTATTTTAGCTTCAGGTAATAACGCTTTTGATGGACCTTTCAATACAGGTTTTCAGCTTTATCTCTATGCTCCCAATCATTCGGAAGGTAAGAAGGGACTTTGTATAAAGACGAAGGGAAATGTAGAAACCATTATGGGAGAAGGCGAAATCTTTGACCTCTATGGAAAGGAAGTCAAGATGAAGCTCAGCTATACTACAGGTAAATTGGTGTGCAGCTTTACTTCTGGTCAAGAACACGCTCAAAAAGAAGTCAATTGTACCATTAAAAACGTTTCTCAACTAACTTGGGCTATGCAACCGGATGCACTCTTCCACTCGATTCGTTATGCTCAAACAGCCACAACAGCTCCCGTTGCTGACATGATTGCTCCGGCACTTCACTTGCAAGCTATTCATGTAGAAAAGGGCAATAAGCATTATAGTAGTGAGGACGGTGTGCTTTACGATGCTACTCAAACGTTGCTTCTTGCAGTTCCTACGGCATTACAAGGTACGGTAGACTTACCAGCTACATTTAAGGGTGGTGAAGGTAAGGCACTTGACGCCAATCAGCAAGTCTTTTTCCGTGTAGCTCCTGCGCACTATGCAATGCTCCGTACCAATCGTGCACTGCCTGCACACCGTGCTTCTGTCGACTTGTCGCAAGACTGGGATGCGACAACCTTCGCACAAAATGTAGCGTATTTAGGTACAGATGTATTAGGCGAAGTAACTTTAAGCAATCGTCAGCCTTCTGTGGTCAATTGGAACACGCTTTGTCTTCCCTTTGCTTTAACCGAAGCTGAGGCGCAGACAATCTTTGCTGAAACTTATGTGCTGAACAAAGTAATCGCTACCAATTCAGACGCTGTAACCTTGGTCTTTGACAAGGCTTCAGCTAATGATGTACAACAGGCAGGCCAACCATTGTTGGTGAAGATGAACGAAGGTAAAACCTTGACCTTCCATAACAAGGCCGTGACGAAAGATGTGCGTGAAGTAGAGGTTATGAACGATGCCTATCAAGCTGTGATGGTCGGTAATTTCGACTTTCGACAGTTGAAGAACCAAGAGTTTTTCATCAATCAGAATAAGTTCTACTTTGCTGATGTACCTGTAAACTTGCGAGGTTATCGTGCACACATTCAGCTTCATACGATAGCACCAGCGGCTTCCATGCCTCGCGAACTCTTGATTTCAACTGATGGAGCAGTAACTTCCATTGGTGGAATGATTCTGACTCCCTCTGAAACAGAGGCTTCTCCTATCTATACCCTTGATGGTCGTCGTATTTCTAACGGCCAGGCAAAGAAGGGCGTATTTATCAAGAATCACCAAAAGATTATTCGCTAATGAAACGCATTTATCAATGTCCCGCAACACATGCGGTGGCTCTACATCCGGAAGACAGTTTGTTGCTTACTTTGAGCGGAACTGGAAAAGACTCGCATCATCCTGAAGAAGGTCCTGATTTGGGCTATGGAGGTGCAGCTAGTGACTTTACTGACAGCTCCTTCGAAGCAGAATAAAAAGAAAACTCGTTACTTAAGTTTCCCATTTCCCTTTATGAGGGAGGTGGGAAACTTTCGTTTTTTATAGAATTCAGAATCAAGGGTTCACAGTTCTCTACGAAATAGTTTATAATTTTGCTGTCATGAATCATTTACTCTCTACTCCCACTCATCCTGCATCAACAATTTGTGCGATAGCTACACCAGCAGGAGGTGCTATCGGCATTGTACGTATATCGGGTCCTATCAGTATTTCAGCGGTAGCGCGTCTCTTTCAGCCAGCGGGTAAAGTACCTTGGAAAGAGAAGCCTGGAAGCAGTTTGACCTTTGGTCGCATCGTGCATCCCGAAACGAAGGAAATCATCGACGAAGTGTTGGTGAGCCTCTTCCGTGCCCCGCATTCGTATACGGGAGAAGACTGTGTAGAAATTTCTTGCCATGGTTCGCAATATATCTTGAGTGAAGTCTTACGATTACTTTTGGCAGAAGGTTGTACGATGGCACAACCAGGTGAATATACGCAACGGGCTTTTCTCAATGGTAAATTAGACCTCAGTCAAGCAGAAGCCGTAGCAGACCTCATAGCCTCTTCGACAGCAGCCAACCACCGCATGGCGATGCAACAGATGCGCGGAGGATTTAGTAACGAGTTGCGGGGGCTTCGTGATAAATTGCTACACATCACTTCGCTATTGGAATTGGAATTAGATTTCTCTGACCATGAAGAATTGGAGTTTGCTTCGCGCCCCGAGTTGCTTGACTTAGCAGAACAGATTCACCAGCGCATAACTCGTCTCTGTCAATCCTTCAAACTGGGAAATGCTTTAAAACAGGGACTTCCTGTAGCCATTGTGGGTGAAACCAATGCGGGTAAATCAACCTTACTGAATGCTTTAGTAGGCGAGCAACGTGCCTTAGTCAGCAATGTACATGGTACTACGCGTGATACAGTGGAAGAGACGGTAGTCGTGGGTGATTCGTTGATTCGTTTTATTGATACCGCCGGTATTCGTCAGACTTCAGATGTCGTAGAGCAAATGGGTATTGAGCGTACATTTGAAAAAATGGATTCCGCTGATTTGATTCTCTGGATTTTAGATGCAACGCAAGCCCATGAACAGTATCAGACGCTGCAAGGAAAGTTGCTACCGCATTGGGATAAAGTACTTCTAGTTATCAACAAGACGGATTTGTTATCTGTAGAAGAACTGGCCACTTTGCAGGCGTATTTTGATAATGTTTTAGCTACTTCAGTATCTTCATCTCAGTCGGGAGTTTCAGTTCAATTAGCATCTCCCCATGTACTCTATATTTCTGCCCATGCCGAATCAGATGTAGATTTGTTACGTCAATGTCTTTTGAACCAATTACTTCAATTGCGTTCAGCCTTAGCTTCAGATAATGACCTCATTGTTAGCAACGCCCGTCACTACGAAGCCCTTTCACAAGCACTTCTAGCTATAAATCGTGTGATAGAAGGTCTTCAAAACCAACTTTCTGGTGATTTCATTAGTCAAGACCTCCGCGAATGTATTCATTACCTTAGCGACATTGTCGGTGAAGTTACTACTGATGCTGTATTACAAAACATCTTCAAGCACTTTTGCATCGGAAAATAACTATTAGACTTGATAGTTTATATCCAAACATGCCCCACCTGCCATAAAAGTAGGTGGGGCATGTTCATTCATTCGGATATTCGTCTTATCGGTAGCGATTTTGCGATTATCGATTGTCGCATGGAAATCTTACAAAGATTCAAGCATGCGTTTGAGTACAACTGTTGCCGATATTTCGCGGTTGCCAGCTTCGGGGATGACTAATGAACGAGGGGATTCGATGACAGAATCTGAAACAATCATGTTGCGGCGAACAGGAAGACAATGCATAAAATACGCGTTGTTGGTTACAGCCATGTGGGCTTCATCAATAGTCCAACTGAGGTCATGAGTGAGTATTTTACCATAATCTTCGGGTTGCGTAACGCCAGGGCAACTCCAGTTCTTAGCATAGACAAAGTCTGCTCCTTCGAGTGCTTTCATTTGGTCATATTCCACGGGGGCATTGCCGACAAAGAGCGGATCTAGTTCGTAGCCTTGTGGATGAGTTACGACCAAGTCAACGTCGGTTGCATTCATCCACTCTGCAAAACTGTTAGGGACAGCCTGGGGGAGTGCACGAGGATGGGGTGCCCAGGTTAGTACGACTTTGGGACGCGGTTTGGTTTGGTATTCGCTGATGGTAATTAAGTCGGCAAATGCTTGTAAGGGATGCGCCGTTGCACTTTCCATGGAGAAGACAGGACGACCGCTGTATTCGATAAATTGAGTAAGAATATTTTCAGCGTAATCGGCCTGACGGTCTGTTAGTGAAGCAAAGGTACGTACACCAATCAAATCACAATATTGTGCCATGACGGGGATCGCTTCCAGCAAGTGCTCGCTCTTGTCTCCGTCCATAATAACACCGCGTTCAGTCTCTAGTTTCCAAGCTCCTTGGTTAACATCGAGTACAACGACATCCAGTCCTAGGTTGCGTGCTGCCTTTTGAGTGGATAATCGGGTGCGAAGCGAATTGTTGAAAAAGATTAGGAGGACCGTTTTGTGATGTCCCAGGGATTCGTAACGATAGCGATCTGCCTTTATTTCTTTGGCTTCCTGCAATGCTTGTTCCAGGTTGCCAAGGTCGTGAGCGTGGAGAAAAGTCTTCATGGAAATGAAATTGGGGTGAAACGTAAGTTATTTGCTACAGCACAGATGGCGTTGCAAGCATGAAAGAAGGTGTATAGAAGATGAATACACGTCTCTTCCTAAATAAATAATGTATATCGGTTGCAAATGTACCGAGATATTCTGTATATGTTTATGTATATACGCTATTTATGGAAATATAGGGAGAGGCTATGTTGTGAGGGTGGAGAAAAATCGTATTTTTGCCTTCGCATTTATATTTAGGTAGATGCGATTGGATTCTTAGTTGAAGAGTTGAGACGGTTAAAAGTTTATGTCGCCATTTGGGACTTCGTCACTTTGCTTTAAACTCGTCGACTTGCAAACTGGCATTTTTAGCAATGCCCTTTTAATACATACATATCTATGAAGAAGACTTTCATGTTTATTTCATTGGCTTGCCTGATGGTTTCGATGGGCTGTGCCAAGAAACCTGCGAATGCAAATGCCGCTCTTGTTCAGACGGAACAGGCACAGGAAGTAGTGGAAGCTCCCAAGGCTTCAGTAGTAAAGACGATTCCTGCCAATGTGCGTGGCAAAGATATATTACCTGCGATTGCTGCTAATTATAAAGGCAAGGTTGCTTTGGTCGATCTCTGGGCAACGTGGTGTCCGCCTTGTCGTATGGCAATGAAGAAGATTGATGAAATCAAAGGTGATCTAGCAGCAAAAGGGTGTGTCTTTGTTTACGTAACGGGTGAAACATCACCTGAAGCTGATTGGAGCAAGATGATTGGTGACATCGCAGGTGATCACTATCGTTTGACCGATCAGCAATGGAGTGAACTTTGTTCAGAATTGGGCGTTCCGGGTATTCCTGCATACCTTTTGCTTGGTAAGGACGGTAAGATTGCTTATGACAACTTGAGTCAGGGTGGTTATCCGGGTAGCGAAATTTTGAAGAATAACATTGAGGTGGCATTGACTAAGTAGTCTAAGCTTGCCGCTTCGTATTTATCAACTGATACCGCCCGTTATATGGTGTCTGCTTAAAGAAGCGACCCATATAACGGGTGGTTCGTTGCAAAGAGGGGAAGTTTCTTTAGGCATTCCTCCTTTTGCTTGACAACGATTGTATGATGATGAAACGTTTATCCCTGTGCTCTCTTTTTAAAATTGGATGCGTCACGGTGATGTTGACTGCTTGTGGTTCTTCCTCAAATCCTCAAGCCGCAGTGGAAGCTTGGACTGACCGAGCGAAGGAAAAGGTGGAGCAAACAGTGAAGGAAAAGGTGTATGCCGCGATTAATGAGGCACAGGCCACAGCTTCAGAAGAGAGTCCTGAAGCGTCAGAAGGTAGTACAATTTTGGCTTCCTATGCAGGAGTTGAAATTCCGCATTATACTCCTTCACGGGGCGGCCAAATCATTCGACATACGGGTTTTACCCTTTCCTATGATGCAGATTATAAAACTCCACAATGGGTGGCATGGGAGCTGACGCGTAGCGAAGCCCAGGGTACAGAACCGCGTGCCAAACATTTCGAACCAGACCCCAAGGTGAGGGGAGCCAAAGCCTATCATAAGGATTATACAGGTTCTGGTTATGATCGTGGTCACATAGCTCCGGCAGGTGACATGAAATGGAGTTCGCAAGCTATGGAAGAGTCGTTCTATCTTTCCAATATTTGTCCGCAAAATCGAAATCTCAATCGTGGAGATTGGAAGGACTTGGAAGAACTTGAACGCGATTGGGCCTTACGTTATGGAGCCGTGGCGATAACGGCAGGACCAATTTATAAGTCTTCGCGTCCAGCACGTATTGGTGCCAATCGAGTGGCAGTGCCTGATGCCTTTTATAAAGTATTGCTTGTCGGTTATCCTTCTGCACCCAAAGCCTATGGTTTTGTTTTTCGTAATGAAGCTGGAAGTCGTCCGTTGAGCAGTTATCAATTGACAGTAGACGAAGTAGAACAAATAACAGGCATTGATTTCTTTCCCTTGCTGCCCGACGATGTGGAAAATCGCATCGAGGCGGCCAAACCCTCTCTGTAATGACAACAACTCCTTCTGTAACAACTGTTGAAACAAAGCCCCGTGTGCTAGTTGCCATGTCGGGGGGTGTCGATAGTTCAGCCGTGTGCCTGTTGCTTCAAGACCAAGGTTATGAAGTAGTAGGTATGACCATGCGTGTTTATGATCTACCCCGCCAATTTGAAGACGAAAGCGACGAACCAGACTTTATTCGTTCCGCCCGTGAGCTTGCTGCCCGATTGGGTATAGAGCATCATGTCGTTGATGCACGTACGGATTTTCGTGAACAAATCGTTCGTTATTTCCTCGATGAATACGAGGCAGGACGTACGCCTAATCCTTGTGTACGTTGTAATCGTGATTTTAAATTCCGCTTGATGGCAGAATGTGCCGACCGATTCGGTTGTACTTTGATGGCAACAGGACATTATGTCAAGACGGAAGAGGGGACCGATGGATATACGTACTTGCTTATGGGAGACGATTTGCGTAAGGACCAGAGCTATTTCCTTTGGCGCGTTCCGCAGGCCACACTTCGTCGTTGTGTATTTCCCTTAGGAACGATGGAAAAGCCTCAAGTACGGGCTTATTTGAACGAGAAGGGGTTTACCCAACGTTCCCGTCAAAGTGAGTCTATGGAAATCTGTTTTGTAGAAGGTGATTATCGCGACTTCTTGCGTGAACAACGTCCTGACTGTGCGTCTCGATGTCAGGGAGGACGCTATGTCAATACGTTAGGGCAGACCATCGGACAGCATGAAGGAGTTCCTTTTTATACGGTTGGTCAACGTAAAGGGTTAGGTATAGCCTTAGGTTACCCCGCTTATGTGCTTCGTTTGAATGCTGTCAAGAATACCATTGTATTAGGAAAAGAAGAAGACCTTCAAGCCACAGCCTTCTTTGCTGAAGATGACTGTTTGGTTCATCCCGAAGCCTTTTTCGCTTCGACTACGCTCAGTGTGCGTATTCGTTATCACAGTGCGCCTGTCGCTTGTCAGGTGACACGCCTGGAAGACGGTCGCTTGTTGGTGCGTACTCTCCAGTCAGTTCAAGCCATTACGCCCGGACAAAGTGCGGTCTTTTATGAAGGTAAACGTATGGTGGGCGGCGCAGTGATAGCCCGTCAAAATGGCATCGGAGAATACTTGTAATGGCATCTGATTTTTCCTCTCCTTTCTAACATCTATAGACATTTACTCATTTTATGAAAACGATTCTTTTCACCCTGCTTTGTGCAGGATGTTTTTCTCTTACTGCTTTAGCCAATCAAAGCAAGGCTGCCACGCAAACAGAGCGTCCGGCTAAAACCTGGCGTTACCGTGTGGCATTGACAGATAAGAAAAATTGTGGTTATACGGTTAAACATCCCGAAGCATTTCTTTCCACTGCTTCTATTCAGCGTCGTCGTCGTTTGGGATTGAAAGTAGACCAACATGACCTGCCGCTTACACCCTCATATTTGCAGCAGTTGCGTGAAGTAGGTATGAAGATTTGCTACCAGAGCAAGTGGAACAATACCGTGGTGGTGGAAACAGCCGATACGACCCAAATGCGGAAAGTGCGTTGTTTCCCCTTCGTGAATAGCACCCGTTTGGTTTGGCAAAGTCCAGATAGTTTGCTCGTTCAAGCAATGCCAACAGACCGTCAAACCTTGGTGACTAATCAGCGCGACACGTTAGCCAATTACTATGGACATGCCGCCACTCAAGTGGAAATGCTCCAGGTACAGAAATTGCATCAGTCTGGTTTTCGGGGAAAAGGGGTTACCATTGCTGTAATTGATGGTGGTTTCTTCAACGCTGATCTTATAGACGGATTGAAACACGCTCGCATACTTGGTACTCGTAACTTTGTTCGTCCTACGACGAGTGTTTACGAAGAACAAAGTCACGGAATGAGCGTGCTCTCCTGTATGGCCGCCAACGCCCCTTATTCCTTGGTCGGTACGGCTCCCGAAGCGTCCTACTATCTGTTGCAATCGGAAGATTGGGAAAGTGAACAGCTCATCGAAGAAGACGTGTGGTGTGCGGCAGTTGAATATGCTGATAGCATCGGTTGTGACATTGTGACCAGCTCCCTGGGTTATATGCTTTTCGATCATCCTGAGATGAGTCATAAGTATTACGAACAGGATGGACAAACTGCCCTTAACAGCCGTTCGGCTTCACTTGCTGCCAGTCGAGGCATCCTGTTATTCAATAGTGCAGGCAATAGCGCAGATGAGCAGTGGAAGAAAATCGGATTTCCTGCCGATGCTACCAACATGATTACCGTTGGTGCAGTGAATGCCGATCGACTCAATACCGTATTTTCATCTATTGGCAACACAGCTGATGGACGTGTGAAGCCCGACCTTATGGCGCAAGGAGGTGCAGCAGCTGTGTATCGTATAGATGGTTCGGTAGGACGTGTTAATGGAACCTCCTTCTCTTGCCCCATCCTTTGTGGAGCCGTGGCTTGCATAGTAGGTGCCTTTCCTCATCGTCGACCAGAAGAAATTATCCGAGCGCTTCAGCAGAGTGGAGACAATGCTACCCATCCAGATAATATCTTTGGTTATGGTATTCCCAATCTGTATCGTGCATTCAGCATCTTGAAACAACTCTAGAAGTTAAGGAAAAAGACTTCGTTTCTTGAATACCTTCCACTTTTCTCCTGTCATGCTCAATCCCTTTCTTTCCGATTTGTCCGATTCTCAGCCAGCAGAGCAAAGTCAGGCCGCATTGACTTTGTTCGAGCTCAATAGCCTTGTACGTTCTGCATTGAAACATACCTTGTTGCCTACGTATTGGCTAATGGCTGAATTAAGTGAAGTACGTGTGGCTTCCAATGGACATTGTTATGTCGAATTTGTACAAAAGGACGAAGCCAGTGGGGCTATGGTAGCTAAGGCACGCGGAAACATTTGGCGAACTGCTTACCTGAGTTTAGTTCGCCGTTTTGAACGTGTTACGGGTAAACCATTGGTTGCCGGGTTGCAAGTATTGGTGCAAGTAACTGTAACCTTCCACGAACTCTATGGCTATGCCCTCAATGTCGTCGATATCAATCCTGCTTATACAGTGGGCGAGATGGCATTGCGCCGTAAGGAAATCTTGCGTCAGTTGGAAGAAGATGGGATAATGGATCTGAATAAGGAGTTACCCTTGCCTCGTGTTGTACGACGTGTGGCGATTGTCTCCAGTGCAACGGCGGCAGGTTATGGTGATTTCTGCAATCAGTTGGAACAAAGTGGTTACGATTTTCAGTTCTCCCTCTTTCCTGCTTTGATGCAAGGCGACCGAGTTGAGGAGAGCGTCATTGCAGCCCTTGACCAAATTGCGACTGAATTGGATCAGTGGGATGTGGTGGTAATCATTCGTGGTGGAGGAGCCGTGACCGACTTAAATGGTTTTGATTCCTATTTATTAGCCGCTAATGTCGCTCAGTTTCCTTTACCCGTTCTGACAGGTATTGGTCATGAACGCGATGATACCATTGTCGACCTTGTGGCACACCTTCGGCTTAAAACACCTACCGCAGTTGCGGCTTTCTTGATAGAGCGACGTGGGCAGGAAATGGCGCAAGTAGACGACCTTCGTCGTCGTTTAGTTGAGGCGGTACGGCAGCGTCTGCACACAGAAGGGCAACGGCAAGAGCGAGTGGCCTCACATTTAACTTTAGCAGTTTCTCAACAGCTTGCAATGCAACGTCGGATGTATCAGCTACTCGCTCATCGTTACGCCATTGCGTCGACCCAATTCTTTTCCCGTCAACGGGAACAATTAACCAGGCAGTCGGTTGCTTTACAGAGTGCCGTACGGTTAGACTTACAGCTGAGACATCAGCAAATGGAGGCTCTTTTGCCTCGTATTCCTTTGGCTCTTGAACGCTATTTTCAGCGGAAGCATGACCAACACACCTTGATAGAACGCTCGTTGCGACTGGCTGGTCCAGAACGCATTTTGGCTATGGGATTCAGTATCACGCTCAAGCACGGAAAGCCCATTCGTAGCGCAGCATCCCTTCGACCTGGTGATATTCTGGAAACGCGTTTGGCTGAAGGCAGTGTGCAGAGTGTAGTACAGGAGTCTTCCAAACCCCAAAATGAATGATATGAAGAAGAATATGACTTACGAAGAAGCCATGCAACGGCTGGAAAGCATAGTCAGTGGTTTTGAGCAAAACCATGTAGCACTCGATACGCTGACCGAACAACTGGCTGAAGCCCAAGAGCTGCTTCGATTCTGTAATGATAAATTGCAAAAGGCGGAAGCCGACGTAAAAAAACTACTCGATCATGAGCAAGAATAAACTTTCGAAATTTGCTGACATGGAACAATATCCCCATGTCTTTCAAGCCGGAGCCGTAGCTACGGATCCAACTCCCTTTCCCATGCGTGGTAAATGGGGCAGTGATTTCTTCCATAATGACAACCCGATTGTGTTGGAATTGGGATGTGGTCGTGGAGAATATACCGTCGGACTTGCCCGTCTCTTTCCGGATAAGAATTTTATCGGTGTAGACATCAAAGGAGCGCGTATGTGGACGGGAGCAACCGAATCGCTTCAAGAGGGATTGTCCAACGTGGCCTTCCTTCGTACGCATATCGAGTTTATCGACCGTTTCTTTGCTGAGGGCGAAGTCGCTGAAATTTGGCTGACCTTCTCCGATCCACAGATGAAGAAAGTCACAAAGCGTTTGACTTCAACCCACTTCCTGGCACGTTATCGTCGTTTCTTGGTAGACGGTGGTTTGATTCATCTCAAGACCGACAGCCGTTTCCTCTTTACTTATACCAACTACATGGTTGAAGCCAACCAGTTACCTGTGCAATTCCGTACAGACGATTTATACCATACGTTGGAAGCTGAAACCGATACCGAAGTGCGACAGATACTTGGCATTCAAACTTATTACGAGCAACAATGGATTGCCCGTGGGTTGACCATCAAGTACTTGAAGTTTGCTCTTCCGCAACAAGGGGAATTAGTTGAGCCCGATGTTGAAATCGAACTGGATGACTACCGCAGTTACAATCGTTCAAAGCGTAGCGGACTTTCGCATGCTAAGTAATTAGAACGTAGTTGGCAGTAGAAGCTGAACCGTCCCACTTCGTATAATCCTCATAAACCTTTACCTCCTTAACCTCATAACTTCTCACAATCCTATGCTTCAATTATATCCCAAACTCATTACCGATGCCCTTGCAACAGTGCGTTATCCGGGTACAGGAAAGAATCTTATCGAAGCCGAGATGATGGAGGATGACCTCCGCATTGATGGTTTGCATGTATCCTTCTCTTTGATTTTTGAAAAGAGTACCGATCCCTTTATGAAATCCGTCTTGAAGGCAGCTGAAGCAGCTATTCATACCTATGTGGATCCTTCGGTTGTAGTTGAAATTAAGACTAAGACCCTTCAAGCCGCCCGTCCGGAACCTGGTAAAATGTTGCCCCAGGTTAAGAATGTCATTGCCGTAAGTTCTGGCAAGGGTGGGGTAGGTAAGAGTACGGTAGCCGCCAACTTAGCTGTAGCTTTGGCACAGTTGGGTTATAAAGTCGGTTTGCTTGATGCCGATATATTTGGACCTTCCGTACCCAAGATGTTCCACCTCGAGGCAGAGCGTATCTTTGCAGAAATGAAGGATGGTCGTCAGTTGCTCATCCCTGCATTGAAATATGGTGTAAAGGTGCTCTCAATTGGTTTCTTTGTCAATCCCGACACAGCAACCCTTTGGCGTGGTGGTATGGCTTCCAACGCCTTGAAACAACTCATCGCTGATGCCGATTGGGGAGAACTCGATTATTTTGTACTCGATACCCCTCCGGGAACTTCAGACATTCACTTGACCTTGCTTCAGAATCTGGCAATTACGGGTGCAGTCATTGTCAGCACCCCGCAGGCTGTAGCTTTAGCCGATGCACGCAAGGGTATTGATATGTATCGCAATGACAAGGTCAATGTGCCTATCTTGGGTATGGTAGAAAATATGGCTTGGTTTACGCCTGCCGAATTACCCGAGAATAAGTACTACCTCTTTGGTCGTGAAGGCGTCAAACGATTGGCTGAAGAAATGCAAGTTCCTTTGCTCGGACAAATTCCTATTGTACAAAGCATCTGTGAAAGTGGTGACGAAGGTGAACCTGCCGCTACGCGTGAAGATACGATGACTGCTTTGGCTTTCCGCAATTTGGCAGAAGCTGTCGTAAAGGAAACGGAGCGTCGTAATCAGGAAATGCCTGCTACGCAGATTGTTGAAATGCAGAAGTAATTTTTTCGAGAACGGAGTCTTTAGGTGAAAGGTCAGAGAGGTATCATGCATCCTTTATTCTTTGGCAATAGCTAACCTAAGGACTCCATTCTCCTATAATCTCATTCCTATGAAACTCGGAGATAAAGTACGATTTCTCAACGATGTGGGCGGCGGTACCATTACCGGATTTCCCGATAAGCAGACCGTCCTTGTTTGTGATGAAGATGGTTTCGAAATTCCCACTTTGCGTAAAGACGTAGTGGTTATCGAAACCGACGATTATAATTTGGCACGTAAGGTAAAGACCCCCAAAAAGCGTGCAACAGAAGAAACGGAAGAGCGTCCTACTACATCGGTGAAGCAAGCCTTGGCTGTAACCGACGAGGAGGAAGAAGAGGAAGAAGTTGACCTGGCTGACCGTGAAATGTCCTACCGTCCCATGGCGCAGGAACGTCGCGGAGCAGATGTGCTCAATTTAAGCCTTGCCTTTGTTCCGGCAAATGTCAAGACGCTGTCCGAAACGGCTTTTGAGGCTTACCTCGTCAACGATTCCAATTACTATATTCATTACACGCTGTTTGCAATCGAAGGGCAGACCGCCACGTTGCGTTACGAGGGCGAGTTGATGCCCAATACCAAGTTCTTCTTGGAAGAATTCCGTCATGAAGCCTTGCAAGAGTGGGAGAACTTGGTACTCCACACGATTGCCTACAAACGCGGCAAAGCCTTCTTGCCCAAGTCGCCATTGCAGGTTCGTGTTCACGTAGACGGTACGAAGTTTTATAAGTTGCACAGTTTCCGCGAATCAGCCTTTTTCACGGTGCCAGCTTACGTCATGGACTTAGTAAAGGACGATCTTCCTGTGAAAGGCATTCAAGTAGATGCAGACGAACTGCGCGAGGCTTTGATGCCCCACAACGAAGCAGAAGAGAATAATCCGTTGCAGTCGGGAGCCGGACGTCGTGCCGCCCGTAATCAGCAGAAGAAGGATAAGAATGCCCTGGTCGAAGTAGACCTGCATGCCAGTGAATTGCTGGACACCTTTTCCGGATTAGAGTCGCGAGATATTTTAGAGTATCAGCTCAAAGTTTTTCGTGATACGATGAATGAGCATCTCAAGCACAAAGGTCGTCGTATCGTCTTTATTCATGGTAAGGGAGACGGTGTGCTTCGTCAAGCCATCCTGCGCGAACTGCGTGTTCATTATCCTCAATGTCGCTATCAGGACGCTTCTTTCCGTGAATACGGTTACGGAGCTACTATGGTCACCATCTGATGCGTTAGGCTAATAGCTGAACAGAAAATCCCCGCACTTTCACAGCGAAGGTGCGGGGATTATTGTTTTGCCACATAGCGAGACTATCTCTGTGTGGCTCTTCGTTTGATTTCTCTGTTAATGGCTAGACTTCTGCAGGAAGTGGAAGCGGTCTGGATGTTGCAGACAGGCCTTGAAGTCCGGATGCAGCATGCCGGTTAGTTCGGCGTAAGGCACGTTGATTTCTACAATGCCTTCCGCATAGCTGGCAACCTCGTAGGGTTGGAATACAAAGGTGATTCCTTGCTTATTCGGATAAAAAGTTGTCAGAGCCGTGGCAGGTAAGAGTGCCGTGTTTTGTTTGATACGTTTTTCTATGCGGCGATTGACCAGACGGAGGAGTTGCTTACGCTTTTGGGGCAGAAAGGCATCCTGTATCGACCAGATGCGTGAAGCTTGTTTATCGAATATCAGGTAAGTAGCGCCGTACCATCCATGTGCACCGCCCGAGTAGCCACTTTTCATGATGCGGAAGACTGCCAGTTCTGGTGAGGTCATGGCAAGCTCTGCGCTTACATGCGTTCGCCATTTGTTTGTGCCTTCGTCGTACTTAATCTTGTTGGGGTTGATGACCTTATAAGGCGAGTTGATTTCGAATTCCAAGAACAGCGGACGGCTTAAGAAGTATTCAGCCGCTTTTTCAAAGGTCTTGGCGCGCGGTGCGTTGAACAGGTGAACCAAGAGTGAATCCTGCAAAGGCTTGATATTGCCGCAATGCGCTATGGCTTCGGGCCATTCTACTTGAAGTGAGTTTGTACAATAGAGGTAATTGTCATAGCCTTCTTCTTGTTCATTGGTACGGAAGGTACGTTCGCGCTGAATCGTATTCAGTTTATCTTGAGTGGGCAAGTCAGGCTGGTCTGCCACAGAATCCAGCGAAGACGGAACCGTGTTAGCGTTGAGCTCAACCGTGTCCTTGCTCGATGTCGGATCAGAAGTCTGTTTGCCCCGACAACCCGTAAGGCAGAGGGTCGCCAGGCAGAACGTAAGGGTTAGGATGTTCTTTTTCATAAGCGGTTAGCAGCAAGAAGGTTAGAAAAAGAGTGCTTTGAGCGCAAAGAATATCATGGGCATGAAGAGTGCAGGAAGCAGGTTGATGGTTTTGCAGTCCTTGATGTGGAGTATGCCTAAACCTGAGGCCGCAATCAGTATGCCACCGACGAGTGATACCTCACTGATTAATTCATCCGAAATAAAGTTACGTGATAACATCGCGATACCATAGATGCTGGTCATCCAAATAAATACGACAATGGCGGTCAGTGCCGTACCAAAACCGTAGGATGAGGCCAGTACAATCATCGTAACGAGGTTGAGCGTGGCCGCAGTCATGAGGTAAGTGTTGTCCCCGTAAAGGGCACTCATGACGGGGCCCATCATGGCAAGAGTGCCGACACAACAAAGCAGAATGGCTGTTGTGATGCCTTCAGCAAGGTTGGTTGTCGAAATCTTTCGGGTAGCCACGTCCATGCGTTGGTCGAGTTTAAGTACCGTTCCGACCAGACCGCCAATCGAAAGACAGAAGATAAAGAGCACCGGGTATTGGGTCTTCTGCATACTTCCGATTGCCACATTGATACCCAGCACCAGGGCACAAAGTCCCATGGCCGTGTTCATCACGTTGATGTACTTTTCACTGATGCTTTTCCTAAAAAGCGCGCCGATGGCACTGCCCAATACGACAGCCACGGCATTGATGATAATAGCAAACATAGAGAGTTGTATGGGGTTAAATTACCGCGATTTCTTGCCGGTATAATGGGAAGAGGCTTCTCGTTGAGGCTTGAAATCGTCAGTATTCCGCAGAGCGGATTCATTGCCTGCAAAGATAGTGATAGAATGCCCCTACCGTTGCGTTTGCTGAGATTTTTCCTAACGATTTTTTTGCGGTTAAGCATGGCTTTAGTTCCTTTGTGTACTCTCTTCTTCATTTCTTTCTTCGTAACTCTCTATTCTTCTATGAAAGTAGTTCTTCTCAATGGCAGTCCCCATCGGCAGGGAAAGGTAGCCCAGTTGTTGATGGCGATGCAGGAAGAGGCCGAACGTCAAGGCATGCAGACCCGTTTGATTCAGGTAAGCGACTTGAAGGTTCAACCTTGTTGCGGTTGCATGCAGTGCCGCAGTTTGCGTCGCTGTGTCTTACCCGTTGACGATGCGCAGCAAGTATTGCAAGCTTTGAAGGAAGCCGATGCTTTGGTCATTGGAGCTCCCTGTTATTGGGCCAATATGCCTGGAAGTTTAAAAGTGCTTTTCGATCGTTTGGTTTATGGCTTGATGGACGACAGTGCGGGACGTTTACCGCGCCCTCTGCATCGGGGTAAACGCGCTCTTCTCGTAGTGACAGCTTCCACGCCTTATCCCTTCAATTTCCTGTTTGATCAAACCAGCGGTACGCTTCGTTCTTTGCGCGCCGTGTTAAAGTGGAGTGGATTTCGTGTCGTTGGTCAGTTGGTGCGAAGTGGAACCAAAGTCCATCCGCAATTGCGAGAGCGCGACTTGGCGGCCGCGCGTCAAATCGTTGGTAGATTGAAACGTCGCTTCGTGTGGTTCTGACTTCCGCTGTGCTTCTTCTATCAAAGAAAAAGACTTCTGTTGAGTTTAGTAGCTCAACAGAAGTCTTTTTGTCGTTTATAGCCTAATCGTGCAGATTAGCCGTAAATCACCTTACCATTTTCGTCCTCGTAAGGCTTGAGGTCTTTGGCATACTGGTTCATAGCGCGGAGGCTCATACCCATGCAAGAGAAACCGCCATCGTGGTAGAGGTTCTGCATTGTCACCTTACGAGTGAAGTCAGAGAACATCATCACACAGTAGTCAGCACATTCCTCTGCGTTAGCGTTGCCAAGGGGAGACATCTTGTCAGCGAAGTCCATGAGGTTGTCCATGTCCTTGATACCCTTACCGGCAGTCGTAGCCGTGGGGCTCTGAGAGATGGTGTTGATACGTACGTGCTTCTCACGACCATAGATGTAACCGAAGGAGCGAGCAATGCTTTCGAGCATGCTCTTAGCGTCAGCCATGTCGTTGTAACCGAAGAAGGTACGCTGAGCTGCCACGTAGCTCAAGGCAATTACTGAACCGTATTCAGCAATGGCATCCATCTTCTTGGCAACCTGGAGCATTTTGTGGAATGAGATGGCAGAGATATCAAGCGTCTTTTGCAGATAACCGTAGTCGAGGTCATCGTAACGGCGGTGCTTACGCACGTTGGGGCTCATGCCGATAGAGTGAAGTACAAAGTCCACCTTGCCACCGAGCACTTCCATAGACTGGGCAAATACTTTTTCAAGGTCCTCTACGCTGGTAGCATCAGCGGGAATGACGGTCGCACCGATTTGTTCCGCGAGTTTATCGAGCGTACCCATGCGGAGCGCCATCGGCGTGTTGCTCAGCGTAATCTGAGCACCTTCCTGAGCAGCCTTAACAGCTACCTTCCAGGCGATAGAGTCTTCGTTGAGTGCACCAAAGATGATGCCGCGCTTGCCTTGCAATAAGTTGTGAGTCATAACGATATAAATGGGGATTGTGAGGGGCTGTATCTGTGGGCCGTACTTTTGCCGCATCCTCTTTGAAAGGGAAGATAAAGCCGCTCGGTTTAATAATTCTGCGCAAAAGTACGAAACATGTGCAGTCTGACCAAATTTCACACCCGTTAAGTCATGTTCCGAGGGCTGGGTGTAAGGTCTATAACACAACGAAGGTGCTTTAACACGCGGTTAAAGCACCTTCGTAAAGGAGGAATCATCCGTTTGCACTCAAGGGTTAGCGACGGCGAGTCCAAATAATGATCATCACAGCCGGGATGATGAGGCAGATGCCCGTTAGTACTTGCCAGGTAAAGGCTTCGTGAAGCAGGGTGCAACCGATGATAACGGCGGTGAGCGGTTCGAGTGCACCAATGACTGCAGTCATCGTACTGCCGATGCGCTTAACGGCAAGCACCAAACAAATGTTGGTCGTCACCGTACAGATGAGGGCAAGTGATACCAAGTTGGTGGCTTGCAGGGTGGTCTGAATTGGGCGGAAGGCCCCCTGACGCAGGGCCTCTGCACCAAAGATGAGGGCGCCGATAAACATCACATAGAACACCAGTTTGGTACTTTCCAGTTGCGCCGCCCGTGAACGGTTGACACGAATGAGGTAAAGCGCATAGCAGACTGCCGAGATGAGGGCAATGATGACGCCCTTGAGGCTCATGCTTCCCGTGGGGTCCCACGAAAGAATGCCGACCCCGACCACAGCCATACCAATGGCCAGGAGGGTGCTGAGCTGGCGTGCTTCGTGGTAGAAGGTCATCATGATGAGTGCAGTGACAACGGGGTAGAAGAAGTGAAGCGTTGTTGCGATACCACTTGGCATATAATTATAACTGTCTATCAGGAAGAGGGCGGAGCCATCGGAGATGAATGCCAAATAAATCAAGGAAACCACTTCACCGCGATTGACCTTGAAACTCTTGCGGCGGTAGAGCATGAAAGCACCGATAACGAGGGAGGCGAAGCCAAAGCGGTAAAAGAGAATCGAGGGGTCGGGCATGAAGTTGGCTGTCGAGGCAGCTTCCTTGAGGGGAAGGGTAAAGAAGGGGATAAATCCGTAGCAAATGGCAGCGGCAAGGGCGAATAAAACGCCAAGAAGGGTGGGCGACATGATGAGTAATGTTTTTAGTGGAGCTTTATAAGTAGGAGTTTGAAAAGGTGGGTAAAGCGCAGAATGCTTGATTATTGCACTCAGAAGGCATGGGTAGTAAGCTAACGAGTCGAATTGTAGTCAACTATGTGGCTGCGTCGGTGACGAGGCCACATTTGTAGGTCATAATGTGTTCTTGTCGGTGACGAGGCCACATTTGTAGGTCGTAATGTGTTCTCGTCGGTGACGAGGCCACATTGTTAGGTGCTCAATGTGTATTCTTACACTATGAGGCCACATTTACCAACCGTTGAAGTGAATATTGTCTGCGTTGTATTTATCCTTGGGCTTCGGATCGCCCTTGGGGTGTCCAATAGGAATCAGATTGAGCGGTACGATGTAGTCAGGCAGTTGAAGCGCGGTGCGCACAGCCTGTACCCGGTCTTCGTAGGGGTGAACACCCGTCCACACGGCTCCCAGTCCCAAAGCTTCTGCCGCAAGTAGCAGGTTCTCACTGGCTGCCGAGCAGTCAAAGGTCCAGTTGCCCGAAGGTTTTCCGTCCCTTCCCTTAATTGAAAGGTCGCCGCAAACTAAGATTGCCGCAGGTGCCTCTTTCAGCATTTGGGCATAGGGCAATTGAGCGGCCAGAGTATCCATCGTGGCGCGTTCATCCAGTACGATGAATTTCCAAGGGCGCATGTCGCGACCAGTAGGTGCCGCCATGGCGGCGCGGAGTAAAGTGTCCAGTTGGGAGCGGCGCACGGGTTCGTCCGTAAACGAACGGACACTTTTGCGTGCCAAGATATTTTGAAAGACCACCTCAGCCCGGTTGATGGGTTGGGCATCGGGTTGAGCTTCTAGTTGAAAGACGAGGCGGACCAAGGTGGCGAGCAAGGCCACGGTCAGCACGAGGGATACGAGTTTATACTTGTTCATAACAACGCAGATTACTTATTGGTCGGACAGGTCGAGCAGGGCACCCATGGGACAAAGGCTGTGACACCAAAGGCGGGGCACAAAGCAGCTGCTCAGGATAAAGAGGGCACCTAAGATGAGTACAACGGGTGAAACGGTCGTGACGAGAAAGGCTGTAAATGGTTCGTAGTCCAGCAAGAAGCCACCCAATCCCGTCCACAGCAACAGCAGTAGAAGGGCAAGCGCGGTCCAGCGTATGCGCTTCATCCAGCGATAGACTGAGGGCGAAACCTGTATTTTAGGGAGTGGCAATCGGGCTGTCAGTTCTTGCAGACTGCCGAAGGGACATACCCAGGTGCAATAGTAATGCTTCTTACCCAGGAACGGGAGGAGTAAGGCTGTGAACAAGACCGCAAGGGTTGGCAGGTATGCAAGCGGGTCGAGTCCGTGGGCTATCCAACCGCGAAGAAGTGAAAGCGAAAGAAACTGTCCGCACCAAAAGCCGAGTACGCCCACGTTGAGCACAAGGACAACCAGCCGTGCCATTCGGTTACCGCGCAATCGCCAGGCAGTAAAGATGCCGAAGAGTAATACCGATAGAACGGCCGCCGTGCGCCCCCAACCAATGACGGGAGTTTGCCCCGTTTGTTGCTGGGCGACTGCGCGAGCTTGCAACGTCTGTCGAATGTTTTCGATAATCGCCCTGCTTGAGAAGGTGGCTCCGCTGACCGCATCAACTTGTAGGTTTGCTCCTGCTTCAGCAGTTAGTCCGAGCCAGTGGGGTAGGAGGCTTTCCTGCGCCCGACGAAAGAAGTCTGGGGTTTCGGCATTCTCTCCGGAAGTAATGGCTTGGATTTTTCCTGAAGTATCCAGGAAGAGAAACAGGGGCGTCGGTCCGGCAAAGCCTTTCACTTGCGAAGCGTAAGGTGCCGAACTGATGAGGGTGCCCAGCTGCTGATTCTCCTTAGAAACCACTTGCCAGGAAGCCGAATCGCAGGCGATGAGTTGCACGTTGTCCGCATCGAGCTGTAAGGCCTTTAATAGTGTCGCAGGGGGCATACGGCTTGTCGTAGGTGGCTGTGCACTCTGTTGGCCGATAGGTCGTCCGTAGAGGTGGCGCGTCCATACCGCTGCTGCCGAGAGCATCAGAAAGATGATCAGTAAGGACAGCATACGACTGAGCACGCGATGAAGAGAAGGGGGAATGAACATGAGAGGGAAGTTGAGGAAAATGAATCGTTGGCAGACTGGGGGAAAAGCAGGAGGGGTTCGCCCGTCACACGTCGCCTTGCATTAACCTTCGCGCAGGAAGTCCAAGCTGTCCAGCACCGCTTCGCGCGCAAGGTGTTGGTTAAGGCGAATGTCGCCAATGCCACCGAGTAAGGTAAAGTTGATGTGGCCGCCTTCATTCTTTTTGTCGTGTTGCATGAGGGCATACAGCCGCTCGTAGTCCTTGCAAGTAAAGGCAAAGGGGCCATACACTTCACGGATGAACGTAACCGTTTGGCGCATCTTCTCCGTAGGAAATCCTGTTGTGAGCACACTGAGGAAGAGTTCGCAGACCATGCCCCAGGCAACAGCATAACCGTGAAGTACGGGACGGTTTTGTTCCAAAGCCAAACTTTCGAAGGCATGGCCTACGGTGTGGCCGAGGTTGAGTGCCTTGCGTAACCCGAGCTCGTGTGGGTCTTCCGTTACAATGCGTTGCTTGGTGCGCACGCTTTGTTCTACAAGTTGTTGCAGGTGGTCATAGTCCGGACATGAAAAGTCAAATTTCAAATGGTCTGCCCACATGGCTTCGTTTTCCAAGAGTGCATGTTTCAGCATCTCGGCATAACCCGAGCGCAGGTTTTCCGTGTCGAGTGTACGCAGGAAGGTGGTATCAATAATGACCGCTTTGCTTTCGCAGAAGTTGCCGATTTCGTTTTTCAGTCCGTTGAAGTTAATGCCCGTCTTTCCGCCGACAGCGGCATCAACCATTGAGAGCAAGGTTGTCGGAATGTTGATAAAACGAATGCCGCGCTTGAAGGTGGCAGCTGCAAAGCCGCCCAAGTCGGTCACCATGCCTCCACCTAAATTGATGAGCAGCGAGTGACGTGAACCACCGTGTTCGCCCAGTTCTTTCCATACGTGGGCTAAGGTGTCGAGGTCTTTGTGCGCATCGGTCGCTCCAATCACGATTTCGTAAGCATCGGTCAAAGCCGAGCATTCCTTGAGTAGGGGCAGGCAGAGTTCGTGTGTCGTCGTGTCGGTCAATACAAAAATGCGGTCTGGATGCAGGTCTTGGCAGAGACGTTGAAGCGCTGCATCAGTATGATGGGTAAAGAGAAGGGTTTGCATGGGAAATGCGGTTATGGGATTATGCGGTTAAGGAGTTTATAGCGAACGCTCATCGACAGCCACTTGTTAACCTTCAAAGTGTTCAATAGCTTCGCGGTAGTTCGTTGGCATTTCAGCTGACTCCTGTGTCTTCAGGTTGAAACAAACCATTACCGTGGTACATTGGCATACGACGAGATTGGTCTTTAAGTTGAGTGCACGTTGTTGCAAGGTGAAGCTCTTGGTGCCGATGTGTGAAACTCGTGTTTCGATGACAATCTCATCTCCATAGAAGATGGGGAAGATAAAGTCTGCATTGATATTGGCAATGACAGGCACAATCTCTGAACTGCGGTAATCTACCTTCAGCACATTTTGTAAGTATTCCTGTTTGCCCAGGTCGTAATAGGCAAAGTAGGCATTGTTGTTGACGTGACCGTAGCGGTCGACATCGTTGAATCGTATCTGAATGGGGAGACGGTGGTGATAAACAGCCTCGGTCTCCATCGGTTGGTTGGGTTGATTATTCATAGGAGGGTAGTTTTTACTGATAGGGAGTGATGTTTAATCTGTTTTCAAGTCGTGTGGGCTGACAGGGGACAAAGAATGGGCCGCTGATTAGACCAGCTGCGTCAGTCCGAAGTCAGTCCGAATTCTCGAGCCAGTGCCGCCAGTCGTTGGCGGTCGGGAACCATTTCCATCGAATCTTCGTCTATGTGGCAAAGCGAGCGAATCGCAAAGATGCCGCATGCTTCGTCGGTTCTGTGTATCCCGACGTTGCGGAAGAGGTGGTTGCGTGCATCGATGATTTCAATCGCATGATTGTTGTAGTCGGCAGGTTCTCCACTTGCTTTCAGCTCGTTTTGAATGAAGCGTTCCAACGCATTGATAAAGTTCTTTTGTTCGTTGAGCATAGGGATGATTTTAAAATAGGTGCTCAAAGTTATTTTTGAACACCTACTTACGAATGAAAGCGCAAAGGTATTAAATATGAGATAGAGAGGCTTTCGTTCCCCTTTGTTTTCTCTTACGTTCTGTCCTTGTTTAGCACTTTGTCCTAACAAATTGCGCAAAAAGGAGGGCTTACTCCGTCGCACTCTTGATAAAAAATGTACTTTTGCGCCGCGTAGATAGCAACATACGGGGCTTCCGCTGCGTTCGCTCCATGTACTTTTCCATCCCTCTATCTGCATATTTTATTTTATGTATGTGTGGAGAACACTGCGCAACATTTTTCGAACTAATCCCATAAATCAATATAAATAATGAGTTTGAAAATAGTAGTGCTTGCCAAGCAAGTACCCGACACTCGCAATGTGGGCAAAGATGCCATGACACCCGAGGGTACGGTCAACCGTGCCGCCCTGCCTGCCATCTTCAACCCCGAAGATTTGAACGCCCTTGAGCAGGCGCTCCGCCTTAAAGATGAACATCCTGGTTCCACTGTCCACATCCTTACGATGGGACCCCCGCGTGCCACTGAAGTGATTCGCGAAGGTTTGTATCGTGGTGCAGACGGTGGTTTTTTGTTGACCGATCGTGCCTTTGCCGGTGCCGATACGCTCGCCACAAGCTATGCTTTGGCACAGGCCATTCGTAAGATTGGCATGCCCGACATCGTGATTGGTGGTCGTCAGGCCATTGACGGTGATACCGCCCAGGTCGGTCCGCAGGTAGCTCAGAAGCTCGACCTCAATCAAGTTACGTATGTAACGGCTATCGAAAGCGTGAAGGAAGGCAAGATTCGCGTTGTCCGTCACATTGATGGCGGTATGGAACGTGTAGAAGCTCCGCTCCCCATTCTCCTTACTGTTAATGGCAATGCTGCGCCTTGTCGTCCGCGTAATGCTAAACTCGTGATGAAGTATAAGCGTGCGTTGGCTCCCCTCGAACGTCCGGCTGACGGCAACTTGCCTTATGCAGAAGAATACGAGAAGAAGCCCTACCTCAACGTGACGCAATGGAGCGTGGCTGATGTCGACGGTGACTTGGAACAGTGCGGACTTTCTGGTTCGCCGACCAAGGTGAAAGCCGTTCAGAACATCGTGTTTAAGGCGAAGGAGAGCAAGCGACTCACCGCAGCCGACAGCGATGTGGAGAGTTTGGTAAAAGAATTGTTGGACAGCCATACCATTGGATAAACAAGCAGAGTGTACTATGAATAATGTATTCGTTTATTGCGAAATCGATCAATATACGGTAGAGGAAGTCTCCTTTGAACTTCTGACCAAAGGACGTAAACTCGCCGACGAACTCGGTGTGCAACTCGAAGCCGTTGCCGCAGGTTACGGCATTACGGGAAAAGTAGAGAAGGATATCCTTTCTTACGGAGTAGACAAGCTCCATGTGTTCGATGCCGAAGGACTTTATCCTTATACCTCCAAGCCTCATACGAGCATTCTCGTGAACCTCTTCAAGCAGGAAAAGCCTCAGATTTGTCTCATGGGCGCAACGGTGATTGGTCGTGACCTCGGTCCGCGCGTATCGTCCTCCCTTACCAGTGGTTTGACTGCAGACTGCACCGCTCTTGAAATAGGTGACTATGACGATAAGAAGAGCGGTAAACATTACGAAGGTTTGCTCTATCAGATTCGTCCGGCCTTTGGCGGTAACATTGTGGCAACGATTGTCAACCCCGATCACCGTCCGCAGATGGCAACCGTTCGTTCGGGTGTGATGAAGGCTGAAAAGGTTGCTGAGTATTACAATGGCGAAATTGTTTATGAAGATGTAGCCAAGTTTGTTCCCGAAACCGACTATGTGGTGCGCGTTATTGAGCGTCACGTTGAAAAAGCAGACAACAACCTCAAGGGGGCTCCCATTGTTGTAGCCGGTGGTTATGGTGTGGGTTCGAAGGAAGGTTTTGACCTCCTCCGTAAATTGGCTCACGAACTTCATGGTGAAGTCGGTGCAAGCCGTGCCGCTGTCGATGCCGGTTATTGTTCACACGACCTTCAGATTGGCCAGACGGGTGTTACCGTGCGTCCGAAGGTTTACATCGCCTGCGGTATCAGTGGTGCCATTCAGCACGTAGCGGGTATGAAGGAAAGTGGCATTGTGATTTCTATCAATACCGACCCCGAAGCCCCGATTAACCAGATTGCCGACTACATCATTACGGGTAGTGTGGAAGAGGTCGTGCCCAAGATGATCAAATATTACAAGGAAAACAGCAAGTAACGGAGGAATACCATTATGGCTAACAATTATACGGACCACGCCGAACTGCGCTTTGAGCTGAACCATCCGCTGATGAAGCGTATCGTGGAACTGAAGGAAAGAAATTTCCGTGACAAGGATGCTTACGATTATGCGCCGCTCGACTTTGACGACGCGATGGATAACTATGACCGTGTGCTTGACATCACGGGTGAGTTGGCAGGCACGACCATTGCCGACAATGCAGAAGGTGTAGACCTTGAAGGTCCTCACCACGAAGGCGACCGCGTGCGCTATGCTTCGGGCACGGCGGCCAACCTTGATGCCATGGTTAAGGCGGGACTTAACGGTATGACCATGCCGCGTAAGTATGGCGGTCTTAACTTCCCCATTATGCCTTATACCATGTGTGCCGAACTTGTAGCTGCCAGTGACGCAGGCTTTGGTAACATTTGGAGTTTGCAGGACTGCATCGAGACGCTCTATGAGTTTGGTAACGAAGATCAGCACAGCCGTTTCATTCCGCGTATTTGTGCCGGTGAAACCATGTCGATGGACTTGACCGAACCCGATGCAGGTTCTGACCTTCAGAGTGTCATGCTCAAGGCTACTTACAGCGAAGAAGAAGGTTGCTGGTTGCTCAACGGTGTGAAGCGATTCATTACCAATGGTGATGCAGATCTTCATCTCGTACTGGCTCGTTCGGAAGAAGGAACGACTGACGGTCGTGGACTCTCCATGTTTATCTACGACAAGCGAAGTGGAGGAGTCAATGTGCGTCGCATCGAAAACAAACTCGGTATTCACGGTTCACCTACTTGTGAACTCGTTTACAAGAATGCCAAGGCAGAGCTCTGTGGTGACCGCAAGATGGGTCTGATTAAGTATGTGATGGCTTTGATGAACGGTGCCCGTCTGGGTATTGCTGCTCAGAGTGTAGGTATTTCGCAAGCCGCTTACAATGAGGGCTTGGCCTATGCCCGCGACCGTGAGCAGTTTGGTAAACCCATCATTGAGTTTCCCGCCGTGTATGATATGCTTGCCTTGATGAAGGCAAAGCTCGATGCCGGTCGTGCCCTGCTTTATCAGTGCGCTCGTTATGTCGATGTATATAAGGCATTGGATGACATTGCCCGTGAACGCAAGCTCGAGGCTGATGAGCGTGCCGAACAGAAGAAGTACAGCAAGTTGGCTGACTCCTTGACGCCGCTAGCCAAGGGTATGAATTCAGAATACTGTAACCAAAACACCTACGATGCGTTGCAGATTCACGGTGGTTCGGGCTTCATGATGGATTACCCCATCCAGCGTTATTACCGCGATGCCCGCATTACTTCTATCTATGAAGGTACAACCCAGTTACAGGTGGTAGCTGCTATCCGTTACGTGACCAATGGTTCTTATCTAGCACAGATGCGTGAGTTCGAAGCAGCCGAAGTGAGCGAAGCCATGAAGCCTCTCCAGGCTCGTGCAAAGGTGCTTGCCGACCGTTTCGAGGAAGCTGTTAACCGTGTGAAGGAAGCTGCCAACGCAGAGTACCATGATCTTTGTGCCCGTCATTTAGTTGAAATGGCAGCCGATGTCATCATGCTTCACCTCCTTCTTGCCAATGCTACGCGTAGTGCTGAACTCTTCGACAAGAGTGCGCGCGTTTATGCTCGCTTCGTAGAAGCCGAAGTAGCAAAGCATCATGCCTTTGTGATGGGATTAACACTCGATGATTTGGCTGATTACCGTCACGCTTAAGTGTCGTACGCCGCACGGCGAGTCAGACGACATTATTTGAAACTGACAATATAAGATGAGGCTGACGCTGCGTCGATCTGATTCGGGCAGTGTCAGCCTTTTTTTGTCTGTTGTGGATTTCCGCTTCGTTGCTGGTTTCATAATGAGCAACCCCATAATGGAAGATGTTTGTTTGTGAGGGTAAATCCAAGACAAGCACATTTACTTTCCGCCTTTGCTTGCGTAAATATCATTTCCTATTAAAGAAAAACGGCGTAAAGTTTTGGCACGTAAAAGAAAAGCCCTACTTTTGCACCGCAATCGGAAAGTAGCGCAGTTGGTAGCGCACTACGTTCGGGACGTAGGGGTCGGGCGTTCGAGTCGCCTCATTCCGAC